>NZ_NFHE01000031.1 GCF_002161235.1 Pseudoflavonifractor sp. An85
CCCTTGATTTTCGTCCAGGCGTACTTGGTGGGGTCGGTAGAATCGCTGGATGTGTAGTCCACATACTGGCCAATATACAGCTTTCCTGAGGCATTAGTGGTACTGAATCCGCTAGTTCCCGTGGAATTGTTGGCGTAGGCAATGTGGAGATACGGGGTCTTGCCATCGGCGCCCGCTGTCCCTGGGATGCCTTGCTCACCTGGGTCTCCCTTTAATCCCTGCTCGCC
Source organism: Pseudoflavonifractor sp. An85 (assembly GCF_002161235.1). GTDB lineage: Bacteria > Bacillota > Clostridia > Oscillospirales > Oscillospiraceae > Enterenecus. The sequence continues at coordinate 228 of NZ_NFHE01000031.1, forward strand.
TTTGTCGCCCTTGCGGGATACGGCATAGAACACAGAATCTGGGCCGCTGGTGTAGGTCAGGGTGGTGCGGGTCCACAGGTATGGCTTGGCTTCCGTCATGGACTGGGGACTGGTCTGCCACGTCCCCGTGGGAGGTGTGGTGCCCGAGGTGTGCAGCTGATAGTGCACCGCCGAGCTGGCCACTCCCCGTCCATCCTCGCCCTTGACTCCCGGCGCACCTTGGGGGCCAGTTTCTCCTTTGGGTCCCTGAGATCCTTGGGCTCCCGTCTCGCCCTTTTCTCCTTGCTCACCCTTAGGACCCGTGGCTCCGGCAATGCAGGTGGGGGAACTGTATGACGTGCCGCCATCCGCCCGGGTGGTTCGGGTGCGGCTCCACATGTATTTCCCCTCCGTCCACTCCGGGGCGGTCTGGCTCCAGCTTCCTCCCGACAGTTCTGTTTTGCTGGTGGACAGATAGTATTCGGTAGCAGATCCGGTGAGGGAGGTGTTCTCCAATGATTCAACTTTCTTGTTAACTGACGAAATCTTAAGACGAATCTCCTCGGCAGTTTTTGTAATTTCTGCTCTGGCTTTTCCGATTTCCCGTTTCATCTCAGAGGTGATTGGGCCATCCTCCGGGTACAGCTCATCCATCTGGCGTTCCCCAGGGAAGGAGATATTCGGAAAACCATATCCGTCATCCTCAATTCGGCAAACGAGGCCATGCAGCCCCCCAAAGTCCACGGCATCTCCCAATTCTGCCGCCGGATCAAGTCCAGCAGCCGAGCAGGAGTACGCCTGGTACTCAATCCCCTGCAGCCGTCCAAGGATGTCGGTTACCATCTCCTGTGTTGCCGTGAAGCACGTTCCTTTGATCTCTGTGCCAGTATCATCTCCGGCGGTGTCCCCATTGGACTGATCTCTCATGAGGGTGACACGGCTCACAGGTGGCCACTTCCCATTGTTCACCAAGGATGTGTAGTCGCCATCTGCAACAGTGGCGGTATCACGCTCACCGTACATCTTCACAAGACGCAACTTACCTTCCTGTGTGATGATGATGTTTCCTCCGTGAGCCGCCGCCACATACTGCCATAGATTTCGGATGGTGTACTCCTCCGTAGGATAGTCCAGGGAGTAGGTCGCCTCGAACTCACTCCTGGGATCAATCTCAACGCCAACGATCTGTGCAGTCAACTCCATAACCTTGTCCATTGGCATTGGGAACTCAAGATTCTGCTCAGGAATCCAGGGGACGTTTGCCTTTCGCATGGAATCCACAGCATCCACTGTCCACAGGCCATCCTCAACATCTGCAGTGTTCACGAAAAACACCCCGGCGGGGAGCCATTCAGAAACCTGTTTCCCACGTTCTAGGCGTACATACCGCTGGATCTTCTGCCCTCTCTGAATGGCATCTGCATACACCTCATAGTGCAAAGAGGCACTGGGAGCATTACCGATACTGGGGTTCTCAAACAGCGAATGTGTCACACTGTGATCCGATTCGGTATTTTCCCCCATCTCCACACCGTCGATAGAAAACTTGTATACTCTTGATGTTCCGGGCGTGGCCAGGAGTGTTTTCCAAAGTTCACTCGTCTGCTGCATTTCTACACCTCCGTAGCTGTAAATGATGCACCTTCCCAGATCTTTTTCCCTCCGGATACCTGCACAAGCGTCGCACTCAGAGACGATGAATAAAAAGTCCCAGTCTTTACGCCGTGCAGATCTTCATACGTCATCTGGTAGGTATTCTCTCTGATGTCCGTGTCCAGCTGTGCAAGTTCAGGCTGCGGGATGGAAACCAGGTTATATTTCAAGCTTCTCTTTTCTGCAACCTTCGTGCGGCGCATAGTTCCGTTTTTTACTCGGCCAGAGTTTGGGCTGTCCAGGTCATTTCTCGACCATGAATACCCCTTCCGCTCCACATACTTGGAGTAGTCGCGGCCGTTGATTACCAATACTTCCATGGTTCACCTCACACAATCAGTACAGGAGCGCCGCTCGCCCTAGTCATATCATTGATGTGCCTGACCTGATTTCTGGCCAAAACCTTCCCATCCAGCTTGAGTACCACCTCGGTGGACCCGCCAACTCCGGCCTCTTGAAGAGCCTCCAAAAGGGCCTGCTTCATGGTGGACAGCGGGGAGACAATCTCCGTCTCCGTTTTGTTATCACCCAGTATTGCTGCAAATTCCTTATTGGGAGGAACCACAGAGCCCGTGGCAAGTCGGGGCAGCCTGACCTCTGAAACCTTACCGATGTTGATGCCAAACCGCTTTCCGCCAATTCCAGGAACCCAATCCGGAATAGAGAAATTGAGCATGTTCAGCCCGGAGATGATGGAGTTGATGCCACGCACAAAGAAATTGATGAAGTTCTCTGCCATGGTCAAAACAAAGTTGAATGCACCCTTGAAGATATTCTTGAAACCATCCATAACAGAGCCAAAATCACCGGTAAAGATTCCTTTGATAATCTGGAGAAATCCCTTCGCAACCGTGACGATGGAGTTCACCGCATCAGACACAAAGCGAACGAGTCCGAAGAATCCGTCAATGATATTCTCCAACACCCCACCAATGGAGGGACCAAAACTGTCCACAAACCATCCAACCACAGGGAGAATGAAGTTGTTCAGCACTGCTAGGGCCGTCTCTCCCAGAATTGCTGCAAATTCCAGGACATTCTCCACCAAAGGATGCAAGGATTCATCCCAAACCTGGCTGAATTTGTCCATAGCATAGTCAAGGACCGGAGAAACGATGGTGTTCCACACATTTTGAAGGAATTCTCCGACTTTTTTGATGGCCTCGTTGATCGCATCAAAGAGCGGGCGGCCGTGCTCCTCCCACACAGAAATCTGGGCGTCCCATGTATCGCTCCACACATCAAAAATCAACTCCATAGCTGGAACAACAGCATCCATCCAGATCATGTCGAAGATCTCTTTGACCGCCTGAAAAAGCACACCCAGTGTCTTGTACCATTCCGTGTATACCTGCGTCCAGAACGGGAGAATATCGGTGGTCATCTTCTGAAGCACAGGGAAGATCAAGGCGCTCCAAGAGGTCTGGAACACCATTCCCATACTGTCCATCACACCGCCAACAACCGTTCCAATGGTGACGATGGCAGTCTGGAAGAACGTGGTCAGATCGCCCTGAATCCATGCAAGGATTGGTGTGGATAGTGTCTGTACATCCTGCCAGGCGGTCTGAAATGCTCCGACAATGCGGCCCGCACCGGCCTCGATGGACGAGAAAGCGGTGTCGAATGCCGATTGGAATGGAGACAGTGCCGCTGTCACCTTGTCCAGCATGCCGGTCATAGCAGCCACATCAGTTGTGGCCTGGCCTACTCCAGGCAGCGAGATTCCACCTCCAGATGCACCAGCACCACCAGCAGACCCTCCGCCCCCTCCACCGCTGCTGGATGACGTGTCGTCTGCCAAGCGGTTGATCTGGTCAAAGGATGCCAAACTTTTGGCCTGCTCCTTGTTGGTGGCTTTCGTGGCGTCGGTCAGTGCGTTTTGATTGTCCACAGCCTCAGAAATGCCGCTGGACACGCCTGACACAGCTGTCTGGGTCTGCTGTACCTGCTTTACCTCCCCGCCGAAGATTCCGGCAATCACCGATGCGAAAGCGGTTGCCATGGATATCAGTGCAGAAACAATGCTGTTGAGGGTTCGCACCAGGGGCAAAAGAATGGTGGTCAATGCCTGGCCGATGATGGACATAAACTCCTGCCACTGCATGGATAAGATACGGGTCTGGTTTGCCCAGCTGTCCTGGGTTCGGACAAAGTCCCCAGACGCAAGGGCCAGGGCATCTGTGACATAGGCATAGCGCAAAGCCACCTGCTCTGCCTGGGTCATGCTCTGGATGTTGCTGTTCATCCCGTGCTGCATGGCGTAGTTCTGGAGATTGACCTGGGTCATGACCACGCCCAACTCCTTGAGCGTTTCAGTTTCTCCTGTAAACACGGATTGCAGTTTATAGGCTGCATCCTCCTGAGACAGGTTATAGAATGAAGCCACATCGGCGGACAACCCAATCAGGGCGATGGACATATTGGAGGCCTCGTCCATGGCAACACCCATGCCACGTGCCATAGCCATGTAATTGGATGCTGTTTTCTTTGCCGCAAGGGTGGACATACCAAAGTTTTCGATAGCAGAAGCGGCAAACTCCTCAACCTTGTACGTCATATCACCAAAAGCTACATCTACGACATTCTGCACCTCTGCGACGTTGCTTCCAAGCTCGATGCAGGCTTTGCCAAAGCTGATGACTTGACCCACAGCAAAGGCCCCGGCAATCAGCTTTCCAATGCCGGAGAGGGACGATTTCAGGCCTGAAAAACTCTTGTCAATGTTCTTTACTCCTTTTTCAAACCCGCCGTTATCCAGCGAGGTATCAATGGTTACTTTTCCGTCTGCCAATCTCTCACCTCCCGTCTATCAGTGCGTTAATACGGTCTACCTCCGCCTGTTCCTCCGCTGTTCTCTTCTTCTTCGGAATGACCTTTCGCTTGTTTCTGGACAAGAACTCCTGCTCCCATTTTTCCAGCTTTTTACCCCGGGCCAGCTTGTCCCGGATGGAGACGACGGCGGATAGCTGCCCCTCTCCAATCGCACAGTAAAGCCCGATAAATGTCCACCAGTGGAGCGGTTCCGCCCCACGGATTTCACGTCCGGCCACCTTGTTGATGTCGGAGGCTATCATGTTTGCATCATAGTCCCAGTAGATCAGCTTGGGAGAGGGTCTGCCATCGTCCTCCTCCCCGCAGGCTATAAACCACATCATTTGGTCCGCTGCTTCCTCGTACAGGGTCTGTGGCATAGCAGCAAAGTCCACATAAAAGAGGGACAGTGCCACAAAAACACGCACTTGAGGGTGTTTGCTCTCATCCTGCAGGCGGCTGATGATGTTCAGAATCGTCCGGTATTCTGTACGAATGTCCCAGCTTCTCCCTCCAACCTCCAGGGCGTGTGGGATGCGGTAGCTCATTGCTGGATCTCAGACAGAGCCTGGACGGCTTCCTGTTTTGCATACTCCTTCACGCCATCCTGGATGATGGGGGTAATGCAATCGAAAAAGTTCTTGATTGCCATATTCCCGCCATCGGTGGGGGAGATGACACTCGCCCCACCGAATACAGCGTCCATATCGGCGCCGCCGAATACCTCAGACAGCATGGATTTGACCCGCTTGTCGTACTGGCTGGTCAGAGCCAGCAGAGAGGCCGTGTCGGTGCATCCAGCACGCTTTTCCGCAAAGTCTGCTTCAATGCGTACCACTTCGCTCTGGAGATCAGAAAACCGGCTATACAGATTTGGGTCTGCGGGATTAAAGCGCACGGGAACACCATTGATGATGAATTCCTTTACACCAGTATCAAAAGTCAGAATATCAGCCATCGCGATTCCTCCTGAAAAAATACCGGGTGGGCATTTGCCCACCCGTTTTGATTAGTCTGCACCAGCAGGGGTGAAGGTTTTTGTGGAGATGTTGAAGGTTCCAGCCGTCTTAACACCGGTATAGTGGAGGTTGAAGGGGATTTGATAGCCCGTGGTGTCTCCACCGTAGCTGACCACCTCGATCATGACCTCCTCCTTCACAGCAGGATAGCTGTTTTCGGGGGAAGCCTCCTCCCACAGCTTCACATCCACCACGTCTGCCTTCAGGTCATCCAGCACAAGATCATTGTCGATGATCTTCTGGAGCCGCTCATACAGCTTAGTGCCGCTGTCAGCGTAGTAAGGCTCTACGGATGCGGTCTTGGTATAAGAAGAAATCTTGATGGACGTCTCGCCCAGAATGTTCTTGGTAGACTCCACCTCTGCGGACAGCTCAGGGGAGAACTCCTCCAAATCGCTGCCCAGTCGCTCATATACAGCGGTTGAACCAGTTTTGTCCACGTTAATAAAGTGGGCAAGCAGTTTTCTCGCAATTTTCGCCACTTATTTCACCTCAAATCGTTTTTTGAAATTCACGGAGAGCTGCACCATATAGGTGGCAGTTCCTTCTTCGTCAGCGGCGTATAACACGCCGTTTTCTGCCTTGATAGACATTGTCTCATCGCCAAATTTCGGGGCCGCTCCAAGAATCCCCTGGGCCTGCACCCACTCCTGGAAGTCCATGATCCAGTCGGCATTGACGGTGGCCCCAACATCGTCCCCAGGGGATTTGAGGAACACATAGTAGAGGCCGAAGTTGTATCGGTTCTCCACCTCTACGTTCCCCAGGATATCCTCTTTCCGGCTAACCTCCAGGAGGCCGGACGGGAAGATGCCACCGTTGGATGGGATTTGGTCCGTGAAGTCACACTGAAAGGCGCTCAAAATGTCATAGCCCGGGTATGTGGCAATCCACGCCCGAATGGTCTCCAGCGGTGTCATCTGCCACCCCTCCTGTCGATGTAGTTCTGCAGCTCCCTGGCCATGACATTCCCCTCTGCGGCGGACAGTCTCCTGTCCCAGTACGGCCCAGCTTGAGGGTTCTTGGCCTTGGAGTAGCTCAGTGGTGTATCAACAACATGCTTAGTCTCCCCTTTTCTGGCCCACGGGCTGCCCGTGACATCGCCAACCATCAGTTTCCCGTGGTACAAAAACCTTGCATATGGGGTGTCCGTCACAATCAGCGGCTTGTTGATGTCGGTCTGGGCCACCGTCACCTTGATCGTCATGCCGGACTGATAGGGCATGTATCGGATGATGCGCCGGAGCACCGTTGAGGTCCAGAACTTTTGGACCTGGCCGGATTGATCAAGCCCGATTCGCTTGACAATCTGGGCGGTGGGCTTCATCTTCACCGTAGCTTTCATCCCCCCGCCTCCGTATGCACGATCTCCCCGGCCCATCGCTTCACGTCCACATACTGCACCACCACGAGGCCCGGTACCTTTGCAGGAATCAGAGCAGCCCAGTCCTCACGGTTACGGCACTCAGGGCCCTCTCCGTGGACAACCTTATCACCGACGGAGACTGGCACCGTAGAGCCAGGGAGAACCAGCAGAAAGCTGCTGGCCTCCCGGCTGCCGGTCTTATCCACACTCTGAACTTTCTTGTGGTCCAGAAATGCGTCATGCCTCACTGTCCTGGTGCATGACTGTCCATCCATGTGGTAAATAGTCACCGTCTGATTGCACAGCGCATACGATACCGGATTTCGTGGCTTCAGCAACAGCATCATCCACACCCCCTGTATATGTCGAGGTACTGCCTGGCTGCGTTGTAGACGTTCCTGGCGTGCTGCTTCTCAGAGTATTCCACGCCCGCAGGCGTGGAATAACTCACAGAGACACTCCCGATGGATGCGGATGATATGGAAGCGGATAGTTTTACAGCACGGTCATAGATGACTTCCGCCATCGCACAGATGGCCATATCCTCAGCGTTGATAGACTCTGGGGGTGCAGTAACTGTGTAATCCCTTTTGTACCTGGCAAGTAGTGCAGACGCTTCACGTTCTGCGGCGGGCCATGTCTCAAGAGGAATTGCTCGCCCGAAATATGAACCGACGTAAAACTCATATCCAACCATAGTTGTCTCCTATCGTCAGGCCCCGGCAGGCGGGGTGAATTTTCCCTTGATAACCTGCGGATCTCCCTCGGTCAGATTGATGGTAATGGTGATGTTGTTCTCGCCGTCGATGGAGCCGGTGATGGATGCAATGCCAACTCCATCTTTTCCAGGAGGACCAGCAGGGCCAGGTTTCCCGGTCACAGAGTCTACCAGATTCAACACACGGTTGAAGTTTTCGGAAATCTCGGGCACCCCATCAGGGTCCAGAAGTCTACGGTCGATCGTAGCCATATGGTCACCTCTTATTCCTTGGTGTGCAGGTAGATACCGGCAACCTTGTTCTCATATACATCTGCGATACCGACATTTCGGTAACCAAACTTGTACGCATCAGCTTCCTGGTTTGCGTCAGGTGTTACAATCTTGGGGGCGACATGCTTCTGGAACTGGATGACTGCGGGCTTATGGATAATCATGAAGTTGATGTCCTTGCCGCTTGCGTTTTTCTTGTATCCGCCATCCTCCTGGCTGGAGCTTGTTCCATCGTTCAGATCGATTTTGGAATAGAATCGGGTCTGAGGTACCTTGATGATACCCGCAAAGTTCTGGAGAACTTCACGGCTCTTAGTGGTGTCCAGATCCTGCACCAGACCGTGCAGGGACGGGGTGATGAACAGATAGCGCTCCATCACGGGAACCTCGTCCTCATCCATCTTAGATACAGCCGCACGCAGAGCAGCGACAACTTTTTCTCCGTCCCTCAATACTGCGCCAGCAGTGGTGGAAATTCCGGATGCGCTGGCATACTGAGCAAATCGGAAAGCGTCCAACTCAGGACCAACCTTGGTGCGGATAAATTCACCGGACAGACTCCCAAAGGCAACGCCAGCGCTCTCCAGATTATCCAGGTAATCCACAGAGAACATACGACCACGATCGTAGTTGCACTTCACAGTCTCGTTGGTGAGTGTCACGTTTCCGGAAACGTAACCGCTATTGCGGTTATAGTTTCCGAGCCCCTGCATAGACATCTTGGGGATGATCAGCTCATTTGCGTTAGATCCCTGCTTTACAAGTTCAGACGCACCGTCCAGAATGGAGGTCAAAGAGGCCTCTTTGTAAATATCATCCAGAATCGGAACAAACTTCTGTGCAAGCGTAATAGCGTTAGGCATTACTTATTCTCCTTTCGTTTTCAGCCCTGCAGCAGCTCGAATAGAGGCTGTCAGGGTATCATTTCGCCCCATGCTTTGACTGCCAGCCCCGGGGGCATACGGGGGAGGAAGTGCGGAATCGTCGCTGAACAGATATGCGCTGTCCTTCTGGAGGGCTTCCAGTGCGGCCTTGATGTCCTCCGCCTGGTTCTTGGACTGTTTCAGGGCAGACACGTCCAGCAGGGCAGTGATCGCCTTGGCATTCCGGCCCTTTGCTGCATTGATGGCATCCTTGAGGACCGCATCGAACTCCATATCGGCAATGCGCTGGGCAGCGTCCCGCTCAGCCTTCTCCGCCTTGGCTTTCCAGTCATCAGCAGCCTTTCTCACGCCGTCGATGTCCATGTTTTTGAACTCCTCGATGGCCTTATTGGCCTCACCGAGCTGCCCCTTCACCGTCTTGAGCTCTGTGTTCTTGGCGTCAAAGTCCGCCTTTGCCACAAAGCCCTTGCCGATTTCAGTGCTCACCAGCTTGTCGATCTCATCGGTGTAGCTATCACCCAGAATCTCCTTCAGCCATTCCAACATATTGACCTTCCTTTCCTTCACCGCTGTCCTTTTTGTGGGGCCAGTCCCCCTCTTGCGGCGCCCGTTTTGTAGTCCCCTGGGCCGGGGGTATTTGGGTATAAAAAGAGCCCGCCTCGGCCTCATGAAGCCAGGGTGGGCATGAAAAAGCACGGCGTATGCGCACCGTGCTTTTGAATGTATTTGATTGAATTCCGCATCAGATCAGATCAGATCGATACTCTTGATTTCATCAACAAAGAGTTCCGTATGATCAATCGTGATACTCTCCGGGTCCGGTTCATTGTCCAGCGCAGAGGTGTAGTCATACGCCAGCCCCTCAAAAACGGAACCGTCGTTCAGAGTAATGCGAACATTTTTCCCATGAGCCTCTTTGAGCGTCATTATTCTTTTACCTCCTTTGCTGGTACAACATGTGTTCCACGTTTCCCGTAATGAATGGAAAATCGGTGCGTTGGTGTAGATTCCCCGGTATCAGGATCAACAACTACGCCAATGATATGATCGGCAGTAATGTGCTCTTTATTCGTCCAGTTCCCATTCCGATCCATCTTCGGTTCACCTGTACCACTATACTTGTCAACCAGCTTTTGCGCATCTTCCAGAGTTCCATACAAGAAACTGCGATTTCCAATGTCCCGTCCATCCTCCTTGATGTGTTTGAGCTGGTTCCCTCGATTCAGCGTTTTAGGCATATCTGCAGAACGGATTACATCAAGTGCCGCCTGTTTTTTCTTATTGTACTCCATTTTCTGCTTTCTTGCAAGGTACGAAGCCCTTGCCGCCTGACTTCTTCCCCAGCCAACAGTCTCCAGCCGCTGCGCCCGGCTCTTGAAGCCCATGGCCTTGTTGTATCTGGCGTACTCCTGGTTCAGCCGTGTGAGTTTGATGCTGTCGGTGATCAGCTGCTCCTCGTCTCCAGCCGCCTCATCCATCAGCACTCGACGTTTCTGGAGCCTGATGTTCCGCTCGATGCGATTTTGGTATTGGGTGGCCTCGTAGCCGGTCATGTGCCGCCCTTCCCAGGTTACGCCCCGGGCGTTCTCATCTCGGAAGCTGGCCAGTTCCTCATCGGTATACTGGGGAAGACTGACTCCAAGGATGATCGGTATGGCCACATGACCACAGTTCAATGTACCAATGCGACGGGCAAGGCTGGCATTCAGAGCCTCGTATTCCGCATCGCTGTACTGACGTCCCTGAATTGGTTCGTGGTCTGGTGCGCTATTGGCGTGGGCACTGATTTCCCACCCATCACACCCCAGGTCGTCGTGGTCTTGCTGGGTCACCTGCTCCACCAGCAGGCCCATGCCACCCATCAGGTTTCGCCGGACAGCCGCTCCCAGTTCGGTGGTCACCCCGCTGGCGTAGTCGATGGACACAATTCCCCGGCTGGCCAGCTTGCGGGTGGCCTGTCTGGCTGCCTCTTGATAGCTGGTGGCTCCGGTGGCCACCAGCTTCACCGCCTCGTCCATGCACTCCTGGTACACCTTCTGGAGCGGCTCCGCCTTGCCAGTGATGGGGGACACCATCCCGGCGGTCTGGGTGATATTGCGCAGCTCCTCCCCAACCAGCCCCACAGCGGCCCTTGTCAGGCGCTCCAGGGTGGCCCTTCCCGCATCCGATATCGCAGCCCCAACCCTGGCGAAATCGTCCTCCTGCGCCATCTGTGCGGCCTCCTGGAAGAGGTTCTCCACCTCACTGTTGGACAGCCCAAGCTGCTTGGCCAGGAAGTCCTCCAGGTCCTTCTTGGCGGCGCCCAGGGCCTCCGCCCTGTAAATCTCATAGGCGGCGGTGCTGGTCATCTTACCGGCCCCGGCCACCCGCTCTGTGATGTCACGCAGCAGCCAGTCGATGACCGGCTGGGCGATCTCCTCAGACGCCGCCCGAAATCCAGCAATCTGCTCTGGGGTCAGAGCCATGACCTACACCACCTCACACATCCATCATAGCCTCCAGCGCCGGCATATACCGCTCCCGTACTGCTTCCAGATCCTTGGCTGTATTCGTGGGCATATTGAAATACCATCCTACCGCAATCTCTGGGCGGAGCAGCCCAGCGGCCACCATAGCCTTGTAATCCGTCCATGTCTTGCTCTCGTCATAGAGCACCCCATTTCCCCAGTCGATGATGGCAGCATCCCCTTTCAGGTCAACAGCCCCCTGGATGCGGTACATTCGGCCCAGAGCACCGCACAGCACAAGCGCCTCTCTAACTGCATTTTCCCACATCCGCTGGAAGTCGATGATAGTCAGGTTGTAATCTCCGGCGCTGGAAGTCACCTCTGTGGCCGTGCGCTCGGCGCTCTCTACCTCGCTCAGCAGACCTCTCTTAAGGCCAATGATCCCCTCCACATTGCGGAGATACTCGGTCTTTCTGGCCAGGAAGGACTGCTCTCGCAGGGCCGGAGAAAAGATGGTGATTCCAACATCCTCCGGGTTATCATCCAGCCCGACAAACACATCATCAGCAAGTACAAGTTCCTTGCTTCCATCCCGGCGTTTCAACATATCCGAAGAAACCACCAGGCGGCTCTTTCCTCGTTCAAACTCCCCGGACAGTTCTGCCTCATTCCGGTTGATATTGTGGATCAGCCCCACCGCCGCTGCATACACACTGACAGGGTCCGTGCTCCCATCCACGCAGTTGGGAACCGGGCACCGCAACGGGATCATCCCGAGTCCGATGGGCTGGGGGTACGTATACGACACAGGCAGTGCGGCATATCGTGGTACGCTGGTCAGCGGAGCCGGTCTGCCCAACACATCATCACTGGAAGATTGATACAGTTTATTTCGGATGGTCAGAAGCCCATCCGTGCCCACCGTGCGCCGTTCCAGCAGGGTGTAGTAGACATTCCCCACAATGGTCCGCTCCGCACAGCCGATGTCTGTTGGGTTCCCCTCCACATCCTTCCCGAACACCAGGAGATTGTTTCTGGAAATGCTGGAATAGACAAACCTGTTACCCATAGGGAACGGTTTGATGTACGCCAGTCCGCCAATCAAGGCATCATGCATGGCCCGAACAGCAATATTATCTAACCCGTGGAGCACACTGGATGCAAAGTCATTCTTCCCCTTTGCCGAGTATTCAGCAAAAGCTGTTTTTGTGATCTTGTTCACCACAGCATAGGGAATCATTTGGCAAGGATCTTCCTGCTTTGATCTGTCCCGTCGATAAAACAGGTCAAACCACTCGCTTATGGCGTCCTGCATCTGGCTGGATGTGCAATCAGATGCGCCAAAGGCGTTTTCATACCCGTATCTCTTGCTGGTAATTGTGCTGAACACGCTCATTTGCCCACCTCGTTTTTGACTACCACACGGCGGCGGATGGCAAATTCCAGACCGTCCACATAGGCCCTCAGGCGATCCAGCTCAGCCCGTTGGGCGTCCAGCTTCTGCTGGAGCGCTCTATTGTCCCTGAGCACTGTCTCCTTGGCCCACCCAGGCAGGAATGTGAGCAGAAACCACTCTTTCAGTTTTCTCATTGCCCTCTTCTCCTCCAAATTTGCTCAGTTGCATATCGGCAGGCGTCAATGTGATGGTTGTCCCGGTCTGGGTACCCGCTGATGATCTCCCCATCCTTGCTCCGCTCATACTCATAGGAGGTAAACTCCTCCGCCGTATGCGGGCACCTCTTGGGGTCTATCACAATTTTGACCAGCGACTGGAACCACTTCATGGAGTACTCTACGCTGCCTGGGCCCTTCTCTGCCCCCCGGCAGTCAAACCCATAGGAGCGATAGTCCCCCACGCTCTTGGGCTCTGCGCTGTCCGCCGTGATACGGTCATCGTAGGTGATTCCATGGGACAGCAACAGATCAGCCGTCTCCCGGTTTCCCTTCTTCTTGGCCCGCAGCTCATCGAAGATATACAGTACCCGCCTGGCCGCATCGAAGTGCATTCGATTGAATGCCCAGGGGTCGGGATAATAGCCCCAGTCCAATCCATTGAGGACTCTATCAAAGGCCTTGATCTGTTCGTCAGAGATTTCCTCAAGGACCACGTTCTCAAAGACCATGCCACCATCTCCGTTTGGCACCCCCAGATACTCATGCTCATAGGCCGCTGGGTTGATCTTCCTCAGGTATTCCGCTTCATCCAGAAACGCCTTTCCAAGCCAACCGGGCGGAACACTGAGATACGTAGAATGGGTCACCAGCCGGTTTTCCTTCGGCTGCACAAGGTACTTGTTGGCCCAGTTGCTTTTCGACTTGGGCGGGTTGAATGACTTGAAGATATAGGCATCGTCTCCGCCACGGATGACAGACTGCTGAATATTTCTGCACTCAGCATCACCGCTGAACTGATCCAGCTCCTCAAACCACAGGATTCCGATATACCCAAATTTCGGCCGGATTGATTTGATCTTGATGGGGTCGTCCGCACCACGGAAATAGATTTTCTGGCCTGTCGGCTTGTATGTGATCTCCAGAGGTGAAACCTTGGATTCAAAGTCAGCCCCAAGCCCCAGAGCATCAATAGCCCATAGGATTTGAGCGTGCACGCTGTCCCTCATGGTGTTACCCACCTTACGGCAGCAGACTGCATGGAGCTGCGGGTTGTTAACCACCAGCGACGGAATCTCTAGGGATATGAAGGAGGACTTTGTAGACCCTCGCCCACCGTCCAGGACATACTCGGTATGCCCACGCTCCAAAATGTCCCGGTGGACATCGACAAAGGAAGATGTCACAAGTCTGGCGGGTATCTCAAAGGGACCGGAAGCCGTCTGTGCCTTTCGTTGCTCTGCCAGGGTAAACTTGTCAATCAGCGTACCCATTGCCGTGGTGATCTGCGAGGGGCTCGCCTCATTCAATCGCTCCTGGTCATTCAGGGCTGTGAGGCCCTTATCAATAATCTGGCACACCACATCTCTTTTCCCATCCATGTAGTCCAGAATGTCCTTGGTGTTTTCATCCCTTTTTTGGGTGAGCATAGCCGCAGTTTCTGCATTTCCCTGCACTAACTTCTTCACCGTGTTGGGAGAAACGCCATTCATTTTCGCAGTGGCGGTGTAATTTTCGGTCTGGACGTAGTCCGCAATGATTTTTTTCTTTCTCCGATCCGTCAACCTCGAAGCCATCCAGCCCCCCTCGCTTTTTCAACCTGAGATATGAAAATAGCGAACCGGAGGCCGTGGCTTTTCTCATTCAGCCTGGCCTCCGGTTCGCCACTCTACCAAGGAGATGTACCAATTTGGCATACACCTACTATATCAGTGTAGCACATTCACACCGGACAAAACGGACAACTTTAATTCTTTCTCAGATAGCGCTGCACCGCTTTTCGGCATCCGTCATCGGTATTCCCACCACCGATGCAGGCGGCCACCTGCCTCCAGGTCAGGCCGTTGACGAATCTCAGCTTAAACATCTGACGGGTAAGGCTGTCATCAATACCGGCTATGTACCGCTCCAGTCTGGCCCGCTCATAGAGGCACTGCTTGTGTTTGGCTTCAATGATCCCCCGAAGATCCGCAATTTCCGCCGCACACTCGCCCACCTTGTCCTTGGTGCCGGGAGTGTGAGGCATACCGGTGATGACCTGCGCCCCAGGCTGCGCTCTGGCTTCAAGGTTTCTGAGCCTCATCCGATCCATTTCGATTTCACGGTTGAGGTGGTACAGCTGTGATAGCTCTTTGATGGTCATGGTGCCGTCATACGACATGACGCATCCTCCTCTCAAGCCATGCCGCCCATGGCCTACACCGTTCTGGTGCGCCTGGATTTGAGGCCAACTCAGGATGGAACTCCACACGCCGAAAACCGATGCAGTCGCAGAAATAGAATCCTGGAACCTCTCCCTGTCCATCCACGACCTCCACTACGTCCGATACGGAAAGGGAGTGTCCTTTGAAATCCTGCGGGCGATCTTTGTTGAACATGCGGTAGACATTTTCCAAATCTCCCGCTTCCACGCTTCCCTGATACACCATGTCGTAGATCCTGCTGTTGATGTCCCGATTACCCTGGAAAGCCGGAAGGCTGTCCATCCCCAGGAACTTGATTCGGTCGACATCCCGGGTTCTGTTGATCTGATAAATTTTGATGTCCATAACTACTCCTCAATCCGCTTAATCATTGGCAAGGGCTCAGGCCCCCACTGGATAGCCTCCCGTGCATCCACCCTCCATGTGTCGGTGCTCCCGGAGTCCAAAAACAGCTGGTGCCGGATCACCTGCCAGATGTCCTCGGCTATCAGCTGCTGGTCATCCTTGGGCGGAACCTCATAGCCCCAAAGGATTTTACCGGCAGCTTCAAAGACAGTCCGCACAGCATCCCTCTTGGCAATGCAGCGGCAGCCAGTTCTTTTTTCGTCCCCCGAAGATGTTGAATTTCTTCAACACCTCATCATTCGTGAAGAAGATGTGCACAGTGCCTTTCTTCTTGAACTCCAGGTCAAAATACTTGCAGCGGATTTTTTCGCCGCTGTACCGAAAGGCGTGAAAGGTTTCCATGATCACCTTGTCACACGTCATACCGTCCGTCCTCCCGTTGTCCAGATAAGTGAGCACCTTTTCCAGCTCCATCAAATAGTCCCTGGCCTTGTACTCACTCCATGAGCCTCCCCAGCGGTTGTCGTATAGTCCGTAGAATGGAACGATCACTTTTGCCTTTACCTTGCAGCAGTCATTGGTTTTCCATCCGTCGTAGTAGTGCACGTTTGTGTTTTTGCTCATGGAGTGCTGATATGTCAGCTTGTCAAACATGGCAAGAATGGCATCCTCCACGTTCTGAACAAGGGCCTTTGACAGGTCAATCTTGATCTGGAAGATGTTTGCCAAGGTGAAATCATAGGACCGGAACTGCTCCAGCTTTGCCATGTACTTCTCCCGAACATCACGGGTCATCATGCCCTGCATTTCACGGGAAGCGAACAAGGCTTCCCAGTATTTGTGCCGCAGCTCCCGCAGGTATGCGTTTTCTTTGGACATCACACCGTCGGCGACGTACTTGAACTCCTTGGTGGCAACCGATAGATTGATGATCTGGGTTTCCCCTGTCCCGTCCTGACAGGGGATGTACTTTTTCAGTCGCTCATAATGGTCGATGATCTCCAGCCCCGCCCGGGCCTCGTAGTTGTACCGCTGCACCAGGCCCCGGAAAAAATCAGCGTCCACCAGGTCGTTGACATCTCCGCCTGTGCCGTCCATCACCTCCGCTTCGGTCAAATCCTCTAGCAAGGAATCATCCTCGCTTTCCCGAGGGATGTTGACATACACCAACGACACATCCACGTCGGTGCGCCTCTCTGCCCCAGAAAAGGCCCCATGCAGCGTCTCAATGGTCGCCCCGTACTCTTTGAGCCTCCTGTACAGGTCGGCCCGAAATGCGCTCTCAGTGCGCTGTAAAGTGGCCGCATTGAGGAGGCACACGATTTGCCCACCGTGCCGCATCAGGTCCAGGGCGTGGGCAAGGTGCTTGTCCCCGTCCTTGAATGGCGGGTTCATCACCACTAGGTCGTACCGGGTGTAGCTACTCCATCGGAGGAAGTCGTCTCCTACCACGCAGCAGCCACGGCCCCGCAGCACCTCCCGCAAATCCGGGTCGATTTCCACGCACTCGATCTGGTGTACCTTGCCTTTCAGCCGCTTGGCCACTCCGTCCACAATGTCTCCTTTCCCTGCGGACGGCTCCAGCACAAAGCGGACACCGGACCATTCCACCTTGTCCATCATCATTTCCACCACGGGCTTCGGGGTGGGGTAAAATTGGATTCCAAACATCTCTCCTGCCTCCCATCTTATAGATCCGTCGGGAAGAGTTCATAGTACCGCTTTAACGCCCGGTAGATGCTGGTGGGCGATGCAATAAAGTGTCTGTGACACACAGCCTTGACGCTGTTCCCGGTGGTGACATACTCCAGCATGGCCTTACTCAGATGTCCCGCTGAGCGCTCGCACAGCGCCCGGATGCGCTGTCTATCCTTCTCTGACATATTGGGGTATTGCAGGGACCTGAAGTATATATATCCCTGACGCTTGTAGGGCACAGGAATGCTGGGCTTATATCGAAACATCACGTTATCTCCTTCCTGACCTCGGTTCCTTGTACCGAACTTGTGACAACACCAAGCACACTGGCGATATGACATGGAGGCACACCCATATATTCCGCATAACACCGAACGATTGCCTCCAGAGCATTCATGCCGGCCGATATACTGTAAAATTCAAATTGCACGTCGTAACGATCTGTGCCGGGCGTCTTTGCCACCGATACAGTGGCAAGACCTTCTTCAGCGGATTTTCCGCCGTGGTAAATGTACTTGTTCATACCTGTATCTCGATTCCCTTCTGTGATTTTCTCAAAACCATATATACCCACCCTTATAGCCAGCGAACGTGCCAACTACAAGGAATGTCAACAAGAGAACATCTCCGCACAAATTCCCAATCGTTTGGCATTCTAAACTTCCACAAACACCATAGGCGCTGAGGAAGCACAGCCCGAAAACCAACCCGCATATACGCTTCTTGGTCTTAACCTTCAACTGCCTCTCCCTCCTCGAAATGCAGGAAATACCGTTTCACGTAGCAGGTATCACCGTATCGGTTTTTGACGGTTTCCGTGGTGCTGCATATGGAGTACCCCAGTTGTCTTAGATCTGCAATCCTGGCAGCCAAGCGCATCACACCAAGGTCTTGAATGGCATCAATCTGAGTGATGCTCCCGAACTGCTCTATATACTCCAGCACCCGCTGGGCCTGGGTCGATTTACTCATGCGCTTCATCTCCTCTGCTGTGTGAGCATCTCAATTTTCTGCCGCCGCATTATTTCAAAGTCCATCTGCGACGCTGGGTTTTTCGGCGCCTGGGTCAAGGGAGGGGTTGTTGTTGCTGTTGTGGTTGTAGCTGTAGATGGAGTTGTAGGTGTAGGTGTAGATGTCGTTGTAGTTGTAGTTGGCATCGTTTGCATCGGTTTGCATCCGGTGTTATGCATTTGCATAGCTTCATGTAAATTTTCCGGGTATTCATTGCTAGGTTTTTGTTCACATCCACGGAAGGCCACAGGATTTTGTACATTTGCATCCATTTGCATTGTGCTGTATGCATTTGCACTGTCTGCATCAGCTTGCATATTTCTGCGTGCATTTGCATGTTCCTTTTCCCACCTCTTGGTGGCAGCCTCAGACCGTTTCTTGGATATATCGGAATAGCGATTATCATCCCGGTCTACCATATGGCGAATGAAGTCCCATGCAATGGTCAAGCCAATGTCGTCTCCAAGCTCCGGCTCAACCCTGTGCTCCCCATAGTCCAGGATCGCCTCGAATAGCTGTCCCTTTTGCTCCGTTGTCAGTCGTTTCAGGCAAGTCCGAACATCGAAGTACAGCATTACCCCAGGTTTCGGCATTTTCACACCTCCTTGACCCTGATCCCGTATCGATACAGCATCAGTTTCCTTTTGATTTTGAAAAGTTCGTAGCCCGCCCCTTTCTTGCAGCCTTTCACATCCTCAACGACGGTCTCCCCGTCCATCTGGTAGCGGAAATCTGCCACATAGGAACACTCCCGCTCCAGCAGCTTGCCCCGCTTGATCTTGCCACGGGCTGTCACAGTGTCCGGAGCGTATTGGGCCGGGACAATCACATATTTGACCTGTCTCTCCAAGCCCGTGATCTCACCGGCCCGCTCCAGAAGTGACAGCTCACACCATCGGCGGTACTCCTTGATAGAGTCAAAGGTCATCCCATCCCTGGTGATCTTGCGATTGCCGTATTTCACTTTAGAACGGAAGTTCACCGTCATCGTCTTTCAACTCCTCAAAGGCATCTACCTCTCCGATGGGCTGGTATGCCGTGATTTGTCCCTGTGAGGTCCCGGCTTCCCGCTTGGAGTCCCCGAAGTAGACGTGATCTGCCACCACCTCAGCTGAGCGGCGTTTGTTGCCGTCCCGATCTGTCCAGTCCCGCATCTGGAGACGGCCATCCACTATGGCCATGCGGCCCTTGGAGAGGTACCTGGAGACAAACTCAGCGGTGCTGCGCCATGCCACGCAGTCGATGAAATCCGTCTCCCTGTCTCCGGTGTCTCCCTTGAAATCCCGCTCCACGGCCAGGGAGAACCCGGCCACAGCGGTGCCGCTCTGGGTGTACCTCAATTCTGGGTCACGGGTGAGGCGTCCCATGATGGTGATGTGGTTCAGCACTGTGTCACAGCTCCTTCCACAACTTCACCAGTCTCCTGGTCAACCACAACCTCCGTGAACTCCGCCTCGATGGTGGTCTCTGCCGGGACATCGTACATATCCGGGGCCATATCCGTTTTGATGACCTCATCTTGAGCAGCCGCCCGGACGAAATCAGACTTGAGGGGGGCGTACTTCAGCACCCGCTTGAGCACGGTTTTCTTGGCCATCTCCTCGAAGTCGGTTTTCCACGGAGAGTAGGCGCTGGAATAGGACTTGCTGCGCTTCTCCGCATGGCGGCGCACATCCTCCATGCTCATGACCTCAAAGCCGTACCCGCCGCTCTTGGTCTTGAACACGGCGTATACCTTGACAGGATCACCTCTGCCGTGGTCTGCCGGCTTGTGGGTCAGCTTGGGCTCCAGGCCATACTCGCACTCGAACTCGTCGTTCTCATAAACCACATGGGCCTGGATGACCTCCACCTCGCCGGAGCGGTATGCCAGATCAATGAGACCCTTGTAGCCAAGCTGGAACTGGGCCTCCAGGACGCCCTTATTCTTGTAGGGCAGCACATAGGCCTGTCCCAGTGGTGTATTGACTTCCAGGCCAAGCTGGGCGCTGGTCATCATGGCGCCAAGGAAACTCTGCGGTGTGCACTTGCCCAGGTCGGGGTTTGCGGAGATTGCTGAGAGCACAATCCTGGTAAATCTCTCAGGGGTAATCACGGCGGGAAGGGCGTTTTTGATCTCCCCCTCCATCCGCTTGATGTGGGACTGCATGGTGGGCGCCTTGCCTTTCTCGGCCACGCTCTCCACTTTCTTCTGAATCATGCCTGCCATTTTTACAGCCTCCTTAACTTCTTTGCGTCACCCGGAAGGTCCGGGTGGTTGTCTCGTTGTAGTAGCCGGACAAGTCCACATCGGGGTTGTCCGCTGCAAATCGCTTTGCATCAAAGGTGCGCCGGGATGATGTCCTCCAGGAAACACAGAACCCGTCGCAATCACCACCGCCGGAGTCCCCCATGAAGTCCTTGACCACGTTGCAGCACTGCGCCGCCTCTGCCTCCAGCTCCTTGATCTGCCGCTTGAGTTCCACATATCGGCGCAGGTCAGGAGCGCAGACAGTGATGTCACAGTCCGGCCCATCGCTCTCAGGGTGCATGGCCAGGATGGCCTCAGAAGTGGCCTGTGAGCCATCCAGAGGCGGTGGAGTGTTGTTCTTCACATGCTCCATAAAATCGGCCTCTGCGCCCATCAGAGCGTCAATCTCGGCCTGGTCCCGCTCGATGGTGAACCACTTGAATTCACGGTTTCCAATTAGTACGGCCAGATACCACCGCTTCTTTCCAGTCACCGCCATGTAGTGGACGCACTGGACATAGTAGTTTGCCGGATATTCCCCGCCCTTGAACTTCTTCAGGTTGATGGAGTCCGTGGACTTGATCTCCAGTCCCGCATCCTCTCCAACAATCTCCCGGTCAATGTTTGCAATGGCAAAGGGGTACTTGCTGTTGAGAAAACTGAGGTTGCACTTGCGCACCTTCTTCCCCGTCTCCCGGGCGAACTTCTGGGCAATGAACTCCTCCAGCCAGGTGCCCACCTCCGTGGCCAGATTCCCAGCAAATCCGGGCACACGCCCCGTCTTTTCCGCCCACAGGGAGTACGGGGACACAAAGGAATTCAGGCCAACCACCGCCGCCGCATCACTCCCGCCAATGTACTGGCCACGCAAGGCAAGCCACTCCTCATGGTTGGCAGTCTTTACTTTGGTTATCATCGAATCACCTCTTTCACTGGAAGCAATCGGCGCATTCATCGGCATCCACCGATTGCACACAGATGTCACAGCCAATAACTCCAAACCCGCTCACGGTATACACCGTTTCGCATACTCCGCCACAGATCGGGCAGTGAGGGAGAGCGGGTTCCCTCCCATCCGGGTAGCCAGTGCGCTGCATATTGCAGATCACAGGATTGTCCGGAATATTATTTATTGGAATTAACCTAACTGGCAGCATCAGAGCCCTCCTCCTTTCACGCCCCGGGTGCTGCAACTCCTTTGTCCATCACAGCCAGGATGCCACGGCGGGTCAGAATCTCATGGATGAGCAGCCGTCCCTTCTGTGTCCACTGGGTCTGCATCTTGGTATCGGGACGGCCATCGGCATGGATGAAGTGGATGGTCTTTGAACTGGTGAGCCCCTTCCCCATGTGCTTGCGGTACAAGATCCACTGGCCGTTGACATTGCGCTGGACGCCCTCATCATGGAGGATCTGGTTGAGCCTCCGGGCGCTGATGTCATAGTCTGCGGCAATCTGCGTGATCGCCAGGGCGCCCTTGCTCTCCAGGATGGTGTCCACATACTGCCGGATGGGCTCAAAGTCGGCCAGCTGCTGCTTCTGCCGCTCGTTCTCGGCGGCCAGGGCCAGCCGCTGCTCCTCGGCTGCGGCCAGGGCTCGTAGGGCGGACGGGTAATCCTGCGGAATCGCATAACCGCCAGTCTTTCGGATAGAGGGCAACACCTCACTGGTCACCCACCGGCGGAACTTCTTGGCCCCGGGCAGCTTGCTGGACAACACCAGGTAGTACAGTCCGGATTCATTGATGATGGTCGGGTGCTGTTCCCTGCCCATGGGGTCACGAATCGTTACCCCATCATCCTGCCGCCTGTCCTCTTCATCCACATGGTCGGCCAGCGCCTTTCTGGGATTGCTGTACCCCAGTGCCTGGGCCACGTCCTTGCCCACCAGCCACGGCTCACCGTCCACCTCCACGGTACGAATCTGCCCGAACTCCGGGCTCTGGAAAATCATCAGGTCATTCATAGTTACACTCCTTTCAAATTCTGGTTGTTCAGCTCAGTTCATGCCACGTCTGGCCACCAGGGCTTTTGCCAACACATCAACCTCATAAAGCACTCGACGGCCAACGGAGATCCCAGGGACGGCCAGGGCCTCCAACTCTTTTTTTGCGGTGCGCTCGTCTTTACATCCAAACTCCTGCGCCACCTGCTTGAGATTCAGCATGGCCACGCCGTGGCGTGCGAACATATCTTTCTTCTTGGCGGAGACGTCCCGCCACATAGGCGTTTGTGTCGCCATATAAATCACTCCCTTCATACAGTGACCCTGCCATTTTTGTCTTGTTGAGCACTTATTGTGCTCTGATTGGGGAAAAAAATTTCCTGGACAGTCATTCCGAAATAATTGGAAATCTTGACCTTGACCTCATCCCTTGGAATTCGCTCATCTCTCTCATACATTGCCCAAGAAGACTTGGTAATCCCCAAATCTGAAGCAATTTCGTCCTGAGTTCTATTCCCACGTAGATTACGGAGAATCTTACCAACTGTCATAAACTGATTCATATTCTTCACCACCTTTGTGCACTATTTGTGCTCGTTATAACAATAGTACACATATAGTACTCTTCAGTCAAGCTGATATACAAATAAAACGTACACAAATATTCCGTACACGTTTTGTGCACAATGTTAGATTGAACGAGTGCACAAAATGTGTATAATTAGATTAAGATGAAGGGAGGTGGACTGTGGATGGCAAGGTTTAATGATAGGCTGAAACTTCTACGCAGAGAATCAGGCTTATCTCAACAAGATTTTGCGAATCAGATCGGGACTTCGAAAAGCAGTGTAAATATGTATGAGCGAGGAGAGAGAGAGCCAGGGATAGAAATGCTAGAAGCTATTGCCGACTATTTCAATGTCGATATGGACTATCTTCTGGGGAAATCTGAGCATAGAAACAAATCCGCTTGGATGGAGAAAATGAGTTCCCAGCCATTCGCTGACGATTTTCCAAATGACTACATCGCTAACAACTTTTCTCCCGTATTGGTAAAACAGTTTCCCCTACTAGGCAACATAGCCTGCGGTGAGCCCATCTTTGCTGAGAACCATTTCGAGGCCTATATGGGGGCTGGGGAGAACGTCAAAGCAGACTTCTGTCTCCGGGCCAAAGGCGACAGCATGATAGGAGCAAGAATCCAGGACGGCGATATTGTGTTCATTCGGAAGCAAGAGATCGTAAACAACGGAGAGATCGCCGCTGTCCTAATTGGAGACGAGGCTATGTTGAAGCGGGTATACTATGACAAAGAAAACGGAATTCTTATGCTTTTTTCAGAAAACCCAATGTACGAAACCAAACGCTTTTCAGGGGAAGAGTTAAATAATATACGCATACTAGGTAAGGCTGTCGCTTTTCAAGGCGATATAAAATAAAAGGAGAGAGATATATGGATTTCATCGATCGGTTGAAGCAGTTCTCGAAAAGGGTCGAAAGCATGAGGGATTCGTTGCAAACAGAAGAGGCCACAAAAACGGCAATTATCATGCCATTCTTCGCAATGCTGGGTTACGACGTTTTCAACCCACAGGAGTTTGTACCCGAATTCACCGCAGATGTAGGTATTAAAAAGGGCGAAAAGGTAGACTATGCAATCATCAATAATGGAAAACCGGCCATTCTTATTGAGTGCAAGTCCATCAACGAAAACCTAGACCGCCACGATTCCCAACTTTTCCGCTATTTCGGGACAACCACAGCGAAATTCGCAATCTTAACAAACGGGATATTCTATAAATTCTATACAGATTTGGATGATCCAAATAAAATGGATAAGGACCCGTTCTTGACCATCAATATTCTGGACATTCGTGATAACCAGGTTCCAGAGCTAAAAAAATTCTGTAAATCTGTGTTCGATGTAGATGCAATTTCCAGCACGGCCTCTGAGCTGAAATACGCCCACGAGTTCAAGTCCCTTTTCACCAAACAACTGGATTCCCCCTCTGATGACTTCATTCGTTTCTTCCTGCAGAACTGCTACTCTGGTGCTAAAACTCAAAATGTTCTGGAGAAATTTAGACCCATTCTCAAGAAAGCACTCAATGACCTCGTTAGCGAAATGATGAACGATAAAATAAAGATCGCTCTCGGAAGTGGGGGTAATGTTGTTGCTCCAGAGCAGATGCAACCTGATGAGCAGCCAGATAATTTGTCAAATCCAGCCAAAAAAGAACCTCGCATTGTCACCACAGAGGAAGAACTGGAAGCATTTTTTATCATTAAAAATCTGCTCGCAGACGTGACCGACATCCATGACATCACATACAAAGACACTGAGTCCTACATCAACATTCTATACAAAGGAAATACACGAAAGTGGATTTGTAGGTTGCGGCTCACCGACAATCAGAAAACACTCATCGTTCCAGACGAGAATAAAAATGAATCCAAGTACAAGCTTGTGGACATCTACGACTTACGGGAGTACAAGGGGCAACTTACCACCGTACTTGAGCGATACCTCTAAATTGATGCAGAATGTGCTTTATATGGACTTTATATGATATGCGGTGTCACAGATTATGTTGAGATACCAACAGAATGAGAAAGGACGATGTAACATGAAAAAAGCGCTTGCCTTCATCCTCGCATTGATGTTAGCGCTTGCTCTTGCTGGCTGCGGTGGGGAAACAGGAAATACCCCGTCTGCATCCCCCACTGAGAGCATCCAAGCGGAACCCACCCCCAGCCCGGAGGCGCCCGAGTCCACTCCAGAGCCTGAACAAGAAGCAACCCCATTTGAGCAATTCAGCAACGGCCTGGATCAGCTGGGGTATCAATATGAGTCCACGGTCATGGGCGCAGAGTTGGTTGGAGCAAAAGCCGGGCAGAAATACACCTTCGATTTCGGCAAAATTGAAATCTACCAGTTTGAGGATGGCTCCGAGGCTCTGGAGAAGGCTGTCAGCGATGGCGGTGTCACTCTGGAGTGGTTTGGTGTGTTTCCGTGCGAGTTCAATGGAAACCTGGCAGCCATTGTAGAGCTTTCCGAAAATGAGGAGGCAATTCTTAACCTGTTCAATAGCCTGTGAGATTGCCAAATCACATAAAAAAACGCCCCCAGTGTTACCAGCACTGAGGGCGGAAGGTGTCGCAGGTGTTACCAGCACCGGCGACGAATACGCAAATTACCACGATGACCAAACCACGGCATTTTTGCGCCCTTTTATTGTACCACACTCCAGGGGCGCAGGCAATAGAGCATCATCCATGGAGGTGTGAGATTGTGAGCGAGTATAATTATATAGTCAAAACCGCAAGATGGAACGGGAAAAAACACTACGCAAGAGGAAAAACCGAGCTGGAGGCCATGACTAAACTGGCCGAAAAGATCGCCCAGGCCAAGCGGGGCGAGGAGACGCTGGGCGGGGCCATGACGGTGGATGCCTGGTATAAACAATGGAAGGCAACCTACAAAGACCACAAGGGCCTCACCCCCAAGTCCCTGGGGATGTATGACGAAAAGTACAGGGGCTATGTCAAGCCGGCCATTGGGCACCTGCGTCTCCAGGATGTCCGGGACGTACACCTGCAAAAGATTCTCAACGCCGAAGCCGGGCGCAGCTCCTCCCACGTCAAGAAGATCCGGTTGCTGCTCAAAGAGCTGTTCCGGCGAGCACGGCAGTCCAGGCTCATTGCCTACGATCCGGCGGAGCTCCTGGAGCTTCCCGCCATGACCGAGGGGCGGCGGAGATCTATCACCGACCAGGAGCGTGCTGCCATTCTGGATCTGGCCAAGACGCACCGGGCAGGGCTCTGGGTGCTCACCCTTCTATACACCGGCATGAGGCCCGGAGAGACAGCCGCCCTCACCTGGGCAGACATTGACTTTGATGCCAACGAGATCCACGTCCACGCCGCCAGGGAATCTGGCAGCGGGAAAATCAAAGGAACAAAGACCGAGGCTGGCCAGCGGGACATACCCATGCGCACTGAGCTGCGCCAGCGCCTCCTGGCCGCCAGGGGCAAGCCCTTCTCCCCCGTCTTTCCGACTCAGGCCGGGAACCCGCAGAACGAGAACAGCTTGCGCCGACTATGGACAGGCTTCAAGCGGGATCTGGACATTGCCATGGGGGCGGGGGTCTACCGCAATCAGATCATCCGCAGCGTGGTGGCTCCTGACCTCACCCCCTACTGCCTGCGGCATACCTTTTGCTCTGACCTCCAGAGGGCCGGGGTTCCGCTCAACGTGGCCAAGGAGCTGATGGGTCACGCAGACATCCAGACCACCGCCAACATCTACACCCACCGGGACAGCGCCACACTCCATGCAAACATCGCAAAACTGGACTATGGTTGCAAAGGTGGTTGCAAATCAGAAACCGGATAGTCTCAATCCATTGCACCACAACGTATTAAAGCCACAACGGGGTACTGCTTCCGGTTCTGAATGTTGGGGGTTCGAGTCCCTTCGGGCGTACCATAAAATCAAAACAGTATAGATGCCGTAGGCCAAAAGCCTACGGCATCAACTGTTTCCGGGCTTTTTCTCCTCAAAATTTCACCGAAAATTCCATAGATGTAAACTGCTGTTTCTCAGTAACCGAAGGGATTCGAACCCCCTTCTCCCCTGAGATTTGCATAGACATCCCCACTTGGCGCCCTTTTTGAAACCGGCTTATTCAAAAAGGGCGCTATCTTTTCCAAAACAGAATATACAAAGTTCTAGGCGTCAATTTGTTGGTCGTGACCGACCATCAGATTGGCGCCTTTTTTCATTTCAATCAAAATTCAAAAAGGGCGCTAAGCCCAAGGAGGTAATCAAAATGAATCAAGAAGTATTTTTTCAGGAGCTTCGCCGAGTACTCCAGCGAGAGGGATTTACCACCCAAGCTGTGCAGGACGGTCTACTTCCCGTGGAGTGGGATGGACACCCTCTCTGCAGGATCACAGAGGGCGGCGGTGTACGCTACTGGCAGGAGAATGTGGCAAATTTGGAACGGGAACAAGCCTGTCAAAGAGCCGCAGATCTGGCCTGTATGGTGCGGGA
>NZ_NFHE01000032.1 GCF_002161235.1 Pseudoflavonifractor sp. An85
CCCCCTCTACTTCCCCCGCCCCCTCCGCCAGTGGCGATGAAGGGGCCGTGGAGTCCCAGGCCGTGGGTTAATCCCCTCGTCATATTTCCCTTGACCTCTCCCTTTGCCCCCTGATACAATGCACCCACAAAATTACGTGCAGCGGGCACAGAGAAGAGAAAAATATAGACCAATCCGCGCATTTCTCGTGCGGATTGGTCTTTTTTTGTCCTCTTTCTCCCCCTGTGAACCAAAGAAGGAGTGCATGCGTATGACCCAGTGGTACACCAAAACCACCGCCCAGGCCGTCTCGGACCTGGACACCAACCCCACCCGGGGGCTTACCTCCGCCCAAGCCCATCAACGTCTGGCCCAATACGGCCCCAACCAGCTGGAAAAGCCCCGACCAACCCCCTTGGCGGTGCGTTTTCTTCTCCAGCTCAAAGACCCCATGATTCTGGTGCTGCTGGCCGCAGCGGTGCTGTCCCTGCTGTCCACCGGCGGGGAGGACTGGGTGGAGGCAGTCATCATCCTGCTCATTGTGGTGGTCAATGCGGTAATCTCCATCACCCAGGAGAACAGCGCCCACAAGGCCCTGGAAGCCCTGCAACAGATGTCCGCGCCCCTGGCCAAGGTGGTGCGGGACGGCCAACTCCTGCGGCTGGACACCCGGCAGCTGGTGCCCGGGGACATCATCCAGCTGGAGGCGGGGGACCTGGTGCCCGCCGACGCCCGCATTTTACATAGCGCCCAACTCCAGGCGGACGAATCCGCCATCACCGGGGAGTCGGTGCCGGTATCCAAAGAGGCGGGGTCGCCGCTTCCCCATGACACCGAGTTGGGAGACCAGTCCAACATGGTCATCTCCTCCACCGTCATCACCGGGGGGCGGGCCACCTGTGTGGTCACCGCCACCGGCATGGAAACTCAGGTGGGACACATTGCGGGGATGCTGCTGGGCCAGGACGACCCCACCACCCCCTTACAGCGGAAGATGGGGGAGATCTCCTCCACCCTGTCCTTTGCCTGTCTGGGGGTGTGTGCGGTGATGTTTGGCATTGGCCTTTTGTATCACATCCCCCTGCTGGATATGTTTCTCACCGCGGTGGCCCTGGCGGTGGCCGCCATCCCCGAGGGCCTGCCCGCCATTGTCACCATTGTGCTGGCCCTGGGGGTACAGCGCATGGTGCGTCACCACGCCATCGTCAAAAAACTCCCGGCAGTGGAGACCCTGGGCTGTGCCGGGGTCATCTGTTCAGACAAAACCGGCACCCTCACCATGAACCGCATGACGGTGGTACAGGTGTGGACCGCCCAAGAAAAACACCGGCTGGAGGCCCTGATTGTGGGGGCTTTGTGCAACGATGCCACCCTGAACCACGACGAAAACGGGGTGCCCCACCTGTTGGGGGACCCCACCGAGACCGCCTTGGTGGACGCGGCTTTGGAGGAAGGGCTGGACAAGGAGATGCTGGAGGAGGAAATGCCCCGCGTTGCCGAAATTCCCTTTGACTCCCAACGCAAGCTCATGACCACCGTCCACCCCCTGCGGGAGCGGTACCGGGTAATGGTGAAGGGTGCCCCGGACGTGCTCCTCTCCCGGTGCACCCACATTCTCTCCGGGGCTCCGGTGCCTCTGGATGTGGCCACCCTGCGCCAGGTGGAGAGCGCCAACGCCGCCATGGCCCAAAATGCCCTGCGGGTGCTGGGCTGCGCCTACAAAGACGTGGATGTACTGCCCCCCCACGGAAAGCTGGAGGAATTTTTGGAACATGACCTCACCTTTGTGGGACTGATGGGCCTCATTGACCCCCCTCGCGTGGAGGTGAAGCAGGCGGTGGCCCAGTGCTTTCAAGCAGGGATTCGGCCGGTGATGATTACCGGGGACCACAAGCTCACCGCCGTAGCCATTGCCAAGGAATTGGGCATTTTTCGAGAGGGAGACCTGGCCCTCACCGGGGCAGATTTGGATTTTATGCCCCAGGACATGCTGGAACAGGAGGTGGACCGGTTCACCGTGTACGCCCGGGTGTCCCCCCAACACAAAATGCGCATCGTCCAGGCCCTGCAAAAGAAGGGGTACGTGGTGGCCATGACCGGGGACGGGGTCAATGACGCTCCCGCCCTGAAAGCCGCAGACATCGGCTGCGCCATGGGCATCACCGGCACCGACGTGGCCAAAGGGGCGGCGGACATGATCCTCACCGATGACAACTTCGCCACCATCGTCCACGCCGTGGAACAGGGCCGGGGCATTTACGCCAACATCAAAAAATCCATCCACTACCTGCTCTCCTGCAACATTGGAGAGATTTTGACCCTCTTTCTGGCCACCCTCTTCCACTTCCACCAGGCTCCTCTGGTGCCGGTACAGCTTTTGTGGCTGAACCTGGTCACCGACTCCCTGCCCGCCCTGGCTCTGGGATTGGAGCCGGTGGAGGCGGACGTGATGGACCAGCCGCCCCGGGACGCCCACGAGCCCCTGTTCACCCCCTCCTTTGCCATCCGCCTCATCTGGCAGGGGACACTGGTGGGCGCGCTCACCCTTCTGGCCTATTTTCTGGGGGAGTACGTGCTGGGCGACCCCACCCGGGCAGATGCCACTGCCAACACCATGGCCTTTGCCACCCTCACCTTCTGTCAGCTGTTCCACGCCTTTGATGTGCGTTCCTCCCGGCAATCCATCTTCTCCCTGGGCCTCTTTTCCAACCCTGCCATGAATCAGGCCTTTGTGGTGGGCTGCGCCCTGCAGCTGGCGGTGCTCCTCTTCCCCCCTCTCATGGCGGTATTTTCCGTCACTGTTCTCTCCCCCCTCCAATGGTTGGTTGTTGTGATTTTGTCCATAACTCCTGTGGTATTCTCTGAGGTGGAAAAGGCATTTTTTCGTTAAGAATTTGACCATTTCGTACATTACATGATATTTTATAAGAAGTATTCCCTCAACTACCATATTTTTTCTACTACGTGCACAAAAATATATTGTTGATTTTTTCACAATCTAGAAGTATAATCTGCTTAACTACGACATCCAAGAAGATATTTTGATACATCAAACTGGAGGTTACACATCATGAAAGAAGTTTACGTGGTCAACTGTTGCCGTACCGCCGTGGGTTCCTTCGGCGGCTCTCTGAAGGACGTCCCCGCTGTGGACCTGGGCGCCACCGTGGTCAAGGAAGTCCTGAACCGTGGCGGTGTGAAGCCTGAGCAGGTGGACGAGGTCATGTTCGGCTGCATCCTCACCGCTGCCCAGGGCCAGAACCCCGCCCGTCAGGTAAGCGTGAAGGCTGGCATCCCCTACTCCGTCCCCGCTTACACCGTGGGCATGGTGTGTGGCTCCGGCATGAAGTCCGTCATCGAGGGCGCTCGTGCCATCCTGTCTGGCGACGCCGACGTGATCGTGGCCGGCGGCACTGAGAACATGTCCGCCGCTCCCTTCGCTCTGCCCAACGAGCGCTGGGGCGCCCGCATGGGTGACAAGAAGGTTGTGGATACCATGATCCGTGACGGTCTGTGGGACGCCTACAACAACTACCACATGGGCACCACCGCTGAGAACATCGCCGACGTGTGGGGCATCACCCGTGAGGAGATGGACGCCTTCGCCGTCAGCTCCCAGAACAAGACCGAGGCCGCTCAGGCTGCCGGCAAGTTCGTGGACGAGATCGTTCCCGTGATGGTGAAGAAGAAGAAGGAAATGGTGGAGTTCAAGGTGGACGAGTTCCCCAAGGCTGGCGTGACCATGGAGTCCGTGGGCAAGCTGCGCGGCGCCTTCCCCGTGGGTCCCGAGGGCGTGGAGGACGAGATCGTTCACACCTTTGAGGTCACTCAGGTACACGAGGCCGATGCCAAGCAGCACGTCCAGCGCGTGACCGCTGCCAACGCCTCCGGCATCAACGACGGCGCTGCCGCCATCCTGCTGGCCTCCGGCGAGGCTGTGGAGAAGTACGGCCTGAAGCCCATGGCCAAGCTGGTCAGCTGGGGCCAGGGCGGCGTGGATCCCAAGATCATGGGCGTGGGCCCCGTGCCCGCTTCCCGTCAGGCTATGGCCAAGGCCGACCTGAAGATCGAGGATGTGGATCTGGTGGAGGCCAACGAGGCTTTCGCCGCTCAGTCCATCGCTGTGGCCCGTGAGCTGGGCTTCGACATGGACAAGGTGAACGTCAACGGCGGCGCCATCTCCATCGGCCACCCCGTGGGCGCTTCCGGCGCTCGTATCATCGTCACCCTGCTGCACGAGATGCAGAAGCGGGACGACGCCAAGCGCGGCCTGGCCACCCTGTGCATCGGCGGCGGCATGGGCGTTGCTACCATCTTTGAGAAGGTGTAATTTAAGTGCGTCTGAGCGCCCGGGAGCAGGGAGCCTGGACCGGAGCGACAGGCAAAGCCCAGCAGCAGCCGATGGCTGTGCGGGTTTGCCTGGAGTCGCAGGGAAGGCGACCGTCGCGGAGGGTGCGAAGCGTATCTGTCCGTGAGGGTAGACACACCATGCGTCCAACCCGAGCGTGATAACATCCAAGGACAAGGGTGTGGGGGGTCACCCCACACCCTTGTTTGAGCATTTGCCCTTGTGTAAAGGGAACGTTGGAGCGTGCCGCAGGCACACCACAATGATGATTTACTATTTTGGAGGTATCTTATGAGCTATCAGGAAGAATACCGTCAGAAGCTCACCACCGCTGAGGAAGCGGTCAAGGTGGTCAAGTCCGGGGACTGGGTGGACTACGGCTGGTGCACCAACACCGCCGAGGTGCTGGACCAGGCTTTGGCCGGACGCATGGGTGAGCTGCACGACGTGAAGCTGCGGGGCGGCATTCTGCTGCACATGCCCGCCATTGCCCAGATTGAAAATCCCGCCGACCACTTCACCTGGAACTCCTGGCACATGTCCGGGGTAGAGCGCAAGATGGTGAAGATGGGTCTGGCCTACTATGCCCCCATCCGCTACTCCGAGCTGCCCGGCTACTACCGGGACTGCATCGACCCCATCGACGTGGCCATGTTCCAGGTCTCTCCCATGGACCAGCACGGCTACTTCAACTTTGGCCCCAACGCCTCCCACCTGTATGACATGTGCGCACGTGCCAAGCACATCATCGTGGAGGTCAACGAGAATATGCCCCGCTGCCTGGGCGGCTACCACACCGGTGTGCACATCTCCCAGGTCAACGCCATTGTGGAGGGCCCCAACGGCCCCATCGGCACCATGCCCGGCCTGAGCCAGCCCTCCGAGATCGACCTGGCTGTGGCTCGTCAGATCGTGGCCGAGATCCCCAACGGCGCCTGCCTCCAGCTGGGCATCGGTTCCATGCCCGGGGCTGTGGGCCAGATGATTGCTCAGTCCGACCTGAAGGACCTGGGCGTGCACACCGAGATGTACGTGGACGCCTTTGTAGCCATGACCAAAGCCGGTAAGATCACCGGCGCCCGCAAGAACTTCGACCAGGGCCGCCAGACCTACGCCTTTGCCGCTGGTACCCAGGAGCTGTACGACTTCCTGGACAACAACCCCGAGTGCATGAACGCCCCCGTGGACTACACCAACGACATCGCCCGGATGTCCACCCTGGACAACTTCATCTCCATCAACGGGGCGGTGGACATTGACCTCTTCGGTCAGGTCTCCTCTGAGTCCTCCGGCACCCGCCACATCAGCGGCGCTGGCGGCCAGCAGGACTTCGTCATGGGCGCCTACCTGTCCCGTGGCGGTAAGAGCTTCATCTGCTGCTCCTCCACCGTCACCGACAAGGCCACTGGCGAGGTGAAGTCCCGCATCCGTCCCACCCTCATTGAGGGCTCCATCGCCACCTGCACCCGGAGCAACCTGCACTATGTGGTCACCGAGCACGGCATGTTCAACGTCAAGGGCAAGACCACTTGGGAGCGTGCCGAGGGCCTCATTTCCGTGGCCGATCCCCGCTTCCGGGACGAGCTGATTGCCGCCGCCGAGGCCATGCACATCTGGCGCAAGTCCAACAAGCGGTAAGATTTTCTTTGCCTTTTCAAGGGCCTGTTGCAGTTGCAACAGGCCCTTGTCTCTTTCTCTGCCCCTTCCCTTTCCCTGCTTTTTGGTGTACACTAGGAGACATAACAACCGAAAGGACCACTCACCTATGAAAAAGAAAGACCTCTATACCCGGGCCTGCTACGCGCATCAGCCCGAGGCCATGGTGGAGCTGTGCACCCGGTGCAGCCAGCAGGTGTACTACGTCTCCCTGCTCCTCACCGGCCAGGAGCATGAGGCGGTGACCGCCGCCCGCTATGCCTACGGCCACCTGTGGGAGCTGGAGACCGCCTGCGAGGATGACGACATGGACACCCTGGAAGGGTACTACCACTTCGTTCTGGACCTGGCGGTGCGCTACTGCAAAGCCGTCTACGCCGATTTCCACCCCCAAAACCTGGATGACCCCTTCCTCAGCGATCTGCCCGTCCCCCCGTTCCTGGACCGCCCTCAGGTGGAGGACTTGGCCCTGCCTGAGACCTGGGGCGCCTCCGACGACCTCTTCTCCCTGGTCCAGGATCTGCCCCCTCTCCCCCGCTTCTTCCTGGTCATGAGCACCGTTGGGGGCTACACCAAATACCAGCTGGCCCAGAGTTTCCACATGGAACTGGACGATGTGGAAGTGGCCCTGGACGCCCTCCAGCACCAGCTGGACCAGTGCCTGGCCCCCTCCCAGCGCAGCTACCAGTGGCTGGTGGATGCCCTGAACACCGAGAAGGCCCAGACCACCGTGCCCCCTGCGGTCCACGCCCACATCCAGCAGCACACCCGGGACCTCACAGAACCAGCCAAACAGCACCAGCGCAGACAGGCCATTGGCGCTATTGTGGTTTTTATCATCGTTGTGCTGGGCTGTCTATGGGAACTTGGGATTCTCCACTTGTAATATAACGTCATATTAGGAAAGGAACCTGCCGCTATGTCCAAGAAAAAGCACAAGAAATCCAATCCCCATTCTGCCCCCAAGACCAAGCAGCCCACCCCCTCCAAGACCATTAGCCCCGTGGTATGGGGCGTTGGCGCCATTGTGGTGGTGCTGATTTTGGTGGTGGCCGCCGTGGTGATGACCCAGAAGCCCACCGCCACCTCCAACCCCCAGACCACCGATCCCGCGGCCACCGCCACCCCTGCTGCCGACACCTACAATCCCCCCGCTTTGGAGGAAGGTGTGACCTACACCGCCGACATCGAGGTCAAGGACTTCGGCACCATCACCGTGGAGTTGGACCCCTCTGCCGCCCCGGTGACCTGCGCCAACTTTGTGGAGCTGGCCCAGAGCGGCTTCTATGACGGGCTCACCTTCCACCGCATCATTGACAACTTCATGATCCAGGGCGGCGACCCCAACGGGGATGGCACTGGCGGCTCGGAGCATGAGATCGTGGGTGAGTTCTCCTCCAACGGCTACGACAACCCCATCTCCCACACCCGGGGCACCATCTCCATGGCCCGTTCCAACGATCCCAACTCTGCCTCCTCCCAGTTCTTCATCGTCCGGGAGGACAGCCCCCATCTGGACGGGGATTATGCCGGCTTTGGCACGGTGACCAAGGGCATGGACGTGGTGGATGCCATCTGTGACCAAACCGAGTCCGAAGGGATTCTACCTGCCGAGGAGCAGCCGGTAATCACCTCCATCACCATCCACACCGACAAGTGATATGACCCACGAAGCGTATATGCAAGAGGCGCTCCACCAGGCCCGGGCCTGCCTGGAGCACGGGGACGTGCCGGTGGGGTGTGTCATCGTCTCCTCGGAGGGTGAAATCATCGGCCGAGGCCGCAACCGCCGGGAAGAAGAGGGCCGTGCCACCGCCCACGCCGAGGTGGAGGCCATTAACATGGCCTGTGCCACCCTGGGCTCCTGGCGGCTCACAGGCTGCACCCTGTACGTGACCCTGGAGCCCTGCCCCATGTGCGCCGGGGCCATCATCAACTCCCGCATTGCCTGTGT
The DNA here is from genome assembly GCF_002161235.1 of Pseudoflavonifractor sp. An85. Taxonomy (GTDB): domain Bacteria; phylum Bacillota; class Clostridia; order Oscillospirales; family Oscillospiraceae; genus Enterenecus. Next base: position 7,938 of record NZ_NFHE01000032.1, read on the forward strand.
GCGCTATGGTGCCAAGGAGGACAAATCCGGCTGCTGCGGGTCGGTGCTCAACCTCTTCGAGGAGCGGTTCAACCACCATCCCCGCATCTATGGCGGCCTGCTGGAAGGGGAATGTAGGGGGATTTTGGAGGAGTTTTTCTCCGCCCTCCGGTGAGTTTACAAAGGCTTTTCATCATTTAATACTTTTGTAACACTTCTGCACAAACTTTTGTAACGACTGTTGCGTAATATAAGACTTGCAAGAGATATCCTTTCTTTTTCATTCTATCCTCCATCCTTTTATAAAAACCCCGGAGCTTTGCAAGCGGCTCCGGGGCTTTTATCTTCCCATGGAAAAGGTTTCCCTTTTCCATGGGAAGAGTCATTTTCCATGCTCATGTCCTGGAAAATGACAAATTATAATTTTTTCACCGCCTAAAGGCGGTGAAACTCTGCGAGGCTTTTTAGCTACACAAAAAACTTCCACATCCTTTTCCAAGGGTGTGGAAGTTTTTGCGTTCTTATCGCTCTTCCCGGAAGTAGTTCAAGCCCAGAGCGGCGGGCTGGCCGCTGTTCTTGCTCTTTTTCACCGAGGTGGCAATGAGCACCAGGGCGGTGATGATAAAGGGCAGAGCCTGGTACAGCTGGGAAGGCACGCCCGCCAGCCAACCCAGGGTCTCGGGGAAAGCCCCGGCCAGAGAGGGGCCAGACACCCGCAGGGTGTTGAAGAAGCCGAACACCACGGTGCCCACAATGGCGAAAGCGGGGCTCCAGTTGGCGAAGATGACCAGGGCCACGGCAATCCAGCCATAGCCGTTGATCCAGCAGCTGGAGGACAGAGAGCCATTCATGTTCAGGCCCATGTAGTAGCCGCCAATACCCATGATACCGGACCCCAGCATAATATGCAGGTACTTGTACCGGCGCACGTTGATGCCCACGGAGTCGGCGGCGGCGGGGTTCTCACCCACCGAGCGCAGGCGCAGCCCCGTGCGGGTGTACTTGAGATACCACCACATCACCAGGGCAATGACCACGCCCAGATACACCAGAATGTTGTGGTCAAAGAGCACCTCGCCCAGCACGGGAATCTTGGACAGCCCCGGGATGGGCAGGTTGGCAAAGCCGTTTTGAATGTTGGGGTAGTTGTTCATGGCGGGCCAGCTCACAGCCTTCACGCCGTTGCCCACAAAGAAGAACACGCCCAGGCCGAAGGTGGTGATGGTCAGGCCGGTAATGTTCTGGTTGGCCTGCAGGGTGACGGTGAGCACGGCGAAGATAAGGCCGCACAGGGCCGCAGTGAGGAAGGCCAGAAGTACGCCCACCAACATGGAATTGGCGTAGCAGCCCAGAATATAGCCGAAGATGGCGCCCACAGCCATGGTGCCTTCCACACCCAGGTTCAGACTGCCCGACTTCTCGATGGTGATCTCACCCACAGTGCCATAGAGCAGCGGGATGTTGTAGACAATGATGTTGTGGAGGAATGTGGTGACAATGTTCAGCTTATCATCCATGGCGCTCCACCTCCTTTTTGGCGATGACCACGCGGAAGCGTGTGAAGAAGTCGGCTGCCAGCACCAGGAACAGGATGACGCCCTGGAGCATGTCGGCAAAGCTGGAATCCACCGAGGCAAAGGTGGTGGCTGCGGCGGTGGATCCGTATTGCAGGACGCCGATGAGGGCGGATACCAGGAAGATGCCCACGGTACTCAGCTGCGCCAACCAGGCCACAATGATTCCCGTCCAGCCCACATCGTCGGTGATGGAGGCGGAGAGGATGCCGGCGGTGCCCACCTTGAAGGCGGCAGCCAGACCGATGAGGCAGGCAGAGAGGAACACGGTGCGCAGCACAATGGCGCTGACCTTCATGCCCGCATACCGGGCGGTGCCCATGGAGTCGCCCACCACAGCAATCTCATAGCCCTGCTTGGTGCGCTTGAGGTAGATGTACACCAGCACGCCCAGAGCCAGCGTAATGAGCACGCAGATGTTCAGCCCGAACTTGCCCAGCATGATCTTGGGGAAGGAGGCCAGAGAGGCAAAGCTGGCAAAGGTGGGGCGGGCGGATTCCGCACTCAAAAAGAAGTTCCAGTCCGCCTTGGTCTCCCCCAGAAACACCAGCACATAGAGCACGATATAGTTGAGCATCAGGGTGAGCAGGGTCTCGTTGGTGCCGAACTTCACCTTCAAAGCCGCCACAAACAGGCCCAGCAGTCCGGCAGCCACCATGGCCGCCACGCACATGAGAAGGAGTACCAGAGGCTCGGGCAGCACCGGCCCCGCTTGAAAGGCCACCGCGGCAGCGGCAATGGCTCCGGCGATGAACTGGCCCTCGCCGCCGATGTTCCAAAAGCGCATCTTAAAGGCCAGGGACAGGCCCAGAGCGGTGAGAATCAGAGGCACCACAATTTTCAGGTAGTTTTCCACCGCCTTATAGGCGATCTTGTTGCCCACCATGCCCATGGTGAACATTTTGAAGTAGTACTCCAGGGGATTGACTCCCATGGCCAGCAGCACCAGCCCGCCCAAAATCAGGGCCAGGGCCACCGCGCCCACCACCAGGAGGATCTTTTTCCAAAGCGGGCAATCTTCCCGCTTGACGATGTGCACACGCATGGCTTACTTCTCCTCCCCTTCCTCTTGGAACAAGGTGTCCGCGGCGTAGCCGGCGGGCTTGTCCTCGTACTTGTGGGTCAAATCCAGGCTGCCCGTCATCATCAGGCCCAGCTCCTCCTTGGTGGTCTTGTGGGCGTGGACCACGCCCATGACCTTGCCGTGACACAGCACCAGAATCTTATCACACAGGGCCATCATCACGTCCAGATCCTCGCCCACGAAGAGGATGCCCACGCCGCTCTTTTTCTGCTCGTTGAGGATGTTGTAAATGGCGTAGGAAGAGTGGATGTCCAGGCCGCGCACCGGGTAGGCGGTGACCACCACGTTGGGGCCAGCCTTAATCTCACGGCCCAGCAGCACCTTCTGCACGTTGCCGCCAGAGAGACGGCGCACCGGGGTCTCGGTGGAGGGAGTGACCACGCCCAGCTCGTCGATGACCTTCTGAGCGTCCTCCCGGCCCGTCTTGCGGTCCACAAAGGGACCCTTGGCGTCGGCGTAGTTTTTCAAGATCATGTTGTCCGTGATGGACATGGAGGGGGCCAGGCCCATGCCCAATCGGTCCTCAGGGATGAAGGACATGGAGATGCCCTTGGCCAGAATCTCCTTGGGGCTGAGGCCTACAATGTTCTCACCCTTGTGGATCATCTTGCCCGACTCAATGGGCCGCAGGCCTGCAATGGCCTCACACAGCTCCTTCTGGCCGCACCCGGCGATGCCTGCCACGCCCAGCATCTCGCCGCCTCGAATGTAGAAGCTGACGTTGTCGATGGCCACGTTACCCTCGTCGCTGCGGATGGTCAGGTCCCGAATCTCCAGCAGGGGCTTGAGTTTTTCCATCTTGGGCCGCTCAATGTTCAGGTCAATTTTGTGGCCCACCATCCACTCGGTGAGCTCCTGCTCGTTGGTATCCTTGGTGTCCACGGTGGTGATGTATTCGCCCTTGCGGAGGATGGCCACCCGGTCGGAGATATCCATCACCTCATTGAGCTTGTGGGTGATGATGATAATGGAGTGGCCCTCGTCCCGCATGCGCCGGAGCACGCCAAAGAGTTTGTCGATCTCCTGCACAGTCAAAACAGCGGTGGGCTCATCCAGAATGATCACCTTGGCCCCGTAGTAGAGCACCTTGATGATCTCCAGGGTCTGCTTTTCCGACACGGCCATGTTGCGCACCTGCTTGCGGGGGTCCAGGTCGAAGCCGAACTTTTTGGCCATCTCCTCAATCTTCTGGTAGCGGTCTTTTTTCAGCACAAATCCCGCTTCCTGGGCCCCCATCCAGATGTTATCGGCAGCGGAGAACACGTCCACCAGCTTGAAGTGCTGGTGCACCATGCCGATGCCCAGGCGTTTGGCGTCCTGGGGAGAGGAAATGGTCACCGGCTGGCCGTCCACCAGAATGGTGCCGCTGTCCGGGGTGTAGATACCGGAGAGCATGTTCATCAAGGTGGTCTTTCCGGAACCGTTCTCTCCCAACAGGGAGAGAATCTCTCCTTTTCGGAGATTCAGGTTGACGTTGTGGTTGGCCACCACCGGACCGAAGGTCTTGGTGATGCCACGAAGTTCCACGGCGTATTCTTCTGCCATGCAATCTGCCTCCTTCTCTCTTGGTTGAAGTTCGCTTTTTCCCATTCCCCACCAGCGGGGTGGGAACCAGGAAAAAACAAACTCCGGGCCGACCGGTTTTCCCGGCCGGCCCGGACGAGTTCAGGGCTGGATTCAATTTGAGGGCGGGGCCTTAGCCCACCTTCACGCCCTCCACGAAGTAGTTCATGGTACCGGTGATGACGGAGTCCTCCACGCTCTTGCCGCCGGCGGGCACGATCTCCTTGCCGTCGTTGGTCTTCAGAGCGGAGGGAGTCTGGGTGATGGACACAGAGCCATCGTCGCCCACGGTGTAGGACAGCTTCACGCCGGAGAACACATCCCACTCACCGGAAGCCAGAAGCTCCACAATGGCGTCCATGTAAGCCTGGGTGTTGGGGGCGCAGTTGTCGCTGAGCTCGGACACGCCCACCAGGCCCTTGACCAGGCCCTCATAGTAGGCGGAGCCGCCCATGGCAGTGACAAAGTTCTCCGCGCCGCCGCAGGTCATAGCGGTCTCCATAGCTTCCTTGTAGTACACATCCCAGTTCCACACAGCAGCGGTGAGGTGGGCGTTGGGGGCGTCCACAGTCATATCAGAGTTGTAGCCGCAGCCGAACACACCGGCCTTTTCAGCGGCAATCTGAGGCTGAGCGGAGTCGCAGTGCTGGGCGATGACGCCGCAGTCATAGCTGTTGATGAGCTCCTCGGCAAAGGCGTACTCGTTCTGCTCGTCGTTCCACTTGCCCAGCTCCTTGACATACACGGTGGCGTTGGGGTTCACAGACTGCACACCCAGGGTGAAGCCATTGATGCCGGAGCAGGTCTCGGCGTACTGGGTGCCGAAGGCGGAGACGTAGCCCACATGATTATTGCCGGTCTCCAGGCTCTTCAAACCAGCGGCCACACCGGTGAGGTAACGGGCCTGATAGATGCGGCCGAAGTAGTTGTTGAAGTTGGTGTCGTTGGACAGGTAGCCAGTAGCATGGGAGAAGATCACCTCGGGGTACTCCTCCGCCTTGGCGTTCATGGCGTTGAGGTAATTAAAGGAGATGCCGAAGATGATGTCGCAGCCCTCACCCACCAGGGTGTCCACAGCGGCAGCCACCTTGTCGTCCTCCTCAGGTACCTCGTCCACGATGGCCAGCTGAGTTTCAGGGTCCAGGCCCAGCTCCTCCATGGCGGTGGTGATGCCCTTGTGGTGGGCGTAGGTGTAACCAGCGGTATCGGTCTTTTTGTTGATGTAGATGGCGCCCACCTTAAAGTCGCTGTCGGCGGTGCCAGCGTTGGTGTTCATGGAGTCCTCGTCGGTGCCACCGGAGCAGGCCACCAAGCTCAGGGCCATCACACCAGCCATTGCCAGGGCAAGAATACGCTTTTTCATAGGTTTGCTTCCTCCTTAAAAGTTCCCTGTTTCCATTCCTTCTATTATTTCCAAAAAGGCGCTGCCTTTTAAGAAATCTATCTCGCAGAGTTTTCCCGCCCCCTGGCGGGAACATCCATGAAATTCATGTTCTCCCGGGACATGCGCACGGGAGAACATACGACTTAGCAAAATTCGATGCCCTTGGAGCTCATGGACTTGATCCGGGCCAGAGATTCCACCCGCACACCCATATTGCGGATCATCTCTCCTCCGGGCTGGAAGGCCTTTTCCACGGCAATGCCAGCGCCCACCAGGGTGGCGCCGGAATCCCGCACCAGCTTGATGAGGCCCTGGAGGGCTGCACCGTTGGCCAAAAAGTCATCAATGAGGAGCACCCGGTCCCCGGGGCCCAAGAACTTCTTGGACACAATAATATCGTACACCCGGCCGTGGGTGAAGGATTCCACCTGGGCGGAGTACACCTCTCCGGCAATGTTCTTGGTCTTGTTCTTCTTGGCAAAGAGCACCGGCACCCCAAACTGCTGGGCCACCACGCAGGCAATGCCAATGCCAGAGGCCTCAATGGTGAGAATCTTCGTCACGTTATCTCCTGCAAACAGGCGTGCCCACTCCTTGCCCATCTCAGCAAACAGGCTCACGTCCATCTGGTGGTTGAGGAAGCTATCCACCTTCAATACGTCCTCGCCTTCCATGACTCCGTCTTCCCGAATCCGCTGTTCCAACAGTTTCACCGTTCACCGCTCCTCTCTCTCTGACCAAGTCTTACCCGTTCCGATGAAATAAGATACCTGATATTTTAACAAAAAATCTCCCATTGTTCCATTCTATTTTTTGCACATATCTTGCTTGTTGTCAAGTGGTATTTCTGGTACAATATTTACACTTTAGAAAGGCCGGCAACATTTTGTAGAAATTGTTCCAAATTAGACCAATTACACTGAGAAATGGGGGTTTTCTTTTGTGAAGGCCAAACAATGGATTTGGGAATTTCTCCTGCTCACCGTGGGTACTGGTATGGTGGCCATTGGTACATACTTCTTCAAATTCCCCAACCAATTTTCCACCGGCGGCGTCACCGGTATCGCCGTCATTCTCTCGTCCATCTTCCCCTCCATCAGCTCCTCCCTGTTCGCCTCGGTCATCAACGTACTTTTCCTGTTTCTGGGATTTATATTCCTCAACCGAGGCTTCGGCGTGCGCACCGTGTACTGCTCTCTCCTGTTCTCCGGTATGCTCACTGGCATGGAGTGGCTGTTCCCCATGTCCGGCCCTCTCACCGACGAGAAGCTGTTGGAGCTGTTCTTCGGCGTGATCTTCCCCGCCCTGGGCTCTGCCATTTTGTTCAACGCCCAGAGCTCCACCGGCGGTACCGACATCCTGGCCATGATTTTGAAAAAATATACCAGTTTGGATATTGGCATGGCCCTGCTGTATGTGGACGTGCTCATCGCCGGTTCCACCCTGGTGCTCATCAATGTGGAGACCGGTCTGTTCTCCCTGTTGGGCCTGGTGCTGAAATCCGTGCTGGTGGACTCGGTGATTGAATCCCTCAACCGGAAAAAGAGTTTTATTCTGGTGACCTCCTGCCCCAAAGAGGTGTGCGACTTCATTACCCACGACCTCCACCGCTCTGCCACCTTCTGGAAGGGCGAGGGCGCTTACTCCCACCAGGACAAGTGGGTGGTGCTCACCGCGCTGTCCCGGGCCCAGGCCGTGGCCCTGCGCCGCCACTTGAAGGCCATTGACCCTCACGCCTTTATGCTGATTACCAACTCCAGCGAAATTTTCGGCAAGGGCTTTTTGCGAGCCTAAAGAAAAAACACTTTGTGCCATTCTTCATCCATGCTCCGACAGAATTTTTCCACAGCTTCGTGCTACAATGTGGAAAAATACCGAGAACCTCCGGGTTTCTCGTAGGAGGACGATGAGGAATGGCACTTTTTACAAAGGACCGTCGGCAGGTCCTGGAACTTCCGGTGGACAGCATCCAGCCCAACCCCAACCAGCCCAGAAGCATCTTCTCTCCGGCGGAATTGCAAGAGCTGTCCGACTCCATCGCTCAGCTGGGCATCTTGCAGCCTTTGACGGTGCGCAAAACCGGCGACCACTGGGAACTCATTTCCGGGGAGCGGCGGCTGCGGGCCGCCCAACTGGCGGGGATGACCACCGTGCCCTGTCTTGTAATGCAGACGGATGCGGAGACCTCCTCCCTGTTGGCTCTGGTGGAGAACATCCAGCGGCGGGACCTGGACGTGTGGGAAGAGGCCATTGCCCTGCGCCGCCTTATCACCCTCTATCACTTGTCCCAGGACGAGGTGGCCCGGCGAGTGGGCAAAAGCCAGTCGGCAGTGGCCAACAAGCTGCGGCTGTTGAAACTTCCCCCCGATGTCATTGACATTCTGCGCCAAGCCCAGCTCACCGAGCGCCACGCCCGTGCTCTTCTCAAGCTGGATGGCGGAGAGGCCCAGCGCAAGGCCGCCCAGTACATCGTCCGCCACAACCTCACGGTGGCCCAGTCGGAGGCATACATTGCCAAGCTGTGCCAGGTGGAGGAAAAGCCCCACACCCCCTCCCCTATTTTGCGCATCAAGGATGTGCGGCTGTTTTTTAATACCCTACGCCGCTCGGTGTCCCTCATGGAGGCCTCGGGGCTGCACACCCAGTATACAAAAGAAGAAGTGGAGGATGGGGTTCGGGTGACCATACACATTCACAAACCAGCGGAATAAGACATACGCCGTCCCGGCTTGGGGACGGCGTTTTCCTTTATTATATATAATCTCTGCGCGTCTACGCGCTCCGCTGGGGTGACTTTCTCCCCGATGGGAAAGTCACCAAAGAATCGCCCAGGGCGTTCCCCCCTGGGTACCCCCCTAGGTCTCCTTGCACGGCGCTGGTGCATCCCCCGCCGACGCTAAGGTAAAAGGATTGACTGTCCTCCTTGCGCCGCTGCCGCTGATGCTCTCCGTGTAGAACCCGTAGTGCTTCTTTGGTAACAACGTCTGGTTTGGGAGCAGGCTGGTAGTCACCACCTATGGCAGGCCCTATCGTTCTCGGGCAACTGCTATCCACACTGGAACGTGGAGCGGTGAGCGGAAGTCGTGGCACAGAGTATCGCTTACCCCTGGGCCGGTTGGGTTTTATCCAGGGCCATAGGGCTACTGACCCCAGCAGGGTACCTAGGGGTGCAACCCTTAGGCGATTCTTTCCCCGATTTCTCATCGGGGAGAAATCGGGCCTCAGCGGAGCGCGCACCCAGCGGAGCATCCCCATTGTTTCACGTGAAACATCCATTTTTTCTTACACTGTGATGGTTGAAAAATTTATAATAAAACGGTATAATCAAAATCAGTTCTGTTTATCCTTTTAAAAAAGGCGGGTTCTGTTATGTCAAAAACCATTGCCATTGTCAACCAAAAGGGCGGTGTGGGAAAGACCACCACCTGTGTCAATCTGGCCGCCGCTCTGTCTCAACAGGGGCACAAGGTGCTGGTGTGCGACTTTGACCCCCAGGGCAACGCCACCTCCGGATTCGGGGTGGACAAGTCCCGTTCCCCCAGTGTGTATGACGTGTTGCTGGGAAACGCCCCCATGTCCAAGGCCATTGTGTCCACCGACTGGGCGGATGTGGTGCCCTCCAACAAAGCCCTGTCCGGTGCCACTGTGGAGCTCATCGCCATGGAGCGGCGGGAGTACCGGCTGAAAGACGCTCTGGAGGAAGTCAAAGCCAAGTACGACTATATCTTCATCGACTGCCCCCCTTCCCTGGAGCTGCTCACCCTGGACTCCCTGTGCGCCGCCGACACCCTGCTGGTACCGGTGCAATGTGAGTACTACGCCCTGGAAGGTCTCAGCGATTTGATGTACACCGTGCGTCTGGCCAAGCGTTCCCTCAACCCCACTTTGGAGCTGGAGGGCGTGGTGCTCACCATGTACGATGGCCGCACCAACCTGTCCATGCAGGTGGCGGAGGAGGTCAAGCGGTACTTCCCCGGCAAGGTGTATGCCAGCGTCATCCCCCGCAATGTGCGCCTGTCCGAGGCCCCCAGCCACGGCAAGCCGGTGCTGTCTTACGACAAATGGTCCCGGGGTGCAGAGGCTTACGAGGCCTTGGCCCAGGAGTTTCACAACAAAAACAAAGCCTAATGTTTCACGTGAAACATTGTCATTTTACAGAAAGGAAGGAGACTTCACATGGCTAAAGTCAAAGGCGGCTTAGGCCGAGGCCTGGGCGCTCTCATGGGTGACGCCGCCCTGCAAACCCAGGAAGCCGGTTCCGTGCAGCTGCCCATCTCCCAGGTGGAGCCTGGATTGAACCAGCCCCGGAAGCGGTTTGACCAGGAATCTCTGGCAGATTTGGCGGACTCCATCCGAGAGCATGGCATCATCCAGCCCCTCACCGTCCGCCGTCTCTCCACCGGATATTATCAGATCATCGCGGGCGAACGCCGGTGGCGGGCCGCCAAAGAAGCAGGCCTCAGCGAGGTTCCCGTGGTCATCATTGAGGCAGACGACCGCAAGGTCATGGAGCTGGGCCTCATTGAAAACCTCCAGCGGGAGGACCTGAACCCCATGGAAGAAGCGGAAGGATATCTGGTCCTTCTCACTGACTACGGTATGACCCAGGAGGAAGTGGCCCGGCGGATGGGCAAGTCCCGCCCCGCCATCGCCAACGCTCTGCGTCTCACCTCCCTCCCCCCTGCCGTCCGGGAGAAGCTGGCCGACGGCACCTTGTCCGCCGGTCATGGTCGGGCGGTACTCATGGTGGAGGGCGAGCAGGCCCAGAGTGCCTTTGCCGACTGGATCGCCGAGCAGGGCCTGTCCGTGCGCCAGGCGGAGGCCGCCGCCAAGCACTTCACCCTGGAGCCCAAGGTGAAAAAGGAAAAGCCCATCCACGAACACCAGATGTATATTGACCAGGCCCAGCAACAGCTGGCCTCCCATCTGGGCCGCAAGGTGAAGATCACCGCAGGCAAGAAAAAGGGCCGCATCGAGCTGGAGTATTATAATGTGGACGACCTGAACAACCTGCTGGAGCAGCTGGAGAAATTGCCCCACATGGAGCACAACCAGGAGTAACTGATAAAGGAGAATTACCATGTTAGATATCAAATTCATCCGGGAAAACCCCGAAATTGTCAAAGAAAACATCAAAAAGAAGTTTCAGGATGCCAAGCTGCCCCTGGTGGATCAGGTCATCGAGCTGGACCGCCAGAACCGCGACGCCATGACCGAGGCCAACAACCTACGCGCCTCCCGCAACTCCCTGTCCAAGCAGATCGGCATGCTCATGGGCCAGGCCAAGAAGGACCCCTCCAAGCTGGAAGAGGCCGAGGCCGTCAAGGCCCAGGTCAAGGCCAACGCCGACCGTCTGGCTGAGCTGGAGGAGCTGGAGGGCAAGCTGGCCGGGGAAATTCGCGCCATCTTGCTGAAGATCCCCAACATCATTGACCCCTCCGTGCCCATTGGCGAGAGCGACGAGTTCAACGTGGAGGTGGAGCGGTTCGGCGAGCCCGCCACCCCCGACTTCGAGGTGCCCTACCACACCGCCATCATGGAGTCCTTTGACGGCATCGACCTGGACTCCGCTGGCCGTGTGTCTGGCAACGGCTTCTATTACCTGATGGGCGACATTGCCCGCCTGCACTCCGCCGTGCTGGCCTACGCCCGGGACTTTATGATCAACAAGGGCTTCACCTACTGCGTGCCTCCCTTCATGATCCACGGCAACGTGGTGGAGGGCGTTATGAGCCAGACCGAGATGGACGCCATGATGTACAAGATTGAGGGCGAGGACCTGTACCTCATCGGCACCAGTGAACACTCCATGATCGGCAAGTTCATCGACCAGATCATTCCCGAGGCCTCCCTGCCCTACACCCTCACCTCCTACTCCCCCTGCTTCCGCAAGGAGAAGGGCGCCCACGGCATTGAGGAGCGCGGCGTGTACCGCATCCACCAGTTCGAGAAGCAGGAGATGGTGGTGGTGTGCAAGCCCGAGGAATCCATGGAGTGGTACGAGAAAATGTGGCGTTACTCCGTGGAGCTGTTCCGCTCCCTGGACATCCCCGTGCGCCAGCTGGAGTGCTGCTCCGGCGACCTGGCCGATTTGAAGGTAAAGTCCTGCGACATTGAGGCCTGGTCCCCCCGTCAGCAGAAGTACTTCGAGGTGTGCTCCTGCTCCAACCTGGGCGACGCTCAGGCCCGCCGCCTGAAGATGCGCGTCAAGGGCGAGAACGGTATGTACCTGCCCCACACCCTGAACAACACCGTGGTGGCTCCTCCCCGTATGCTCATCGCCTTCCTGGAGAACAACCTCCAGGCCGACGGCTCCGTCACCATTCCCGAGCCTCTGCGTCCCTACATGGGCGGTCAGTCCGTGCTCACTCCCAAGCACTAAGGAAAGGCCAGGTATTGACCTATGAAAGCCTTTATTCGGGAATTTAAGACCTTTTTGAACCGGGGCAACGTGCTGGACCTGGCGGTAGGCGTCATCATCGGCGGCGCCTTCAAGTCCATCACCGACTCCCTGACCAACGACATTCTCATGCCCCTGCTGGGCCTGCTGGTGAACCGGGTGTCCTTCTCGGATCTGACCCTCACCCTGGGCTCTGCCACCATTGCCTATGGCAGCTTCATTGAAGCGGTGCTCAACTTTATCATCATGGCCTTTGCCGTGTTCTGCATCGTCAAGGCCTTCAACCGGCTGCACCGGAAGAAGGAGGAGGCCGCCCCCGCCCCCAAGCCCTCCAAGGAGGAGCTGCTGCTGACCGAAATTCGTGACCTGCTGAAGGAGGGCAAGGAATGACGGAGCAACCCAACCACTCCGATTACACCCCCGCCTCCTTTGAAAAGCGGGTAGCGGCCTGGGTGGGAATTGTGTACATGCTCATGCTCACCGCTGTGGTCACATACACCTTGGCCACCGCCCGTTCCCTCCCTGGCACCGCGCCTCTGCTGCTGGTACCCCTGGGGGTGGGCGTGCCCTTCATCGTGGTACACCGCCAGCGCCAAGGTACCGCCCCCGGCGGCCTGGTGGGCAGCATCCTCATGCTGGTGGCCTGTGTGGCCTCGGTGGTGCTGGGGCTGTGGCTGGGCCTCCCCGCTCTGTTGGCCAATCTGGCCGCCCTGTAAGGAGGTAACGACCCCCATGAAACAACTCATTGAAACCGGCCTTGCCCAGCTGGACCTGCCCGCCTATCCCCAGGATGGGGCGGAAAAGTTGGCAAAGTATGGTAATCTATTAATTGAGCAAAACCAGGTGATGAACCTCACCGCCATTACCCAGCCCTTTGACGTGGCCACCCTGCACATGTTGGACTGCGCGCCCCTTTTAAACTGTGGGCGGCTGGAGCACGCCAAGCTCATTGACGTGGGCACCGGGGCAGGCTTCCCCGGCATGGTGCTGAAAACCCTGTGCCCCACCCTGTCTCTGACCCTGCTGGACGGGCTGCAAAAGCGGCTGTCCTGGCTGGAGAGGGTAGCGGATGCGCTGGGCCTTACGGATGTCACCACCCTCCACGCCCGGGCCGAGGAGGCAGGGCAAGACCCCGACCTGCGGGAGCAGTTTGACTATGCCACCGCCCGGGCGGTGGCGGACCTGGGGCTTCTGTGCGAGATGTGCCTGCCCTTTGTGAAGGTGGGCGGCCGTTTCCTGGCCATGAAGGGCCCCGACTGCCAGGATGAGCTGGACCGGGCGGAAAAGGCCATTGCCACTCTGGGCGGGCAGCTGAAAGGCTGCTACGACTACCAGATTCCCCACACGGACATCACCCACCGGGTGGTGGTGGTGGAGAAGGTGGCCCCCTGCCCTGCCAAGTACCCCCGCCGGTGGGCGAAGATGCAGAAGGCGCCGTTATAACGGTCGGCTTTGCCGACGGATTTACATTTTTTCTCGCCTATGCTGTAAAAAACATTGCGATATAAAACAATTCATGATATGATTTTCTTGTTGTGGAGGAGGCTAAGACATGGGAACATCGGTAATGGTCACATCTGGAAAGGGTGGGACGGGAAAAACGGCCCTCACCGCAGGCGTGGCCTCCTGTCTGGCCGCTCTGGGCAAACGGGTGCTGTGCATTGACGTGGACATCGGTCTGCGCAACCTGGACATTGCCCTGGGCATGTCTGACCGAGCGGTGATGGACTTTTCCGACGTCATGGAACACCGCTGTCCCCTGCTCACTGCCGCCGCAGAGCACCCCAAGATTCGGGGTCTGTTTCTCCTCACCGCCCCCCTGTCCCTGATCCACTTGGATTTGAAGGGGTTTCGGGATGTGATCACCGAGGCCCGGGACTACTACGACTTTATTTTTCTGGACTCCCCGGCGGGACTGGGCGACGGGTTTCAGCTGGCTATGTATGCCGCCGACCGGGCCATTGTGGTCTCCGCCACCGAGCCCGCCGCTCTGCGGGATGCCCAGCGGGCGGTGACCAAGCTCATGGGCCAGATGGAGGACATCCACCTGGTGGTCAACCGGGTGCAACCCCGGATGATTGGAAAGCTGCGCACCACCATTGATGCGGCCATGGACACCGCCGGCATTCCCCTGCTGGGCATGGTGCCCGAGGACCCTCAGGTCACCCTGGCCGCCGCACAAAGTGTCCCACTGGTGCTGACCACTTACAAAGGGGCTGCGCCAGCTTATCTCAACATTGCCAAACGTCTGCTGGGCCAGCGAGTGCCGCTGCTTCACATCCGCTGACCGACCAACAAGAAAGGAAGGATTCCCATGAACATTGCTCTTATGAGTCACGACGCAAAGAAGGAGCTGATGGTGCAGTTCTGCATCGCCTACTGCGGCATCCTCTCCAAGCATACCGTGTGTGCCACCAGCCGCACCGGTCGTCTGGTGGCGGAGGCCACCGGGCTGCCTGTCCAGCTGTTTATGGCCCATGCCCACGGCGGCGCGCAACAGATTGGCGCCCGCATTGCTTACAATGAAATTGACATGGTGCTGTTTTTCAACGACCCCAACGCCGATGATCTGGACCAGGATCTGCACTACATCACCCGTCTGTGCGACCAGAACAACGTGCCCATCGCCACCAACGCTGCCACCGCCGAGATGCTCATCCACGGCCTGGCCCGAGGCGATTTGAACTGGCGCGAGATCATCAAGCCCTCCACCCCCTTAAAAGTTTGAGTTCATTTTCGGAGGTGTTGCCCAGGCAACACCTCTTTGCTTTGTAACAAGCCCCATTCTAGCTGTAAGGAGTCCGATTCACATGGCAAAACAAAAACCCCGCACCCTCTCTGGGTTTATGGAACTCTTGCCCCAGCGTCAGGTGCAGTTTGACCGCATGGTGGAGCTGCTGCGCTCCTCCTATTCCCGCTACGGCTTCACCCCTCTGGACACTCCGGTGATCGAGGCCAGCGAGGTGCTGCTGGCCAAGGCCGGCGGCGAGACCGAGAAGCAAATCTACCGATTTTTGAAGGGCGACACCGACCTGTCCCTGCGCTTTGACCTCACCGTGCCTCTGGCCAAATATGTGGCCCTGCACTACGCAGACCTGGCCTTCCCCTTCCGCCGCTTCCAGATCGGCAAGGTGTACCGGGGCGAGCGCGCCCAGCGGGGTCGCTTCCGTGAGTTCTATCAGGCGGACATCGACATCATTGGCGACGGCAAGCTGGACATCGTCAACGAGGCGGAGATTCCCTCCATCATCTATCAGACCTTCACCGCCCTGGGATTGAAGCGGTTCCAGATCCGGGTGAACAACCGGAAGATCTTGAACGGCTTCTACGCCATGCTGGGCCTCACCGACAAGTCCGGTGACATCATGCGCACCGTGGACAAGCTGGAGAAGATCGGCCCCGAGAAAGTGGCCGCCCTGCTCACCGGCGAGGAGATTGGCATCACTTCCGAGCAGGCCGATGAGATTTTGAAGTTCATCGCCATCCAGGGTGACAACGACCATGTGCTGGCCGCTCTGGCAGGGTACCAGGGCCGCCACGAGCTGTTTGACCATGGCCTGGAGGAACTGACCACCGTGGTCAAGTACCTCTCCGCCTTCGGCGTGCCCCAGACCCACTTTGCCGTGGATTTGACCATTGCCCGTGGCCTGGACTACTACACCGGCACCGTGTACGAGACCACCATGCTGGACCACCCGGAGATCGGCTCCATCTGCTCCGGCGGCCGCTATGACAACCTGGCCGAGTACTACACCGACAAGCAGCTGCCCGGCGTGGGCATCTCCATTGGCCTCACCCGCCTGTTCTTTGTGCTGGAGGACCAGGGCTACCTCAACGAGGAGATGGTCACCGCTCCCGCCGATGTACTCATTCTGCCCATGACCCAGGACCTGGCCCCCGCCATCTCCTTTGCCACCCAGCTGCGCAGTGCCGGCGTGCGGGCCCAGCTGTACACCGAGCAGAAGAAGTTCAAGCAGAAGATGACCTACGCCGACAAGATCGGCGTGCCCTATGTGGCCTTCCTGGGGGACGACGAAATCTCCCAGAATGCCGTGTCCGTCAAGGACATGACCACGGGTCAGCAGGAGACCCTGCCGGTGTCTGAGGCAGTGTCCACCATCGCCACCAAGCTGAACGAGCGCATGGCAGGCGTGGAACCCATCCGGGAGCCTGACCACAAAGCGTAATATCCGAGATAAATAATACTATTTGGAGTTGATTTCACATGGTTCAATCCCGTACCCACACCTGTGGGGAGCTGCGTATGGAGCATGTCGGCCAGACCGTCACCCTGGCTGGCTTTATGGAAAACGTCCGTGAGGTGGGCCAGAACCTGGCCTTTGTAGTGCTGCGTGACTTCTACGGCACCACCCAGGTGGTCATTGAGACCGCCGAGATGATGGCCACCATCAAGGACCTGAACAAGGAGTCCACCCTCCAGGTCACCGGCGTAGTCCGGGAGCGTGACAGCAAGAATCCCAAGCTGCCCACCGGCGACATTGAGGTGGTACCCTCCGCCATCACCGTGCTGGGCCGCTGCCGTCACAACGAGCTGCCCTTCCAGATTAACCGCAGCCGGGAGGCAGACGAAACCCAGCGTCTGAAGTACCGCTATCTGGACCTGCGCAACCCTGAGGTGAAGAACAACATCATCCTGCGCTGCAACGTGGTCTCCGCCCTGCGTCAGGCCATGACCAACCAGGGCTTCATGGAGATCACCACCCCCATTTTGACCGCCTCCTCCCCCGAGGGCGCCCGGGACTACCTGGTGCCCAGCCGCAAGCACCCCGGCAAGTTCTACGCTCTGCCCCAGGCGCCCCAGCAGTTCAAGCAGCTGCTGATGGCCTCCGGCTTTGACCGTTACTTCCAGATTGCCCCCTGCTTCCGGGACGAGGACGCCCGTGGCGACCGCTCCCCCGGCGAGTTCTACCAGCTGGATATGGAGATGGCCTTTGCCAATCAGGAGGACGTGTTCGCCGTTCTGGAGCGTGTGCTGCCCCCCATCTTCGCCAAGTACGGCACCTACAACGTGGCCTCTCAGGCTCCCTTCACCCGCATCCCCTTCCTGGAGGCCATGGACAAGTATGGCTCCGACAAGCCCGACCTGCGCATTGACCTGACCCTCACCGACGCCACCGAGGTTTTGGCTGGCTGCGGCTTCGGCCCCTTCGAGGGCAACACTGTCAAGGCCATTGTGGTCACCGACTTTGTGGGCACCCGCAAGCAGATTGACGGCCTGTGCGCCGAGGTAGAAGTGCAGTCCGGCGAGAAGGCCTACTGGTTCCGCTACGACGAGAAGGGCGAGATCGTGGGCGGCATCGCCAAGTTTGTCCAGCCCATCAAGGAGCAGGTGGTGGAGGCTCTGGGCCTCACTCCCGGCTGCTTTGTGGGTCTGACTGCTGGTAAGCTGCTCACCGCCCAGAAGACCGCCGGTGTGCTCCGCTCCAAGCTGGGTAACTTCTGCCCCAACCACATGGATCGCGAGCGCTACGAGTTCTGCTGGATCGTGGACTTCCCCATGTACGAGATGGGCGAGGAGTCCGGCGAGCTGGAGTTCTGCCACAACCCCTTCTCCATGCCCAACGGTGGCCTGGAGATTTTGAAGAAGGCCGCTGCCGGTGAGGTGGACCCCCTGACCATCACCGCCTTCCAGTACGACCTGGTGTGTAACGGCGTGGAGCTGTCCTCCGGCGCTGTGCGGAACCACGACCCCGAGATCATGCTGGAGGCCTTCCAGCTGGTGCGTCTGGGCGAGGACGACGTGAAGAGCAAGTTCCCCGCCATGTACAACGCCTTCACCTATGGCGCTCCCCCCCACGCAGGCATTGCCCCCGGTGTGGACCGCATGGTGATGCTGCTGGCCGGTGAGGACTCCATCCGTGAGATCATCCCCTTCCCCATGAACAAGAACGCCCAGGACCTGATGATGGGCGCCCCCTCCTTCGTGGACCCCAAGCAGCTGGACGAGCTGCGCATTGTCTGCGTGGAGCAGGAAGAAGAGTAAGCTTCCCCCGGGCCGGAGAAAGCACATGCCTTTCTCCGGCCCGGGTTCCGTTTTTTCTGTATACTCATATCAACTAGGAGATGTTTGCCATGAATTTCTACTCCATCACCTTCAGCCCCACCGGCGGCACCCAACGGGTGGCCGATATCCTGTCCCACACCCTGGCCGCCTCAGTGGAGGCCGTGGACCTCACCGACCGCAGCCGGGACTTCTCTTCCCTGTCCTTCTCCTCCTCGGACGTGTGTCTGGTCTCCGTCCCCTCCTACGGCGGGCGGGTGCCCCAGCCCGCCGCGCAACGACTGGCCCAAATCCAGGGCGGCGGCGCCCGGGCCATTTTGGTGTGTGTCTACGGCAACCGGGCCTATGAGGACACCCTGGTGGAGCTGCAAGACCTGCTGACCCAGGCAGGCTTCTCCTGCGTGGCGGGGGTGGCCGCTGTGGCCGAGCACTCCATCCTGCGGAAGTTTGCCGCCGGGCGGCCCAACCAGGCCGATGAGGCCACTCTCACCGCCTTTGGCCAGGAGATTGGCCGCCGCCTGGAGGAAGGCACCCTTCCGCAGCCCCTCACTCTGCCTGGAAACCGGCCCTACCGCCCCTTTGGCGTCATTCCCATGCACCCCAAGGCGGGAAAGAGCTGCCAGGGCTGCGGCCTGTGTGCCCAAACCTGCCCCGTGGGGGCCATTCCGGTGGATCAGCCCACTCAGGTGGATGAGAAGGCCTGCATTTCCTGCATGCGCTGCGTGTCCGTGTGTCCCAGACACTCCCGCAGTGTCAACCCCCTGGTGCTCTCTGCGGCCAGCTTAAAGCTGAAAAAGGCCTGCACCCAGCCCAAGGCGTGCGAACTATTTCTCTAAATGCAACAAAGCCCGGGGCATGTGAACTGCTCCCCGTCAAGAGGACAGTGAAAAAATATAAAGTTTTCCCGGCCAGTAGCCTATGTGCTGCTGGCCGCTTTTTATGCAGCGAGATACAGCTCGTGCTTCTCCATCGGCGT
>NZ_NFHE01000033.1 GCF_002161235.1 Pseudoflavonifractor sp. An85
GTGCAGGAGCTACCGTCTTCGGCCCAGGTATAGGTGGTTTCGCCCCAAGCGTGGCCAATGGGGTTCACGTTTGCCAGGGTCTTGGTCTGAGTAGTAGCCCAATCCGGACTGAAGGTGGCGGTGTAGGTGGTCTGGCCGGCCTGGGTGCAGGTGGGAGCCTTGGTCTGCTCCTGGGTGATGACAGCCGTGGCGGTCTCCTCATGGGTGGCGTCATTCTCGCACACCCGAGAGGCGGTGCAGGAGCTGCCGTCTTCGGCCCAGGTGTAGGTGGTCTTGGCCCAGGTGTGGCCAGTGGGCTCCACATCGGTCAGGGTCAGGGTCTGGGCCACAGCCCAATCCGGATTGAAGGTGGCGGTGTAGGTGGTCTGACCCATCTGGGTGCAGGTGGGAGCAGTGGTCTGCTGCTTGGTAATGGTAGCCGTGGCGGTCTCCTCATGGTCGGCGTCATACTCGCACACCCGGGAGGCGGTGCAGGAGCTGCCGTCCTCAGCCCAAGTGTAGGTGGTCTTGCCCCAGGTGTGCTCATGCTCGGCGTACACATTGATAAACAGCTTGCACACCTTATCTCCATTGGACAGGGGGAGATTATAGTTGACGTAGAAACTTACGTTGCCGGTCACATTCTCCAGGGTGATCTGATTGGTGTCCTCGTCATAGGAGATGGTATAACCAGAGTCGTCCGACTGTCCAGACACGTGGGCAGGCAAAGCGTCTGCGAAGGAAATGGGATCGCCATTGGGCTGCACATAGGGATTTTCGACGACGAGGGTGCCGTCGCCCAGCTCGATTGGGTCAGAGGAAGTTCCCACGTAGTATTGGGAGACAAAGGGGAAGGAGGCCGTTCCCTCTTCATGGCGGAGACTGCCGCGGACCAGCTTGGGCAGTTCAGCAATAAAGCTGAAATCCGTGACACCGTTGCCGCTAAACCCTAATATTTGCAAATCCTGGAACTTTGTCAGTTTTTCCATGTTGTGAATGTCGTTGCCGTAAAGTCCAAGGGCGGTCAGGCTCGCGGACATGTTGTCCACAAAGTCCGCATTGGTCAATTCATTGATGTTCAGGACAAGGGTTTTCAGCTGGGAAAGGGGGGCAAACATCACCTGAGCATCGGCATCGGTAATTTCACAGTAGGGCATGTACAGTTGCGTCAGAGAGGTCAGACTAGCCACGGTGCTGCGATAGTCTGCACGGTTTTCCGCTGTAATTTCTACCTTCTCCAAATTTAAATTGGTCAGAGAGGTGTATCCACGCAGTGCGGAAATGCTGGGAATGGCAGGGCTGTCACCCAGATCCAGTTTGGTTAGGTGGGGGAAAGCTACGTTGGCCAAAGCAGAAATGTCCACCAGACTGGTGTTATCAGACAGATTCAGCGTAGCCAAGGAAGGACAGTTCTGGGAAGTCAGACCCTGGAGCGTGGTCATGTTCGGGGCGAATCCCACAGTCAGGGAGATCAAATCAGGTTTCTCCCCTAAAAAGGACAGATTTTCCACATACTTGTTGTCCGTTACGCTAAGGGACGTCAAGTTCTTCAGGGTAGCGATCTCCTCCAAACCGGTGATATCTCCGGATATTGTCAGTTTCTTCAGGTTCACGGCGGCGGAGATGCCTTCGATGCTGCGGATCTCCTCATCGGACCGATGAGTGTCGATGGAGGTGAAGCTGGCCATTTCTTCTTGTGTAATGAGGGTGTCGCTGGGTCTGGTTTCATCCAGTTCGCTGTTCAGATAGGCCAAAAAAGCGGGGTCGGGAATGTTCACGGTGTTGCCAGCGGAGGATGCCGACACGGGACACAAGGTGACAATCAGTGCCAGCACCACCAGACTCGAAATCCATTTTCTCCATTTCATACGGGTTACACATTACAATATCCCCACGGAAGGGGGAGATTGTAATTTCTCCTTCCCTCTAGATTTCGCCAGGGTCTTAGTATAAACCATTATAATACTCTGGGAAAATATTGTCAATCAAACCCGGGAGAATCATGACAATTCGCTGTGAAATTGTGCCGCCTGGGGGTCACACCGCATCTTCGCCATCTCCGGGGAAGCGGATGCCCGCATAGGCGCGGGCCTGCTCCAGAAGGCTGCTGACCAGCACCGAGTGCTCCAACAGCCGGTCCCGGGCGGCGTAGTCTTTCTGGGCGATGATGCGCTGGAACTCCTCCACCTCGTAGCGGATGCGGGCGCCGGGGGTTTGCAGGTTGAACCGCTCATCCTCCCTGCCCCGCAGCTTCAAAATCACCTCCGGGGACTTGGAGGGGGTGTCGGGGATGAGCAGAGAGCCGTTTCGCCCCTGGATGATGGCAAAGCAATCGCTGTTGCTGTCCTTGGCCCCAGCGCATGAGGCCACAAAATCTCCATAGTTCAGCACGGCCACTCCGCTGGTGTCCACGCCGGTGGGCCCCATGCGGGGGGTATAGGTAATGGATTGGGGCGCGCCGAACAGTTCGGTGACAAAGTGGATGTTGTAGGAGTTGATGTCCATCAGGGATCCGCCTGCAAACTTGGGGTCAAAGATGTTGGTCAGCTGCCCGTCTTTCAGCAAATCGTACCGGCTGGAGTACTGGGAATAGTTGCACTGCACCAGGGAGAGCTCCCCCAGCCGGGGCAGCAGTTCCCGGGCCTGCTTGACGTTGGGCAGATGGGGCACTGTGATGGCCTCCAGGAGAAACAGCTGCTTTTCCCGGGCCAGGGCGACCAATTTCACAGCCTGGGCCCGGGTGGGAGTGAAGGGTTTTTCCAGGATCACGTGTTTGCCTGCCTCCAAGGCCCGCTTGGCATAGGTGTAGTGCAGGCTGTTGGGCAGGGCGATATACACCGTGTCCATGGCGGGGTCGGCCAGAAACGCATCCACATCGTGGTAAATGGTGGGTACATGGTAGGTCTGGGCCAGGGACTGGGCCTGTTCCCGGCTACAGTCCCGGGTGTATACGGCGGTAAAGGTTACCCCTTCCACCTGGCTTCCCTCTTCCAAAAACCAGGATACCACCACACTGTGACCCATAGTTCCGATGTTCATATAGCTCGCTCCTTTCCTTTGTTCGGGTATTCCTTTGGCCTTATCATAGCACCCTGTGCTCCCGTCGCATAGTCCAAAAAATCTCCTCCATTTGCCAGGATACAACAAAACCAGGCTCCCACAGGGGGAGCCTGGTCGGTAAGGAGTTATGTTTGGGCCAGTTGGGCTTGGAACTGGGCGGCCTGGGCCTTGTGCTGGCAAATCCGCTCCCAGCTGTCCAGGTACTCCTTAGGGTACTTGGGGTTGGACAGACGGTCGATTTTCCCCGTGGCGGGGTTGACCAGCTTGGTGATGCCGCCAGCGCCCAGGGAGAGCACCGACTGCAACTCCTCCATCATGATGATGTTGTAGGCGCACTCCGATCCTGGTTTGGCCCAGCCCACATTTTCAAAGGAACCGGACATGTACTTCTGCCGGTACAGGTAGTAGGGCACATACCCCGCCCCCCGCAAGGTCTCCTCCGCCAGGGCCAGCATGTCCGCCACTTCCTGGGGAGAGCACAGCTTGCCCTGCTCCTCCATGAGCTTGGCCCCCTTTTTCAGGGCCAGGGTGTGGACGGTGATGTTGGCCGGGTCCATCCCCACCACCTGCTCCAAGGTACGGGCAAAGCCCTCCACGGTGTCGGTGGGGAGCCCTGCAATCAAATCCATGTTCACCATGCCGCCGTAGGCGTCACGGGCCAGGTCCATGGCGGCGGTGATCTCTTGGGCGGTATGGGCTCTGCCCATCTCCCGCAGCACGGAATTTTCCATGGTCTGGGGGTTGATGGAGATGCGGTGAATGTGGTGGGATTTCAGAACCTCCAACTTTTCCCGGGTAATGGTGTCCGGGCGACCCGCCTCCACGGTGAACTCCACGCAGTCCTCCAGAGGCAGATGCTCCTCCATGTGGGTGAGCACCCGGTCCATCTGAGCGGCGGACAAGGTGGTGGGGGTGCCGCCCCCCATATAGGCGGTCTTGATGGTCACGCCATTTTGGCGCAGCTGCGCCCCGGCCTCCTGAATTTCCCGGCACAGAGCGTCCACATAGGGCTCCACCAGGGCCAAGGCTCCCTTCACATCGGCGGAAATGAAGGAGCAGTAGGCGCACCGGGTGGGACAGAAGGGAATGCCCACATAGAGGGAGAGCTGACGGGGCTCCAGACTGCGGATCACCGACAAAGCGGCGTGGGCGCAGTCCATGGCCAGGTCCGCCCGAGAGGGGCTGACCCGGTAGAGGCTGGTGAGGGTGTCCCGGGCTTGCTCTGGGGTGTCCCCCGCTGCCATCTGGCGGGTGGGCAGCTTTACCGGGCGCACGCCGGTGAGGGCGCCCCAGGGGGGCTCGTGGCCCAGAGCGGCCACCCCGGCGTCGTAGAAGGCCAGGCGAATCACCCGCTGACGCACCCGGTCGTCCTCCAGCCCGCCGGTGAGGTGGGAGACCGGTTCGCTGCGCTCCCCTTCGTACACCTTCCCTTCCCACCACAGCTTGGCATGGGCCACCACATCATGCCCGCGCTGTAACAGTTCCACCTGGGCCATGGACTGGTCCCAGGTGGGTGGTGTGTCGGGATATTCGGGTTTTTGGCCGGGGAACAGGGTCATCATCATCTGTTCCACGGCGTACTGGTACTGGTGGCCCACCAAATACAGTTTCATCCCCGTCTCACGGCCTCCAGCATGCAGAAGTTGGTGGCCCGCTCTTTCTCCAGGGTGGAAGAACCCTCGTGGCCGGGGTATACCCGGAAGTCACCGGGGAGGTTGTACAGACGCTTGAGGGAGCGGAGAATCTCCTCCTCGCTGCCCCCTTCCAGGTCGGTGCGGCCCATGGAGCCCTCAAAGAGGGTGTCGCCGGTGAACAGCACGTCCTCCACCTGGAGCACCACGCAGCCGGGGGTGTGGCCGGGGGTGTGGAGTACCTTCACGGTAAGGTTACCTACCTGCACGGTGTCCCCTTCCCGGTAGGGCAGCACGTTGCCAAAGGAGCTCACCGAGGGGAAGGTGGTGCCGAAAATGGATGTGGTGGTCTGGTTGGGGTCCACATCCGCCGGGTGGCAGTAGATGGGCAGATTGGGCCACTGGGCGCGCAGGCCGGGAATGCCCAGGATGTGGTCGAAGTGGCTGTGAGTGAGGAGAATGGCCACGGGGTTCAGGCCACGGCCCTGGATGAAGGCGGCCACTTTCTCTCCGTCGTCGCCGGGGTCCACCACGGCGCAGTCCATGGTCTCTTCATCCCAGAAGATATAGCAGTTGGTCTGAATCATCCCCAGCGGAATGCGTTTGATTTCCATAAGGATCACCTCTTCATTTCCCCCGCCCTTGCGGGAGAAGGTCATAAATTGTCGGTAACATCATACCTTGTTTGTTGCAAAATGTAAAGATGTAACCGTTCGACGGGGTTTACCGCACTTCGACATGGCCCACATAGGGGCGCATCTGGGCGGCAAAGCCCTCCATGGCCTCCTGGTCCCAGGGGGTGAGGCCGGGGCGCAGCACCGTGTCCCGGGCGGTGTAGGTTTGCAAGTAGTACCGCTTGGCCCCGGCAATCCAGGGGCCAATGGCATCAAAGGAAGCCGCGTCGTGGAACTGCCGCACTACCGTGGTGCGAAATTCATAGTCCACTTGCCCCTCCAGCAGCCAGGATACGCTCTCCCGGATGGGGGCCAGGTCCAGCCCCGGCACACCGGCGGTTTCCCCGTACCGGGCGGGGCTGTTTTTGATGTCCATGGCTACATAGTCCACCAGCCCCAACTTCCACAGCTCTTGCAGTCGCTGTGGAAAACTTCCGTTGGTGTCCACCTTCACCAGAAAGCCCAGGGTTTTGATGGTCTCCAGAAGCTGGGGCAGATGGGGTTGCAGCAGGGGCTCTCCCCCGCTGACGCACACCCCGTCCAGCAGGCCCTGCCGCCGGGTGAGAAAGTCCTGGAATTTCTCCAAAGCCAGGGCGGGAGCGGGCTGTTTCCCCTCCCACTCCACTAGGGGGGCGTTGTGGCAGAAGGGACAGCGGAAGTTGCACCCCTTCAAAAATACGGTGCACCCCACCTTGTTGGGCCAGTCCAGCAGGGTCATGGGTTGAAAGCCGTCAATGGTCATAGAACTACCCCCTTTTTGTTTGGTTTTATGGTAGAAGGTTGGGCGGGGAATGTCAAGGGGCAATGTCTCTAAATACACAATATATTGTGTCAATAAAATAACAATACAATATATCTTGAATTTACCACACCCCGGTGGTATCATGGAAGAGCACCGCCCATACAGGGCGGAACACCCAGAGAGGAGCGTGGCCTATGTATCAAGTGACCAAGCGGGACGGCTCCACCGTTCCCTTTCAACTAGACAAAATCATTTCCGCCATGACAAAGGCCTTTGAGGCCCAGGGACAGCACACCCACCCCCAGGTGGTGGAGCTTCTGGCCCTGCGGGTGACGGCGGACTTTCAAGACGACATCCAAGACGGCCTCATCTCCGTGGAGAACATCCAGGACAGCGTGGAAAAGGTGCTCATCCAGGCAGGATATGACCAGGTGGCCAAGGCCTACATCCTCTACCGGAAACAGCGGGAGAGCGTGCGCAACGCAGGCTCCACCCTGCTCAATTATAAGGAGCTGGTGGACAACTACCTGCACATCAACGATTGGCGGGTGAAGGAAAACTCCACGGTGACCTATTCTGTGGGTGGCCTCATCCTGTCCAACTCCGGGGCCATCACCGCCAACTACTGGCTGAGTGAAATTTACGACCAGGAGGTGGCGGATGCCCACCGCAATGCAGATTTGCACCTCCACGACCTGTCCATGCTCACGGGATACTGCGCCGGTTGGTCCCTGAAACAGCTCATCTACCAGGGCCTGGGGGGCATTCCCGGCAAAATAACCTCTGCCCCGGCCAAGCATCTGTCCACCCTGTGCAACCAGATGGTAAACTTCCTGGGCATCATGCAAAACGAGTGGGCGGGAGCCCAGGCCTTCTCCTCCTTTGATACCTACCTGGCCCCCTTTGTCCGGGTGGACCACCTGAGCCAGGACGAGGTGAAGCAGTGCATTCAGTCTTTTATCTACGGGGTGAACACCCCCAGCCGGTGGGGCACCCAGGCCCCCTTCACTAACATCACCCTGGACTGGACGGTGCCCCCCGATCTGGCGGGACAACCCGCCATTGTGGGCGGGAAGTTCATGGACTTCACCTATGGGGACTGCAAGGCGGAGATGGACATGGTCAACCGGGCCTTTTTGGAGGTGATGATTGAGGGGGATGCCAACGGCCGCGGCTTCCAGTACCCCATCCCCACCTACTCCATCACCCGGGACTTCGACTGGTCGGAGACGGAAAACAACAAGCTCCTCTTTGAGATGACCGCCAAGTACGGCACCCCCTACTTCTCCAACTACATCAACTCGGACATGCAGCCCTCCGACGTGCGCTCCATGTGCTGCCGCCTGCGGCTGGACCTGCGGGAACTGCGGAAAAAGTCCGGGGGCTACTTCGGCTCCGGGGAGTCCACGGGCAGCGTGGGGGTGGTGACCATCAACCTGCCCCGCATCGCCTATCTCTCCAAAACGCCGGAAGAATTTTATCAGCGGTTGGACCATCTCATGGATCTGGCCGCCCGCTCCCTGCACACCAAGCGCCAGGTGATTACCCAGCTGATGGAAAGCGGCCTATACCCTTACACCAAGCATTATTTGGGCACCTTCCGCAACCATTTCTCCACCATCGGTCTGGTGGGGATGAACGAGGTGGGGCTCAACGCCCCCTGGCTGGGCCACGATTTGACCCACCCGGATACCCAGGCCTTCGCCGTGGAGGTGCTCACCCACATGCGGGAGCGCTTGTCCGACTATCAAGAGCAGTACGGCGACCTCTTCAATCTGGAGGCCACCCCGGCGGAGTCCACCACCTACCGCTTTGCCAAGCACGACAAGGAGCGATTCCCCCTCATCCACACCGCCAACGACCACGGCACTCCCTATTACACCAACTCCTCCCACCTGCCTGTGGGGTGTACCGACGATGTGTTTGAGGCCCTGGACGTACAGGACCAGCTCCAGACCCTCTACACCTCCGGCACCGTGTTCCATGCCTTCTTGGGTGAGAAGCTGCCCAGCTGGCAGGCCGCCGCTGCCCTGGTGCGCAAGATTGCCCAACATTATAAATTGCCCTACTACACTATCTCCCCCACCTATTCTGTCTGCCCCGACCACGGCTATCTCACCGGGGAGCAGTTCACCTGCCCCCACTGTGGAAAGCCCGCCGAGGTGTACAGCCGCATCACCGGCTATTACCGTCCGGTGCAAAACTGGAACGACGGCAAGGCCCAGGAGTTCCACGACCGCAAGGTGTATCGGGCATCTTGAAACCAAGTCCCAACTCTCGCTGGAAAGACGAGAGATGGGACTTTTTTACACAAAAATGGTGGTTTTTGGGCTTAATTAGCAAGATAAATCCGAATTCTGGAATAAAACGTATGAAATTTTTACAAAAGAAAAAAAGAGAAAATGGGTAATGCGCCAAAATGGGCAAAAGGCACAAAAAAGTATATCAAATATCCACATGGTATGGTATGATACAGCTCACATTCGTTACATATCTACCCGGTATACATGAACTGGAACAGAAGTAGGAGGAGTTTTTATGAAGGGAAAAACCCCGGCCAAGCGTGGTCTGGCGCTGGCTCTGGCAGGCACCATGCTGGCCTCCACCCTTGGGGTGTCCGGCACCCTCTTTGCCCAGGCGGCAGAACCCAGCTATGTGGGGGACAGCTCGCTGGCCGACCTGCACACCAAGGCCCCCGCTCCCGACAACGTGGTGCCCGATGCCAACCAGTATTGGTACCAGAAGGCCGAGCTGTCCGCGTTCTGCCACTTCGGCCCCAACACCTTCAACGAGATCGAGTGGGGGGAGCACTACGGGGACAAGGCCCCCGACGAGATCTTCAAGCTGGAGCAGGATTTTGATGCAGATACCATGGTCAAAACCCTGAAGGAGGCGGGATTCCAGATGCTCATTGTCACCGCAAAACACCACGACGGGTTCTGCATCTGGAACAGTGCGTACACCGAGTACGATGTGGCCGCCACCAGTTACAAGGACGGCCAGGGCGACATTCTGGCTGAGCTGTCCGAAGCCTGCACCAAGTACGACATGAACATGGGCCTGTATCTGTCCCCCTGGGACATCCACGACAAGAGCTACGGCTACTACGATGAAAACGGAAAGCCCACCGACAAAGACCACGATCACCTGGACTACAACCAGTACTACAACAACCAGCTCCAGGAGATTCTGGGCAACCAGAAGTACGGCAACAAGGGCCACTTCGTAGAAGTGTGGATGGACGGGGCCAAGGGATCCGGTTCCAACGCCCAGGAGTACAACTTCCAGCTGTGGTTTGACACCATCCAGAAAAACGAGGGCAAGAAGGCCGGCTATCCTGCCGACTGCATGCTCTTTGGCGCTGAGGCCTACACCACCGTACGCTGGATCGGAAACGAGCACGGTTTGGCCCACGAGAATACCTGGGCCAAGTCCATGGTGGACAAGCAGGCCAACACCATCAACAGCAACCAGCAGGGCAATTATTTTGTGGGCCTGGAAAACGGCAACCAGTGGACGGTGCCGGAATGTGACGCCCGCATCACCTCCGGCTGGTTCTGGGGTAGCACGAAGAACACCCCCAAGACGGTGGCGGCTCTGGCGGATATGTACTTCAACTCCGTGGGCCACAACAGCACCTTCCTGCTCAACGTGCCCCCCAACAACCAGGGCAAGGTGGATCAGGCCATTCTAAACCGGGTTGCCGAATTTGGCCAGAATGTACGCCAGACTTTCCAGGAGAATCTGGCTCAGTCGGTCCAGGCCACTAATGTGCGAGGCAATGATGTGGCGTACAAGCCCGGAAACACCATCGACGGCAAGGACAACACCTACTGGACCACCGACGACGGCACCAACACCGGCACCCTGCTGGTGGATTTGGGCGGCGTGAAGAGCTTTGACGTGGTGTCTGTGGAGGAGGCCATCCAGAATGGACAGCGCATCAACGCCTACACCGTGGAGTACCGGGATGCCAGCGGCCAGTGGAATACCTTGCAAAGCGGCCAGACCATTGGCGCCAAGCGTCTGGTTCGCACCAACGTGGTCAAAGGCGATCAGGTGCGCATCACCGTCTCTACCCCTGACGGCAAGGTACCCATGCTCAGCGAAGTGGGCGTGTACAAGGCCAGCGACGGCTTCCAGCTGCCCGGCGCCGCTCCCGACGGCATGGATGTCATCGACATTTCCAACCAGGCCTTCCAGTTTGAATCCGGCTGGACCGGTGAGACCGGCCCCCAGTTCGTAGGCGGCACCAACAAGTGGGCCAGCACCGGCGCGGAGTTCACCGTCAACTTCAATGGCTCCAAGATCTATCTGGTGGGCACCCGTGACCCCAACCACGGCAAGGCGGACATCTACATCGACGGCAAGCTGGTGGACACCATTGACACCTACGCCTCTGCCCGCGCTCTGGGTCAGTACATCTACCAGTCCCCCGACCTGAAGGACGGGGCGCACACCCTGAAGTTGAAGGTGACCACCAAGGCCATCGGGATTGAGGGCGCTTACACCATCAACAACGGCGGCAAGGGCATGGTGGGCCTGGAACTGGACCGCTATACCATGAACGAGGCCGAGCGCATGGACGTCAAGCTGGTGCGGGTGGGCGGCACCTCGGACCAGCCCGTCACCGTGCGCCTCTCCCCCAACCCTGGCTCCGCCATTCAGGACGATTTTAACACGGAGCTGATTACCGAGGTCACCTTCCAGCCCGGTCAGACCCAGGCCACCGCTCCCGTGGAGACCAGCCGCAACACCAACCCCACCGGCGACCGGGAGTTTACCATTGAGCTCTCCCCTGTCACCCAAGGGGTGGTTGTGGGCTTCCACGACAAGGCCACCGTGACCATCCGGGACAGCGAGTCCATCACCCGGGAGGATGTGCAGGCCCTGGTGGACCAAGGCAGCAAGGCTGTGGCCGACTGGTATGTCTCCGGCTTTGAGGGCTACGCCAAGGCCGTGGCCGAGGCCAAGGCCCTGTTGGAACAGGCCCAGCCCACCGTGCAGCAGCTGGCCGATGCCGCCCGTGCCATTCGGGATGCCCAAAAGGCTCTGGTGGAGCGGGAGGGGTACACCGCCGATGATCCCTTCTATCTGCCCTGGAAGCCGGACACTTCCGCCACTCTGGAGGCGGAGTTTGCCCAGCGGAACAACACCGGCGAGGACGAGGATTGGCCCCTTCAGGTGTCCCAGGCCGACTGGGCCAGCCACGGGGCGTTCATCAACTGTCTGAACCAAAACGACACCATTTCCTTCCCCTACGTGGCCGAGCGTGCGGGTACTTACACCGTCACTGTCACCTATCGCAGCGGTTCTGCTTCCAACGCCCTGGCTTGGAGTGAGGAGGGCGGTAAGATCCAGGCCGGCACCGTGGAGGCGGGCGCCACCGATGACGCCACCGCCGACCACACCATCACCTTCGACCTGGTGGTCACCGAAGCTGGCGCCGGTACTCTGGTGTTCACCGGCCCTGAGACCAAGTCTCCCCAGCTGGACAAGCTGGTGATCCAGCCCAAGGACATCGTCTACAAGACCTACACCGTGACCGTGGAGAGCCAGGGCAAGGGAACCGTTACCTCCGTCGGCTCCACCCAGGTTACCGAGGGTGAGGACTTTTCCTTCACCATGACCCCCGAAAAGGGCCATGAGGTGGGAAAAGTCACCATCAACGGCAAGGAAATGGCCGTGGAGGGCAACACCCTCACCGTGACCGTGGAGAGTGACCTGGACATCCGGGTAGTGTTTGTCAAGGAGGGCGAGCCGGTACCCAGCGCTCAGCCTTCGGACAACTCCCAGGCTACCCAGAAGCCCAGCGATCCCAACCAGCCTCCCACTGGCGACGAGAGCCCCCTGGCTCTGTTCACCGCGGCCCTGCTGGCCAGCGCAGCCGGTTGCACCGGATTGCTGGTGGCCGCCCGCAAGCGCAGAGGCTAACAAGCCAAAAAACAACCCCCCAGGCCGGGATTTCCGGCCTGGGGGGTCAATGTATAAAGTGAAGAAAAGAAAATTCCGAACGCAAAAGCGTTCGGAATTTTTGGTGGAGACTACAGAACTCGAATCTGTGACCTCTTGCGTGTGAAGCAAGCGCTCTACCGGCTGAGCTAAGCCTCCATATATGGTGACCCGTACGGGACTCGAACCCGTGTTACCGCCGTGAAAGGGCGGTGTCTTAACCGCTTGACCAACGGGCCATTGTTGCCCACAGCGGGCGCTAGGTTGGGTTCCCGGAGTGGCGGCCATTGCCGCCTCTCCGGGTGGTAGCGGCAATGTGATTCGAACACATGACACTACGGGTATGAACCGTATGCTCTAGCCAACTGAGCTATGCCGCCGTAAGTCATACCCAACAGGGCAAGGGATAGTATAGCCGTTTTCTCCCCAAATGTCAACACCTTTTTTGAAAAAAGTTTTGGAAAAATGAGAAATACAAGATGTTGTGCGTGAATGAAATGGACAATCATGATATGGATGTTTCGGGATTGTCAGTCACAAAAGCCCATGTCGCTGCAAGAAGGTATAAAATATCTTGTAGCACCCAAAAGCCCTCGGCAGAGTTTTCCCGCCCGGGGCGGGGAAATAAATTAAAATCCGTTTTTCCGGGGACATGCGCATGGGAAAAAACACTTCTCAGTCCGCCAGTGTGGCCTTGGGTAGCCCTTTGACCCAAGGCTGCATGCAGCGGGCTGCAACTCCTCGAAAAAATGCTGGCATTTTTGAGAAGCGTGTCGAACTTTTTCGACACGCTCGAAAGCCCGGGAGACGATACCGTCTCCCGGGCTTGAAAGAAAATGTCTTAGTAAGCCAGCTTTTCGTCCAGCCAGGCCTTCAGCTCAGAGATGGGCACGCGCACCTGTTCCATGGTGTCGCGGTCCCGGATGGTGACGGCGTGGTCGGCCTCCTCGGTGTCGCTGCCCACGGTCTGGAAGTCCACGGTGACACAGTAGGGGGTGCCGATCTCGTCCTGGCGGCGATAACGCTTGCCGATGGAACCGGCGTCGTCAAAGTCCACCATGAAGTACTTGGACAGCTCGGCCTGAATCTCACGGCCCTTGTCAGACAGCTTCTTGGACAGGGGCAGCACGGCCACCTTGTAGGGGGCCAGAGCGGGGTGGAGGCGCAGCACGGTACGCACGTCGTCCTTGCCGTTTTTGTCCTGACCCACCACTTCCTCGTCATAGGCATCCACCAGGAAGGCCAGGGTCACACGGTCGGCGCCCAGAGAGGGCTCGATGACGTAGGGGATATAGTGCTCGTTCTTCTCCTGGTCGAAGTAGGTCATATCCTTGCCAGAGGTGTTCTGATGGGCGGTGAGGTCGAAGTTGGTGCGGCTGGCCACGCCCCACAGCTCGCCCCAGCCGAAGGGGAAGACGAACTCGAAGTCGGTGGTGGCGTTGGAGTAGTGGGAGAGCTCCTCGGGGTCGTGGTCTCTGAGGCGCAGATTCTCGTCCTTCACGCCCAGGTCCAGCAGCCACTTGTGGCAGAAGTCTTTCCAGTAGGCAAACCACTCCAGCTCGGTGCCGGGAGTGCAGAAGAACTCCAGCTCCATCTGCTCAAACTCACGGGTGCGGAAGGTGAAGTTGCCGGGAGTGATCTCGTTGCGGAAGGACTTGCCGATCTGGCACACACCAAAGGGCAGCTTGCGGCGGGTGGTGCGCTGGACGTTCTGGAAGTTGACGAAAATGCCCTGGGCGGTCTCGGGGCGCAGATACACGGTGTTCTTGGCGTCCTCGGTGACACCCTGGAAGGTCTTGAACATCAGGTTAAACTGGCGGATGTCGGTCCAGTTGTGCTTGCCGCAGGAGGGGCAGGGAATCTGATGCTCGTCCACAAAGGCCTTCATTTCGGCCTGGCTCATGGCGTCCACGGGCTTGCCCAGGTCGAAATGGTTCTCCTGGCACCAGTCTTCAATGACCTTGTCGGCGCGGAAGCGTTCCTTGCACTCCTTGCAGTCCATGAGGGGGTCGGAGAAGCCGCCCACGTGGCCGGAGGCCACCCACACCTGGGGGTTCATGAGGATGGCGCAGTCCAGACCCACGTTGTAGGGATTCTCCTGGACGAACTTCTTCCACCAGGCCTTCTTGACGTTGTTCTTCAGCTCCACGCCCAGGGGGCCGTAGTCCCAAGTGTTGGCCAGGCCGCCGTAGATTTCAGAGCCGGAGAAGATAAAGCCGCGTCCCTTACACAGGTTTACGATCTTCTCCATGGTTTTCTCGGTGTTCTTCATGTGATACACTCCTTCGTTCATAGAATGCTGACTCAAGAAAAAACGCCCTGAGCCAGCGGCTCAGGGCGAACAAAATGTCCGTGGTTCCACCTGAATTCGCACAGAATGTGCGCACTCTCACCCGATAACGGCGGGGGGCCGGTGACGCCTACTGGGTTTCCCGTTGGGGTCACAGCTCAGGAGGGCCTTCCCGCAGGGCTGGAGTGAGGATTTGCACCGACCATCCTCTCTCTGACACGCCAAACACCTGGGTACTCGTCTCCGTCTTTGCAGATTAGAGCCACTGTATCATGTTTTTTCTCAGGTGTCAAGGTGAGATTTGCCTTGCGATTTGGGTCACTACCTGTTCTCCGTAGAGGGTATCGTCCAGCAGGGTGCTCAATAGCTCCAGCTTCTCCCCATCCTCGCCCTCATCCGGGGGCATGTAGCTCAAAGTGCCGTCCTGGGCCAGACCGTACACCCAGGTGTCGTTGAGCCGGGTGCGGGACAGGTTTTGCAGAAGCTTCCAATACACCGGCTTTTCCGCTCCGGCCACATTGAGCAAATCCACCCCCAGGTAGTTGGAGCCCCGGTCCACCTGGCTGCCCGCCTCGTTGGGGAGATAGTCGGGGTCATTGGACCAGATGAGGTAGTTGGTGGAGTACAGCTCCTTCATCTCCTGGGCCGACCAGCGGCTGTAGTCGGACGAGCACATCCCCAGCTTGGAGTACACAGTGCCTCCGTCGGTGAGGCCCACGCCGGGGCGGTGGTCCCCGAAAAAGATGATGACGGTGGGCTCCTCCTGGTCTCGGAAGTAGTCGGCCAGCTGACCCAGCGCCTCGCTGGCGTTGTGGGCGCCCTGACACACCGCCTGGAGCATCTCCTGGCCCTGGCCGGTGAGGTTGGACTGCACTGCTACGGTCAGCTCCTCTCCGGTGTACTTCTGGCTGTCGTAGGGAGCGTGGTTTTCCATGGAGATGCCGTAGAGGAATTGAGGGCCGTCCCCCTGGCCCTGTTCATACAGGTCTATGAGCAGCTGGGAGAGGTAGGCATCCGAATAGAAGCTGCCCTCCCGCTGGCTTTCCAGATAGTTTTCGTCCTGGGCCTTCGGGTCGATGTTGCCGAAATCCTCCTCAAAATAGGTCTTGTCAAAGCCCATAGCTTCAAACATGGGGGCGCGGTGGTAGATGGAGTCGTTGTACATGTGCACCATGGTGGTGGAGTAGCCGTTGTCCCGCAGCACCGAGGGTACCGAGGGCAGGCGGGAGAACACCTCCGGGTCCATGTTATACAGATCCTCTCCCCACAAAAGGCCGGTGTTCATCCCCGTGAGGATCTCCAGCTCAATGTTGCAGGTGCCGTACCCCAGGCTGCGGGTGTAGAAGGTGCCGGAGACCCCCTCTTGTTGCAGGGCATGGAAGGAGGCCAGAGGGTCTCCCTCAAAGGACACACCGGGCAGACTGGTGACGTCAAAGAAGGACTCGGAGAGAATGAGAATCACATTGGGCTGCTCCTCCACGGTGGTATCACTCTCCTGGCTGGCCAGTTCCACCGCCGTCTGGGCGGCCTGCTCCAGTTCCTCTGGGGAGGCGCCGCCCTCGTGGAAGGCCATGTACACCTGGTTGGAAGCGCCCCGCCACAGGCCCAGCAGCACCCCGGTCTCCCGGTTCACCGTGGCCTGGGACAGCTTTTGGTCAATGTCCACCCCCATGGGGGAGAAGATCAGGGCGTTGCCCAGCACGCCGTACACCAGAACCAGGGCCGCGCTGCACCCTGCCCCCGCCCACAGGCTGGGTTTCCAATTCAGGCGCACGGGGTAGAGCAGCAGAGTCACCGCTGCCATCCACACCACCAACACCAGAATACACCCCAGGCTCAGGGGGGAGAAGTGGAGAGAGGAGGCGTTGAGCTCGGTGATGTCCCCCAGCTGGTCAATGAGGAGAAAGTCCTGCACCGTCAGGGGCACCGAGGTAATCAGGGCCTTAAAGTAGCTGGCAAACACCATAATGGTGGGGCACACCCCGGTGACAATTACCCCCGCCACCACACAGCGGGAGAAAAAGGCGATGATGCCGGTGAGCAGCCCCAGCAGGCCCACCGTCCACCAAAACCAGCCGGAGGCCAGGGCAGAGGGGATGGCAGCCAAACTCTGGTGGACGACGACCTGGGCGGTGAGGGCCACCACCAGGGCGTGGAGGGCTACCGTTACCGGCAGCACCACAGGGGGACCGCCACAGCGGCCCAACAGGGCCTGACGCAGGCGGGAAGCGGTATGTAGCATAGCGGGTCTCCTTTCAAGAAACGGCCCGAAAGGGACGAAAATTTACAATAGATACACTTTATCACGTGGAAAGGGGCCTGTCAACGCCCAAGACCTACCATGGTTTGGCAGAGGAGAGGTGGGGGCTTTCGGCTTGTTTTACCTCTTCTTTCATGGTATAATACTACGTTATGAATTCTAGAATATTGGAGGAACTCCCCATGGAGAGAACAACCCCCGTCATCCCCGCTCAGGACATTGCCCGTCAGCGGGAATATTGTCAGGAAATCCGGGCCATCAATGCCAATCACGCCACACCTCCCACCGCCTTTGTGGACACCTACGGGTGCCAGCAAAACGAGGCGGATTCCGAGCTG
The DNA here is from genome assembly GCF_002161235.1 of Pseudoflavonifractor sp. An85. Taxonomy (GTDB): domain Bacteria; phylum Bacillota; class Clostridia; order Oscillospirales; family Oscillospiraceae; genus Enterenecus. The sequence goes on from NZ_NFHE01000033.1 coordinate 16,927, forward strand.
CTGCGGGGCATGCTGTGCGAGATGGGTTATGAGATTGTAAACGACGGCGAAAACGCCGACCTCATCCTCATCAACACCTGCGCCATTCGCGAGCACGCCGAGCAGCGGGTGTTTGGCAACGTGGGCGCCCTGGTTCACGGCAAGCGGCGCAACCCCAACCAGATCATCTGTCTGTGCGGCTGCATGGCCCAGGAGCCCCACGTGGTGGAGCGGCTGCGCCAGTCCTACCAGCATGTGGACCTGGTGTTTGGCCCCCAGGTGCTGTGGCGCTTCCCTGAGTTTATGCGCCGCATCTACCTGCGCCGGGGCCGGGTCTTTGAGACCGCTCCCGCCGAAGGAGCCATTGCCGAGGGGTTGCCCGTGCGCCGTTCGGGAAACATTAAGGCGTGGGTGTCCATCATGTACGGCTGCAACAACTTCTGCACCTACTGCATTGTACCCTATACCCGTGGTCGGGAGCGCAGCCGGGAGCCGGAGATCATTTTGAACGAAATCCGTCAGCTGGTGGCGGAAGGGTATAAGGACATCACCCTGCTGGGCCAGAATGTCAACTCCTACGGCAAGGATCTGGGCACCGGCATGGACTTTCCCACCCTGTTGGAGCAGGCCAATGCCATTGAGGGTGAATTTTTGCTGCGCTTCATGACCAGCCACCCCAAGGATGCCACCGAAAAGCTCTTTGACGTCATGGCTAAGTGTGAAAAGGTAGCCCCCTGCATCCACCTGCCCTTCCAGTCCGGCAACACCCGGGTTTTGCAGGCCATGAACCGCCGCTACACCCGGGAACAGTACCTGGAGAAGGTGAAAGCCCTGCGGGAGCGCATCCCCAATGTGGTGCTCACCAGCGACGTGATTGTAGGCTTCCCCGGGGAGACCACCTCCGAGTTTGAGGATACTCTGTCCCTCATTGAGGAAGTGCGCTATGACGCCCTGTTCACCTTCATTTACTCCCCCCGCAAGGGCACTCCTGCGGCCGAGATGGAGGACCCTATGAGCAAAGAGGAGAAATCCGCCAACTTCAACCGTCTGGTGGAGGCCCAGAACCGGATTTCCCTGGAAAAGCACCAGGCCTACATTGGCACCACCCAGCACTGCCTGGTGGACGGGCTCAGCGAGGACCCCCGTAACAACCTCAACGCCCGCACTCCCGGTGGCCGTCTGGTGCACCTCAACGGGGATGAGAGCCTGGTGGGCCAGTTTGTGGATGTGAAGATCACCGATTGCTCCACTTGGGCGCTGTTTGGGGAGCTGCTGTAAGGGAATCCCCCAAAACATAGGAAGGAAGGTGCCGGTTTGACCCGCCGCGATATCATCTTGAAACTGCTGGCCTACGGCATCGTTCTGGTGGGGCTGGCCCTTGTTAACTACTACGTCCTCCCCCTCGTTCCGCTGCCCCTGCCCCTGTTGATGCCGGTGTGCGCTGTAGCGGCGGGCTGCCTGGAGGGCGGTCGGTTCGGAGCGGGCCTAGGGGCGGCTGCCGGGGCCCTGATGGCCACCTTGGGCCATGGCGGTTGGGGCTATGTGGCTCTGCTCGCCCTGGTGGGCTGGCTGTGCGGCCTGCTGGGCCAGTATGTGCTGCGCCAGGACCTGTGGGGCCACATCATCTGCTGCGTGGTGCTGCTGATGCTGTGGGAGGTGGCTCAGATTCTAGGGATGTGGGCGGACGCCTCCGCCCCCCTGGGCGTGCTGCTCTGGGTAGCCGGGGGAGAGGCCCTGTGTACCTTGGTGTGGGCCTTCCCTGTGTATGGATTGAACCTGTTTTGCTGCGTCCACTATGGCCGCATCTACCACGAATAAGGAATTGCCATGAGTCGATTTATTGATTTCAACGCCAACAACAAAGACACCCATACCGAAGACGAGGGACACCGTTTGCGGGTACGTTCTACCCTGCTGATGGTGTTTTTCGCCTGTCTGCTCCTGGGCTTTTTCTCCATTCTCTACCGGTTGCAGGTGGTGCAGGGGGCCCAGTGGCGGGCCAACGCCAACCACAACATCACCCAATCCGAGACGGTGAACGGGGTGCGAGGAGAGATTTTGGACCGGTATGGCCAGGTGCTGGTGTCCAACCAGCTGGGCTATTCTGTGCAGCTGGATACCTCTCTCATGGGGGACAACACCAACCAAATTCTCTCTCAACTGCTGGAGTTGTGCCAGAAAGAGGGGGTGGAGTGGACGGACAACCTGCCCATTTCCAAAGAGGCTCCCTGGACCTACACCAAGACGGAAAACCTGTTTGCCTATATTTCCGAAGGGGAGGACGGCGAGACCGAGACCCTGCCCACCCAGCTGGGCAAGCTGGCGGAGGAGTATGGCTGGGTGAAAAGCGCCGCCACCGCCAACCTCACCGCCCAAGAGCTGATGGAGGCCATGTGCGAGACCTTCTCGGTGGAAACGGAGCAACTCACCCCCCAGGTGCGAGAGCTGTTGGGGGTGCTCTATGAGGTGTCCCTGCGCCAAAAGCAGATTACCTATAACACTTACACCTTTGCCAGTGACGTGTCCATCTCCTTCATCACCCAGGTGAAAGAGCTGGGCCTGCCCGGGGTGTCCATTGTCTCCTCCACCAGCCGGGTGTACAACACCACCTCCGCGGCCCATGTGCTGGGCCGGGTGGGTCTCATCAGCGCCGAGGAGTGGCCCACCTATCAGTCCCAGGGCTATCCCATGAACGCCTATGTGGGCAAGGATGGGGTGGAACTGGCCTTTGAATCCTACCTCCACGGCTCCAGCGGCACCCGATTGCTGGAGACGGACGAAAACGGGGCCATCATCAGCCAGCAGTGGCAGACTGAGCCCCAGCCGGGCAACCACGTGGTGCTCACCCTGGACAGCGCCCTGCAAGCCCACACTGAGCAGCTGTTGGCGGACTTTGTGCAAAAGCTGGATACCTCGGCAGGTGCGGCGGCGGTGATGCTGGACATGAGCGGCGGGGTGCTGGCCCTGGCCTCTTACCCCACCTATGACCTGGCTACCTATACGGAGAACTACAACGACTTGCTGGCCGATCCGGCCAAGCCTCTTTTGAACCGGGCTACCCAGGGTATCTACGCCCCCGGCTCCACCTTCAAGATGGTCACCGCCGTGGCGGGCCTGTCCGAGGGGCTCATTACCCCCGACAGCACCACCTACTGCTCCGGCATCTACACCTATTACCCCGACTACCACCCCCGTTGCTGGATTTACAACCAGGGCGGCTCCCACGGCACGGAGAATGTGTCCGAGGCCATCAAGGACTCGTGCAACATCTTCTTCTACGACCTGGGCCGCCGGGTGGGCATCGACAAGCTGGTGGAGTACGCCACTGCTTTCGGCCTGGGGGATTACACCGGCATTGAGCTGCCCGAATCCAAGGGCACCGTAGCTGGCCCCGAGACCACCGAGAAGCTGGGGGACACCTGGTACGCCGGTCAGACCCTGTCGGCGGCCATCGGCCAGGACAACAACCAGTTTACCCCCATCCAGCTGGCCAACTATGTGGCCACCCTGGTCAACGGGGGCAACCGGTACGAGACTCACCTCTTGAAAGAGGTGAAGTCCAGCGACTACACCCAGGTGGTGTACGAGTATGAGCCCCAGCTCAAGGCCACCATCGACATCGACCCCGACGATTTGGCGGCGGTGAAGCAGGGTATGTACGACCTGTCCCAGACCGCCTCCATGGCCCAGTATTTTGCCGATCTGCCGGTGACGGTGGGCTGTAAGACCGGTACCGCCGAGGTGTTGGGCAGCGACGCCAACGCCACCTTTGTCTGCTTCGCTCCCTACGACGACCCCCAGGTGGCCCTGTGCCTGGTGGCGGAGAAGGGCTCTGCCGGTGGCAATCTGGCGGCTTTGGCCGCTTCCATGCTGCGGGAGTATTTCGCCGCCGAGGACACCCTGGGTGTCACCGATCAGGAAAACACCCTGCTGCACTAAAACATCATCCATGGGAGGGACCCCTCGTTGACCCGCACACAAAATGACTTTTCCCAAGGCTCCATGGCCAAAAACATCCTCTCCATCGCCATTCCCATGACGGTGGCCCAGTTGGTGAATATCCTCTACTCTCTGGTGGACCGGATGTACATTGGCCACATTCCCGGGGTGGGCCACACCAGCCTCACCGGCATGGGGCTGACCCTGCCTCTTATCACCATCGTCATGGCCTTTGCCAATCTGGGTGGTATGGGGGGAAGCCCCCTGTGCTCCATCTACCGGGGCAAGGGGGAGGTGGAGCCGGCCAGCGCCGTCATGGGCAATACCCTGACGCTGCTGCTGGGGTTTGGATTTGTCATTCCGCTGCTGACCCTCCCTTTTTTAAACCCCATTTTGCTGGCGTTCGGGGCCAGTGACGCCACCTTGCCCTATGCCAAGGACTACATCTTCATTTACCTGCTGGGTACCCCCTTCGTCATGGTGGGGCTGGGCATGAACCCCTTCATCAATGCTCAGGGCTTTGGGCGCAAGGGCATGCTCACCGTCATGCTGGGGGCGGCGGTAAATCTGGTGCTGGACCCTATTTTGATTTACGGACTGGGCATGGGGGTGAAAGGGGCCGCCCTGGCCACCATTCTGGCCCAGGCCTGTTCGGCGGTGTGGGTGCTCTCCTTCCTCACGGGGAAGAAGTCTCTGCTCCCCCTGAAGCTGCGCCACCTGCGGCCCCGGTGGGCCTGCCTGCGCCGGGTCATCGCCTTAGGGCTGTCCGGCTTTTTCACCAGCCTCACCAACTCCCTGGTGCAAATGGTGTGCAACAAGGTGCTGCACATCTACGGCGGGGACTTGTACGTGGGAATCATGACCATCATCAACTCCCTGCGGGAGGTCACCTTCATGCTGGTGCAGGGCTTTGGCAGCGGGGTGCAGCCGGTGCTGGGCTACAACTACGGCGCCCGGGAACACCGGCGGGTGTGTGCCGGCATCCGCTTTGCTGTGGCGGTGACGGTGGGCTATGCGGCCCTTATTTGGCTTCTGAACATGACCATTCCCGGTCTGCTCATCCGCATCTTCAACGACAACCCAGACGTGCTCCAGGCGGGTGTGCCTGCCCTGCGGGTGTACTTCTCCATGTTTGTGTTCATGGCCCTGATGATTGCCAGCCAGTCCATCTTCGTGGGGCTGGGTCAGGCCAAGAAGTCCATCTTCTTCTCCATCCTGCGCAAGGCGGTCATCAACGCCCCGCTCACCGTGCTCTTGGCCTATGTGTGTGGTACCAGCGGAGTGTTTGTGGCGGAAGCGGTGTCCCAGCTGGTGTGCGGCCTGCTGTGCTTTCTCACCATGTACCACACGGTGTACCGGCCCCTGTCCCACGGCCATAGGCTGGCCGGGGTAGGCTGAGGGAGTTTTCCACAGCTTCCACAACTTCCACAAAGTTTTCCACAACCTGTTCAAATGCAGCGGCCCCCTTCCCAGATTTCTTGGGAAGGGGGCCGAAATTTTTTCTTTTTTAGGGATTATACCAGGTGTTGCGCCTCTTCCAGGTCGGCGGGGGTGTCCACGCTGCGGAAGGGGGCGGTGTCCTCCAGGGGGATGTACACCGTGTTGGCCCAGTCCAGCAGATTGCGGATGTCGTAATCGCCGTTGAGCATCATGGTCTCTGCAAAGGACATGCACCGCTTGCGGTACACGCCAAACAAGGGCTGAGGCACACCGTCAATGGTGTACACGCAGGCGTCGGCGTCACCGATGGCATCCACCAGAGTGTCCGCCTGGGCAGGGGTGAGGAAGGGGAAGTTGACACCCACCAGCAGCATCCAACGGCTGGTGCAGGCCCGCAGTCCGGCGTGGAGACCGGCCAGGGGGCCACGGTCGGGGTAAATATCCGCCACGGCCAGGGTCCCAGCGGGGGCCAGAGCCTTCCGCTCCGGTGCGCCCACGGACAGCTGGAGGCCGGCTGCGTAGTCTTTCCAGGTCTCTACAGCCCGATCCAGCAGGGTTTTGCCACCCAGGGTGACCAGGGCTTTATCGGTACCCATCCGCTTGGAGGGGCCGCCTAACATAATCTGAACGGTAAGTTCACTTTTTTTCATTGGGAAGGACCTCCCATCGCCAAGAGTAATCATAGGAACAGTATAGCACACCTGGCCCGGGTGTGCCATAGCGAATTTGTAAATTTCGTGCATACGACCATATGCCGCTATGGGGAGGCGCGCTCCGCTGGGGCCCATTTTGACTGGCCAAAATGGGCGAAAAGCCACTTAGGGGCCTTACCCCTAAGAACCCCGCTTGGGTCAGTAGCCCTATGGCTCTGGATAAACCCCAACCGGCCCAGGGGTAAGCCGATACTCATATGCCACTACATTCGCTGCCGCTCACAGTCCCAGTGTGGAAAGTATCTGCCCCAGAAGGACAGGGCCTGCTATAGGTGGTGGCTGACAGTCTGCACCCAAACCAGACGCTGTTATCAAAGAAGCACCTTGGTTCTACACGGAACATGTCAGCGGCAGCGGCGCAAGAAGTACAGACAATTCCCCATACCTTAGCGTCGGTATGGGATACGCCAGCGCCATGCAAGGAGACCTCAGGGGGGTACCTAGGGGGGAACGCCCTAGGCGATTCTTTGGTGACTTTCTCATCGGGAGAAAGTCACCCCAGCGGAGCGTACCCCCCAACAGGGGAAAGGTCTGGTTCATAACAAAGAAAACCCCTTTTAGCTGCCTGGGGACAGCCAAAAGGGGGTGTAACTCACAGAACCTTGGACAAAAATTCAATGGTGCGCGGATGCTTGGGGTTGGCAAAAAACTCCTGGGGCTTGTTCTCCTCCAGGATGTGGCCGCCATCCATGAACAGCACCCGGCTGCCCACTTCTCGGGCAAAGCCCATCTCGTGGGTGACCACCACCATGGTCATGCCGTCGTCGGCCAGCTGCTTCATCACGTCCAGCACCTCGCCCACCATCTCGGGGTCCAGGGCGGAGGTGGGCTCGTCAAAGAGCATCACTTTGGGGCGCATGGCCAGGGCGCGCACAATGGCAATGCGCTGCTTCTGGCCGCCGGAGAGCTGGGCGGGGTAGGCGTCCGCCTTCTCCTCCAGGCCCACCCGGCGCAACAGCTGGGTGGCGGTGTCGTCCGCCTCCTGCTGGCTCATGCGCTTGGTGCGCACGGGAGCCAGAGTGATGTTCTTGCGGATGGTCATGTTGGGGAACAGGTTAAAGTGCTGGAACACCATGCCCATGTGCTGCCGCACCTGGTCGATGTCGCACTTGGGGTCGGTGATGTCGGTACCGTCAAAGGTAATGATACCGGAGGTGGGGGTCTCCAGCAGGTTCAAACAGCGCAGGAAGGTGGACTTGCCCGACCCCGAGGGGCCCAGTACCACCACTTTTTCCCCGGGATAGATGTGCTGGTTCAGATTGTCCAGCACCAAGTGGTTGCCAAAGGACTTGGATAGATTTTTAACGTCGATCACTTTGACGCAGCCTCCTTTCCAGTTTGCCCTGGAGCCAGCTGAAGATGAGCACCAGCACCAAATACATGGCTGCGGTGATGAGATAGGGGTACATGGGCTCGTAGGTCTTGGTGATGATGGCCTGGGCGAAGTACACGATCTCCTTACCGGCCACCACAGAAATCAGGGATGTATCCTTGAGCAGCACGATAAACTCGTTGCCCAGGGCGGGGAGAATGGCCTTAAAGGCCTGGGGAATGACGATAAAGCGCATGGTGTCCACATAACCCAACCCCAGGGAGCGGCCCGCCTCCATCTGGCCCGGGTCCAGGTTCATAAGCCCGCCCCGGATGATTTCCGCCACGTAGGCGCCCGAGTTGATACCCAGGGCCAGAGCGGCCACCATGGTCTTTTCCCGGCTGCTGGCAAACACCACGTAGCCCATAATCATCAGCTGCACCATCATGGGGGTGCCCCGGATGACGGTGACATAGATGCGGCAAATCAGGTTGGCCAGACCCAGCAGGGGGTTTCGGTGGCCACGGCGCTGCTGGTCGTGGGCAGTGCACACAGTGGCTACCAGAAGGCCCAGCACCACGCCCAGAATCAGGGCGATCACCGTCACCTGAATGGTGGTGCCCAGACCCTTGAAATAGGTCATCCAACGGTCTTGATAAAACCAGGCATTGTAAAACTTCACATAGGCATCCTGCCAAAAGGTCAGGTCCCCAGCGGGAATGGCAGACCAGGCCTCATACAGCTGGTCGATCCCCATACAATCACTCCTCTACGTCTCTAAAATGCCGGAAAAGGGGCGGTGGGAACCGCCCCTTTCGGACTTGTTGATGTACTTGGATTAGTCGGCCTTGATGTGGTTGGCAACGATGCTGTCCACGGTGCCGTCGGCAATCAGCTCATCCAGAGCCTTCTGCACGGCGTCCTTCAGCTGGGTGTTGCCCTCGTCCACGGCGATGCAGTAGTCCTCGGTGACCCACTCGCCGGGGAGGATGGTCAGGCCGGGGTTGGCGGCCACAAACTCCTTGGCGGGAGCCTCGTCGATGATCACGGCGTCAATGGAGCCGTTGACCAGAGCCTGCACGGCCAGAGCGCCGCTGTCAAAAGCCTGCACGGCCTCCTCGCCATAACCGCCGTTCTCGGGGGTGTCGGAGGCGTAGAGGTAACCGGTGGTGCCGCGCTGGGTGCCGATGATCTTGCCGTCGCCCAGGTTATCCAGGGTCACGTCGGAACCCTCCTTGACGATGACCACCTGCACGCCGGTGGCATATTTGGTGGTGAAGTCCATGGTGGCGTCCCGCTCTTCGCTGTAGCTCAGACCGGCCAGCACCACGTCAGAGGCGCCGTTCTGCACTTCCAGCAGGGCGGAGTCAAAGTCGGTGTCGTGAATGACCAGCTCCAGGCCCAGCTTCTCGGCAATGGCCCAGGCGATTTCCACGTCAATGCCCTCAAAGCCGGTGCCCTCGTAGCCCTCGCCGTCGGCCACGGACTCATAGGGGGGGAACTGGGCGTTGGTGGACATGGTGAGCTTGCCGCTCTCCACGGTCTTCAGGCCATTGTCGTCGCCCTCCTGTTTGTCACTGCTGCTGTTGCCGCAGGCGGCCAGGGAGGCCACCATGCCAAGGGCCATGGTCATGGCCGCAATCTTTTTCCAAACCTTCATATTCATTCGTCTCCTCTTATCCTTTTCATGTCATGCAAGCCCCGTCCGGGGCGATTGATTGCACTGATTATACCGTCGCAATGAATAAAATGCAAGAGGAAACCGGAATATTCCTGATATTTATTCAATGTGACTGGATATGGATGAATGAATATTCATTTTTATGCAAGTTTTATGCATATTCCATCAATCCAGGGCAAGGCCCAGGTAGGCGTGCCCCTCCCGGGGCCAGAAGGTGGGGGGCTGATGTACCCAGCGGATGGCCCCAAAGGGCAGCCCGTCCAGGCGTCCGCAGGGGGTACGCAGTTCTCCCAGCCCTGCGCACAGGTGGGAGACCAGACTTCCGCCTGCGCCCTCGTCGCCGGGGATGCACAGCATCTCTTTGACGATGTGGGTTTCTCCCCAGTCCTCCACCACGGCGCAGCCTGGGCCGTGGGGCAGCTCCAGGCGATAGAGGGAGCCGTGGAGCTGGCCTTCAAAGGCCACCTGACCGGGGGTGTGGACGATATGGGGCACACTCCCCAGCAGCTCCTCCCGCAGGGAGACGTACTCCTCCGGGGATATGAGGGAGGCTTGTCCACGCACGGGGACGGGGAGGGGGGTGCGCAGGTGATAAA
>NZ_NFHE01000034.1 GCF_002161235.1 Pseudoflavonifractor sp. An85
CAAACAGGATGGGGGAAAAGTGTAGCTGCTGTTTTGATGCTTTTTCCGTTTCCGCTTTCGTTTCCAAGCAAAAAACCTGCTCTGGCTTAATTGCCGGAGCAGGTTTTTCTACAGGCTGAGCCGCCCCACCAAAGGGGCGGCTACCTTTTTGAAATCCATTACACCATACCAGCGCGGTGTGCCTTCATAGCAATGGCACATTCCAAGCGCTTGCGTTGCATATCACAGCCAAAGCGGTTGGGGATCATCATATCCCCATTGACCTCCAGGTTGGAGGCAGAACAGCCGCCGCTGCAATAGAAGCGAGCCCAGCAGTCCTTACAATCGGGGCGAGTGTAGATGTTCAGGCCGGCAAACTTGCGAGAAATGTCCATATCAAAGGTGTCCTCGTAGACGTTGCCCATCTTGTACTCCTCCTTGCCCACAAACTGGTGGCAGGGGTAGATGTCTCCGTCGGGAGTAATGGCCACATATTCGCAGCCAGCGCCACAACCACGCATACGCTTGATGACACAGGGGCCCTGAGTCAAATCCACATTGAAGTGGAAGAAGTTGATGTCGTCCCGATCCAGCAGCTCTCGAGCCAGGTTCTCATACTCCTCCAGAATGCCAGGGAGATCTTCCTCTTTGAAGGTGTAGTCGTACTTGGCATCTCCCACCACAGGCTCCACAGACACATGACGGAAGCCCTGGTCTGCAATGTGGATGACATCCTTGGCAAAATCCCGGTTGTTGCGGGTGAAGGTGCCACGCAAGTAATAATCCTTGTCACCACGTCCATCCACCAGCTTCTGGAACTTAGGAAGGATCACATCATAGCTGCCCTTGCCGTTGACAGTGGGACGCATGTTGTCATTTACCTCGGGGCGTCCATCCAGAGAGAGCACTGCGTTGGACATGTTCTCGTTGATGTAGGCAATGTTCTCGTCATCCAGCAAAATGCCGTTGGTGGTGATGGTAAAGCGGAAGTTTTTGTTGTGCTCCTTCTCCAGAGAGCGAGCATATTCCACGGTGGCCTTGACGGTGTCCATGGCCATCAGAGGCTCGCCGCCAAAAAAGTCTACCTCGATGTTGCGGCGCTTGCCAGAGCGGGCGATGACGAAGTCAATGGCCTTTTTCGCCGTCTCCACGTTCATGGTCATGCGGTGACCGGTGCCAAAGTCACCGGTGGAGGCGAAGCAATACTTGCAGCGCAGGTTACAGTCGTGGGACACATGGAGGCACAGGGCCTTCACCGGAGCGTCCTTCTGCATGAGCACTGCTGCCTCAGGGTCAATGTAGCTGTCGTCGGTAAAGAGAAGCCCCTCCTGCTGCAGCTGGTAAAGATCCTCCCAGGCGCAATTCAGGGCCTCCCGGTCATATTGGGGCAGCTGAGCCGCCACCTCGTCGGGGCAATGCTCTGCCATGGGGCCATCCAGCAGCGAGAGCAGATCATAAGCCGTTTGATCCAGCACATGCACCGCACCGCTGTTGACATCCACAGCGATGTTGGCATCCAAACAGTGAAAAGTATGTACCATAGTTGTTCTCCTTCAAACACACAGAAAAAGGGTGGGACAAGGCCCACCCTTTCCGGTGTCAAATCAATGATTAGTGATTGTTCTCACACTTCTGGTTGGCAACCGTGCAGGAAGTCTTGCAAGCGGACTGGCAAGAAGTCTGGCACTCGCCGCAACCGCCGTGAGCAGCGCTCTGCTTCAGGGTAGCACCGTTGAGAGTCTTGACGTGAGTCATGGATATCCCTCCATTCAGCTTAGTTATTTGCATTGTACCACAACATTTAGCATATTTCAATATCCAGTTTTCTCGCACGGACATTGAGAGGCTCCTTGGCATAGTATGGGGTGGCACGTAATGCCAGGTTTTTCAAGGAGGAATCCCTTTTGAATATGAGTGAACCAACCAAACGTCCCTGCGCAGATGGGCAGGGCACCCTACCCTCTTGCGCGCCTCTGGCGGTACCCTATGTCCCCTTCCAGCAGTCTGGAAGCCAAACCTATTCCCAGCAGGATGCTCTGGCCAACGGAACCTTGTTCCCCGGCCTGAACCTTCCCTTCCAAATCAACACCGTGGCCGCCACTCCAGCCCAAACTGGTGTCTTGGAGTTGCAGGCCCTGAGTTTTGTACTCACCGAACTGGGCCTTTACCTGGACACCCATCCGGATGACAAAGAGGCCTTTGATCTATTCCGGGAGTATACCCGCTTGGCCCGAGAAGGGCGACGCCGCTACGAAGCCATGTACGGGCCGCTCACTCTGGCAGCTACCGCTGACCAGGATCAGTATACCTGGATCAACGATCCCTGGCCGTGGGAGTTTCGCCAGGAAGGAGGGCGCCGCTGATGTTTGTCTATGAGAAGAAGTTACAGTATCCCGTTCGCATCAAAAACACCAATCCCAAGCTGGCCGCACTCATCATCAGTCAATACGGCGGCCCCGACGGAGAACTGGGTGCGTCCCTGCGCTATCTCAGCCAGCGCTACTCCATGCCATGGCCGGAGCTGAAAGGTCTCCTCACCGATGTAGGTACAGAGGGGTCATTTTGACACCCCATATTTCTCCTCCAGCACGTCGTTGGTCCATTCCAGCACCTTCTGATACAGCGTCTGGCTTTCCAACCTCTGCGGGTTGCGGTCATAGTCATGTTCCAAACCATAGACCGGTAAAAAGAAGGATTTGGGCATGCTCACGTGCATGATCTGGGAAAACACATAAGGAACGTCTTGATCTGTAGTAGATGCCGTGAGAAAAGCCGGAGGAAGCTGGGCCAATGCCCCATGTGGAACACCCGCTCCCACTGAAGCTTGCAGCATGCGGGGCCAACTTCCCTGCTGTCTGGCGTACACATACAGAAGATACCGCTGCTCCACGCTGGCCTGACAGCACAACTGCGCCTGCTCCACCAGTGGGAGCAGTTCCGAGGTAATCTGAGGAAGGCTCTGATAATAGGAGCTGGGAGTTTGAAAGTCTGCGTGGTTCAAGTGGTGATAGCCGTAAAACAACCACAGAGCAGCAGGCTGCTCCACTTCCTTTCTCTGCAACTCATACGCAAGCGTAATAGCCAGAAACGCACCCGCTGACCGTCCAAACAGAACATAGGGGTATTCCGCATCCTCAAACCACTCACCCCGATGGGCCAAAACCCAAAGCAGACCTTGGTATGCGCTTTCCTGTATATCCGACAAAGGACTCTCCGGCGCCAGCAAATAGTTCATACACACCAGATGATATCCATCCTGGGTAATGGTCTGTACATACTCCTGGGGCAGGTCTCTCCCGCTTCCATAAATCAGCCCGCCACCATGGTAGTACACCACCACCCCCTTGGCCTTCGTAGCACAGGGGTGGACATCAACTGGGATGTTCACCCCCTTCCAGGGAAACTCATATGTCTTCATGATACACCTCAGGCTTTCAAAATATGGTGCGCCATCAACCCCAGTTGCAGCTCCAGCAGCTTCCGTGGGTTGCGCAAGTCGGTACCCAACATGGTCTTGATCTTTTCCAGGCGATAGATGTACGTGTTCCGATGGATGTACATATGCCGGGCTGCATCGGTAATGCTGCCGTTGTACTCAAAGTAAGCCTCCAGGGTTGGGACAAATTGCGTGCCATGTTCTCCATCGTGGGCCAATAGAGGCCCAATGCTGGATTGGCAGAAACGGCGCAAGGTATCCCGGTCCATATGTTCGCTGAGAAGCTGATAGACGGCATAATCATCGGTGATGATCACTCGGTCCTCCACCCCGGACGTCAGCGCCATGTGCACGCCGTTTTGGGTATCTCGGTAGCTGTCGTTGATCTGCCCCAAGTGGGTCACAGCCTTTCCCAAAACCGCCAAAACACCGTGATCGGACTCCGGCTCCTCCGCCAGCTCCACCATCCGCTCCAGAGCCGCGCGCAGACGCTCCACACCATCCGGCGTACGAGCATCCAGCTGCACCAACACGGCCAACTGCGCGCCTTGGGGCACCGTCACCACAGGAAGGCCATACTCTCTGGCCGCCTGGGTAACGGCAACAGACAAATGATCCATGCGCACCAGAAAATCCTCCTGGTTGACATCCTCCATGCGCTGATCTCGCAGAATAAGACAGCGGTAGGGGCAGTCAAAAGGAAGCCCATGGAGTTTGGCCAGGGATCGTGCTGCATTCACCGACCCAATATTTCCAGACAGCAAATCGGAAAGGAAGTCCTTGCGCACTCGCAGCTTGGTCTGCTCCACCTCTTTGGCACGAATGCGCTCCAGCGCTGCCACCACCGCCACCTGCTCCACCGCCACGAAGTCCAACTCCGTCATGGCGCGCACAGACTCCCACACGATGATGTACCCATAGATGTGCTCATGGGCGGCAATGGGGCGAATACGGCAGCGCACACTGGTTTCTCCACGCACCAAATAGCTGCGTGTCACCGCCTTTTTGTAGTGCCGGAGGCTGTTGGGCAGCGACTGTAAAAACTCTTCGGAAAAAGGAGGCTGCCGAACGGTGGTGTGTACATATTCCCGGAGAGGATATGGGTTATCCCCACGGTCCTGGTAACAGAGCAAATTCCAACTGCTGTCCGTGACCAGGACCGGATTTCCAATGAGCCGAACCAAAGTTTCGGTGAGGCTTTGCAGCCCTGCGGATATCAAGGCCGTCTGCATCACTTCCCGGTGGATGGCCAGTGTCTTTTCCAGACGGTGGCCCCCCTGGGTGGTCAAGTGCCGATTCACCACATCCATGGCTGTAGATAAAGAGTATCCAAAGGGCAGTTCAATGAGGGGAAAGTCCAGCTTTTGCGCCTGCTGGATCATGCTCTGTGGCAAGGCCTGAAAGTATCGCCCCGTCTTGATGCACAACCCCGCACAGTTGATGTTGGCCAAAGCAGAGACAATCTCCTCTTGTAGATGGGGGTGCTCTTGGAACAAATAGCCACTACTGAGAACCAACTCGCCCGGCATAAACCAGTCCAGGCTGTCTGGGTTGTCAATGATATTGGTGCGGGTAATCGTCCGGTCCAAGCCGTTGTGTCCTGCTATCAGTCCCACACCATCCAACTCTGAGTCGGACAGAAAATCCGCCACGGTAAACTCCATGTACGCCTCTCCCCTTCTATAATGACGATATATCTACATTACCTGATTTTATCCCAAATAGCAAGATGCGCATTGTGCATCAGACACAAAAAATCACCTCGCGCTTCGGAGCATCTTACATTGAAGCCAGCGGAGCGGGGATGGTATGCTGAGGATGAAAAGAATCCATTGCTGTGAGACAGGAGGGGTTTGCTTGACAACCAAACACGAAGTGCGGAAAAATCAATATTTTGACTCGGTGACCCTGATGGTAGCGTCCAGCGCCATGCGTCAAATGGACGGAGTCATCAATGCGGCCGTCATGATGGGTACCGACCACAACCGAGACCTCATGCGCAACGCAGGCCTCATTGGCCCAGACACCCCAACCTTCGGCGTCAACGACACCGTCATTGGCGTTCAAGCTGAGACCGACCAGGCCGCTCAGGATGCCATCGCCTATTTCGATACCTTCATCAACGGGAAGAAAGCCTCAGCTCAGGCTCAAACTCAGGTACGGGCCACTTCCCTGCCCACGGCCAAAAGTCAGTGTCCTCAAACCAACTTTGCGGTCATCTCCGTTCCTGGCCGTTATGCCCGCGCAGAGGCGGAAAAGGCTCTGGGTCTGGGTCTGCATGTGCTGCTGTTCAGTGATAACGTATCCCTGCAGGACGAGGTAGAACTCAAAGAAATGGCTTTGGAAAAGGGCCTTTTGATGATGGGGCCCGACTGCGGCACCACCATCATCAATGGCACCGCTCTGGGTTTTGCTAACGTGGTGCGCCGAGGCAACATCGGTCTGGTGGCCGCAGCAGGCACCGGTCTGCAAGAGGTCACCGTGCTCATTGACCAGCTGGGCGGCGGTGTCTCTCAGGCGCTGGGCACCGGCGGACGTGACCTGAAAGCAGAGGTAGGCGGCAAGATGATGTCCCTGTGTCTGGAAGCCCTGCGGAATGACCCTGAGACCCAGGTCATTGTCATTCTCTCCAAGCCCCCGGCAAAAGAGGTTATGGCCCGTATGTTGGAACAACTCTCCACCATGGACAAGCCTGTGATCGCCGCATTCCTGGGCGGCGACCCTTCTCTGGTGGAAGGTACTAATGTGGTTTGGGCGGGTGATTTGGAACAGGCCGCCAAGCTGGCCGTTCTGGCCGCGCAAGGACAGCCTACCACATTGCCGCCCCAAGACACTGCCCACACCGAGACCTATGTGACGCAGCTGTGCGCCACGCTTAAGCCTAAGCAAACCCACTTGCGTGGTCTGTACTCCGGCGGAACCTTGTGTTACGAGGCCATGCTCATTTTGCAAGAAGAGGGCATTGATGCCTGGTCCAACATCGCCCTGGATGCCCGTTGGAAACTGCCCGACGGCCAACCCAGCCGGGACAACACCTTATTGGATATGGGTGAGGACTTTTTCACCAACGGAATGCCCCATCCCATGATCGACTTCCGCCAGCGGGTAGAACGCATGGAGCGGGAGGCAGCAGACCCGGATGTGGCAGTGCTGCTGCTGGACTGTGTGGGTGGATACGGAACCCATGCAGACCCCGCCGGTGAATTGGCTCCCGCCATACGCCGCGCCAAAGAGATCGCCGCCCAAGATGGGCGGGACTTGGTGATTTTGGCCTCGGTAACTGCCACTGAAACCGATCCTCAGGTGCGCAGCCATCAGATTCAAATTCTGGAACAGGCCGGAGCTGTGGTCGCCTCCTGCAACGCCCAGGCCGCCCGATTGGCCGCCGGTATCATCCGCCGTCAGCGTCAGGAATGAAAGGAGTATCTCCATGAACATGCAACACATTCAGAAGCTCTTCGCCTCCCAACTGGCGGTGGCCAACGTGGGTGTCGATGTATTTTGCCAAGCTGTACAGGATCAAAAGGTCCCCGCCGTGCAAGTGGATTGGCGTCCCCCCGCAGGTGGCGATGTGGAGTTGGCCCAAATCTTGGCCAAATTGCAGACTTTGCCCGGAAACCCCATAGAGGAAGCAAACCGCGAAGGATTCTCCCGCATGGATGCCAGTGATCCGGAGTGGACCGGCATGGTCTATGCCCATGAGGTACTGCCCGACATGGACAAGTACACCATCGGCCACGCTGGACCGCCCCTGGCCTGGGAAGACATGTGCGGCCCCATGCAAGGCGCTGTACTGGGCGCCATTCGATATGAGGGGTTGGCCCAAACCGACGAGGAAGCCCTTCAGCTCATCCAGGAGGGGCGCATCCGCTTCCGCCCCAACCACAACGTCCAATGCGTAGGCCCCATGACAGGTATGATTACCTGGTCTATGCCCCTGTTCCGAGTGGTAAACAAAACCTTTGGTAACGTAGCCTACTGTACCATTAACGAAGGTCTGGGTAAGGTCATGCGTTTTGGCGCCAACGATGAAACCGTAATTGCCCGACTGAAATGGCTGGAGCAGACATTGGCTCCCGCCCTCAACCGTGCCGTTGAGCTCCACGGCCCCTTCAACCTGAAGGTGATTATGGCAAAGGCACTGTCCATGGGAGATGAGATGCACCAGAGAAATATTGCTGCCTCTTCTCTATTTGCCCGCACTCTCATGCCCTCTCTGGTGCGGGTCATCGACGATCCCCAGGTCCTGGGCGAAGTGACGGATTTCATCACCGGCAACGACCAGTTCTTCCTCAACCTGGCCATGGCCGCCTGCAAGAGCATTTGCGACACCGTGAAAAACATTCCCTATTGCACCCTAGTCACCGCCATGAGCCGCAACGGCACCAACTTCGGCATCAAAATTTCCGCCCTGGGTGACCAGTGGTTCCAAGCCCCCGTCCTCATGCCGGAAGGTCTGTTTTTCCCCGGCTACGGCCCTGAAGATGCAAACCCCGACATGGGCGACTCCGCCATCACCGAAACCTATGGCATCGGCGGGTTTACCATGGGTGCCTCCCCCGCCGTGGTGCGCTTTGTGGGGGCCGAATCGGTACAGGCCGCCATGGACTACACCAGTTCTATGTACCAAATCACCCAGGGAGCTAACCGCCAACTCACCATTCCCACCATGGATTTCCGAGGCGCTCCCATGGGCATTGATGTACGCAAGGTGGTGGACACCGGCATCACCCCAGTCATCAACACAGGCATGGCCCACAAGCAACCCGGTGTGGGGCAGGTGGGCGCAGGCATTGTCCGCGCTCCTATGGACTGCTTCACCCAGGCTTTGAAAGCCTTTGCCCAATCTCTCACTCTCACCTAAGAAAGGAAGGTTTTTATGGCTGAAACTCTGGTCATTGCCATTGGCGGAAACGCCATTTTGAAAGAAGGACAGCGAGGCACCGTAGAGGAGCAGTTTGAAAACGTCATGGCCTGCTGTGGCCCCATTGTAGACCTGTACAAAAAGGGATATCGCATCGTTCTAGTGCATGGAAACGGCCCTCAAGTGGGGAATATTCTTCTCCAAGTAGAAGCTGCCGCCCCCGACGTGGCCCCTCAGACCATTGATCTGTGTGGAGCCCAAACCCAGGGCCAGCTGGGCTATATGCTCCAGCGTGCGGTGCACAACACTTTCAAAGAAAAGCAGGTGCAGGGTAAAATCACCAGCGTGGTCACCCAGGTGATTGTTGACCAGAAGGATCCCGCCTTCCAAAATCCCACCAAGCCCATCGGCCCCTTCTACTCCCAAGAGCGGGCAAAACAGCTGCAGCAGGAAAACCCTGGCATGGTGCTCAAAGAGGATTCTGGACGGGGCTGGCGGCGTGTAGTAGCCTCCCCCACACCCCTTCGCATCATCGAGCGGGATTCCGTGCGATCCCTTTTGGATCAGTCCCACATTGTGGTTACCGGCGGAGGCGGTGGTATTCCTGTAGCCGTGGACGGAGATCGATATGTAGGCGTGGAAGCAGTGGTGGACAAGGATTTGGTGTCCGCCATCATCGCCCGTGATGTCCAGGCGGACAAACTGGTCATCCTCACTGGTGTGGATCAGGTGTATGTAGACTTTGGAAAGCCCACCCAACGCCCCATTTTGCGCATGTCTACCACGGAAGCCAGAGCTTACATGGACGAGGGGCAATTCCCCCCTGGAAGTATGAAGCCCAAGATCGAAGCCGCCTTGGGTTACCTGGCCAGTGGCGGAAAAGAAGTGGTCATTACCTCCATTGATAAACTGGAGGAAGCCATGGAGGGAACCAGCGGAACTGCCATCTACCAAGGGTAATCGTTCTCTTTCATTGTGCATGAATCACAATACACTGCATCCTTTTTCGTAATGCTGTACAGTGACTGTAAGGCGATCGCTGTATATAATTGACACATAGAACAAAACTCTGCCATGATCTCATTGCGAGATCACGGAAAGGAGATGCACCATGATACAACAAGCCAACACCGAAGCACTTGCTCGGTTGAGAAGCGCCTCTCCCCGGCTGATTGACATCCAGCCTGCCGGGGCCGTTTTGAAGGATTTTGACCGGCACACCCTTCTTCACGCAGGACCACCCATTGCATACAGCAACATGTGCGCCCCCATGAAGGAAGCGGTACACGCCGTACTGATGTATGAAAACTTGGCCGCCTCCCGGGAGGAAGCCGCCGCACTGGCCCAATCCGGCTCCATTCGCTTCCTCCCTTGCCACGAACGTGGTGTAGTCGGCCCCATGACCGGCGTCACTTCCTATTCCATGCCCCTGCTGGTGGTGAGAAACGAAACCCACGGAAATCTGGCTTTCAGCACCATCAACGAAGGCGCCGGAGACGTCATTCGCTTTGGTGCTTGCACCCCCAACACCATCCGTCGTCTGAAATGGATTGAGGAAGTGTTGGCTCCGGTTTTGCGGGATGCGGTTCACCTCTTAGGTGGGCTGGACCTCAGCGCCATCATGTCCCAGGCACTGTCCATGGGAGACGAGCTGCATATGCGAAACATTGCAGCATCCATGGTGCTGCTCCACCGTCTAGCTGCCCCCTTGGCCCAGGTCTGTCCCCCAGAGCACCTCAATGATGTGATGAAATTCCTCACCACCCGAAACGATCAGTTCTTCTTGAACTTCGCCATGGCCGCCAACAAGAGCGCCGCCGATGCCGCGTCAGGTGTGGAGTACTCCACCCTGGTCACCACCATCGCCCGCAACGGTGTAGAGGTGGGCATTCGAGTCAGCGGTATGCCCGGTCGCTGGTTTACCGCTCCTGCTCCCCTGGTGGAAGGTTTGTACTTCTCCGGATACAGCCAGGAAGATGCCAACCCCGACTTGGGAGACTCCGCCATCATGGAAGTAGGCGGATTTGGCGGTTTCGCCATGGCCGCCTCCCCCGCCATTGTGCGGTTGATCGGTATTCCCGACACCGACGAGGCCCAAGCGTTTACCCAACTCATGCGCAACATCACCATGGGTGAACACCCCTCTTACACCATTCCCAACCAGAACTTTGCCGGACTCCCTCTGGGCATCGATCTGATGAAGGTAGTGGAAACGGGAATCGAACCCGGGCTGAACACCGCCATTGTCAGCAAAGAACCCGGCGTGGGCATGATTGGAGCAGGCCTCTCCCGTGTCCCCTTTGAGGCTTTTGCCAAAGCCATCATCGCCTTTGACTCCATGATTCAGGAGCGTCTGTCATGAGCGCCCTGGGACACTGGCTACTGGCTGTGTCCCCCATCTTGTTGCTCTTCATCACCATCGGTGTGTTCCGTCTGCCCACGCCGAAAGCAGCTCTGGCAGGCGCCGTAGCTGCTGTACTGGTAGGCTGGTGGGTACAGGGAGCTGGTCCCGGAATGCTGGCATGGGAAGTAGGAAAGGGAGCGTGGAATTCCATCTCCATTCTGCTGGCCATATGGCCCGCTGTATTTCTTTACGAAATGCTGGTCCAGGCCAAAGCCTTTCCGGTACTGCGTACCGTGGCGCTGCAGTTGACCCAAGATGCATTGATGTCCATCCTCCTGTTCGGATGGCTGTTCTCCAGCTTTTTGCAAGGGATCTCCGGCTTTGGTGTTCCGGTGGCGGTATGTGCCCCCATTTTGATCTCCTTGGGTGTCAAGCCCTTATCCGCTGTGATGATGACACTGATGGGACACGCCTGGGCCAATACCTTTGGTACCTTGGGACTTGCATGGAATGTGCTCACCCAGCAGGACACACCGCCGTATACCGTGCTTCTCACCGGCCTTTTGCTGTGGGGATGCAATCTGGCAGGAGGCGCCGCCATCTGTTGGAGTTATGGTAAGGGAAAAGCTCTGTGGCACATGGGCCCCATGGTGTTGCTCATTTCCGCCATACAAGGTGGAGGACAGTTGTTGTGTGCCCGATTTAACCCCACTGTGGCCGCATTCCTCCCCACCACGTTGGCTCTACTCCTTGCCGTTGTAGTCATGAAGTTGGGTTGGTATACCAAGCCTTGGAGCCTTCCCTCTCCAGTGGTGAACGGAACGGCAGAGGTCAGTTCGGAGCCTGGGACATGCTCCCCTGGTTTGGCAGTCGCTCCCTTTGGCATTCTGGCGGTGGTCTCGGTACTGGTCTTTTTGGTGCCTCCCATTCACGGGCTACTGAGCCGGTTTTCCATTCATCTGGCCACACCCTATACTCAGACTTCCCTGGGATATGTCAACCAAGCCCAAAGCGCTTATGGTACCCTCACCCCGCTATCTCACGCAGGCGGCGTACTGGTCATCACGGTGCTTCTCTCTTGGTGGCTGCTCTCTCAAAAACGCATGCTCCACGCGCAGGACTTCCCCCAGGTTTTGCGGGCAACAGGGAAGAAAATGGTGCCGGTATCCCTGGGCATCCTCTTTCTTCTCATCTGTGCCCAAGTGCTGCGGGGAACAGGAGCTATGGAAGTAGTAGCAGAAGGTGTCACCTCCGTCTTTGGCCCTCTCTACGGATTGGCTGCCCCTTTTGTGGGCATCCTGGGTGCCTTTGTCACCTCTTCCAACACCTCCTCCAACATTCTGTTGGGCGAGTTTCAGCGCTCGGCGGCATCGTTTCTCTCGCTTCCGCCGGGGATTCTCCTCTCGGCACAGACGGTGGGCGGAGCCATTGGAACCGTCTTGGGCCCCTCCACCATTTTGCTTGGCACCACCACTGCTGGTTGTGCTGGAGAAGAGGGCAACGTTTTAAGAAAACTCCTTCCCTTTGCCTTGGTGCTGGTTACCATCACAGGAGGAATTATCTACGGCTTAACTCAATGGCTCTGAGAGGAGGTGGCTCATGCACATTACCAAAGTAGGCACTCCAATGTTGCCCTCTGATTGGACCGGCGAGATACATAGCGTCTTTCACAACAGCTGCAACATTCGGCTCTCCGGTGGACCGCTGGTTTGCCTTCACCGGTTTGACTTCGGTATCCTGCCCCACTCCCTCTATGTACCGGAGTTAAATACGCAACCCTTCCAGCCTGGACAGCCGGTGCAAGCCACATCGGCAGGGCTCATGGTAGATGGTACTCTCACCTTTCCGTGGGCTCAACATATGGAAGTGGTTGATACGCAAGTTACGCCAGGAACACTTCCCCATACCTGGAGCGACGAATGGCAGACATTTGAACAATTACAGCAAACACAAAAAAACACCCCAGATATGATGGGCCAGGTTTACGCGTCGTTGACCCACCATCTTGGTCAACTGCTCCCAGCCTTATTTGCTGGTGGCCAAGAAGCGGTGACCCAACATTGCTATGCCTGCGTAGGGTTGGGGCAAGGTCTGACCCCATCGGGAGATGACATGCTTTTGGGCGTTTTAGCCGCTCTTCATCGCTACGCCCCTGCATACATTCCTCTGCTCAGCCAAACCATTTTCCCCCTGCTCCATCGTACCAACGAGATCAGCGCCAGCTACTTGGATCTGGCCATGAAGGGATATGTGGCCACGCCGGTGCTGGACGTGCTCTATCATCTGGGACAGAACTGGGAAGCTCCCAAGCAGATTCTCCTCTCCGTGGGGCATTCCTCCGGTTCGGATATTTTGTATGGAATCTTGACTGCGGTCAAGGAATTGTGGGACAAAGAGAAAGGACGGAAGTAGTCATGAAAAAAAGCTTCAGACAGAAACTTCGCAACATGGGACCTGCCGCCATCATCACCAGCGCCTTCATCGGCCCTGGTACCATTACCACATGTACGGTGGCTGGCGTAAACTTTGGCTATGCACTGCTGTGGGCCGTGGTATTCTCCGGCATTGCACTGGTCATCTTGATGGAAATGTCCGCCCGTACCACACTGGCCACCGGCATGAACCTGGTGGATTCCTCTGTGGCCGTAGCCCCTAACAACGTGGTTTGGAAATGGGTGGTCCGCGCGGTCTTCTTCCTGACCGTTTTGGCCGTGTGTTTTGCCTTCCAAGCTGGCAATGAGATCGGTGCCGCCAACGGTTTGGCAGACATTTTCTCCATTCCCATCCCCATCGCCGCTTTGATCATCGGCCTATTTGCCCTGGGTACCACCTGGCTGGGCTCCTATAAGACCCTGGAGGTCATCATGCAGGTGTTCGTCAGCCTCATGGGCATCCTCTTCCTCATCACTGCTCTGGTCATCCGTCCCGATTGGGGCGCCGTCATCAAGGGCATCATCCCCAGCCTGCCCGAGGGCAGCACCGTCAGCGCTCTGGCTCTCATCGGCACCACCATGGTGGGCATTAACCTGATCGTGCACTCCATCTCCTGCCAGGAGAAGTATCACTCCATTGACGAGATGGACGACGCCAAATTCGACATCGGCTTTAACATTCTCATTGGCGTGGTCATCACCCTGTCCATGCTCATCACCAGCGCCGCTGCCTTGTACAACACCGGCACCCAGGTCACTAGCCCCCTGGTCTTCACCCAGTCTCTGGAGCCTGTTTTGGGCAGCTGGGCCCGCATCATCGGTGACATTGGCCTTACCGCCGCCGGTCTTTCCTCTGCTGTGGCCGTGTCCTACACCATGCGGTCCATTTACAGCCGTCTGTTCAAGTGGGAAGGCGGTAGCATGAGTATGCCTGCCAAGATCCTGGGCACCGTGGTCATTGCCTTCGGCACCGCATTTGCCATGTTCAGCAAGACCCCCACCCAGATCATCGTTGTAGCTCAAGCCGTCAGCGGCTTCTCTCTGCCCTTCATCGCCATCGCTTTGATGATTGTGGCCAACAGCAAAAAGCTCATGGGCGAGCTTCGCAATAAAGTGCTGTCCAACGTGGTTGGCATTGTCGCTGTGGCTGTCACCCTGTTCTTGGGTCTGCGCAACGTATACAATGTTCTCATTCAGCTGTTCTAATCACCACCAACAGGGGGCATGCCACTCGGTGGCATGCCCCCTCCCCCCAACTAGGAAACGGAGGTAACTATGCTCAAAGCAAATCAAATCGCTCTGGATCGTCTGATGTCTGCAGATCCCGTTCTGGTGGATGTGAAGCCTGCCCACGAGGTTTTGGAAGGGTTGACCCCTACCACCTTTCTCCATGCCGGCCCTCCCATCGCCTTTGAAGATATGTGTCCTCCCATGCAGGGCGCCGTATACTGCGCTTTGCTCAACGAGGGCTTGGCTAAAAACATTGACGAAGCCAAGAGGATGGCCACAGACGGTACTATTACCTATAAGCCTTGCCACGAGTTCGGCGCTGTGGGCCCCATGACCGGCTTGACCACTTGGTCCATGCCGTTGTGGGTGGTGGAAGACCGCAACACAGGACGACGCAGCTATGCCAACATCAGTGAGGGTAGCGGCGTGGGTCTCCGGTTTGGCGAGTACTCCCAACGCACCCTGGATCGGCTGAAGTGGATGCGAGAAGTGGCTGGGCCGGTATTCTCCAAGATGATCCACGAGGTTGGCGGCATCGACTTGGCCCCCATGATGGCCCAGGGACTGGCCATGGGGGATGAGCTCCACATGCGAAATCATGCTGGCACCGCCCTATTTATCAAAAACTACGGCTATCTTCTGGCACGGCTGGCTGGAGATGAGGCAGAAAATGTTCTGAAATTCATCGGTGTTGGCAACGATCAATTCTTCCTGAACTTGGCTATGGCCGCCAACAAGCTGGCGGCAGACTTGGCCGACGGCGTACCCGGGTCCACCCTGGTCACCGCCATTGCCCGAAATGGTGTCAACTTTGGTATTCGCATCAGCGGTCTGCCCGGTCGTTGGTTCACCGCCCCTTCTCCCATGGTACAGGGCCTATACTTCCCTGGCTTCACGGAGGAAGATGCCAACCCGGACTTGGGTGACTCCGCCATCATGGAGGTGGGTGGCTTCGGCGGCTGCGCCATGATTACCGCCCCTGCCATCGTGAAGTTCTTGGGCGCCCCTAGCGTGGATGTGGCTCGGGAAACCACCGAAGCCATGTATTCCATCACATTGGGAGAACACCCCCGCTACCAGATCCCCACGTTGAATTTCCGGGGCACGCCCTGCGGCATTGACGTAATGAAAGTGGTGGAAAGCGGCGTAACCCCCATTCTCAACACCGCCATCGCCTCCAATCGTGCAGGCGTCGGCATGGTGGGCGCGGGTATGTCTACCCTTCCCATCGAGCCTTTTAAAGATGCTTTGCTGGCCCTGGCGGAAGAATTGGGCATTTGATTGACAGGAGGAAATAGATCATGATTCTCAAAAATGTAGTTCAGAA
Source organism: Pseudoflavonifractor sp. An85 (assembly GCF_002161235.1). GTDB lineage: Bacteria > Bacillota > Clostridia > Oscillospirales > Oscillospiraceae > Enterenecus. Next base: position 15,613 of record NZ_NFHE01000034.1, read on the forward strand.
AAACAGCTACTATGATTCTGCTACCTTGATGCTTCTCTCTAGTAAGGTGGGTCAGCATATCGGCTCCACCAAGCAGGTGGCCGTGATGATGGGCAGCGATATGAACAAAGATATCATGCGCGCCTCCGGCCTTTTGGCCGCCGAGGGCGAGGCCGCCAACCCCAATGATCTGATTTTTGCCATTCAGGCCGAGACGGAAGCAATCATCGAAGAAGCTCTGGCCATGGCTCAGGAGATTCTCAACAGCCGTAGTGCCAAGATGGAGCAGCAGGACACCCAGGTGGTGAAGACTGTGGCAGATGCCGCCGCTCGCCTGTCTGATCCAAAATTGGCGGTGGTCTCCCTGCCCGGCAAATACGCCGTGCGGGAAGTCAAGAAGCTGCTGCGGGAAAACTGCCACGTGCTTTTGTTCAGCGATAACATCTCCTGCGAGGATGAGAACACCCTCAAGGATATGGCTCTGGAGCGAGACCTGCTGATGATGGGTCCTGACTGCGGAACCGCTGTCATCAACGGCGTGGGTCTGGGCTTTGCCAACAAGCTGCGTCGGGGCAACATCGGACTGGCTGCCGCATCCGGTACCGGTCTGCAAGAGGTCATGACCCTCATCAGCAATTTTGGTGGCGGTATCTCCCAGGCTCTGGGCACCGGTGGACGAGACCTGAAAGAGGTCATCGGTGGTAAAATGATGGGGCATTGCATCAAGCTCCTGCAAGACGATCCCGAAACCGATGTTATGGTGGTCATTTCCAAGCCCCCTGCCCCCTCGGTGATGGAGCGCATGCTGCATCAGCTCCAGCAGAGCCAAAAGCCCACCGTGGTGTGCTTCCTGGGTGGGGACGAGAACATGGATGCCAACGGCCTTTACATGGTACATACCTTGGAAGAAGCCGCCTGCAAGGCGCTGGAACTGGCCAAGGTGGGGCGGCCCGACGATCTGCGCCAAGGTCACGATCCACTCCCTGCCATGGCCCAAACTCTCCGCGAAAAACTGGATGCCCAGCAAACCAACATTCGTGGTCTATACTGCGGCGGCACCTTGGCTTACGAGTCCATGCTGCTGATGAAGCAGGCTCTGGGCGATGTGTATTCCAATATCGCTCTGGACGCTCGGCTGGCTTTGGACGGCACCGCTCCTTCTCAGGGCCATACGGTTCTGGACCTGGGTGACGACGCCTTCACGGTAGGAAAGCCCCATCCCATGATTGAGCCCTCTCTGCGTGGAGAACGCCTGTTGCAAGAGGCTCTGGACCCCTCCACCGCTGTGATTCTGTTCGACGTGGAGATTGGATATGGCTCCCACGAAAATCCCGCCCACGTGGCGGCAGAGGAAGTGGCCCAGGCCAAGGCCATTCTGGCCGAACAGGGCCGTCAAGTGATATTCATTGCCTCCATCTGCGGCACATATGAGGACATGCAGGACTATGCCACGCAGAAGGGTTTGTTGGAGGAGCAAGGGGTTGTCGTGTTGGAATCCAACGCTCAGGCGGCCCAGCTGGCCATTCTCACCGTGTCGAAATAAGGAGGAAGTATCGTGGAACAGAAATTATTTGGCAACAGCTTGTCTGTCATCAACCTGGGACTTCCCAGCTTTTTCGATGATCTGAAACGTCAGGGCGCTTCTTGTGTCCATGTGGACTGGACTCCCCCCGCTGGCGGCGACGTCCGTTTGATTGAAATTCTGGACCGGCTGGAGGAGCTGGGCTAACGCTTTGGCCGGGGGTGGAGCGCACGCTTCCACCTCCGGCTGCATCATCAAAAAATTTCTTTGTGAAAAAGCAAATTTCCTCTTGCATTCTCAGCATCTCTGTGCTAATATATCAAAGGTCGATCGACCAAGAAAACTAAATATCCGGGTGTGGCGAAGTTTGGTATCGCGCTTGACTGGGGGTCAAGAGGCCGCAGGTTCAAGTCCTGTCACTCGGACCAGAAAATACCGTCGACAAATTGTCGACGGTATTTTTTCTTTGTAGCACTGGTTGAACCTGCGGCCTCTTGGTGCTGTCAGGCCTATCAAATTTTGTGGCCCTCAGAACATCAGTTCTGAGGGCCACGTTCGTTACATGTAGTCGTTGGTGACATTCCCATCCCCTGATACAGGGATCGCATCTCCCAGGTAAGTGGGCTCAGGCTTGAATATGGCTGTGAAAAAGTCCTTGACCTGCGCCAACACTTCTCTCACATCTCTGCCCCACTGTCCCGCGTAATTCTGGCCATCCGCTGCCACGCCATAGGCATCCAGTCCCAACGCTTGTGCAATGTATATCGCTCGATACAAATGGTACTCCTGGGATACAATCACAATTTTCTTGGCTTGAAACACTTCTTTGGCCCGGTACATGCTCTCATACGTGGAAAAGCCGGCATGATCCATAAAGATATCCGAAGACGGCACACCTGCATCCATGGCGTACTGCTTCATCGTTCCCACTTCATCATAATCTGGTTGTCCGTGATCTCCACTCATGAGTAATTTTGGGGCTATTTCTTGCTCATAGAGCTGGATGCTACGTTCCAAGCGATCTTTGAGCATAAGACTGGGTGTGCCATCCGACTTGACCCCACACCCCAACACTAGGACGCAATCCACGTCATCCAGCTCAGTAGCTTCTTCCACGGTCAGGATCCGTTCACTCCCCACAGCGGTAACCCGCATATGAATGGCAAACACCGACACAATCCCCAACACCAGGCATATCACCAACGCACATGCCACGTATTTTAAGATGTGACACAGTAGCTTCACTGTGACATCTCTCCTTTCATTTGTAGTAGATTCAGTGTAGCCTATTTCCAGTTCCGTGTCTACATATAAATTATGAACAAAACACCGGAGAACAGGAAAACCTGTTCTCCGGTGTTTAAAATCTGTACTTTTGTTCCAATTCCAGCAAAAACTGTTTGGTGTCTATCCCTCCGGCGTATCCACCCAGAGAGCCGTCGGCTCCAATCACCCGATGGCACGGGACCAAGATCATGAGTGGGTTCCGATGGTTGGCCATCCCCACCGCTCGGCAGGCTTGGGGATTGCCCAAAGCCTGCGCAACATCTCGGTAACTCCGGGTCTCCCCGTAGGGAATCCGACATAGCTGTGCCCACACCTGATTTTGAAACGGCGTTCCTCTCAGTGCGTATGGCACATCAAACTGCTGCCGCTTCCCCTGAAAATACTCGTCCAGTTGCTGGGCCAGAGCATCCGTAAGCCGGGTAGGTCTGTCCAATTCACCGAGAATCGTCGGAACCTTTTGAATTGAAACAATGAAATCCTCTTCCTGGCCGATTGCAAAGGTTCCGCAGGGGAACGTGTAAAAAGCCGACATTACCCCATCAGGAATGGGAGCAATGGTGGTGCTCTCCGCAACCATGCTCTCCACAGGTGTGCTCATGATCGTGGTGGTGCTCTCCATGGTGACTGCACTGCACATTGGGATTATACTCCAGCTTGTTATCCAACAAAGCCTCTACTGCCTGATCTGCCTGACCAGACACCCCGCCATACACACGGATATTAGCCGCTGCCAAAGCATTTTGAGCGCCACCGCCAATGCCACCGCAGATGACTGCATCCACATGCAACGCCGTGAGAACTCCGGCCAAGGCCCCGTGTCCGCTGCCGTTGGTGTCCACCACAGTGCTGTTTGTCACTCTTCCCTGCTCCACATCGTACACCTTGAAGTTCTTGGTGTGCCCAAAGCGCTGAAAAATTTCCCCGTTGTCATAGGTCACTGCAATTCTCATAACCGTATCTCCTTTTGGTTTTTGATAGCGTTGGTGGTAGTCTCGCTTGAAACAACCGGCTTGGGGACATCCCGAGGGCGCTCCGTCGCACAGCTGCACATCACCACCCTCTATGCGCAAAGGCAATCCCTCCACCAGAACGTCTGCTAGCTTCTTTCTTGCGCTGCCATAAATCTTTTGCACCGTGGTGCGGGCAATCTGCATGGAATGACTGCACTGCTCCTGGCTCATCCCCTCGCGGTCAATGAGGCGAATGGTTTCATATTCATCTACGGTCAGAATCACCGGCAGCTTTTCTTCCCCTGCCATAGTGGGGAAAAACTCCAGGGTATGTGGGTAGTGGCACACACGTCTGCACTTGGTTGGTCTGGGCATAGACATCCCCTCCGCCTCTGGTTTCTTTTATCATAAAACCATTTATGTCATATGTCAATAACATCATCGACATATGACATAAATCAATTCTATCTACTTCCTTCGCAAGGTTCGGAGAAATTCCTTTTGGTCCGGGGAAATTCGGTAGCTCTCCATAGCCTTTTGAATGGTTTTGTTGTGAATCCAAGGAGACAGCCGATGCTCCAGTAAGTATGGCAACGCCGCCTCCGGCTGCTTGACCAAAGCCTCTGCAAAGTACCACGCCACCATCATCTTTACGTAGTATTCCTCCCAGTTCACCTGGGCAGCCCAATCGAGATAACAAGGCTGAAAGCAGTCATCCAGATAAAACCGCAACAAAACACCCAATCCAAACCGTACTGTGTATGGATGCTCCGCCTGAAGCCATTGATATACTTGTTGCGGAAGGGCTTCGGGGTGCTTGCGGAACGCCTTGGGAGCCAACAAGTCACAGGTGGCCCAGTTGTCCACATGGGGCAAGAAACGCTCCAACTCCTGGACAGTATGGGAATAATCCATATCTTCGCACAAAAGCAATCCGTGCAAATTATTTTCCTCATAGTATGTGTGAGGCAGCTGGGAGAGAAATGCCTGGCTTTCTGACGTGTTACGCAGTTGCTTGGCCAGACGGCGCAGATCTGGCATACGTACCCCAATCACCACGTTCGGGTCAACGGTGGGCATCAGTTTACATTGAAAGGCCTGATAGGTCATATCTTGCAAGTCAAAGAGCTGCTGTACAATGGAAGAGGCCATGAATCTCTCTCCTTTTCCTTGAAATACCATCATTATAAAGTGAGTTTCCATAGCTGGCAAGAGTTTAGGCCTCCTCCGAAAACATAAAAACATGGGGCAACCCACGGATGGTCAGCTCCACATGCCGGTCCGGATAGACCACAATCTCCTGGATGAGCATGCGACACAGCGCATCGCTGGATAGCCTTCCTTGAAGCAGGGCATCCAACACCTGTTTCATCTCCTGTCCACGATTTCCCCACGGCTGCACGTCTTCCACTCGGTCATAGTCCAGCTGATCCTGTTGTCTCTGATATCGCTCTTTCATGCACTGCATATCTTGGACAGTAATATCACCGGAAAAGTAGGCATCCATCACCGCCTCTTTTTTTCGCTGCAGGCTCTGCCACATCTCCTGATGTCGTTTGCCTTTCCCCTCTTCCACTTCTTGAATCATAGCCAACAGCGCCTCTCCGATTTCATTCCAATCTATGTTCAAAGCCCCTAGAGCCTGATGGAGCATATGTCTCGCGTCATCGTCTCGGAGAAGACGCCCAACCTCGCACGTTCCGCCTCGCACCACCGTAGAGCAGCTCCACCGCAGCATAGTGGTCCCGTTGGAACATCGTTTCTGCCGCGCCACAAAGTTTGCCCCACATAGTCCGCATTTGATTTTACCAGACAGCGCATGCTGCACCGATGCACCTCCAGCCGATTTCCGCTGCCTCCCCCTCCGCTCTCGCTGGACCATGTCCCACAGAGGCCGGGATATAATCGGTGTATGGTGCTGCGACAACATCACAGTGGGTTCCTCTCCGCGGTTGACCTTCTTCCGATGGGTCAGATAGTCGGGGGTATAGCTTTTCTTTTGCACCAAGTCTCCCATATACTTTTCATTTTTCAGGATTTTCAGAATGTAGCCAGGTGTCCACTTACTCTTTCCCGCGGGCGTTAAAATCCCTTCTCCAGTCAAGATGCGGGCAATTTGGCCGCTTCCCAGCCCTTCCACTCCATACATGTGAAAAATCCGCTGTACCAACTTGGCTCCCTCTGGATTGACCGTCATAATTCCGTCCTTCACGTCATACCCCAGCATCGAATGGCCAAACACCACCCCCCGCTCCATTTGACGGGTCTGTCCCCATTTTACCCGGGCGGATGTTTTGCGGCTCTCCTCCTGAGCCATAGAGGCCATAATGGACAGGCGCAGCTCTGCATCCGGCTCCTGGGTGTTGATGCCGTCTGTGAGAAAAACCACAAACACCCCCATGGCTTTCAGCCTTCGGGTATAGGCGATGGTGTCCAGCAAATTACGGGAAAATCGGCTGACCTCCTTGGTCAAAATAATTTGGAACCTACCATGCTCTGCATCCTGAATCATGCGGAGAAACTGTGGGCGCTTCAGGGCGCTGGTACCGGTGATCCCCTGGTCTGCATATACGGCATGCAGCTTCCACTGTGGGTGCTGAGCTATGTACTGGGTGAAATACCGCTGCTGTGCAGCAAAGGAGTTGGCCTGATCCTCTTTATCGGTGGATACCCGGCAATAACTGGCCACCGAGATCATAGCTCCCCCACCCGCTCCAAAACTGCTGCACATACGTCTTCACTCAAAAGTCCCTGCTCCTTCCACGTCAACAGAAGCCCTCTTTGAAATGCGTGGATGAACTCACGACAGACTTCATCCGGAGCATCGTCCTTTCGCTGCACATGGTGCAATCGGAGAAATTTCGCACGCATAGCCCTCCCCCTTCCTACCCATTGTGTATGCAGGAAAGGCTTGTTCCTTGCAAAAAGATAGGCACTCCCTTGACAACCACTTACTTCAAGTGTAGTATATTATTATCTACTACATATGAAGTTGGTGATTTTTGTGAAGCGTCTGCCGGATAGCGAGTTGGAAGTCATGAAAGCCCTGTGGGCATCCGGCCCCGATACCACCCGTGCGCAACTGGAACAGTCGTTAGAGCCTTTGGGTCTGGCCTCAAACACCATCAACACCTATTTGACCCGGCTACAAGAAAAGGGCTTTGTTTCGGCAAAACGAGACGGAAAATTAAACCGATACACCCCTCTGGTCAGCCAGGAGGACTATCGCGCCTTTGATAGCCGTTCCATTCTTTCCAAGCTGTATGACGGATCGCCTTCCAAATTTGTGGCCGCTCTGGCTAAGGGCGGCATGGCAAAAGAGGATGTGGATCAACTCCGCTCCCTGCTGGACGAACTCAGTGGAGGAAATCATGGATGAGTTTTTGCTGGGGCTGTTCACCTTGTCCCTGGGTGGCAGCGTCCTGGTTTTGGCCATCATGGGCCTGTCTCGGTTGACTCGGTCCCGTTATGCTGCCCGATGGAGATGTGTGGTGTGGCTACTATTGTGTCTGCGTTTGGCTGTGCCCCTGGTTTTCACCTTTCCACATACTACACCCGTTCAAATCCCTGCCCCAGCATTGGACCGTCCAGTGGCTGCCACCGCTCCTCCCAGTAGCCAGCCGCTTCCCACCCTTCCAGAAGAAGCCCAGGATCAAACGCAATCTCTGTCCATCGCTCAAGTGCTCTGTGTGGTGTGGGCCGTGGGCGTGGGCGGCGTGTTTCTGTGGAGTGTGGGGTCTCACCTTCGGCTTCGGCGCTACCTGAAACGGTGGTCCATCCCCGTGTCCGACCAGGTTATTTGTAATCGGTATCATGCTCAGGCCCAACGATGTAACGCCAACCGTGTCCCACCTTTGGTGCATTGTCCAGGGCTTCAAGTTCCCATGCTGGCGGGGGTGGTTCATCCGGTGCTGATGCTCCCAGAGCATGTGGAGGCCAACCAGATGCTGGACTACGCCTTGCTTCACGAGCTCATCCATTACCGACGCAAAGACATCTGCCTCAAGGTCGTGGCCATCTGGGCCGCTGCCATCCATTGGTTTAACCCTCTGGTGTGGTTGATGGTCCGTCAGGTAGAGCAGGACATGGAGCTGGCCTGTGATGAGGCCGCTTTGACCGTCCTCCCACCCCAAGAGCACCGCGCCTATGGAGAGACCATCCTCCGCGCCGCAGCGCAAAAGGCCTCCCATTAATCGTCTCTGTCAGGGGGAATCAAACATGAAGAAAAAGAGATGGATTCTGGCCTTAACCCTGGTGGCTGTGGCGGTCACGGCCACGGTTCTGACCCTGCAGTACTATGGAATCTTACCCAAACCCACGTATACCGCCCAAAAGTTTGGCATCCAAGTGATACTCAGCCCCCAAGATTTCAATCAAAACGGTGTGGATGATTACACGGACTTTTTACAGGGCTCCAAGCAAGACGCCCAAAACCATCCCACATACGATGGGCAGTATGTACCCGGAGGCTATCCGCCTTCCAACATCGGCGTGTGTACCGATGTGATCTGGCGAGCCTTTCGCCAAGCCGGATACTCCCTCCGGGACATGGTAGACCAGGATGTGCAGGCATATCCCCAGCGGTACCCCGAAATTCAGTACCGGGATGCCAACATCGACTTTCGCCGGGTTAAAAATCTGTGGGCTTTCTTCCAAGCCTATGGGCAGGAACTGACCACAGACATTCACGACATTTCCCAATGGCAACCGGGAGACATCGTGATTTTTGACCAGGGCAAACACATTGGCATGGTCTCCGACCTGCGCAACCGCCACGGTCAGCCCTACATTCTCCACAACGCTGGGCAATTCCGACGGGAAGAGGACTATTTGGGGCGGACACAGGTGGAGGCTCACTATCGGTTTGATGCTTCCCAGGTTCCAGAGTATGTCCTGGTAGCTTGGTCCGAACCATAAAAAGGAGGTAATTGTAACATGCGCCCCACCACTCCGCCTCGTTCCCCCTTTTCTGCCCCCTTTTCTCAGTCTGCCAAAGAAACTGGGCTTCGTATTCGCAATATATTTCAATGGAGACGGAAGCGTCCCCCGCCGCTAGCCTTAGCTGCTATCTGTCTGGCCGTGGTGAGCAGCGGGTCTCTGGTTTCTTGCCAGAAAGGCAATCACCAGATAGCCACGTCCTCTGTGCAGCCCACCGCTACAGTGTCCCCTACCGCTTCCCCTGCTCCATCCCAGACGCTGATTCAGAGTCCGATTCCTGATCTTAGCGCTTTTTTCAACATGAGTCCAGGCAACGGCGCACGCTTCAAAGGTAGTGTTTCCAGCAACCCTCAGGAGTTGGACATGGATTACTCCATTTTAAACGGCACCTTCGCCCACACATTGGAGCTCAGCGCTGGAAATATGTTGCATCTGGAGTTGAGCGTAGATACAGGCACCTTGGGTGTTGTCATCCAGTTGGAAGGTGAAGGCCCCATCTACCAAAATGATAACTTAGAGACCTCCCAATTTGACCTGCAGATCTCGCAATCCGGCTCCTATCAAGTCACCGTCACGGCTACCGAGACCGAAGGAAGCCTCCTGATCCGAGCATAACCATAAAGAAAGCTGAACTGCTCCCCGTCAAGAGGACAGTGAAAAAATATAAAGTTTTCCCGGCCAGTAGCCTATGTGCTGCTGGCCGCTTTTTATGCAGCGAGATACAGCTCGTGCTTCTCCATCGGCGTC
>NZ_NFHE01000035.1 GCF_002161235.1 Pseudoflavonifractor sp. An85
CTTTGTTGTTGCAGTTGGCCGACCGCAACCTCAATTTTACCAGAAGGTTTTTTCACTATATAATCTTTTTTACTCTCCCCAGCATAGCTGGGGGTTGTCGTTACGCTAAAGCTAACCAAACCAACAAGAGGGAACGCCTCTCGGCGTTCCCTCTTGTTCATGCGGTGGGCAGCTCCACATAAAAGGTGTTGACTCCCTGGCGGCTCTGGGCCCAAATGCGCCCCCGGTGGCGCTGTACCATGCTCTGGGCAATGGCCAACCCTAAGCCAAAGCTGCCGGACCGGGTACGCACCCTGTCGGAGCGGTAGAACCGCTGGAAGAGGTGGGGCAAGTCCTGGGGCGCAATCTCCGGGCCGGGATTGGATACCGCCAACAGGCATTTACGCCGCCCTTCCCGGCGCAAGGTCATCACCGTCTTCCCGCCTGGATTGGAGTACTTCCGGGCGTTGTCCAGCAAAATATCCACCACTTGACGCAGTTCCACCGGGTCACCCAGAACGGAAACAGATGTCTCACCCCGGCTCTCCAGTTCCAGCCCCTCTTCAAAAAACACCGCCTCATAGGCCAGTGCCTCATGGGACACCACTTCTCCAAAATCCACCGGCTGATAAGCCGCCTGACTGGATGGGTGATCTCCCTTGGCCAGCTCCAGCATCTGCTCCAACAGGGTCCGCATGTGTCGGGCCGTGCCCAGCACGTTGCCGGACAGCCGCTCCCGCGCCTGCTCATCCACCCCCGGTTGCTGGAGCAGCTCTGCGTTGGTGGTGATAACGGTGAGCGGAGTTTTCAGCTCATGGGAGGCATCAGCCACAAACTGCTTTTGCTCCCGCCACGCCTGTTCCACCGGGTGCACTGCCCACCGGGCCAGCAACACACTCAGTCCCAAAAAGACCAGAAAGCTGACCACCCCCACGAAGATGCAGGTGCGCACCAGGTTTTGCAAGGTGGCCTGTTCGCTGGACATATCCGCAAACACCAAGGTCTGATTGCCCGGGGTCATCACCCGGCAAAAGCGCAGATTATACTCCTCCAGCACCCCCACAGGTCCGTGGGTGTCCAGCACTGCCTGGGCCACTTGCTGCAAAAATTGTTGGTTGGACAGGTCATAATAGCCGCCACCGGTGGCGATGATCTCCCGGTCCTGGCCCAGCTGCAAAGTGAAGTAGGGCAGGCGCACCTGGAGGGCCTGTTCGGTGGGACTGCCCTGCCCCGCCGGATTATCTGCGATGCTGCGCATCATGGCAATGCTCTTGTTCTCCAAATCCACCCGGGTGAAGGAGTAGAGCAGCGAAAAGATGACGCAGAGCATGATGGTGACAATGGTCATGTTGATGAGGACAAACTTCCACCGCAGACGCTTAATCACTCTCGCTCACCTCCAGATGATAGCCCAGCTTTCGCACGGCTTGGATATGTACATTGGAGCCAATGCTCCGGAGTTTTTTCCGCAAAAACCCCACATACACCTCCACATGGTTTTCCACCGCCTCCGAGTCATACCCCCAAACCCGGGCCAGGATTACCTCTTTGGACAGGTTTTTTTCGCCCGACTGGAGCAGATAGCGCATGATATCAAACTCTTTGGCGGACAGACGGATCTGCTTGTCCCCGCACACCAAGGTGGTGGTGGACAAGTCCAGGGAGGTGTTGCCAAAAGTCATCTCGTCCACCTCGCCCCCCTGACGGCGGAGCAGGGCGTTGATACAGGCCAACAGCTCCCGGGTGTCAAAGGGCTTGGTGAGGTAGTAATCCGCTCCGGCGTTGAGCCCCTCCACCCGGTCCTCCAGCTGCCCCTTGGCGGTGAGCATCAAAATGGGGGTACCGCAGTGGCGTGCTCGTACCTGACGGGCCACCTGATAGCCGTCCAATTTAGGCATCATCACGTCCAAAATCAGCAGATCATAGATGCCCAGCAGAGCGTAGTCCGCTCCCGCTTCCCCGTCGTAGACCGCTTCCACTTGGAAGCCCTTCTGGGTCAGCAACTCTTTCAAGGAGTCCGCCAACAGCCGATCGTCTTCCACCACGAGAATTTTCATGTAGATACCCCCAGACACCGTGATCCGATTCTTCTAAGAGTATGCTATACCCGTTTGCTGAAAGGTAGCTGAAAGCCCCAGTGTTCACAGTTCTTTTACAGGTAATACCAGGACTTTTCAGGAAATCTTCAGGGATGGATGGTATCTTTTTCTCACAATCATCTCCAGGCCGTGCACGGCGCCTATGCCGAGGAAATCTCCGCGGATGTGCCCAGGACGCTGTGGAACGTTGCCGTGACCTGGAGGTGTTTCCTCCATAGATATGCACTGACGCACAGTCCAAAGAGGCGGACTGTGCGTCAGACAATTCTATGGGTTTTTAGCGGCTCATGACAAACAGGTTGGCCTCCGAGGCAAAGTTGGAAGCGGAGAAGAGCACCAACACCTGGTCGATGTCGTTTTGTTCCACATACTCCTTCACAGAGTTCAGGTTGTAGCGCACGTCAAACAGGTGCACTTCCTGGTAGCTCTGGGCCAGGAAGGGAGCCAGAGAATCGGAGTAGGAATCCCGGAGCACCAGCAACTTGCCCCCCTGAGCCTGGGGATTCTCCACCACAGCCAGGGGCTTGTTGCCACCTAGGAACATGGAGTACTTGTCCTTTTTCTCCAAAAAGCTCTTGTCGTACAGCACCCCAGGCTCCGGCTGTCCCTTGGGATAGGCCGTGACGGTAATACCCTCTTCGCTGACCCAGGTGTACATCTCATCGGGTTTCACCCAACCCGCTCCGCTGGAGGAATAGGTAGTGCCATAGAAAGCGTCGCTGACCATAGTGGGCTCTCCATCGGGAGTCACGGTGTCCACCCCCATGGCCTGGGTCAGGGCCTCATAGCCCTGGAAAGCGCCAAACATGCTCCAGTGGTGGTCGGTACGGTAGAACACATCGTCTCCGTTCAGCTTGTCCCGCAAGTCGATGTAGGTCACGTCCTCACTGGTAAATCCCATGGCCTCCTGGATGGAGGACCCGTCGTCCACCAGGGGCGCCCGGTTGGGCAGGCGGTCGGCCCACACGAAGCTCTTGTCGGGAATGAGAGCGAAATACACCGGCACCTCCACGTTGGCCCCCAGCTGATTGACGTAACCAACCCGGCGCTGCAAATCGTCCTGGTCGGGCTTGGTGTACTGGGCAAAGAGGGTCTGACCATCGGTCCCCAGGTACACCCCGTTGTTCTCCTGTTTGCCCACCAGGCGCTCACACCAGGCTTTCATCTGAATCCACTGGTCCCGCAGGGGAAACTGGTCGATGACATACTGTTCAAAGTCCTTCATGAACTCGCCGGACTTCAATGTGGACAGGGTGGGCGCCTCAAACTTGGACAGATACCGGTTCTCCTGCTCGGAGAAGTCCCGGTCGGGGGAAATCAGCAGTGCCGCCCCAAATCCAAAGATGAACACGCAGAAGAGAGCGGTGATAAACCATGCATATTTTTTACTCACAGCGGTTCACCTCCTTAGAATCGGAAATAGAGGAAGGGATTGTAGGTCCCGTCCACCAAGTAAGCCGTGGCCACCACCAAAGCCAGACACACCAGTACCGGCAACACCGGCTTCCACACCTTGGCGGGAATCTTGTGCCACACCTTGGCAGCCAGAGGAGTAGCGGCCACACAGGCAACGATCAGCATAGGCAGATAATTGAAGAGGTAGTACAGCGCCGAGCTGTCCACCAAGCCGGCCCCCATGCCAAACATGGCCTTGAGGTAGAGCTCCATAGCAGTGAAATCCTCTACCGCGAAGATGGCCCAGCCCACCACCACAACGAAAACGCCATAGAGGTGGGAGAGAACAGCTGGGGCCTTTTTCAGGTATTTGCCCAGCCACAGCTTTTCCAGCATAATGAAGCAGAAGTAGTACAGGCCCCAGATGAGGAAATTCCAGCTGGCCCCGTGCCAAATGCCAGTGGCAGCCCACACCACCAGGGTGTTGAAGATCAAGCGGGCTTTCCCCACCCGGCTTCCTCCCAGGGGAATATACAGGTAATCCCGGAACCAGTTGCCCAGGGAGATGTGCCACCGCCGCCAGAACTCGGTGGCGGATTTGGAGATATAGGGGTAGTTGAAGTTCTCCATAAACTCAAAGCCCAACATACGCCCCAGGCCAATGGCCATGTCCGAATAACCGGAGAAGTCGAAATACAGCTGGAGGGAGAAGGCGATGATGCCCAACCAGGCCCCCAGAGTGGTCAGTTCCGCCCCCGGTGTGGCCAGATATACGTCCCAGAGCTTGCCCAGATTGTTGGCCAGCAGCACTTTTTTGGCCAAGCCCACGCAAAACCGCTGCACACCCAGAGCAAACCGATCCACCGTGTGGTCCCGGTGCTCCAGCTGGGCATCCAGATCCTTGTATTGAAGAATGGGACCAGCAATGAGCTGCGGGAACAGGGTGACGAAGGTGCCGAAGGTGATGATGTTCTTCTGCACCCGGGTGTCCCCCCGGTACACGTCGATGGTATAGCTCATGGTCTGGAAGGTGTAGAAGGAAATACCGATGGGCAGCTCCAGACCGAACTGGGGCATGATATGCAGTCCCAGACCTGCCAAGGATCGGGCCAGGAAATCCCAGTACTTGAAGAAGCCCAGCAAAGCCAGGTTGAACACCACGGAAAGAGCCACAGCAATCTTGGCCCCCCGCTGGTTTTCCCTTTGTTTGCATCGGGTCACCACCAGGCCAAATACATAGTTGGCGGTGATGTTGACCAGCATGATGATGATATACACCGGCTCGCCCCAGCCGTAAAAGATCAGGTTTACCACCATCAGCACCAAATTTCTCCATTTTAGCGGAGAAATGTAGTACAGAAGCAGCACCATGGGCAGATATAAAAAGAGAAAATATGGGGTAGAGAATACCACGGCAGTCACCTCAGTTGACAAAATCGCTCTTTATAAGGTAACACGGGGTGCTGCCAAATGCAACACCCCGTGTGGGCCTGTTGGGTAGCCTGGCTAAATTTCTGCCAAATGCTCAAATTGTGAGGGCGCAACAGGCGGTTGACCGGAACAATTAGGCAAACAGGCCGTTGAACGCCTCCACGATGGCGTCCTTGTCGGTGCTCACCACCAGGGCCACATAGTTGCCGTTCTCCACGATCTCGGCGTTGTTCTGCCAGATCTCAATGGTCTCAGGGTAGAAGGTGCCGCCGTTGAGCATGTTGTCAATGCGGGCCTGGAAAATCTCCTTGACCTTGGCCACGTCATCGGCATTCTTGGCCTGCACCAGAACCATCTCAGTGTTATTGATGCTCATCATGGACACATAGGCCAGGCACTGCTCCAGGTCCAGGTCGCTCAGGCCAGCGTAGCTGGCGTCCAGAATCTGCTTGCCCATGTCCTCGTTGGTGTCCAGCAGGGGGGGCATCAGCTGCTCAGTGACGTACTTCTCACCAAAGGCGGCCAGATCCACGGGCTCGGGAGTGGGGGTGGCGGTGGGCTGGCTGGCCGTGTTGCCGCAGGCCACCAGAGAAATAGCCATAATAGCAGCCATGGCCAGAGTCACAATCTTTTTCATCATGTTTCATATTCTCCTTACTTGTTTGGATACAGTCAGGGTCATGTGTGCCCTGCTGTATGCTTGGACGCAATGAGAGGGCAAAAAGTTCCCCTTTCCGAAAAATTTTTTGCACTTCCATTTTCAGTAAATAAAATATACGATATAAAATTCTAAATTTTGTTAGAATTTATCATTTCATAGAATATACATTGTGAAATTATTTACTATTTTATGCGTTTTTCATAGTTTTTTCTTTCGTCCGAAAAAAAGTTATTTTTTTTGCTGTTTTCCCCATTTTTTCTCTTGTCATTTGCTTCAAAAACGAATATAATGTGCATGGTTGAAGGAGGAGAATATGGTCAATATTGTTTTGGTGGAACCTGAAATTCCACAGAATTGCGGAAATATCGCACGCACATGTGCGGCCACCCGCTGCCATTTGCATTTGATCGAGCCTTTGGGTTTCGACATCAGTGAAAAAGCCGTGCGTCGGGCTGGTCTGGATTACTGGCCCATGGTGGAATTGACGGTATACAAAGATCTGGACGACTTTTTCTCCCAACATCCCCAGCCTGAGCTATGGCTGGCCACCACCAAAGCCCCTCGGGACTACTCAGATGTGTCCTTTTCCGATGGCTGTTGGCTGTTTTTCGGAAAAGAGACCGCGGGTCTGCCCCAGTGGCTGCGGGAAAAATACCGGGACCGTTGCATCCGCATTCCCATGCGGGAGGACGCCCGGAGCCTGAACCTGTCCAACTCGGTGGCCATCCTCACCTACGAGGCCTTGAAGCAGCAAGGCTTTCCCGGCTTGTCCGGGACAGGCTCGATGTCCGAGGCCGAGTAAGCCCGCCCCCGGCGGGCCGCCGCTGGTGCGGCGGAGCAGGACGGAATTCACTTCCGGCCTGCGCATATGAAATCCTCGGGGGTCCCCACAAAACCTGTTTTGTGGGGTGGCCTTGAAACAGCAAGGCTTTCCCGGCTTGTCCGGGACAGGCTGTATGGCTGAGGATGCCTGATTTGTTCGCAATGGGATTGCGAAACGCAGAGTGTCTCCACTCTGCACCCCATTTATATATACCATAAGGTAATATATTTATTTCCCTGTTACTTTGAAAGGAGCCTGAACATGAACTACAACAAAAAGACTGTCAAGGATCTGGATGTAAAGGGCAAAAAGGTGCTGTGCCGCTGTGACTTCAACGTCCCCCAGGACAAGGCCACCGGTGCCATCACCGACGACAAGCGTATCGTGGCTGCTCTGCCCACCCTGAAGTACCTGCTGGAGCAGGGCGCTGCTGTGATCGCCTGCTCTCACCTGGGCAAGCCCAAGGGTGAGCGTAAGGAGTCCCTGACCCTGGCTCCCGTTGCCAAGCGTCTGAGCGAGCTGCTGGGCTGCGAGGTCATCTTCGCCAACGACACTATTGGCGAGGACGCCAAGGCCAAGGCCGCTGCTCTCCAGCCCGGCCAGATCATGCTGCTGGAGAACCTGCGCTTTGACATCCGCGAGGAGAAGAACGATCCTGAGTTCGCTAAGGCTCTGGCTGATATGGCCGAGGTGTATGTGTCCGACGCTTTCGGCACCGTGCACCGCGCTCACGCCTCCACCGCTGGCGTGGCCGCTTACCTGCCCGCCGTGTCCGGCTTCCTGATCGAGAAGGAGCTGGAGATCATGGGCGGCGCTCTGGCCAACCCCAAGCGTCCCCTGGTTGCCATTCTGGGCGGCGCCAAGGTCTCTTCCAAGATCGGCGTGATCAACAACCTGCTGGACATCGCTGACACCATCATCATCGGCGGCGGCATGGCTTACACCTTCATCAAGGCCATGGGCGGCACCGTTGGTACCTCCCTGCTGGAAGAGGACCGTCTGGACTACTGCAAGGAGATGATGGCTAAGGCCAAGGAGAAGGGCGTGAAGTTCCTGCTGCCCGTGGACACCCTGTGTGCCGCTGAGTTCTCCGCTGACGCCACTCCCGAGCTGGTGGAGACCATGGCTATCCCCGCTGACCGCATGGGCATGGACATCGGCCCCAAGACCATCGAGCTGTTTGCTGACGCTGTGAAGGACGCCGGCACCGTGATCTGGAACGGCCCCATGGGCGTGTTCGAGTTCCCCGCTTTCGCTGAGGGCACCCGCGCTCTGGCTAAGGCTCTGGCCGAGACCAACGCCATCACCATCGTGGGCGGCGGTGACTCCGCTGCTGCCGTGGCTCAGCTGGGCTTCGCCGACAAGATGACCCACATCTCCACCGGCGGTGGCGCCTCCCTGGAGTTCCTGGAAGGCAAGGAGCTGCCCGGTGTGGCTTGCCTGCTGGACAAGTAATTACGAAGCGTGAGGATAGACGCATAGGGGAGCTAAACCCAGAGCGGATGGGCAAAGCCCAGGCGCGGTACACTTACCGCACCGGTTTTGCCCGAAGCCGGCGGGTTTAGTGACCCGGCCATGCGTCCAATCCGAACGTGACAATGCGAAGCGTTGAGGATAGACGCATAGGGCCGCTAGCCCCGTGCGGATGGGCAAAGCCCAGGGGTGGCACACCTGCCTCCCCGGGTTTGCCCGGAGTCGGCGGGCTTAGAGGCCCGGCCATGCGTCCAATCCGAGCGTGACAATATGCCCCACCCCTATACAGAAAGGACGACATTCTTATGAATCTGAAATATCGTAAGACCATCATCGCCGGCAACTGGAAGATGAACAAGACCCTGTCCGAGACCCGCGCTTACGCCGAGGCCATCAAGCCCCAGCTGGGCAAGCACAAGTGGTGCGAAGTGGTGCTGTGTGTTCCCGCTGTGAACATTCCCGGTGCTGTGAAGCTGTTCAAGGACACCCGTCTGGCCATCGGCGGCGAGAACTGCCACTACGAGGCTTCCGGCGCCTTCACCGGTGAGGTCACCGTGGAGATGCTCAAGGAAGTGGGCGCTAAGTACGTCATTATCGGCCACTCCGAGCGCCGTCAGTACTACAACGAGACCGACCTGACCGTCAACAAGAAGGTCCACGCCGCTCTGGAGGCCGGCCTGCGTCCCATCGTGTGCGTGGGCGAGAGCCTGGAGCAGCGCGAGCTGGACGTCACCGAGGAGCTGATCACCTATCAGGTGAAGATCGCTCTGGCTGGCCTGACCGAGAGCCAGGTGCGCCGCGTGGTCATCGCCTATGAGCCCATCTGGGCCATCGGCACCGGCAAGACCGCCACTGCTGAGCAGGCTGGCGCTGTGTGCTCCCACATCCGTGGCGTGATCCGCAAGCTGTACGGCGCCCGCGTGGCCCGTGCCGTCACCATCCAGTACGGTGGCTCCATGAACGCCAAGAATGCCGCTGAGCTGCTGGCTCAGCCCGACATCGACGGCGGCCTCATCGGCGGCGCTGCCCTGAAGCCCGACGACTTCATGGCCATCATCAACGCTGCCAACCAGGAAGCTTAAGTTAAGAGAGGCGTACGAAATGAAGACTCCTACTACTCTCATCATCATGGACGGCTTCGGCCTCCCCGCCTGCGAGTGCAAGCCCGGAGACAACGCCATTGCCGCCGCCAAGACCCCCAATCTGGACAAGATTTTCGCTGAGAATCCCCGTTGCTGCCTGTCCGCCTCCGGTCTGGACGTGGGCCTGCCCGACGGCCAGATGGGTAACAGCGAGGTGGGCCACACCAACATCGGCGCCGGCCGCGTGGTGTTCCAGGACCTGCCCCGCATCTCCCTGGATATCGAGAAGGGTACCTTCTTCCAGAACACTGCCTATGCCAACGCCATGGATGCCTGCAAGGAGAAGGGCACTGCCCTGCACCTGTACGGCCTGCTCAGTGATGGCGGCGTGCACTCCCACATCACCCACCTCTTCGCTCTGCTGAAGATGGCCAAGGAGCGTGGCCTGACCAAGGTTTACGTCCACTGCTTCCTGGACGGCCGTGACGTGCCCCCCTCCTCCGGCAAGAGCTACGTGGAGCAGCTCCAGGCCAAGATGAAGGAGCTGGGCGTGGGCCAGATTGCCACTGTCATGGGTCGTTTCTACGCCATGGACCGCGACAACCGCTGGGAGCGCGTGGAGCGCGCCTATGCCGCCATGGTCTACGGTGAGGCTCCCTTCTGCGCCGATGCCGCTCAGGCTGTGCAGGAGTCCTATGATAAGGGCGTCACCGACGAGTTCATGGAGCCCGTGGTGTGCACCAAGGGCGCCGAGATCGGCGAGGGCGACTCCATCATCTTCTACAACTACCGTCCTGACCGCGCTCGTGAGATCACTCGCAGCTTCGTGGACCCCGAGTTCACCGGTTTTGAGCGCAAGAAGGGCTTCTTCCACGTGCAGTATGTGTGCACCACCGAGTATGACGCCACCATGCCCAACGTGGTGGTGGCTTATCCCCGTGAGAAGCTGTCCAACATCTTCGGTGAGTATATCTCCCGCATGGGCCGCACCCAGCTGCGTATTGCCGAGACCGAGAAGTACGCTCACGTCACCTTCTTCTTCAACGGCGGCGTGGAGCAGACCTTCCCCGGCGAGGATCGCTGCCTGATCCCCTCCCCCAAGGTTGCTACCTACGACCTGCAGCCCGAGATGAGCGCTGCCCAGGTCACCGAGGAGTGCGTCAAGCGCATCGAGAGCGGCAAGTATGATGTCATCATCCTCAACTACGCTAACTGCGACATGGTAGGCCACACCGGCGTGTTTGACGCCGCTGTGAAGGCCGCCGAGGCCGTGGACGAGGGCGTAGCCAAGGTGGTGGCTGCCACCGCTGCCATGGGCGGCGTGTCCATCATCACCGCCGACCACGGCAACGCCGAGCACATGCTGGCCGAGGATGGCACCCCCTTCACCGCCCACACCACCAACCTGGTGCCCTGCTGCCTGGTGGGTGCGGACGTGAAGCTGCATGACGGTCGTCTGGCCGACCTGGCTCCCACCATGCTGGATCTCATGGGCCTGGAAAAGCCTGCCGAGATGACTGGTGAGACCCTGATCGTCCACTAAGACTCCGCACAACCAACCCATTGTGGTTATCCGGTGGGTAGGCCCTCCCGGGTCTGCCCACCTGAAGATAACATTCTCTACGATTTGAAAGGAGATTGATTCCCATGAAAAACATGATCGAAATCGTTGACGTCGTCGCTCGCGAAATTCTGGACTCCCGCGGCAACCCCACCGTTGAGGTTGAGGTGACCCTGGACGACGGCACCGTGGGCCGTGCTGCTGTGCCCTCCGGCGCTTCCACCGGTATCTACGAGGCCTGCGAGCTGCGTGACGGCGATAAGAGCCGCTACATGGGCAAGGGTGTGGAGAAGGCTGTTGCCAACGTCAACACCGAGATCGCTGAGGCTTTGATCGGCATGAACGTTCTGGATCAGCCCGCCATTGATAAGACCATGATCGAGCTGGACGGCACCCCCAACAAGACCCGTCTGGGCGCCAACGCCATCCTGGGCGCTTCTCTGGCTTGCGCTAAGGCCGCTGCCGAGTCCCTGGGCACCAGCCTGTACAACTACATTGGCGGCGTGAACGCCAAGATCCTGCCCATGCCCATGATGAACATCCTCAATGGCGGCGCTCACGCCACCAACAACGTGGACATCCAGGAGTTCATGATCATGCCCGTGTCCGCTCCCTCCTTCCGTGAGGCTCTGCGCCGCTGCGCCGAGGTGTTCCACACCCTGAAGACCGTTCTGAAGGAGAATGGCACTCCCGCCGCTGGCGTGGGTGACGAGGGCGGCTACGCTCCCAACCTGAAGAAGGATGAGGACGCTCTGAAGGTGATCGTTCAGGCCATCGAGAAGGCCGGCTACAAGCCCGGCGAGGACTTCATGATCGCCATCGACGCCGCTGTGTCCGAGTGGTACAACGAGGAGACCGGTTGCTACGACCTGCCCAAGGCCAAGAAGACCATGACCAAGCAGCAGATGGTCAACATGTGGAAGAAGTTCGCCGACAACTACCCCATCATCTCCCTGGAGGACGGCATGGGCGAGAACGACTGGGAAGGCTGGGGCATGCTCACCAAGGCCATCGGCGACCGCGTCCAGCTGGTTGGCGACGACCTGTTCGTGACCAACGTGTCCCGTCTGTCCACCGGCATTGAGAAGAAGGTTGCCAACGCCATCCTGATCAAGGTCAACCAGATCGGCACCCTGACTGAGACCCTGGACGCCATCCAGATGGCTAACCGCGCTGGCTACACCGCCGTCGTCTCTCACCGTTCCGGCGAGACCGAGGACACCACCATCGCTGACATCTCCGTGGCTCTCAACGCTGGCCAGATCAAGACCGGCGCTCCCAGCCGCACCGACCGTGTTGCTAAGTACAATCAGCTGCTCCGCATCGAGGAGGAGCTGGGCGATGCCGCTCAGTACCTGGGCCGCGACGCTTTCTTCAACCTGCGCTAATCGGTCATTTCCAATGACTCAAAGCCCCCCGCCTTTCGGCGGGGGGCTTTCCTATACTCCTTTTTAATAGTCCCATTTATCGGACTTCCTATGTGGTACACTTTCATCATCAAAGAAGAACACCTACATCAAGGTTTGAAAGGAAGTGTCCCGCCATGTATGAGCTGGAGTATGTCAGAGGTCATGTGGAAGTATATTTCAACGGAGAATTCTGCTTCTCCGCCGACAACCGGCGGGAAGCGGAAGCTGAATTGGCTTTGATGCAGTGAGGATAAAAAAGCAGCAGCGAGAGGACTCTCTCGCTGCTGCTTTAGCGTGTCGAAAAAGTTCGACACGCTTCTCAAAAATGCCAGCATTTTTTCGAGGGGATGCAGCCCCCTGCATGCATAATCGGGTCAAAGGACGACCCGATTCCACACTGGCGGGCTGAGAAGTGTTTTTTTCGATGCGCATGTCCCCGAAAAAAACAGATTTGAATTTATTTTCCCATCTGCGGATGTGAAAACTCTGCCGAGGGCTTTTTTACAATGCAAGATAATCTGTCCTTCTTGCATTGACATGAGGTTTATTGACAGTCTGAAACAGCAGCGAGAGGACTCTCTCGCTGCTGTTTTGTTTTTGGGGGATCTATCAGTTGCCGAAGTAGAAGTCCCAGGGATCAAAGTAGCTACCGCCCTGCTGGCTGCTGCTGGTCTGCTGGGGCGCGGGGTCCTGCTGCTGGGTCTGGGTGTTGTTCTTCTCCTCATCGAAGGTGATGTTTAGGGTGACGGTCTCACCAGAGCGGTACACCTCCAAAGTGGTGCTCTCCCCTGCCTTGAACTGGTTCTTGGCGGCGTTGAGCTCGGCCACAGTGGTGACCTCAGTATCACCCAGCTTGGTGATGATGTCGCCCTGCTTCAGGCCGGCAGTCTCGGAACAAGAGCCCTCGTTTACACCGTTGACGTACACACCGGCGGGCCAACCAAAGGCCTTGGCGTAGTCCTCGGTGACTTCCACGGCGGTGATACCCATGGAAGGACGACCGGTGACATAGCCGTACTGGATGAAGTCCTGAATCATGTCAATGACATCGTTGATGGGGATGGCAAAGCCGATGCCCTCAATGGAGGCAGAGCTGGTATCGCCGTTGTTGGAGTACTTGGCGGAGGTGATGCCCACCACACGGCCATACTGGTCAAAGAGAGGACCGCCGGAGTTGCCGGAGTTGATGACGCAGTCGGTCTGGATCATGTTGATGATGGTGCCGTCGCTCATGGTCACGGAACGGCCCACGCCGGAGACATGACCGGAGGTCTGAGAGAAGGACAGGGTGCCCAGAGCGTTACCAATGGTGGATACCTGCTGGCCCACCACCAGGGTGTCGGAGTCGCCCAGCACCACAGGCTTCAGACCGCTGATATCATTGATCTTCAGCACCGCCACGTCGTTGGTCTCTTCGCCGCCAATGAGGATGGCGTCGTACTCCTGGCCATTGTTCAGAGTCACCTTGATGGCGTTGGCCCCGTCAATGACGTGGTAGTTGGTGACGATATATCCGTCCTCGCTGAGGATAAAGCCGGAGCCACTGGAGGTGCCGGTATACTGTTGCCAGCCCTGCTGCACCGTCACCTGGCAGGTAATGTTCACGCAGGAATCGGCGTAGGAGGCGTAAATCTCCTCCAGGGTCATCTCCTTGACCCCATCCGCCTGCTGTACGTTCACCTGGGTGCCCTGGGTGGTGTTTTGATAGATGGTGGTGGAGTTGGAGTTGCCGCCCAAGTTGTCATAGAGCGCCGCGCCGCCCAGTCCAGCACCGCCGCCCACCAGCGCACAACACAGCACCAGGGCCACCGCACGTCCCATGCCGTTATGCTTCTTGGGAGGCTTGGGCGCAGGCTGCTGCACGTGGAAATCGTTCTGCGTGTTCTCCCCCTTGGGGGTCCAGCTGTATCGATACGCTCCGCTTTCCGGATCAAAGCCTTGGTTCTGGTTGAGGTTGTTATCTTCAAACATATGGGTCACTCCTTATGATTTTGTCTGAACACAGGGTACTAAAAAATTATGTCCAGATTGTGACGGGAATTCAAAATGATTATAAACAAATTGGTAATAATATGGAAACAGCCCGCCGTAGGGTCTACGGCAGGCTGTTTCCACTCTTTTCATGTATATTCCATCAGATATTCATGCCTTGCTGGCCTTGTCCTTCGCGGCAAAGACTGCGGACAGAAGGATGGTGAACAAGAAACCTGCAGCCAGAGCCACCACATGGGCAATGATGTAATTGACATAGCCATTTCCGGTGGGATCGGTCAGAGCAATACCGGGCACCACAGTGGTGCCAAAGCCCAGAGCAGCCAAATTGGTGAAGTACACGATAGCGCCGCCCACAGCGCCACCCAGGCAGCCGCCAATGAGGGGATAGCGATATCTCAGGTTGATACCAAAGAGAGCAGGCTCAGTGATGCCGAACAGTACAGAGATAAAGCTGGGAATGCACAGCTCTTTAGCCCGGGCATCCTTGAAATTCCGGGCCAGATAGCCCAGCACAGCGCCGCCCTGGGCGATGATGGCTACGGACATC
Organism: Pseudoflavonifractor sp. An85; assembly: GCF_002161235.1. Lineage (GTDB taxonomy): Bacteria > Bacillota > Clostridia > Oscillospirales > Oscillospiraceae > Enterenecus. The sequence goes on from NZ_NFHE01000035.1 coordinate 14,456, forward strand.
AGGGGATTTAAGAAGTTTCTGCCGGTATCCACCAACAGCTGGGTCTCAATGGCCCCAAACACATGGTGCAAGCCGGTGATAACGATGAGCTGCTGCACGCCGCCGAAGGCCGCATAACCCACCACACCCAGGTGCTCGGTCATCCACACCAGCACGGTGGTGATACCAGTGGCCAGGCCTCGGCCAACAGGGCCGATGATCAAAAACAGCAGGAAGGAGCTAACCAGGGTGGTGAGCAGTGGGGACACCAGCAGCCGAATCACTTCCGGTACCTTCCGCTCGAAGAAGATATCTAGTTTAGCGGTGACAATGCCGATGAGCAGGGCCACGATGATACCGCCCTGGAAACCAATGAGGTCCACGCCAATGCCGAAAATTCGCAGAGTGGTCACGTCCACGGTGCCCTGTGCAGCTGCATAGGCGTCCGCCAAGCTGTTGGACAACATGATACAGCCCATGACGATGCCCATGATGGGTCTGCCGCCAAAGCGTTTGACGGTGCTATATGCCACCGCCAGGGGCAGGAATCCGAAGATTGCGCCTGAGGCGATGTTGATGAGCTTGGTGATGCCGTACAGGGTGTCGTTGCTCTCCACAAAGGACAGGTTACCCAGCACGCTGGACAGGCCTGTCAGCAATGCCGCAGCCAGAATGCCGGGCATGATCTCGATAAACACGTCGGACAGAGCCTTGACGGCCTTTTGCAGAGGATTCATCCGCTGGTTGGCCTTGGATTTCAGGTCACTCAAACTCATGGTGTCCATGTGGACAGTCTCGGCCACCAACTGACAGATGTCGTTGACGATGCCGGTGCCAAAGATGATTTGCAGCTGATCCCCTGCCACAAACACGCCCTTGACCAGATCCACCTCTTCCATGGCCTTGATGTCCGCCTGATCGTTGTCCTCCAGCACAAGGCGCAGCCGGGTGGCACAATGTGCAACGCCAAGAATGTTTCCCTTTCCGCCTGCCAGCTCGATCACATGAGCGGCAATGGCCTCATACCGTTGTCTTTTTGTCGTATCCATGCTTGCCTCCTATTCTCCTTTTGGTTACACTTTCTCAAAACGATAGCATTCACTGCGAAAATCCTGTTTTTTCAGCGGAATACTGATGCCTGCATACATCAGCTCATCTCCGCCATACACGGTGCCACGGTCCACGTCCCGATAGAGTGCGTCCACCTCCAATCCCTTGAGTTTTAACAGCTGTACAGGGGCCGCAGGCTGGCTCAAAATCTCGAAGTGGAAGGCCACCACGTGCTGTTTATCCTGGGACACGAAATTCCACTGGGCCAGGTTTCCGTCAAAGGGGTTTTTGATGCGATACAGGGTGCCGTTTTGCACGGTGTCCCGTATCTCCTTATAGAGGGAAATTTGCGCTTTCACCTCGTCCAACTCCTGCTGAGACAGAGCATTTAAGTCCAGCTCATAGCCGAAATTGGCGCTCATGGCCACATACCCCCGGGTCTCCAGAGGAGTGACCCGTCCCGTCTGCTGGTTGGGCACCACACTGACGTGAGCACCCATGGTCACAGGTGGGAAGGTGAGCGAGGTTGCGTACTGAATCTTCATCCGGCACACCGCATCGGTGTTGTCGCTGCACCAGGACTGTGGCATGTAGTAGAGCATACCCGCATCGAAGCGACCGCCGCCGCTGGAGCAGCCCTCGAACAGGATGTCCGGGAACTCGCTGGTCAGGGTCTCCAGGATGTAATACAGCCCCAACACATAGCGGTGGGCAATCTCCCCCTGCTGGTAGGGGGCATAGGCTCCACTCTCCACCTCGGTGAGGTGGCGGTTCATATCCCACTTGACATAGTCGATGTCCGTGTTGGCCAAAATGGCACGAACGCTGTCAATCACATGGTCGCACACGTCCTTCCGGGACAAATCCAGCACCAGCTGGCCCCGGCCAATGGTGTAGGGTCTGCCCTGGGCGTGGAGGGCGTAGTCCGGGTGCTCCCGGTACAGTTGGCTATCCTGGGAGATCATCTCCGGCTCAAACCACAGGCCAAACTGCATGCCCATGCCGTGGATTTGATCTGCCAACCAGGGAAGGCCGTGGGGCAGCTTGCGCTGGTCCACAAACCAGTCTCCCAAGGAGCTGTTGTCTCCGTCCCGGTGGCCAAACCAGCCATCGTCCAGCACAAATAGCTCAATGCCCGTCTCAGCCGCCTTGCGGGCCAGCTCCAACAACTTTTCCTCGGTAAACTGGAAGAAGGTGGCCTCCCAGTTGTTGATCAAAATGGGGCGCAGGGCGTTGGCGTGTTTCCCCCGCATAAGATGGTTGCGGTAGAAGATATGGAAGAGATGGGACAGGCCGTTGAGCCCCTCATGGGTGTAGGCCATGACCACCTCGGGGGTCTGGAAGGTCTCTCCCGGGTGGAGATACCATTCCCCATTCCAGGGGTGGAGCCCCATCTGCACACGCACATTCTGGAAGGCATCCACCTGAGCCGAGGCCAGGAAGTTACCGCTGTACACAAACTGTACCCCGTACACCTCCCCCTGATCCTCATCTGCGTTTTTCCGCATCAAGGCCAGGAAGGGGGACTGCTGGGGGGAACTGGTGCCCCGGAGGCTCTCAATCTGCACAATGCCGCTGGTGAGGGGTCTGCGGTCCATGTTGCGCTCGTTGTTGTGGGCCCCGTAGAGGGTGAGCACGTCGAAATCCTGCTCTCGGAAATCCACCGACATGCTGAGCATTTTGGTCAGGGTCAACGGGCACTGGGACTCATTGACAAAGCGGACGCTTCGGGTGATAATGCCCCGTCGGTCAAACACGTTGTACTCCAGCTCCACCACCAGGCCAATAAGCGCATCCCGCAGATAAATGACCAGAGTGTCCACGTCCTCCGGGCCGCCAAAGGAGGCGGGCAAGCCCTGGAGCTTCCCCTTTCCAGGCCGGATTTCGTAGCCGTCGTACAGCAAGCTGCTGATGCGGCTGCCGCTTTCCTGCCGCACGCCATAGGCGCAGGTACGAAAATCGCCATTGCCGGTCTGTGGGTACTCCTGGGGCAGAGTGTCCAGAGAAAAGGTTCGGTCCGTGTCGTCGGGATTAGGGGCAAAGCCCCGATCCTTCCAGATGATAGCCCGGCTGCCCCGGTACTGCTCCACCCGTCTGCCCCAATACAAATGTGACAGATACTTGTCTCGGATCACCTGCATGACGTAGCTGGACTCTTGTGTCTGTAAATGGAAAATCCTTTGTTCTTCATCATAAAAAATCGCCATATTCCATTCCCTTTTCTCTCTAAATCGCCCAGTTTAAAATATATGTATCGTCATATTCACTATATTTTTCGCTTTTTTCTCGTTTCCTCTTGATACTTGTATTATATCCTTTTACAATGAGTTACATATAGAGATATGTTGCTTCACTATATGCTTTTGTTGGGAGTTGCCTAGTATGGATGATTATATTTTTTCCAATGATTTTTCCAAAAACATCGACGCCATGATCTACACCTGTGGGTACGAGACCTGCCAACCGGGGCACAGCTATGGTCCGGCGGTACGCAGTGGCTATCTGATCCACTACATTCTATCGGGAAAGGGCATCTTTCAAACCGAGGGCAAAACCTACCATCTCTCTGCCGGTGACGCCTTTTTAATCAAGCCCCAAACCCTAATGTACTATGAGGCCGACAACCGTCAGCCTTGGACCTATACCTGGATCGGAATACAGGGCATCAAGGTGGAACATTACTTCCAGCGCACCTCGTTGATGAACGTCCCCTATGTACACTGTGGGCAACACGAGGAAGCTATCCGTCAGTGCCACGAAAACATGTTTCGCGCCTACCAGCTGCCCCATCACCGGGATCTGATGATGAACAGCATTCTCTATGAGTACCTGTACTTATGGGCCACCCATTTCCCCAACACGGATATTCCCTCCCGGGAAAAACATATCTCCTATGTGGAGGAGGCCTTAAAGTACATCGAAAACAATTACAGCGAGGCCATCACCATCCAAGACCTGGCCAACTGGTTGAGTTTGGAGCGCACCTACCTGTACCGGCTGTTCAAATCCATGGTGGGGGTGTCCCCCCAGACCTATCTGCTGGATGTGCGCATACGCCAGGCCTGTACCCTTTTGACCAACACGGATCTCACCATCACCTACATCGCCCGCTCGGTGGGCTATGAGGATTCCATGTACTTTTCCCGCCTGTTCCGGCAAAAGAAGGGCCAGACCCCCAGCCAATACCGGGACAGCCACCGCGCCAATCTGAAATAAACCCCTTAAACAGACAAAACCTGCGCCCCGATTCCAGTACCCGGAACAGGGGCGCAGGTTTTTCTTCAAAGCTTGTCTTGTTTATTTTCTCTGGCCGTTTTTCAAAATGGCCGCCACATCGGAGGCTGCCGCCGACAGATCACCAATGACAGGGGAGAAGATACCCAACTTGGCCAGGTTGATCAGCACCAACAGCAGCAGCGGGCCCACGATCATGCCCAGCACGCCGCCCACCAGCATACCCACATAAATACCAATGAGGGAGAGGATGGGAGACAGGCCCGTCTGGTCGCCCAGAATTTTAGGCTCACCCAGGCGGCGGAACAGGGCAATGATGCCCCAGATCACCATGAGTTGGACCGCATGGGTGTAGTTGCCCACAATGATGTCCACCACCGCCCAGGGCACCATGATGGTACCCGAACCAATGATGGGGATGAAGTCCAGCACCGCAAACCCCAGAGCCAAAATCAAACTGTAGGGCTGACCGATGATGAAAAAGCCCACAGCCAAAATGACAAACACAACAAAGGAGATAATCAGCTGGCTTTTCAGATAGCCGCCAAAGGCCTCCATGAAAATGCGCCGCACTTCGCCGCAGAAACTACGGGCGGGGGCAGGCACCCGGATGGTGATGAATAAGCGCAGACGGGGGTAGTCAGCGGTGATGAAGTAGGTGGCCATCAAAAACACAATGGCTGCCACCACAAAGGCGGACACCTGGCCCACCAGGGAAGGTGCCCGATCTGCCACCACCTTCAGCCAGCCAGAGACGTCAATGTCCCGCACCCAGGCCTCCACCAGCTGAGCAAAGCGCTCACCGGCATTGTAGGCCTCCCCAGGGAGCAGATCCTGCAGGCCGCCAAACCACTCCAGTACCCGATCCAGGTTGGTCAGCAGCGTGTCCACAATGGCCTCCCAGTTGAAAAACAACGCCTGCACCTGCTCCACTGCCATCCAGGTCAACGCCCAGAGCACGCCCCCCACAATGGCAAACACCACAATGAGCAGCGTCAAGGTAATGGGGCCCCGGGAGATGGACAGCTTCCTTTGCAGCCAGCGCACCAGAGGATTGAGCATCCAGGACAGCACCAGAGCCAGCACAAAGGGACTCAGCAGAGACACCAGGGGCAATACGCCATAGCGTAGGGCCAGCAGCGCCAGCACCAACAACGCCGCCCGTACCCCCAGGCGCAGCCACAGTTCCCCCCGCTGCTTCCAGGTCAGTTGAATCGGTTCCATGTCAATTCCCTCCTATGGGATGCGTCTCATGTGCCCAAAACCCGCGCCGCCAAGGTCACCAGCGGCAGAGTTACGATGCACAGCAGCGTGGAAAAGGTCACCTGCTTGGCCGCCAGAGAGGAGTCCTTCCCCAACATCTGGCAAAATAAGCTGGATGCCCCCGCTGTGGGACATCCACTGAGGATGACCAAGGTTGTGAATATCATACCATCCAAATGCAAAGGCAGCAACACCAAAATGGTCACCGCCGGCATCAACAGCAGTTTTACCGCGGAAACCATGTATAGCCGCAGATCTCGAAACACCTCTTTCAGGTTGGCGCTGGCCATCTGGGCCCCGATGACAATCATGGCCAGAGGGGTATTCAAAGCCGCCAGGTCGCTCACTGCATCCCCCACGGGACCGGGCAACTCCACTCCGGCCAGAAACAGCGCCACTGCAATCACAAAACTGATGATGCCCGGGTTGAGCAGCGCTTGCTTCACCGAGGTGTGCTCTTTCCCACCAATACAGGCCACGCCATGGGTCCAGGTGGCCACATTAAACACCCCAATTCCAATGACGGTGATCATCATGGCCTCGCTGCCCAGCACCGCACTAATCAGCGGCAATCCCATAAAGCCCGTATTTCCATAAATGGAGGAAAAGCGCAAAACACCCCGCTCTTCTTCCCCACGTCTGCAAAACAGCAGCTGACCCAGCAACATATACAGCACATAAGTGGCCACCAGAGCTCCACCTGCCACCAGCAACAGGTGGTCCAGTTCTGGGGTGCGCTCCACTTGAAAACAATCAATCATAATGGAAGACGTCACCACATACAGCAAAAGTTTGGACAGCTGGGGCAGAGTGCTCTCCGTCAGAACACCCAGCTTGACCAGAGTATACCCCACTGCCATGACCAAAAACAACGTCAGTACACTTTCCGTTACCACCATCAAATCCTGAACCATCTATCGTGTTCTCCTCTCCAGAGATATTTTATTTCTTGCAATATACATTATAACTCCAATGGCTTACATTGACAACCCAGTTAGGGTAAGGTATACTATTTTATTACAAAAAAATTGGGAGGAATTATCATGGATCGTTCGAAATTTCAGCGGAGCCATGTGTCTATCTTTCTGTCCTACTACAAGCCGCATCTGCACCTGTTCTTGCTGGATATGGCCTGTGCCTTGGGCATTGCCCTGATAGATCTGGCATTCCCCTATGTGTCCCGTCTGTCCATGCAGGAGCTGCTGCCCCAGAACCTCTTTGGGGCCTTCTTTGCGGTCATGGCCTGCCTGCTTCTGGCCTATCTGCTTCGAGCGGGGATGTACTACATTGTCACCTACCTGGGCCACATGATGGGCGTGCTCATCGAGGCGGACATCCGCCGGGACCTGTTTGGCCACATGCAGGACCTATCCTTTTCCTTTTACGACAAAAACCGCACCGGTCAGCTGATGAGCCGGGCCACCAACGACTTATTTGAGATCACCGAGCTGGCCCACCACGGCCCCGAGGATCTGTTCATCTCGGTGATCACCCTGGGCGGCGCTTTCTGCCTGATGCTCACCATCCAGTGGAAGCTGGCCCTCATCGTCTTTGCGGTGGTGCCCGTATTTGTCCTCTTCACCATCTTCCAGCGTCGGCGCATGATGAAAGCCTCGGTGCAGGTCAAGCAGAACATGGCAGGTATCAACGGCCAGCTGGAGTCCTCCATCTCCGGTATGCGCACCGCCAAGGCTTTTGCCAACGAGGCGCAGGAAAACCACAAGTTTCAGCAGTCCAACAACCAGTTCAAGGGGGCCAAGCGGGACTACTACAAGGCCATGGCCACCTACATGGCGGGGCTGGAGTTTGCCCTGCCTGCCATGAACGTGCTCACCATTACCGCCGGTGGCTGGTTCATCCTCCTGGGGGAGATGACCTACATCGACCTGGTAACCTTTGCGCTGTATATCTCCACCTTCCTCACCCCCGTGCGCAAGCTGGCCGCCTTTGTGGAGCAGTTCCTCAACGGCATGGCAGGCTTCAAGCGGTTTGTGGAGCTGATGCGAGTGGAGCCTGCGGTGCAGGACGCTTCTGACGCTTTGGAAATGGGAACTGCCAAGGGCGATATTCTGGTGGATGACGTGTCCTTCTCCTATGAGGAAGGCGAGACCGTGCTGGACCATGTATCCATCCACATTCCCCAGGGGGAGACGGTGGCTGTGGTAGGCCCCTCCGGCGGCGGAAAGTCCACCCTGTGTCAGCTGATTCCCCGGTTCTACGATGTCACCGGGGGCCGTATTCTGATGGACGGCGTGGACGTGCGCCACATCACCCAGCAGTCCCTGCGCCAGAACATCGGCATCGTGCAGCAGGACGTATTCCTCTTTGCCGGTACCATCTACGACAACATCCGCTACGGCAAGCCCGACGCCACCCAGGAGGAGATCGTAGAGGCGGCCCGTCGGGCGGAAATCTACGACGATATCATGGCCATGCCCGACGGGTTCCAGACCTACGTGGGCGAGCGTGGCGTGATGCTCTCCGGCGGCCAGAAACAGCGGGTGTCCATCGCCCGGATTTTCCTGAAAAATCCTCCCGTGCTCATTCTGGACGAGGCCACCTCCGCTCTAGATTCGGTGACTGAGGCCCGCATCCAAAGCGCTTTTGACGAACTGGCCAAGGGGCGCACCACCCTCATCATCGCCCACCGGCTGTCCACCATCCGCAATGCCCACCGCATCATCGTGGTGGACGACAACCGCATTGTGGAGGAGGGCACCCACGAGGATCTGCTCCAAAGCGGCGGGGAGTATGCCCAGCTGTACAACGCCCAGAAGAGTGTGCGCGTATGAACAAGACGGAACTTCTCAACAAGTTTGCCAAGGACGGGGAACAGCGCTTGGAATTGGCCCGGGTGCTGGATCAGATGCAGCGGGCCGATACCCGCTCCATCCCCTGCCCCACCCAGTTTCTCTCCCCTGCCCTGCGGGCCTCAGTGGAGCCGCTGCTGGCTGCCTCCGGCCATCCCCGGCATGTATTCACCGGGGGCTATGAGGATGCCGAACGCACCATCTGCGTCTTTCTTCCCCACTGGCAGGAAGTAGAGAACTACGATCCGAGCGAGGATCTGGCCGCCATCTCCGCCGCCTTTCCCCGCCAGGCAAATCTCACCCACCGGGACATCCTGGGGGGCCTGATGGGCATTGGCATCACCCGGGAGAAAATTGGGGATATCCTCATGGGGGAGCAAGCGGCCCAGATCGTGTGCCTGCGGGAGACTCTGCCCATTGTCCTGTCCCAGTTTAATCAGGCGGGCCGGTATCCTCTGAAGCTACAGGAAATTCCCCTCTCCCAGCTCTCCCCCGCTCCTCAGACCGTGAAGGAGATCCACGACACCGTGGCCACCCTTCGGCTGGACGCGGTGGTGGCCTCCGGCTTCTCCCTGTCCCGGTCCAAGGCCGCCCAGTGCATCACCACCGGCCGGGTGTCGGTCAACCACGTAGAGTGTCTGAAAAGCGACCGTCTGGTGGAAGAGGGGGACGTGCTCACCTGCCGGGGGCTGGGCAAATGTGTTCTGGTTCAGGTGGGAGGCCAGTCCCGGAAGGGACGGGTCATCCTCACCCTGCATCGTTATGTATAACAAGAAAGGAGGAACACCCCCATGACAGAGGAAAAAATCGCTCGCATCAACGAGCTTGCCCGCCGAGTGAAGGCGGGAGAGACCTTGTCTGCCGAAGAGTTGGAGGAACGTGCTGTTCTGCGGAAAGAGTACATTGACAGCGTCAAAGCCAGCCTGGTGGGCCAGCTGGACAACACCTACCTGGTGGATGAAAAGGGTAACAAAGAAAAGCTGCAAAAGAAGAAATAAAAAGGGCCTGTTGCAAAATAGGCCAGAACAGCAAAACGAGAGGCTAACCTTTTTGGGGGTTGGCCTCTCGTTTCATTTGCTGTACAATTTGTTTATGCAGACAAATTATAACAAGCA
>NZ_NFHE01000036.1 GCF_002161235.1 Pseudoflavonifractor sp. An85
CTCACCCCTTGTTCCATAGCGACAGAGGGTTTCAGTATACCAACCGAACCTTCCACCACAAGCTTGTGCAGGCAGGAATGACACAAAGTATGTCCCGTGTGGCCCACTGCATTGACAATGGCCCCATGGAAGGGTTCTGGGGCATCTTAAAGCGGGAGCGTTACTACGGCAGACGATTTACCAGTAAGAAAGAACTTGTCCAGATGATTCAACACTATATCCACTACTACAACACCAGGAGAGTACAGCGCAACTTGGGCGTGCTGACGCCGATGGAGAAGCACGAGCTGTATCTCGCTGCATAAAAAGCGGCCAGCAGCACATAGGCTACTGGCCGGGAAAACTTTATATTTTTTCACTGTCCTCTTGACGGGGAGCAGTTCAATCCAACGTCCGGGCTTTTCCCCATCCAAAGGGGCTCCATTTCCAAAATGTGTGGGTTGACTTTTGCCGGACTGTATAGTAAATTAGCGTAGTTCAATTTCATAGCTGGCATACGACGTTTGTCATCGGATGAATGTCTGTTAGGTGCTTAAATGTATTCCGTAGATCTTAGAAGGAATGCATTTAAGCGCCTTTTCTTTTTGCCCAGATCGCATCGCACAAGGAGGTACCTATGGCAACCATCGAGAGAGATTTTTGGAAATATATCACCCTGAGTATTTTGGGCATGTTGGGTTCCTCGGGAACCATTCTGGCCGACACCTTTTTCATTTCCCATCATTTAGGGGCAGACGGGCTGGCCGCACTGAACATTTCCATTTCCGTGTTTGGCCTTATGAACGGTCTGGGCCTGCTTCTGGGCGTGGGCGGCGCCACACACTACGCCATTTTCCGCTCCCAGCAGCGGGAGAAGGAGGCCAACCGGGCCTTTACCGCCTCCCTGGTGGCTGCCCTGACCCTTGGGGTGTGCCTGTTCACGGTAGGCCAGCTCTTCCCAGGACCACTGGCCCAGGTTCTGGGTGCCAGTGGGGACATTCTCCCCATGTGCACCACCTATCTGCGCACCATTTTGAGTTTTGCCCCCTGTTTCCTGCTCAACCACCTGTTCATGTGCTTTCTGCGCAACGACGACAACCCCAGGCTGGCCATGGCGGTGATGGTGGTGGGCAGTCTTTCCAACATTGTTTTGGACTATCTCTTCATCTATCCTCTGGACATGGGGATGTTTGGGGCCGCTCTGGCCACAGGTCTGGCCCCTGCCATCGGGCTTGCCACCGCATCCATCCACTTTTTCACCCGGGCCCACACCTTCCACCCCGTCCCCATTTCCATCCGGCCCTCCCACCTGTCCAACCTGGCCGCACCCGGCCTGGCTTCCTTTGTCAACGAGCTCTCCTCCAGCGTGGTGCTGGTGGTCTTCAATCTGCTGCTGGTCCAAATGTCCGGAACCCTTGGGGTGGCCGCTTATGGAATTGTCGCCAATCTGGCCCTGATTGTACTGGCGGTCTTCACCGGCCTCTCCCAGGGCATCCAACCTCTGCTCAGCCGTGCCTATGGCACAGGACATGTGGACCAGGCCCTGCACCTGTACCGGAAGGGGCAGCGGCTGGCTCTGGCTGTGGGCCTGTCCATCGTCAGCATCGCCTACCTGGCCACCCCCGCCCTGGTGGCTTGCTTCAACGGGGACCAAGATCCCACCCTGCAGTACCTGGCCGAGACCGGGGTTCGCATCTACTTCATCGGCTTTCTCTTTGTAGGCCACAACTATCTCGCAGCCGCATTTTTCAGCACCACAGAGCAGGCCAGAGCCGCCTTTTCCCTGTCTTTTTTCCGTGGGTGCATGGGCATCCTCGGGGCCGCATGTCTGTTCTCCTCCCTGTGGGGCATGCCCGGCCTGTGGGCTGCATTCCCCGCCACCGAGCTGGCCACCGCAGGGTTGAGCCTTGTGGTGATGGCGTGGAAAAAGCGGGCGCTGTACCAGGCTGAGCCCTGTTGACCTCCCCCACTCTGGAGGCAATCCCCCCTTGACAACATTCCTCTACACTTGTAGAATATAAGTAGATACTACAAGTGTAGAGGAGGGATACCATGGCATATTCCATGCGTCGTCTGCCGGATGCCGAGCTGGAGGTGATGCAGGCCCTGTGGGCCTGTGACGGCCCCGCCACCCGGGCGCAGCTGGAGCAGCGGCTCCAGGCCACCCATCCCATGGCCACCACCACCCTGCTGACCCTGCTCACCCGGCTAAAAGACAAAAACTTCATCACCGTGGAGCCTGTGGGGCGCAGCCGGGTCTACGCCCCCAACGTCACCCAAGAGGACTATCTGGCCGCCCAGAGCAAGAGCTTTTTTCACAAGCTGTGCGGCGGCAACCTGTCCGTGTTTGCCTCTGCTTTGTGTGACAGTGGCTTGAGTAAGGAGGAACTGCAAGAGCTGCGCAAGCTTTTGGAAGAAGGTGAGTGAGTATGCTGCGAACCATCCTGTTCCTGGTTCTGTCTCTGGCCCTGGCCATCGGCATTTACTTTCGCTTTGACCGGGGAGAGGGCTATGATGGTATTCCCAGCCTGGGCAAGCGGCCCACCTATGCTCCCTATTATCCAGCCTGGATCTTACCCCTGTTTGTGGTAATCCTCCCGGTGATTCTCTCCCCGTTTTATGGATTTATCGGGGCAATGGAGACCACAGTGTCAACCTGTGCCGGGCTGTTTCTCCACATCAGCGTCTACTACCTGATGTTGCTGGCCCTACGCCCCCTGCTGCGGGGCCGCATCAGCGCCCGCACCTGTGCCATGTTGTGGATCATCCCCAATCTGCTCTACCTCACCGTTCAGGAAGTCTATCGGCTGCCCCATCCCCGTTGGGTGCTGGCCCTTCCTGTACGGTGGCCTCACCTACTCTTCGGGGTGTGGCTAGTGGGGTTCTTGGGGGTGTTGGGTTGGTACGTGGTTCAGCACCTGCGTTTTCGCCGCCGCATCCTCACCCCGGCCTACTCCGTCACCCACCCCCAGGCCCTAAAAATCTGGGAGGAGGCTCTGAAGGAAGCGGGGCTGCGCAACCCTAACTATCAGCTGGTAATCTCCCCGGCGGTGACCACCCCTCTGTCCGTGGGTCTGCTCCCCCGCTCCACCCGGGTGGTGCTGCCCCAACGCAGCTACACCCCGGAACAACTGCACTGGGTGCTGCACCACGAGGTGATCCACTTGGCCCGTCAGGACAGCGCCACCAAGTTTTTTCTTCTCTTTTGTACCGCCATCTGCTGGTTCAACCCCCTGATGTGGGTGGCCATGAAAGGCTGTGCCCAGGACCTGGAGCTCAGCTGTGACGAGACAGTGCTCCTCTTTGCCAAGCCGGAGCAGCGGAAGGAATACGCCGCCCTGCTGCTGGATACCGCCGGAGATGCCCGAGGTTTCACCACTTGTCTCTCCGCCTCCGCTTCCACCCTGCGCCACCGGCTCAAACAAGTGCTCTCCCCTGCTGTCCGCTCCAGTGGAGCCATCGTGGCAGGGCTGGCCTTCTTCCTGGTATCCATGACCTCCGGGTGGGTGGCTCTGGCCTGGGGTACCACTTCGGGGCAGTCCCTTTTTTACGACACCTACTCTGCGCAGGAGTACACGGTGGAGGTATTTCGCACCCATGACCGTCCCCTCTCCCCCAACCGTTCCCCGGTGGAGCAGGAGGCATTTCACCGCTACCTAGCCCAACTGACCCTGACCTCCATCCAGGGTAACTACACCTTCTCTGACCGGGACGACACCTTCAGCTTTCAGATGCAATCCCCCGGCTCGGACCATCTGGTCCATCTCTATCCCCACATGGTAGTGCTCACCACCGGCGGCAGCTCCTACTACTATTACGTGGCCCAAGGGGTGGATTTGGACTATCTGGCTCAGCTGGTCACGGGGGACGCCTCCCAATAACCGTCTCTATGTTCCTTATGCTCCCGTTCCCAATCTGGAACGGGAGCAGTTTTGTCCCCTCTTCTCCTTCCACGCAAAGGAGCAGCGGCCCAGATAGTGTTTTACTTCTTCCAAGGCCCGTGCTATCATACAACACGAAGGAGGGTGAGCGCATGAAAAAAACCGACGCAAAAACCTTCGCCCAGTTGTTTCTCTCTGTCTTCAAATTGAGCGCCTGCACCTTTGGCGGGGGCTTTGTCATTGTGCCGCTGATGCGCAAGCGATTTGTGGAGGAACTGAGGTGGATTGAGGAGCAGGAAATGCTGGACATGACCGCCATTGCCCAGTCCTCCCCCGGGGCCATTGCGGTCAACGCCGCCATTTTGCTGGGCTACCGGGTGGCGGGGATTCCCGGTGCGCTGTTGACGGTACTGGGTACCGTAACCCCGCCCCTGGTCATCATCTCCATCATCTCCCTGTTCTACCAGGCCTTCCGGGACAACGCCATCGTAAACCTGGTGATGGCAGGCATGCTGTGCGGCGTGGCCGCGGTGATTTTGGACGTGGTGGTGGACATGGTGGGCCTCATCTGGAAGCAGCACCGGATATTGCCGGTGTTGGTGCTGCTGGGGGCCTTTGTGGCGGTGCGTTTTTTTGCCGTCAACATCATCCTCATCATTCTCATCTGCGGCATCATCGGCGCGGTGGACACCTTATACCAGGACAAGCACCACCAGAAGGGGGAGCCGGCATGATCTTTTTACAGTTATTTTGGAGCTATTTTCAAATCGGCCTGTTCAGCATCGGCGGCGGGTACGCCGCTATGCCCTTGATTCAGCACCAGGTGGTAGAGGTACACCCCTGGCTGTCCATGACCCAATTTGCCGACATTGTCACCATTGCGGAAATGACCCCCGGCCCCATTGCCATCAATTCCGCCACCTTTGTGGGCACCCTGGTAGCGGGACTGCCCGGGGCCATCGTGGCCACCATCGGCTGTGTCTTTCCCTCCTGCATCATTGTGCTCACCCTGGCCTTTATCTACTACCGCTTCCGGGGCCTGAGTCTGGTGCAGGGCATTCTGGCGGGGCTGCGTCCGGCGGTGATTGCCATGATTGCCTCGGCGGGCATCAGCCTGTTTCTCACCGCCACCTGTGGCGCCTCCACCCTGCCCAGCGACCTCTCCCAGGTCAATGTGGTGGCGCTGCTTCTGTGCGCTGCCGCCTTTTTCGTGCTGCGCCGGTGGAAGGTCAACCCCATCCAGGTCATGGCCGGGTCGGGGCTGGCGGGTCTGATTCTCTTTTCTCTGTTCTGAGATAATTTGTAATATGTTCTTGCAATCCCCCGCTTTGAGGGGTATAATCACTTTTACAATCAAAACACAGGGGAGCTTGTGAGGCAAGCTGAGAGGAAGCCGTATCGCTTCGACCCTTGACCTGATGCGGATCATGCCGCCGTAGGGAGTCATATTGGATCGCATGTTGACCAGGAGGCATCCCCACGGGTGTCTCCTGGTTTTGTATACCTTGGAAAAGGAGGGAAATGGGCATCCACGGTAAGCCCGTGGCGGATTGAGGGGGAGCGCCCTGAATCTGAGTCAGACAGCGATGGGAAGCCGTGTTCCGGCGTGAGAGGAGACCAGCAAGTCTCGACCGACCATTCTACGTTCCAGAGGGGAGCGTCGCTGTCTCATGCCGTTTCTCCCGGAACCTTTACGAGGTGTACCTTTCATGAAAAACAACAAAGTACTCAAACTCACCCTGGCTGGTGTGCTGTGCGCCGTGGCCGTGGTGGGCAGCATCTTCTCCTTCCCCGTCTTTGGCAGCAAGTGCGCCCCGGTGCAGCACATGGTCAACATCCTCTGCGCGGTTTTGCTTGGCCCCTGGTACGGCCTGGGGGTGGCCTTTGCCGCCTCTCTGCTGCGCAACCTGCTGAGCCTGGGCACCCTTCTGGCCTTCCCGGGCAGCATGTGCGGGGCGCTGCTGTGCGGCGTGGTGTACTGGAAGACCCACCGTCTGCTGCCCACCCTGGTGGCTGAAGTGTTTGGCACCGCCGTGCTGGGCGGGCTGTGCGCCTATCCCATGGCCATTCTCTTTATGGGTGCCAATGCCGCCCAGGTGGCCTTTTACGCCTATATCATCCCCTTCCTGGTGTCCACCGCCGGTGGCGCCATTCTCTCTGGCATCATTCTCTTTGCCCTGGAGCGGGCCGGAGCAGTGAAGCAGATGCAGCAGAAACTTGATTGCTGAGATAACAGGAGGCTTTCCGTCTATGTTCTCCCCCTTCCTGGACCGGGTGCGCACCCGCGCCCCCCTGGTCCACGCCATCACCAACTACGTCACCGCCAACCCCTGCGCCAACCTTCTGTTGGCCTGTGGTGCCTCCCCCATCATGGCCGACGACCCCGGGGAGGCGGCGGATATCACGGCAGGCTGCGCCGGTCTGGTGCTCAACCTGGGCACCCTCCACCAGCACACCATCCCCGCCATGGTCTCCGCTGGGCAGATGTCCAACGCCCTGGGCCATCCGGTGGTGCTGGACCCAGTGGGGGTGGGGGCCTCCCCTCTGCGCACGAGTACCGCCCACATGCTGCTGGAGAAGGTGCGCTTCTCCGCCATTCGGGGCAACGTCTCAGAGATCAAGGCCCTGACCTTGGGCCACAGCCACGCCCACGGGGTGGATGCCAGCGGAACCGATGCCCAGGACCCCCTGGAGCAGACCCTGGCCCTGGCCCACACCTTGGCTCAGCAGCGGGAGACGGTGGTGGCCATCACCGGGGCCACCGACGTGGTGGCAGATGCCACCCGGGCCTTTGTGCTGCGCAACGGCCACGCCATGATGGGCCAGGTCACCGGCACCGGGTGTATGCTCTCCGCTCTCATTGGGGCCTATGTGTCCGCCAGCCCAGACCAGGCGCTGGAGGCCGCGGCGGCGGCGGTGTGCGCCATGGGGGTGTGTGGGGAGCTGGCCTACACCCGCATGGGGCCCCGGGATGGCAATGGCAGCTACCAAACCTACTTGCTGGACGCTTTGTGCACCCTCACCGGGGAAGAACTGGAGGAGAAAGCCAACTATGAAGTGCGATAAAAACACCATGCGGCTGTATGCCGTTACCGACCGGGCCTGGGTGGGCCGTCTGTCCCTGTATGAGCAGGTGGAGGCCGCCCTGCAGCACGGGGTGACCTGCGTGCAGCTGCGGGAGAAGGATTTGGACCCGGACACCTGTTTTCAGGAAGCGGTGGCCCTGCGGGAGCTGTGCCACCGGTATTCAGTGCCTTTCCTCATCAATGACAACGTGGACCTGGCCCTGCGCTGCGGGGCGGACGGAGTCCATGTGGGCCAAGATGATATGGACCCCCGTCAGGCCCGGGCCCTGCTGGGGCCTGACAAAATCGTGGGGGTCACCGCCCACAACCTCCCCGAGGCCCTGGCCGCGGTGGAGGCGGGGGCAGACTACCTGGGGTTGGGGTGCGTGTTCACCACCTCCACCAAGCAAAATGTGGTGCACCTGCCCTATGACACCTTGCGGGACATCTGCCACACGGTGCCCATCCCCACCGTGGCCATCGGCGGGGTGAGCCGGGATAATTTGATGCAGCTTGCAGGCAGCGGCGTGGACGGGGTAGCGGTGGTATCCGCCATCTTCGCCCAGGAAGACCCAGGTCAAGCCGCCGAAGAACTGTCCGGCTTGGTACAACAGATGTTGGGAGGAGTGCAGAAATGAAAACAGCCTTATCCATTGCCGGCAGCGATTGCAGCGGCGGGGCCGGCATCCAGGCGGATTTGAAAGCCATGACCCTGTGCGGGGTGTATGCCATGTCCGCCATCACCGCCCTCACCGCCCAGAACACCCTGGGGGTGACGGGGATTTTGGACGTACCCCCGGAGTTTCTGGCCCAGCAGCTGGACGCCGTGTTCCAGGACATCCCGCCCCAAGCGGTGAAAATCGGTATGATCTCCTCCCCCGCTCTGGTGGAGGTCATCGTGGACCGGCTCACCCATTACCATGCCCAAAATATTGTGGTGGACCCGGTGATGGTGGCCACCAGCGGCGCGGCCCTGTCCAAAGACTCCGCCATTGGGGTGATGAAGGAAAAGCTCTTCCCCCTGGCCACCGTCATCACTCCCAACATTCCCGAGGCCCAGCAGCTTCTGGGCCGCTCCATCACTACCCCCCGGGAGATGGAGCAGGCCGCTCAGGCCCTGGGAGAGGCCTACGGCTGCGGGGTGCTGTGCAAGGGTGGCCACAGTGTGGAGGATGCCAACGACCTACTCTATGCAAAGGGCACCCTCACCTGGTTTCACGGTCAGCGCATTGACAATCCCAACACCCACGGCACCGGCTGCACCCTGTCCAGCGCCATGGCCGCTTACCTGGCCCAGGGCTATCCCCTGGAGGAGGCCATCCGCCGGGCCAAGGCGTACCTGTCGGGGGCCTTGGCGGACATGCTGGATCTGGGCCACGGATCCGGTCCTCTGAACCACGCTTACGCATTAAAAAAACAGGACTTATTCTGAGGAATAAGTCCTGTTTTGTTTTTATATATACAAATGAAAGAATATTTTCACGGATTTTCATGGTGAAAAAATAACCGACACTTTACCTTCCTCTGCTATTGTTCTTTACAAAGGGGGACTACAATACGGGTTGTATGCAAGAGCATCCAAAACCAAATCCGAGAGGAAGGATTTTCATGAACAACATGCAAACACAATCCGCCAATCAGTCCCAAAAACTGATGGTATTCGTACTCACCATGGCCCTGTACGGCCTGGCCACCCTGTTTACCGAGCTCATCCCCAGCTTCCAGGTGGGACTTGTGGAGTTCTCCGTGGAGTACTTCCTGTTCATCCCCCTGACCCTGGGTATGCTCTTTGACCCCATGTCTGCCGCCCTGGGCGCTGCCACCGGCGAGCTGGTATTCAGCGAGATCATGCTGGGTCAGTTCGGCGGCCTGGGTGAGCTGGAGAAGTTCATCACCGTCACCATCGGTGTGTACATCGCCGGCCGTCTGGTCCGTGACCCCCGCAACGTGAAGATGGTGGGCATTGCTGCCTTCTCCGGTGTGGTCATCCAGCAGCTGCTGGGCACCATTGTGGACATTTTGAAGGTGCAGTTTGCCGTGTCCGACTTCGAGGCTGTGGAAGGCCTGCCCGAGAGCGTGTTCTTTACCGAAGGCTTTGCCTGCCTCAACGACGTGCTCTTCTCCGGCATCCTGTTCTGCCTGCTGCCCACCCTGTTCCTGGTACCTAAGCTGTACGGCAAAATTGAGCCCCTGCTGGGCATGCAGCCCCGCACCGACAAGACTTGGCTGGGCAACATCGGCTGGAATGTGATTCTGGGCTCTGTGGTGGCCTACGCCGCGGCCATTGGCGCAGAGATGCTGGCCGAGAGCGGTATGTCTCTGGTGGATTGGGAAGCCGACTGGGCCGGAAGCTCCAGCGCCCTGGCTGTGGGCATGGTAGTGGCCGCTGTGGTGGCCGTGGTGGTGGTGCTGGTCATGCGCACCCGCTCCCACAAGGACGCCGCTGTCCAGGGAGTGTAATCCATGGCCAACGTCATTGAGCTGAGCAACCTGACCTATTCCTACCCCGGGGCACAGGCCCCCACCCTGAAAAACATCTCCGTGGATATTGAGCAAGGGGACTTTCTCGCAATCGTTGGCAACAACGGTTGCGGGAAGTCCACCTTTTGTAAGACCCTCAACGGCCTCATCCCCCAATTCATCAGCGGAGAGTTTTCCGGCACCGTAAACGCCTGCGGGCTCAACACCCTGGAATCGGACATCGGGGTGCTGGCCCAAAAGGTGGGATACGTATATCAGGACTTTGAAAACCAGATCGTCCGCCCCACCGTGCTGGACGACGCCTCTTACGCCTGCTTAAACTACGCCATGCCCGACTACCTGGACCGGGGCCGCAGGGCCCTGGAGCGGTGCGGCCTCACCGGTAAAGAGCAGGACTTCATCTGGCAGCTCTCCGGCGGCCAGACCCACCTGCTGGCCCTGGCCGGGGCGGTGTCTTTGAAGCCAGAGGTGCTGATTTTGGACGAACCCATCGCCCAGCTGGACCCCATGCACGCCGACCGCATCTATGGGGTACTGCGCCAGCTCAACCAGCAGTACGGCAAGACCATCATCGTCATTGAGCACCACACCGAGTACATCGCCGACTACTGCAAGCACGTCATGCTCATGAAGGACGGCCAGGTGCAGTGGACCCTGCCCACCCGGGAGGCTCTGTGCCGGGTGGAGGAGCTGCAAGACTGCAACATCTTCCCGCCCCAGGTGACCATCGCCGCCCACCGCATGCAGCAGCAAGGGGCGCTCTCCCCCGCCGTCCACCTGCCCACCACCGTAGACGAGGGCCGGGACGTGTTCACCCCCAAAGCCCAGCCCACCTGGCTTTCCTTTGTGCCCACCCCTGTGATGGGGGAGCCGGTGGTGGAGTTTGACCACGTGGGGGTGTCCTACCGCACCGTGAAGGGGGACCCTCACCAGGTGTACCGGGATTTGAACCTCACCATCCGCCGAGGGGAGAAAATCGCCCTCATCGGCTCCAACGGCGCGGGAAAATCCACCTTGATGAAGCTGATGGTGGGGCTTTTGAAGCCCTCCTCGGGAGATGTGCGCCTCAACGGCAGCTCCATCCGCTCAGTGAAGGCGGAGGCCCTGTCCCGGCAGGTGTCCATGGTGTACCAAAACCCCGAGGATATGTTCATCAAAGACTCCATCGGCAAGGACATTGCCTATGCCATGGAGGTGCGGGGCTACCCCGACACCCAGGCCCGCACCCAACAGCTGCTCCAGCGGTTCCGCCTGGAGGCACTGCAAGACCGGGACGGGCGGCTGCTGTCCGGCGGGCAAATGCGCCGGGCCAGCCTGGCCATCGGCATTGCCCTCAACCCGGGCATCCTGCTGCTGGATGAGCCCACCGCCAACCTGGACATTGCCACCCGCAAGGAGATCATGCGCACCCTGAGCGACGTGAAGGCCACCACCGAGACGGTGGTCATCGCCACCCACGACATGCAGCTGGTGTGCGAGTGGGCCGACCGCATCATCGTGCTGTGCCAGGGCCAGGTGGTGGCCGACGGCAACCGGGACCAGGTGTTCGGCAACCGGGACGTGGTGGCCCAGGTGGGCATCCGTCCCCCGGAGATCTTCTCCATGGGCCAGGCCCTGTGTCCCCAATCCCTGTGCTATACCATCGACGAATTTCTCAACTGTTTTACCGGAAGGAGTGGGGCATATGCGTGTGGCTGAAAAACTGTCGGAAAACATTTTAGACAAGTTTTCCATGGACTTTCTCCGCAATCAGGTGTTGAAAAACGCCTACGGCAACAATGATACGGTAATTGCCGCCATGGACCCCCGGCTGCTGCTGGTGTGGTACCTGTTTTTCGGACTGGTGCCCTGGTTTGTCAATGATGTGCCCTTTTTGCTGGGCTGCTTTGTGCTGGTGGCAGTGACCACCAAGCTGGCCCGGGTGGCGGGATTGGTGCTCTTTCTCTTCGTGCTGGGGGTGTTCTCCCAGACCGGCTATCTGCTGCTGGTGACCCTGCTCTTCGGCGGGGACGCCTCTGCCATCCAGCCCCTACTGGTACTGACCTTGAAGGTGGCCACCGTGTCCCTGGCCTCGGTGACCATTTTCTCCGGCCTGGATCCGGACCGGCTGGCCAACGGCCTGATGTGGTACGGCTGCCCCGAGCGGCTGTCCTTCTCCATCTCCTACGCCTACCGGATGCTGCCCCTGCTCATGGAGGAGTTCCAAAACGTGCTCCTGTCCTACCGCCTGCGGGGCAATCCCCCTGCCCACGACACCCTGGTGGGCAAGGTGCGCTACCTGGTCTATCAAATCAAAATCATCATCCACGCCTTCTATCCCCTGATGCTCAACACCGCCAAACGCTCCCGCACCACCGTGGAGGTGTTGGAAATCAAGGGCTACCGTTACGCCGCCGTGAACAAGGACGTGAAGAAGATCAAGCTCTCCTGCCTGAAGGTGGGCAACGACGACCTGCTCTTTCTCTCCCTCTCCTTCCTCTGGGTGGCCATCACCGTACTGGTATCCACACTGCTTTGACCATCGGGAGGAATCAACATGTATCTGGACTTTCACACCCACGGGAAGCTGGCCAAGTATCTGCCCTTCTCCATCCCCTATACCAACTGGCTGCTCACCCAGGCCCACCAATCCGGCCTGGACGCCATCTGTCTCACCGAGCACTTCAACACCCAGCAGTTTGACCTTCTCTACCGCTACATCGCCACCCACGGCACCCCCCAGGGGGACGCCTTTGTCTTTGACGGTCTGAAGGTGTTCCCCGGCATGGAGACCGACATTGCCGAGGGGGGCCACATTCTGTCCATCGGCCCCATGGAGGCCATTTTGGAGCTCAACCAGCGGCTGGAGCCCTACAAAGCCAAGGGCCACTTTCTCCCCTTTGAGAAGCTTTTGGACCTGTTTGACCAGTACCCGGTGCTGGTAGGCGGCGGACACCCCTTCCGGGAAGGGGGCCACATCCCCCAGCTGCCCGCCCAGCAGCTTGCTCGCCTGGACTTCCTGGACCTCAACGGCAAGGACGTGGCCCAGGACCGGGCCCGAACCGAGTCTCTCACCTACACCCTGGGCCAGCAGCTCCAACGCCCGGTGGTGGCGGGCAGCGACACCCACCAGGCGGTGCAGTACGGCTGCATCCGCACCAACTTCCAGGCGGATTTTGACACCTTCGCCCAGTTAAAGGAGGAAATGGACCAGGGCCGCTACTCCATCTGTGTCCACGACGAGGCCGCCTTCAAGGTCTCCACCGCCACCCTGCTCAAGCGGTCCCTGAAGGAGATTCACGCCCTGGGCGGCGACTATGTGTCCATCCTGCTCCAGACCGGAGACCAGGAGTCCCCCGCCGTTCTGGCTGCCAAGGGCGCCTAACCCCATACCAAAGGAGCTTTCCCCATGTGTCTGACTTTCCCCACCACCCCGGACAAACTCACCGGCCACGAACAGGCCATTGTGGACTACATCTCCAAGCACCGGGAGCGTTTTTTGTGTATGTCCATCGGGGAGCTGTCCCAACAACTGCACATCTCCGATGCCACCGTCTCCCGGTTTGCCCGCCATGTGGGGTGCACCGACTTCAAGCACCTGAAACGGGTGGTGATGGCCCAGGGCGGCCAGACCGGCCCCGCCCGCAAGCTGGCCAACACCCTGGAAACCGGCAGCGAGAACCTGCTGCAATACTGGATGGAACAGCAGCACTACCACCTACAAAAGACTCTGGATGTGCTGGACCGGGAGGAGTTTGACCGGGGCGTGGAGCTGCTCCAGGGGGCAAAGCGGGTGTTTCTCTTTGCCAAAAACGCCTCCCGCTCCCCCGCCCAGCTGCTGGAGTTCCGGCTGCGCCGTCTGGGGTTGGACGTGCACCGCATCGCCCACGGGGGCAGTGAGCTGCTGGAGGACGTGGCGGGTCTGGGCCCGGGGGACGTGGTGGTGCTCTTCCATTTCTCCAAAATCTCCCCAGAAGGGCACATTCTCCTAGCTCAACAGAAATCGGCGGGGTATACCACCCTGCTGTTCACCGGCAAAACCTACTACCATCTGCCCCATCCCCCCACGGCCCAACTACTGGTGTACCGGGGGGAGGACCACGAGTACCACGCCATGTCCGCCCCAGTGGCGGTGGTGGACGCCCTGGTGCTGGCGGTATCCCGCCGCATGGGGGCGGCCGCCGTGGCCCATCTGGAGCGGATTCGAGAACTGAAAGACCAATATGGCAGATAAATTCCCCACCCCTCTGGGTACGCCCAGAGGGGTGGGGTGTTTTTGTGGGAAGTTTTTTGCTACAATGACACAGAGCATCGGCCTGCGTGCGATGGATAGGAGGTTTTCTATTTTGCATTTAAGAATCCAGCTCGCACCCACAATACGGGCAATTTGTCATTCCCAGCATGCCATGAAAGGGCAAATGTTTGTGGCAACGTGGGCAACGCCAGCAAATCATGAAATACAAAAAGCCTACACAAGCTACGATCACTCCTGTAATTGACAGAACAGGAGTCTCACCAGGGAAAAAAAACCCAACTGTCAGTAATATCAGCCCTACGATCAGCAAAACATTGCCCGTTATTTTCACTCTTTTCATGTATCTATCCCATGCTCCCATGCCTTTTAGTAAACCTGACTAGGAAATTGTGGACAAGCTGGCGAAATCGTAGAAATAGACTTGCTTTCCAATCCAGTAATCTTTATTCTTCCAACAAATGCTCTAGTCGGCGCATAAGGGTCAAGATAAGCTTTTACCGCATTAGCATTGCTATTATATCCAGTTGGAATAGAATTAATTGTACGTTGACCTTGAATAATATTAGGCTGTACTGAACCGCCAGAATATCTAAAAGTAGGATACTGATAGCCAACAGCGGTTGTTCCCATTGTTGAGATATAAGTTAAGCTTTGATAGTCATCCGATTGTCCTTTCACCTTCACATATTTAAAAGAGGCAGTTGTTGTATGAGCATATGAATATACAATTTCGGCAGAAGAAATTTCAGTAGTTTTAGATATGCCACTTACAAAACCACTTACTGTTTCAAATACTGTTAAATAAAGAGAAGCTCCTGGAATTTCCCCTACAAGAGCTGAACCCACAACAGAAAGTGCATTCATCGCTCCAGCTTTCCATTTATAACTAGATGCAATTGCACGGCTTCCACTAGTTTTTAACTGTGAGTTATTCTGATTTGGCTGGGCAGTTAATGTTTGAACTTCATATATAACCCCGCCATAAGTATAATCCCTTCGACTTGAGAACCATGTAACGTTACTAGAAACAGGTGTTGATACATACGGGGTAACACTGACAAAGTGTTCTTCGACTTCTTGAGCAGTAAGTTTTTCAACGCCTAATTGCTCTAGTTGTTGGTCAATAGAAGCTACGTTATCCCATTGTTCCAAGCAAATAAATTCCGCTCTTTTTTCTAACAGTTCATCAACTTTTAAATTATTATCAACTGATGATTGAGCAAATGCATTTGCTGTGAAGGATAATGAGAATAATAAAGTTGCCATTAAAACGCTTATCACTTTTTTCATTTACTTGTTACCTCCTATTACAATAAATTTGGACAGGAAAGCCGGGCAGCCAGTCCGGCTTTCTTTCCATCTCGTGCCTAAGCTACAATAAGAGGAGCAACTGGCTGACCCTTGCCTCCTTGGGCTTTTATGTCCGTTGGAAAGACTGTTAGCCATCCTCTTGTTGCAGCGTTCGATTTGAGCAGGTTGAGCCACCGGATACCGGAGAGTTCGTGTCACCCAATAGATTGAATCGGCAGCGAGAAAAGATGGATTTCCGGTTGCAGATTCTTTGTGTTGGAGGAATGTGAATGAACTGCGTTGGCATCGATGTTTCCAAAGGTAAGAGCATGATTGCAGTCATGCGGCCCTTCGGAGAAGTAGTGGTTTCACCCTTTGAAGTGCGCCACACCGCCAGCGAACTGAGTGAGCTGGCAAGGCTGCTCAAAAACCTGGACGGTGAGACCCGTGTGGTGATGGAATCCACGGGCAATTACCATGCGCCGGTGGCCTGGCTACTCCACGGCGCGGGGTTTTATGTCTCCGTAGTCAATGCAATGCTGGTGCACGACTACGGGAACAACAGTTTAAGACGGGGCAAGACCGACAAGAAGGATGCCGTGAAGCTGGCCAACTACGGCCTTGACCACTGGCTCACACTTCCGAGATATGTTCCGGAAGAGGACACCCGGCTCATGCTGAAGACCTGCTACCGGCAGTACCAGCAGTATTCCAAAGTACAGACCATGCTGAAAAACAACCTGATCTCCCTGCTGGACACCGCTTTCCCAGACGCAAACCGCCTGTTTACCAGTCCGCCCCGCGCCGATGGCAGTGAGAAGTGGGTGGACTTTGTCGCCACTTTTTGGCATTGCGAGTGTGTCTGTGGTCTGTCTAAGAAAGCCTTTACCGCCAAGTACCAGAAGTGGTGCAGAAAGCACGGCTACAATTTCAGCCAAGATAAGGCGTTGGATATTTATGCCTCTGCCTGTGGACGCTTCGGTGTCATGCCGAAAACAAATACGGCAAAACTTTTGGTAGAACAGGCCATTTCCCAACTCCAGACAACTTCCGCCGCATTAGCTGCTCTCAAGCAGGAGATGCAGTCTCTGGCAGCTTCTCTGCCGGAGTATCCTGTAGTGATGGAAATGTTTGGTGTTGGCCCTACACTCGGCCCCCAACTCATAGCTGAAATTGGCGATGTGCGCCGTTTTCATTCCAAGAAAGCGCTGGTGGCCTTTGCAGGCATTGACGCCCCGCCCTACCAATCTGGCCAAATAGATGTCCGCAGCCGCAGCATTTCCAAGAGGGGATCTGCCTCACTGCGCAGGACACTTTTCCTGGTGATGGGCGTCCTCCTGCAATGTGCCCCAATGGATGAGCCGGTCTACCAGTTCATGAACAAGAAACGCTCTGAGGGCAAGCCATACCGTGTCTACATGATGGCATCCGCCAACAAGTTCTTGCGTATCTACTACGCTTCTGTGAAAGCCTATTTGGATTCCCCGGAACACGACTGATTTCCCTGCGCTATACCATCTGGCTGGCCGCCGTTTCGATTTTGAGTTGCTCAGCGGCTTGATTTTGTGTTGCCTTTTTCGCTGCTCCCAAAACCTGAAATTTCTACTTGACTTTTGTTAGCAGGTCTTTACAGTATCAGAAAACCTCCCAACCACAATCTATGTGCAAATCATACTACACGCCCTTATTTTTGTAAATTATTTTTGTCAATATTTTTCTTCCATAGCTATGCGTTCTTATTTGGAATATGGTTAATGTAAGAACTTTTATATTTTATTGTAAATGATGTGCAGTTTCACCGGAATATATAGCTAGCTGTCTACCAAATTCATGTGCGGTATTTTACCGCGCATGAGCAGTTGCCGCCCTCTCAGTCTGGTTGAGTCCAAATCTTTCTATCACAATGACACAGAGAATACACATACGCCCCGTATGATACGGGTAAAAGGAGGTGGGGACATGGAGACCCGCATATTGATTGCCGAAGATGAGCCCCGGCTGCGGGAGGTGATTTGCGATTACTTCGCTAGCAAGGGGGTGTGCCCTGTGGAGGCCCAACACGGGGCCGAAGCCCTGGAATTGGCCCAGCAGCAGCGGTTTGACGCCATTTTGCTGGACATTATGATGCCCGAGCTGGACGGGCGCAGCGTGTGCCGCGCTCTGCGCCGCACCCAGGACGTGCCCATCGTCTTTCTCACCGCCCTGTCCGACGAGGAGGACACCCTTCTGGGCTATGAGGTGGGGGCGGACGACTACGTCACCAAGCCCTTTACCCTGTCGGTGCTGTACGCCAAGACCATGGCCCTCATTCGCCGCAGCCGGGGCAGTGTGCGCCACGGGGACTGTCTGGAACTGGACGGCCTGGCCCTGTCCCTGTCCGCCCAGAAGGTGCATCTGGAGGGGGAGGAAATCCCCCTCACCCCCAAGGAGTACGCCCTGCTGCTGTGTCTGATGCAACACCGGGGCCAGGTTTTGAGCCGGGAACAGCTGCTGTATCACGGCTGGGGCTACGACTACCAGGGGGATGACCGGGCGGTGGACACCCACATCCGCCGCCTGCGGGAGAAATTAGGCCCCTGGGCCAGCCATATCCGCACCGTCATCAAGGCGGGCTACCGATTGGAGGGGTGACCATGAGGGACACAAAACGCCGTCCCCGGGCATTCCCCGCCCTCACCGTGCTGCTGGGCCTGGTGGTGCTGGTGCCCTGGCTCATCTGCATGGGACTGCTCACCGCCGTGTTTGCCCACCGGCAGGCAGAGACCACACTGACCTGGATGGGGTCCCGGGCCTATGAAGCCCAGACCCAGACCGACCTACCCTGGGAGGACGTGAGCGGCTGGCGCACCCCGGGTTTACAGGTGACCTCCGCCCTCTTTGACACCCAGGGTAACTGCCTGGGGGGCAGCTGGGAGACTTTTGTCTCCTTGGAGTACCTCACCCAGGAAGAATATGAGGCGGGGGTGGAGAGTACGGGCCGCTATACCCGGGCGGTGTTGAACCCGGACTTTCTCACCGACGGAGCAAAGTTCTCCATGGAGCAAAATCTTCTGGAAGAAAATTCTCAGCCTTTGCGTCTGGAGGGGATCTTGGTGGATACCATCTTCACCCCTCGCACCATTTCGGTCTGGTCCACAGGGGCACAGACCCCCACTTGGGTTTCTCTGTACGACAATCCCACAGCGATCCATGAGGATGCCCAGACCGTTACCCTCTACGCCACACGGTTTCACACCTGCTTTGCCCCCAAAAACTCCCCCCTCACCTACCGGAGCACCCAGTATGAGAGTTTGGCCCAGCTGGTACAGACCCTAAGCCCGGACTACAGGGAAACGTGGGGGTCTTACCCCCTGTGGTCAGGTCCCAACCTGCTGATGTTGAGCGTGGCCCCCACCCAACAGGGCTTTCTGGTGTACGGGGCGTGGAGCTGCCCCTGGCTGCAAGCGGCCCAGCAGCTGTGGTGGGTGTATCTGCTCACCCTGGGGCTGGGAGTGTTGGTCCTGGTGGGAGTGCGGCGGGTACTCTGCCACGAGCTGCTCTCTCCCATTCAGCAGTTGTCCCAGGCCCTGGCCACCCGGCAGCAGTGGCTGTTGCTGCGCCCCAGCCAGGTGTGCCGCTGGGAAGAGGGCCACCGCCTCCAGGAGCAGTTCCAGGCCCACGGGGCCCAGTGGCGGGAACAAAAGGACGAGATTCAGCGGCTCAACCAGGCCCTCACCTATGCCAAAACCGCCGAGGAGCACCGCCGCACTTTCACCAGCCACATGGCCCACGAGCTGAAAACCCCCTTGGCGGTGGTGAGCAGTTACGCCCAGGGACTGCAAGAGCACATCGCCGAGGACAAACGGGAGAAGTATTTGGCCACCATTTGCAGCGAGGCGGAGCGGATGAACGGCATGGTGCTGGAACTGCTGGATCTGTCCCGGCTGGAGGCAGGGCGGGTGAAGCTGCGCCGGGAGAGCTTCTCCCTGTCTCAGCTCACCCGCTCCACCCTGGACAAACTCTCCCCCGCCCTGGAGGCCAAGGGGTTGCGCCTGTCCACCTGCCTGGAATCCCCCGCCCCCGTCCTGGCCGACCGGGGCCGCATGGCCCAGGTGGTGGAAAACCTGCTCACCAACGCCATCAAATACACCCCCGCCGGGGGTGAGATTGGAGTGGAAGTGTCCGCCCCCCACGGTCACACCACCCTGGTCATCTCCAACGACTGTCCACCCATTCCGCCGGGAGAGCTGGAGCAGCTGTTTGAGCCCTTCTACCGTCGTCCCGACGCCGCCCCGGGGGAGGGTACCGGGCTGGGTCTGGCCATCGTCCGGCACATTGTGCAGCTCCACGGAGGCAGCTGCACCGCCCAAACCACCCCCAGCGGGGTACAATTTACGGTAACACTGTAAAAGAGGAGGACTCCGGCTTTCGCCGGAGTCCTCCTCTTTTACAGCTGAATCTTCACCTGTTCGCCCTCGTGGCCCACCACTTCCACCAGGGTCCACTTGGGGTGGCGGCGGCGAAACCGGTGCAGCTCGTGGACAAACACCATCAACTGCTTCCGGGTCACCGAGATGCCCTGTTTCTCCAGTACCCGGCACAGCACCCCCGCTGTCAGGCCGTTGACCACCAGCCGAGTGGGAATGGGGAGGTTGATATGAGAGTCCTTGTCTTTGACTACGATCCGCATGGGCTTACTCCACGAAAATGCGCACGATATCCCCTTCGGCGGACTCCACTTCCACCAGGTTGCCCACCGAGCCGCAGCGTACCAAATCCAAAATCTTGCCCAGGTCGATGCCCTTCAGAGCGTCGTTTCCGGTAACCTGGGTCATATCCACGCCCATGTCCATGGCCGCCTCCACCAGAGCCAAGGGCAGATTCACCCGCACCTTGTCCCCCTCGGCGGAGTCCACCACAATGCGCAGCACCATATCCTTCAAGTCCTTGCGCTGCTCCACCGGCAGCACCTTCACCGGCGGCTCTTCCTCCTGGGACTTTCCCGAGAGCAGCTCATCCACGCTCACCCCCAAAATCTGGGCCAGCTTTGGCAGCAGTGTGATGTCGGGACAGGTCTGGTCGTTTTCCCACTTGCTCACCGCCTGGGGGGTGACCCCCAACTGCTGGGCCAGCTCATCCTGTTTCAGCCCCTTGTCCCGGCGCAGGGCGGCAATTCTCTTCCCCAATGTGTGTTCCATATCCATCGCTCCTTTTCGTTGGTACCCTTAGCTTACCCGCGGCTGTCACAAAACGGAAGGGAACATCCGTTGATTTCCCTCAAATTCACGCAACCAACCGGGGATTTCCCCCTCAACCACCGGTTGATTGAGCCAAAATTCCCCGATTCTCCGGAAAAAATGGGCTGCGGCAGAGCCACAGCCCGTGGATTATCGCATTTTCTTCAAGGTGGACAGCACCCGCTTCTGACAGGGCATCCGCTCAGAGCGAGGGTACGCCTTTTCATACCACCACTGCAAATCCCTGGCCTGCTGGGAGGTCAGGCCTTTGAGATAGGGCAGGGTGGCCCCGTGCACCGCCATGAACATCCAGTACACCAGGGGGTCCCCCTTGTGATCCAGAGCCTGCTGGAAAATATACTCAATGGCCTGGAGCCGCTGCTCCTCCGGCACCCGAGCCATCGCCTGCTCCACGTCCTTGGCAAACTGCTGGTGACAGGGGTGGGCTGCCGGTCCGCCACCCAGGCCAAAGGCCCCTTCAAAGGGCTTTCGGTCCCGCTGCAGCTGGGCCACCAGGTCCAAATAGTCCTCATACAGTCGTTGTAATTCTTCCATGGTATGGTCCCACCTAACTCCATGTAATGGGTGTATTTTCTCTATTTTAGCCACTCTCCGCCCTGGTGTCAATTCTCTTTGACGTAAACAAATTGTAACCATTCTTAACCGTACTGTTGTTGTACCACGGACAGCCCACCGATATAATACAGGTACAAAAACGTGTAAAGGAGGTGTTTCCATGCGCCGAGCTCCCCTGTGTGTGATGGCTCTTCTGGCCTGCGGCCTGTTGTCCGCCTGCACCGCAACCACCACCCCCTCCCCCGCTCCCTCTGAGGCCTCCAGCTCCTCCAGCCAGTCCCTGGTGGAGACCTACACGGCCTCCCCCGATGCCCAGGCTTCTGACGAAGCCCGGGATGTCCCCGCCTACCAGCCCGACGTGGAAACCCCTCTGTCCTATGAGCTGGATGGCAGTTCTCATACTCTGTCCGGCCTGCGCCACTACAGCGTGCAGGGTTATTCCCTGGTCTACGACCCCGCCACCTTCACCCGCCAAGGCTGGGAAAACGGGGACGCCTACATGATCAGCACCGGCAACTACCTGTCGGTGAGCCGCATCAACGGCATGGATGCTGCCACGGTGCGCCAGGGCCTCATCCTTCAGGAAAAGATTCCCGACTTGGGCCAACAGGTCACCGTGGGCAGCCAGAACTATACCGCCCATACCCTGGTGGTCAGCCCCCAGGATGGGGTGTTCCGCCAGTTCTGGATTTTGGAGCTGTCCCAGCACAGCACCTTGCTGGTGGAACAGTCCTACGTCATGGACGGGGAAAACGCTGCCCAGTATCAGGCCCTTCAGAAGGCCATGCTGGCCACCCTCACCATCGAATAACGTGGCTTAATTCGTCCCCTGGCGGCTGTAACCTGAGGTTACAGCCGCCGGATTTTTTTGCAAAGAGATTTGCAATCCGGACATGATATGGTATACTCATTGAGCTGAATGGACCCAGGAAGGAGAGATGGGAATGAACTACGAATTGCTGGTGGAGAGCTGGTGTGAGCTGGGGCTGGGACTGCTCCACTCCGGCGCCGAAATCTACCGGGTGGAGGACACCCTGCACCGGTTGGCCCGGGCCTATCACTTGCAATGCGAGGTGTTTGCCATTCCCAACTGCCTCATCGTCTCTGTCACCGATCCGGAGGGCCGGGTGCACACCCGTATGCGTCAGGCCACTGTGTCCGGCACCGACATCGAAGGTATTGAGCGCTTCAACGCCCTGTCCCGCAAGCTGTGCGCCGACCCGCCCCAGGACCCCCAACAGGTGTTATGGGAGGTGCGGGAGACGGCGGCCAACATCCGCCGCTACCCCGCCCGGTACCAGCTGGTGGGCTACTTTGTGGGTTCCGTGTTTTTCTCCCTGTTTTTCTCCGGCGGCTGGATGGAGGCCCTGGTGGCCGGCGTGTCCGGTCTGCTGTGCGGCCTTTGCATGCTACTACTCAGCCGTACCCGCTCCAACTTTTTCATCAACACCATGGTCAGCGGCTTTGTCCTGGCCCTGGTGGTCTATCTGGCCTTAGGGCTGGGCCTTCCCATCAACCCCGGAACCGCTGTGGTAGGCTCCATCATGGTGCTGGTCCCCGGTCTGGTGTTCACCAACTTCATGAGCAACCTGCTCACCGGGGACATCGTCTCCGGTCTGTCCACCTTCACCCGGGCCGTGCTCACCGCCGGGGCCATCGCTTTGGGTACCGGCGCGGCCATCTCCCTGTGTCATCAGTTGTTCCCCTCCGCCGTGGGGCTGACCACCATCCCGGTCTACTCCCCCCCGGAGTACTGTTTTTACGCTTTTATGGGGTGTTTGGGCTTTTGTCTGTTGTATAATGTCCGGGGCACAGGCTCCTTTTTGTGCTGCCTGGGCGGCGCACTGGGTTGGGCGGTGTACCTGCCGGTGATGTGGTGGACGGGCAACGTGTTTCTCTCCAACCTGGCGGCCTCAGTGGGGGTGGCCATCTACGCGGAAATCATGGCCCGACTGCGCAAATGCCCCTCCATCTCCTACCTGGTGGTGTCCTACTTCCCCCTGGTCCCCGGCTTTACCGTGTATCAGGCGGTGGATTACGCCATCCGGGGGGAGTCCCAGCTGTTTTTGGAAACCCTGATCCGTACCTTTGGCATCTCCGGCTGCATTGCCCTGGGCACCCTGCTGGTGTCCACCGCCGTGCGCATGTACTGTTCCCGAAAGGAGGTTCTTCGCCCATGAGCCGCTATCAAACCGTCCTGCTGGACGCCGATATGACCCTTCTGGACTTTGAACGCTCGGAGCGAGAGGCCCTGCGGGAGGTTTTTACCCGCCGGGGCTATGACTTCGGCCCCGAGGAGGAGGCCCTGTACCAAAAAATCAACAACGCCCTTTGGGACGCCTTTGCCCGGGGCGAGATCGACCAGGACTTTCTGGGGGTGGAGCGCTTTGCCGCCTTCATGCGGGTGCGGGGCGGCCACCACGACCCCCGGGCCTGGAACTGGGAGTTTGTCAACACCGTGGGCAAGGGAGCTTACCTGCTCCCTGGGGCCTGGGAGTTCTGCGAGAAGCTCAAAGACATGGGCCTGACCCTGGCCATTGCCACCAACGGCATGCCGGCCGCCCAGCGGGGCCGCTACGAGGGCACCCACCTCAACACCCTCATTCCCCATCTGTTCATCTCCATGGAGCTGGGGGTGCAAAAGCCCATGCCCCAGTTCTTCGACAAGGTGTGTGACGCCCTGTCCATCACCGACCGCTCCACCGTGGTCATGGTGGGAGACGGCCTGGGCAGCGACATTTTAGGGGGCAATCGGGCAGGCATCGACACCATCTGGTATAACCCTCACGGCCAGAGTCTCACCGGCCCGACTCACCCCACCTACACCGCCCGTTCTTACGACGAAATCATCCACATTTTGGAATGAGCAATCCTGCCATCTTTGACATATTTTCGCCAAAATTAAGACTCTCCTAATACATTGTTACCGGTTTGTAGTTGACCCCCCCGTACCCCCGTGATATCATGAGTTGAAGTTAGCGGAATACAAGGAGATCTTCAACCATGAGCAAGAAAACTCGCGTATTTTCATATATATTGGCGGCAGCCTGTCTGGCGACTTTGCTGGCCGGATGCAAGCCCTCTGCCCAGTCCCCGTCCGACGACCCCGCAGCCAGCGTCCAGCCAACTCAGCGGCCTGCGGCCGTCACAGCTGCTCCCACCCCGGACGCTACCCCCAC
>NZ_NFHE01000037.1 GCF_002161235.1 Pseudoflavonifractor sp. An85
TGCCAGCATTTTTTCGAGGAGTTGCAGCCCGCTGCATGCATAATCGGGTCAAAGGGCGACCCGATTCCACACTGGCGGGCTGAGAAGTGTTTTTTTCGATGCACATGTCCCCGAAAAAAACAGATTTTAATTTATTTCCCCGCCTCCGGGCGGGAAAACTCTGCCGAGGGCTTTTTTAATGATGCAAGAAAATATATCCTTCTTGCATGCACATGAGGTTTTTTGACAGTCTGAAGCGGCAGAGCATACGCTCTGCCGCTTTTTCTCATATCAGCAGTTCTACGTGGCTTCCGCCGGTTCGGTCCTTGCGCACCACCACTTGCTTGTCAATTTTCTCTTTGAGTTCCGCCACATGGGAGATGATGCCCACCAGCCGATTCCCTTGGGCCAAATCCGCCAATGCCCCAATGGCTTGGCGCAAAGCCTCCTCGTCCAGAGACCCAAATCCCTCATCCACAAACATGGTGTCCAAGCGAATGCCTCCTGCTGCAGACTGCACTTCATCGGCCAATCCCAAAGCCAGGGCCAAAGACGCCTGGAATGACTCGCCACCGGACAGGGATTTCACACTGCGCTGGGAACCGTTGTAATGGTCAATGACATCCAGTTCCAAGCCGCTCTGACTGCGGTTGTTTTGCGCCTCCACCCGCCGCTTCAGCTCATAATGTCCCCCAGTCATGGCCATCAAGCGCACATTGGCCCGCCGGATAACTCCATCAAAATAGGTCATCTGGATGTATGTCTCCAGCGCGATCTTCTCCTTGCCTTGGAGTGTTCCGTTGGCGGTATTGGAGAGGATTCGCACCCAGGCGTATGTCTTTTCCAACTCCGCCAGGTCCTTGGCCCGCTCCTGCATCCGTTTCAACGCCGAAGTGTTGGTGGTCAGGCGGGTGTGGATGTCTCGTTGGGCACGCTCCAGCTCTCCGCGCTGTTGGGTCAGTTGCAGGCGCAGAGCTTCTCCAGCGTCCAAATCTTCTTCCGGCTGCTCCTCCAGCAGCTTGTTGAGCTGTTGCGCCGCGGCATCCACTCCAGCCAATTCCATTCGTTGCGCAGATAGACGCTGCTCAGCCTCTTTCCACGCCCGCTCCAATGCATCCTGCTGGGCTACTAGGACCTGCAGCTGTTTTTCCGCTTCCGCCTGGTTGGAATAAGTAAGCCTGGATTCTAATTGTACAATCTGACCCTGTACGCTTTCCTTTTGACCCTCTGCCGCCGCCATCCACACCCGGTAGGAGGAAATCTTCTCCTCCAATTCCCCGACCCTTTGCTCTGTTTGAGGAATTTCCTGTTTCAGGCGATTCATACGCTCCAGCTCAGCTTCCATCTGCTTGAGTTCCGTCTGGCCTCGCTCGTGTCTCTCATAAGCACCCCGCAACTCCAGTGTCACCTGTTCCATAGCTGTGTTCAACGTACCATCCGGCCACTTCTCCTGCACCTGACGAGAAATCCGCTCCTCCAACTGGGTCTTTTGTCCCTTCCAGCGACTTTGCGTCAAATCCAGTTCTGCCAATCCCTGTTCCATCCTTTTTTGCTGACCCTGCAATTCTATAAGAGCCTGTTCCCCGTCCTGGATCTCCCGGGCCAATGTTCCCCGCAGGGAGAGACTCTGCTGCGTAGCCTGTATGTCCTGCCTTAACTGGACAAGCTGTGTGTCAACCCGCTGGATGCTTGTCTGTAGCTGCTCCAATACGTGTTCCAGCGCCGGGGCTTCCACGTATGTCTCCATGGCATCCAGCAACTGACGAATCTGCTGCTCCCAAGCCGCTTTCCGCTTCCCCGCCTCCAAACTACATTCTTGGGCCTTCTGTTGGGCTTGTTCCCAATCAGTTTTTGCCTGTTTGAGCTCCGCTTCGGTGGGAGCATGAGGTGACAGCTGGGCCAAGGTTGGATGATGGATGGAGCCGCACACCGGACAAGGTTGCCCCTCTTCCAGCCCTTGGGCCAATAGGCCCGCCTGCTCCTCCCAAAAGGCACGCTGTAGACTGGAATACAGCTGTTCCTGTTGTACCACCTGCTTCCACGCCTCTTCATAGACTGTTTGGGCCGATTTCACATCCTGTTGGGTAGAAAGACAGAGCTCCCAATCCTTTTCCAATCGGCGCAAGGCTTGCTGGGTAGCTGTCACCTCCTTTTGCCCTTGGAGCAGCCGTTCCAGCTGGGCTTCTATCCCGTCCAGCGCCGCGTGAGCACTGGTCTTTTGCGCTAAAAGCGCCTCCTGTCGGGCTACAGCCTGGGTCTGTTCCTCTAACTGGGACAAAAGCTGCTGACGCTGCTGTTCCAGCTTTTCGATTTGACTGGAGACATTCTGATATTCTTCCAGTTCCCCTCGCAACACCTCCAAGGCGCCCATTTGTGCAGCAATATCCGCCTGGAGCCGAAGCATTCGCTCTCGCTGGGCTGGAATTTTCTCCAGATCCTTCCGCTCCTGCTGCATCTGTTCCAGGCGTTCCCGCTGCTCCTGAACGTCCCCTTGGGATACTTGATAGGCCACCTGGCGCTCCTGAATCTCACGATCCATCTGTTCCAGTTGGAGACGCAGCTGCTCCAGCTGTTGGTACGTGGGCAATGCACTCTCCAGTTCCGCCCGTTCCCGACGCAGCTGCTCCCGTTGGGGCTCACGCTGGTGTTCCTGTTCCCACATTGTCTGAGCCTCTTCCAGTCGAACCCATACCGCTTCTCGTTGGTTTAAGGTCTCGGACAGCTTCTCTTGGGTCTTTCTCCGTTCCTCTCCCCGGGCCAGACGAGCTGTTACCTCTTGCAGCTGTTGATCCAGCCGTTTCAGTTCGGCATTGCAAGCAGCATCGGCCTTTTGATCCTGGTGGATGAGGGCTGTTGCCAGTTCCACTGCCTCAGCAAAGGGAAGTTCTCCCCCTTGGGCTTGTTGGCATTGGGAGTACAGTAGATTGTCTGGCTCACACTGTATGCCACTTACATACTGCTCTACACTGGCCCGAGCAGTATCACACTGCCGTTGAAGCGCCGCCGTCTCCTGCTTCAATCGCTCTTGAAAGAGCATATAGGGGCGGGTTTGAAAAATTTTGCGGAAAATCTCCTGTCGGCTTTTGGTATCCGCCAGCAACAGTTTGAGGAAGTCTCCTTGGGCAATCATGGCAATCTGGGAAAATTGGCTGCGATCCAAGCCGATGATGGATGTGATCTTTCCCGTTACTTCTCGAGTTTTGGTCACCACCCTGCCGTCAGGTAAAAACAGTTCTGCCTCCGCCCGCTGCACGGTGGTGCCGCTACCACGCTTAGCAGGGCGCAGATATTCCGGGTTACGCCGAACTTTGTAACGCTCTCCCCCGTAGGAAAATTCCAACTCCACCTCGGTGGGGGTATCCGGCTGAGCATATTTGGAACGAAACATGGAAGGGTCTCGGTTTTCTCCACTGGGCTCTCCATACAGTGCATAGGTGATGGCATCAAAAATAGTAGTTTTCCCCGCTCCGGTATCTCCGGTGATCAGGTAGATGCCCCGTTGTCCCAGCCGCTCCAGATCTAACTCCACCCGCCCGGCGTAGGGTCCAAAGCCGGTCATGGTCAATTTCAATGGTCTCATGCCTCATCCTCCCACACACGTTCCATCAACTTTGCCGCCAAATTCCGCTGGTACTCCTCCATGGGTTGTCCATTTTGGATAGCATAGAACTGTTCCATCCACTCCAGTGGAGTTTTGGAGGGAATGTCTGTGGCAGCTTCCAATTGTTGCTGGGCCCGGGTCCGTCGGTTGTCATAGTCCAGCTTCATCAAATAGGGATAGATCACCCGCAGCTTGCTCATTCCGTCGGGAATGTCCTCCTCATCCTCCAAGGTAATGTGTACGTAGTCCCGGGGATAGCTGGTCCTCTGGTAGAACTCTCGGAACGTCAGCTGCTCATAAGTTCCCCGCAACTCCACCAGGTCCCGTTTGGGCGCAAGAGGCACCGTGCGCACCGTAGTTTTCCCTTTCTCTCCCAGTTCCACCACGGTCACAGATTTTTGATGCTTGACCTCGGAGAAGGAGTATTTCAGCGGAGTGCCACAATAACGCACCGTCTCTTTCCCCACCGATTGAGGCCCGTGTAGATGCCCCAAAGCCACATAGTCGAACCCGTCCAATACCGACGCATCCACCTGATCCGTTCCACCCACAGAGCGTTCTTCCGAGTCACACTGGGCTGCCCCTGTGACGAACTGATGGGTCACAAGCACATTGCGCTGGGTCTTATCCACCATCATGGCGTCCACCGCCGTGCGCACGGCATCGGTATAGTCCTGAATGTCTGCCTGGGGAAAATACCGCCGCACATGCACCGGCTTGACAAAGGGAAGTAAATGGATGTGCACTGTGCCGTGCTCATCCTCCATAATATATTTGGCCGCTTCCCCGTGATACGCCGGAGCAATGTGAATTCCGCTCTGATCCATCAATCGTCCCCCGAAGGCCAGGCGCTCGGGAGAGTCATGGTTTCCGCTGATGAGAAACACCTGAAGCCGTCGCTGACTCAGCGCCACCAAAAACTCATCCAGCAATGCCACCGCCTCCGCCGAAGGCACGGATTTATCATACACATCTCCGGCCATCAGCACTCCATGGGGACATTCTCTATCTACAATCTGTATAATTTTATCCAAAATATACTTTTGGTCGTCAATCATTGAGAACTCATTGACCCGTTTTCCCAGGTGTAAGTCCGAGATATGTATGAATTTCATGGTTGTGTACTCCTCTACCGGCATTTCATTAGAGCCTGATTATACCACACATGGAAGGTTAATCTCTACCCGTATATCCCTTGACATTCACTTCACTCTATGGTACTACCGTAGTAGATCATTGCACACAAGAAGGAGAGATACACCATGAAAAACAGCAACCCCGTGGCTCAGGTCCGCGAGAAAATGATTCAGCGCACCATGAAGATGTTGGAGCACAACAATATGGCAGCTCACTATGCTCCCACCATTCAAGATGCCCAACAGCTGGTCAAACAGCTGATTCCCCAAGGGGCAACGGTAGCCTGCGGCGGCAGCATGTCTCTGCAGGAAGCCGGTATCATGGAAATTCTGCGCAGCGGCGATTATACCTTCTGGGATCGTGAGGCAGTGGACAGCACCCAGCAAGATGAAATCCTACGCAAAGCCTTTTTTGCAGATTATTACCTGTCCAGCAGCAATGCTGTGACCGAACAGGGCGAGTTGTACAATGTGGACGGCAATGCCAACCGGGTGGCTGCTCTGTGCTTTGGCCCCAAACATGTAATCTGCGTGGTGGGATACAACAAGATTGTACCTACCTTGGAGGATGCCAAAGAGCGGGTTGAGGCCATTGCCGCTCCTGCCAATACTATTCGCCTGCAGCGGGATACCCCCTGCGCCGTCACCGGGCACTGTGAAAACTGCCACAGCCCCCAGCGCATCTGCTGCACCACAGTCATTCACCAGCAGCAGCGGGAAGCCGGACGCATTCATGTGATCATCGTCGGGGAAGAATTGGGATATTAACCAACACACCCACCAACACCGGCTCATGGAGAGTCGGTGTTGGTGGGTGTTTCTCTTAGACTGGCCCAAAATGTAATAAAGACCCGAACGCTTGCGCATTCAGGTCTTTTGGCGGAGACGGTGGGATTCGAACCCACGGACGGTTTTACCCGTCAAACGATTTCGAGTCGTTCTCGTTATGACCACTTCGATACGTCTCCAAATGGTAAGTCGAAAATTGTTCGTAAGCTACATCGTAGACAGAACAATTTACTTTCAGTAACTTTTATAATATACATGATTGTTCCGCAAAAGTCAACGTTCTTTTCACAGCTCAACAATTATAGTAAGAATATGGTATAACTTTTCGTTTAAGTCGTAGTGTCGTAATCATTTCTTGACAGAAACAACACATTGTATACTAAAAGTATATACACTTTCTTTTACTTTTTTGTGCACCTTGACTTTATCAGCTTGTCGCAGTATAATGAAAAACACAAATCGTACCAAAGAATTACTACCTCATGAGTTGTTCGAGGAATTGGGAGGCATACACCTTGAAACATACCGATCAT
The DNA here is from genome assembly GCF_002161235.1 of Pseudoflavonifractor sp. An85. GTDB lineage: Bacteria > Bacillota > Clostridia > Oscillospirales > Oscillospiraceae > Enterenecus. The sequence continues at coordinate 6,039 of NZ_NFHE01000037.1, forward strand.
CTCCAAGATGCCCTTGCCCGGTTCAGCGCCGGAACAAGTAGCGATGCCTATCGTTTTATGGGCTGTCATCGAGAAGTACATAACAAAAAAGAAGGTTATATGTTCCGTGTTTGGGCCCCCCATGCACGCTCTGTCCGGGTTTTGGGCCGATTCAACGAATGGGACGTCGACGCTCCTGTGATGAAGCAGATCGGCAATGGAATCTGGGAACAATTTGTACCAGAGGCCCAGCCTTACGATGAGTACAAGTATTACATTGAGCGTCCGGATGGCTCCTTTGTCTTTAAGAGCGATCCCTATGGGGTACACACCTGCACCCGCCCGGAAACCGCCAGCAAAATCTATGATTTGGATGGCTTTGCGTGGACCGATGAGGAGTATCGTGCCCAGCATGCCGGTCAAAATCCGCTGACCAGCCCCATCAATATCTACGAGTTGCATCTGGGTTCTTGGCGAAAGCATGCCGACGGGAACTACATGACCTATGCAGAGTATGCCAAAGATTTGGTGAAATACGTCAAAGATATGGGATATACTCACATCGAGCTGCTTCCCATCAGCGAATATCCCTTTGATCCTTCTTGGGGTTATCAGGTCACCGGGTACTACGCCCCCACCTCTCGTTATGGCACCCCCAAGGACTTCATGGAGTTTGTGAACATCTGCCACAACGCTGGCATTGGCGTCATTTTGGACTGGGTAGGCGCCCACTTCCCCAAGGATGAGGCCGGCTTATACGAGTTTGACGGGGGTTGTTGCTATGAGCCATCCGATCCCCTACGCAAAGAACATCCCGACTGGGGCACTCATATTTTCGACTACGGTCGGTATGAGGTGCGTTCCTTCCTGATCTCCAACGTGGTCTATTGGCTGGATGTATTCCATGTGGACGGCATCCGCGTGGATGCTGTGGCTTCCATGCTCTATTTGGACTACGGACGGCGGGACGGAGAGTGGCGCCCCAACCAGTTTGGCGGCAACACCAATCTGGATGCGGTAAAATTCCTACAAGACATGAGTGCGGCTGCTTTTGAGTTCAAGCCCACCGCCCTGATTATTGCTGAAGAGTCCACTGCCTTCCCCATGGTCACAAAGCCTGGGTATGATGGCGGACTTGGTTTCAACTTCAAGTGGAACATGGGCTGGATGCACGATATGCTGGACTATATGTCCACCGATCCTCTGTTCCGTAAGGGCAGACACAACAACATCACATTTTCTTTGACCTATGCCTTCTCTGAGAATTTTATTCTCCCCCTCTCCCATGACGAGGTGGTTCACGGGAAGTGCTCTCTGCTCAACAAAATGCCGGGCACCTACGAAGAAAAGTTTCAAAACCTCCGGGCGTTTTACGGCTATATGATGACCCATCCAGGCAAAAAGCTGGTATTTATGGGTGGAGAGTTCGGTCAGTTTATTGAATGGGATTTCACCAAGGAGCTGGATTGGTTCCTTTTGGAATATGATATGCATCGCCAACTGCAAGACTACGTCCGTGATTTGAATCACTACTACCTGGCCCATCCTGCCCTGTGGCAGAATGACAACGATTGGCATGGCTTCCAATGGATTGCCTGCGATGACAATAGCCAGAGTGTGATCTCCTTCCGGCGTGTGGATGCAAAGGGCAACGAGGTCGTGGTTGTTTGTAACTTCTGCCCCGTTACCCGTGAAAAGTACTGCATCGGTGCAGCCAAGGCGGGCACCTATATTCCGGTATTGTCCAGCGACGACGTGAAATATGGTGGAACTGGCACCCAACTCAAGCCGGTCAAGGCCAAGGCCAAGCCCATGCATGGATTGAAATATTCCATCGAGCTGACCCTTCCGCCTCTGTCCACGGTGTACTATGAGCGTGAGGCTCCACGCAGAACCCGCAAGACTGCCGACGGTGTCCCCACTGCTAAGGTACGCAAGACCAGAACCACTAAGAAAAACTCCGCTGGAGGGACTTCCAGCAAATAACCATCGCATACTTCAGCGAGGAAAGATGAATTAGGGGGGCTTCACTGTGATCGAACGAAAAAAAGAGTGCATCTCCATGCTCTTGGCCGGTGGCCAGGGCAGCAGATTGTACGTCCTGACAGAAAACACTGCAAAACCCGCCGTTCCGTTTGGCGGCAAATATCGCATCATTGACTTTTCTCTCTCCAACTGTGTCAACTCCGGCATTGATACCGTGGGTATCCTCACTCAGTATCAACCCCTGGAGCTGAACGACTATATTGGCAATGGCCAGCCTTGGGACCTGAACCGCAACTTTGGTGGCGCTCATGTGCTCCCCCCTTATACCAAGACCAAGAACAATCAGTGGTATAAAGGCACTGCCAACGCCATCTATCAGAACATTCCCTTCATCGAGCGGTATCAGCCCGAGTACGTTCTGATTCTCTCCGGCGACCACATCTACAAGATGGACTACAACAAGATGTTGCAGTTCCACAAGGAAAAGGGTTCCGAGTGCACCATCGCAGTCATCAACGTGAGCATGGAAGATGCCACTCGTATGGGCATCATGAGCACCGACGAGAATCAGGCCATCGTGGACTTTGAAGAAAAGCCCGCCCATCCCAAGAGCACTCAGGCCTCCATGGGTGTGTACATCTTCACTTGGTCCGCTCTGAAGAAATATCTCATTGCCGATGAGGCAGACCCTGAGTCTGAGAACGACTTTGGTAAGAACGTCATCCCCGCTTTCCTGCGGGACGGCCGTCCTATGTACGCCTATCCCTTCGAGGGCTACTGGAAGGACGTGGGCACTCTGGGCAGTCTGTGGGATGCCAACATGGATTTGTTGGACCCCAACGATCCTCTGCGCATGCGCGATCCCCACTCCAAGATTTATGCCAGAAACTATGCCAGTCCCTCCACTTCCATTTCTGCCTCCTCTAAGGTTTCCAACTCTTTCATCACTGAGGGTTGCCGGATCAAGGGCACCATCGAAAACTCCGTGTTGTACACCGGATGCGTGGTGGAAGAGGGCGCAACGGTCAGCGGCACCGTTCTGATGCCCAACACCATTGTCCGCAAGGGCAGCACCGTCAGCTACGCCATCGTTGGCGAGCAGTGCGTCATCGAGGAGAACGTCACCATTGGTGCACGTCCTGAGGATTACCTGGGCAAGGATTGGGGTATCAGTGTTGTGGGTCACAAGAAAACTATCCCCTCTGGCACCGTCATTAAACCCAAGGAAATTGTTTAAGGGGGGCTTACAAAGATGAAAATGTGTGGAATTATTTTCTCCGAGATGTACTCGGACGAGCTGAATGCATTTACTCATGACCGCAACATGGCCGCTATTCCCTATGGCGGACGTTACCGCTTGGTGGACTTCGCCCTGTCCAACATGGTCAACTCAGGTATCACCAGCGTGGGCGTGCTGGCCAAGCAGCACTATCACTCCCTGATGACTCACCTGGGCAACACTCAGGAGTGGGATTTGAACCGCAAAAACGGCGGTCTGCAAATCCTTCCTCCCTACGCTAGTGAAGGGCTGAACCAGTCCAACCGCGGCAAGCTGGACGAGCTGCGCAACGCCTTGGACTTCCTGGGTGAGGACACTTCTCCCTACGTGGTGATGGCCGATGCCCATGTGATTTGCAACATGGATTACCGTCCTGTTCTGGAGTCTCACATCAACAGCGGCTGCGACATCACCGTTGTTGGCACCAAGAACGTGCTGAGCGACAATGGAACCTACAAGGCTGTCATCCAGGCCGACGAGAACATGCGTGTCACTTCTTATGCGCTGGACCACACCCCCCAGCCCGGCGATTATTGCGGCATGAGCATGATGATCATTGATCGCCAGGTTCTCATTGACACCGTCACCGAATTCACCGCCCGTGGCATCTACTTCCTGGAGCGTGACTTCATCCAGAGCCGCTTTAACTCTAGGGAGCTGTCCATCAACCTCTATAACTTCACCGATCCCGTGCTGCGGGTCAACAACATTGAGAGCTACTTCAGCAGCAACATGGCTTTGTTGGACGAGCACATCAGTGAGGCTCTGTTCCGTCCCGATCGTCCCATTTATACCCGTGTCAACGACGAAGTTCCTTCTCATTATGGTATGGACTGCAATATTTCCGACTGTATCATCGCGGACGGCTGCATTCTGGACGGCAATGCTGAGAACTCGGTGATCAGCCGTGGCGTGCGCATTGCCAAGAATGCCACTGTGAAGAACTGCATCATCATGCAGGGCAGCGTCATCGGAGAGGGTGCCACGCTGGAAAATGTCATTGTGGATAAATGGGCCACCATTTCCGCCGGCAGCCAGCTCAAGGGCTTGGCTACCGCCCCTGTGATCATTCGCAAAGGAGTCACCGTATGAAAATCCTCTTTGCAGCCAGTGAGGCAGCCCCCTTTATAAAAACAGGCGGCTTGGGCGATGTGGCTTCTGCCCTGCCCAAGGCACTCAGTGCGGATGAACATTCACAGGTTGCTGTCTTTCTCCCCTACTACAAAGCCATCAAGGATAGCCCCAGATGGGACATTGAATTTCTCTGTCATTTCCGAGTCCCTCTGTCCTGGCGCAGCGTCTATTGCGGGGTGTTTCGGGCCAAGGACACCGCAAAGAATCTCCAGTTTTATTTCATTGACAATGAGTACTACTTCTATCGGGATTCTGCCTATGGCTATTACGATGACGGCGAGCGGTTTGCTTTCTTCTCCAAGGCGATTCTGGAGTCCCTGCAGTATTTGAATTGGTATCCGGATGTAATCCATGCCAACGACTGGCAAACTGCTATGGTTCCGGTCTTCCTGCGTGCATTCTACATGGGGATTGAAAGCTATCAGCCCATCCGCACCCTGTTCACCATCCACAACATGGAATATCAGGGCAAAGCCCCCGAGAGTTTTGTGGATGAAGTTCTGGGCCTGCCGGAAGACTGGCGAGGCACCACCCAATTTGATGGCTGTACCAACATGATGAAAGCAGCCATTCTGGTCTCTGACCGGGTAAGCACAGTCTCCCGCACCTACGCATACGAAATTCAGGACCCCTACTACGCCCATGGTCTGGATGGCGTACTCCGTCACCACAGCTATAAACTCAGCGGCGTAGTCAATGGCATTGATACCGAGGTGTTCAACCCCGCTACCGATCCCCTCATTCCTGCCAACTACACCGTCAACCAGCTCAACAAAAAGGTGCAAAACAAGCGCGCCCTCCAGGAAAAGCTGGGGCTAGAAGTGCGGGATGATGTGCCCATGGTCATCATGATCACCCGTCTGGTGTCCCACAAGGGTGTGGATCTGGTGCAGGCTGTCATGGAAGACTTAATGCAAGATGATATCCAACTGGTCGTGATCGGGACCGGTGAGCGTGGTTACGAGGACATGTTCCGTGCTTACGCCGCCCGTTTCCCCGAAAAAATGTCGGCTAACATTGTCTTCGACAACAAATTGGCCCATGAGACCTATGCAGCTGGCGACTTGGTGCTGATGCCTTCCAAGCAAGAGCCCTGCGGCCTCACTCAGCTCATTGGTATGCGCTATGGCACCGTTCCCATCGTCCGAGAGACCGGCGGACTGTATGATACTGTGCCTGCTTTCAATCCTGAAACCATGGAAGGGCGCGGCGTCACCTTTAAAAGCTACAACGCCCACGATATGCTGGATGCCGTGCGTCGCGGCGCTGCTCTCTTCCACGACGCCAAACGGTGGAAAGCTCTACAAAAAAATGACATGAAATTTGATAGTTCTTGGAATCAGTCCGTTCAGGAGTATTGGCAAATCTATCGTTCCATGTTATAATGAAACCGTGTTGCTCTACCGACCACAGCTTGCCCAGCAGGCTGTGGTCGTGTATGGGTAACACGGTTTTCAAATCTTTGTGGGGGCCTGTGTAACCCACACCGGAGGAGTTCAGTTTACATGGATCAGAAACAGATTATCGCAAAACTGGAAGAGACCCTGTTACGACGCTACGGCTGTCACTCAGACACCGCCTCTCCCCAACAGATCTACCGCAGTCTCTGCCACCTTGTCAACGAGATGTTGGTGGAAAAAAACACACACTTTAACCGCAAGGTCCAAAAGGAACAGGACAAGCAGGTATACTACATGTCCATGGAGTTCTTGGTTGGCACCTCTTTGCGGAACAATTTGTATAACCTCGGTCTGGAAGACATGTTCACCAAAGCCCTGGACAAGTGCGGCATTGATATCCACGACCTGTATGAAATGGAGCCGGATGCCGGTTTGGGTAACGGCGGCTTGGGCCGTCTGGCCTCCTGCTATATGGATTCTGCCACTACCTTGGGCATTCCCTGCACCGGTTACTCCATCCGCTACGAATTCGGCATCTTCAAGCAGAAGATCATTGATGGTTGGCAGATGGAGTTCCCCGATGACTGGCTGAACATGGGTGATGTCTGGCTGGTGCCCCGGGAAGACGAGGCTGTTGAAGTCAAGTTCGGCGGCGAGGCTCACGGCTGGGACGACCACGGCAAGTATCGTGTGGCACACGTCAACTATCAGTCCGTGGTGGCCGTGCCCAACGATATGTACATCTCCGGTCACGATACCGATGCGGTGAATAAACTGGTACTGTGGAGCGCCAAGTCTCCCCACAGTTTTGACATGTCCGCCTTCTCTCGTGGCGATTATGCCAAGGCACTGGAAGGTGACACCATGGCCGAGGTCATTTCCAAAGTCCTGTACCCCGCCGATGACCACATTGCCGGTAAGCGTCTGCGCCTGCGTCAGCAGTATCTGCTGGTCTCCGCCTCGTTGCAGACCATTCTGCGCAAGCATATGCGCACCTACCGCAGCCTGGACAATCTGGCTGACAAGGTGTCCATCCACATCAACGACACCCACCCCGCCCTGTGCGTACCCGAACTGATGCGTTTGCTGGTGGATGAGTATGAGTATGGATGGGATGAGGCCTGGAAAATCACCTGCAACACCCTGTCCTACACCAACCACACCGTCATGAGCGAGGCTCTGGAGCGCTGGAGCGAGAGTCTCTTCGCCGAGCAGATGCCCCGGGTGTACCAGATCGTGTGCGAGATCAACCGCCGCCTGGTGGAGCAGCTACGTAGTATGTACGGCAATGATATGGGTAAAATCAATTACATGGCTGTCATTGCCAACGGTGAGATCCGCATGGCCAACCTGTGCCTGGCGGCCTGCCACAAGATCAACGGCGTGTCCAAGCTGCACACCGAAATTCTCAAAGAGAGCATTTTCCGGGACTACTACCAGATGCAGCCCCAGCGCTTCCTCAACGTCACCAACGGTATCGCTTACCGCCGCTGGCTGTGCCAGTCCAACCCCCAGCTCACCGCCCTGCTCAAAGAGCTGATTGGCGACGGCTTTGTCAAGGATGCCACCCAGCTGGAAAAGCTGATGAAGTATCATGACGACGCCAGCGTGCTCAGCCGTCTCCAGGAAATCAAATTGGCCAACAAGCAGCGCCTCAGCGACCTCATCTTGCAGCGCAATGGCATTCAGGTGGATCCCAATTCCCTGTTTGACGTACAGATCAAGCGTCTGCATGAGTACAAGCGTCAGCTGCTCAATGTGCTGCAAATCCTCCACATGTACCTGGAGATCAAGGCCAACCCCAACGCACCCTTCCAGCCTCGTACCTTCATTTTTGCCGCCAAGGCCTCCGCTGGCTACATCATGGCCAAGCAGATCATTCAGCTGATTTGTGCGGTGTCCCGTCTGGTCAACTCCGATCCTGTGGTGCGTGACAAGCTGAAAGTGGTCTTCATGGAGGATTACAACGTGTCTCTGGCTGAAGTTATCATCCCTGCGGCTGAAATTTCGGAACAGATTTCCATTGCCGGCAAGGAAGCCAGCGGCACAGGTAATATGAAACTGATGATCAACGGCGCCGTTACCCTGGGCACGTTGGATGGCGCCAACGTGGAGATCCGGGAGCAGGTGGGCGACGAGAACATTGTTCTCTTCGGTCTGCGCACCCCTCAGGTCAACGAGCTGTGGCACCACGGATACAATCCCCACGTATACATTCACAACGATCCCCAACTGCAAGCTGTGATGGATCTGTTGCGTGCCGGATTCTCCAACATGCACTTTGACGATATCGTCAATTCCCTGATTACCAACCACCGTGGCCCGGCTGACCCCTACATGTGTCTGGCCGACTTCCACGACTATGTGCGGGCTCAGAATGATGTGTCTGCACTGTATGGCGATTCCCGCCGCTTCACCAACATGTCTCTGGTTAACATCGCCAAGGCCGGTCTCTTCTCTTCTGACCGCGCTGTCAACGAGTACGCCAAGAACATCTGGCATTTGAAATAATCATATTATCCTCATGGTCTGGAGTTTTTATGGATGAATGTCGCATTTAATTGCCTATCAGAAGAATTCAAAACCCCGTTCGGCTGTGTGCGGGAAAATCAGCCCTGCCACCTGACCGTAAAGGTGCCGGAGTATTATGCCGTCAGCGGTGTGGAAGTGATTTTGACCACGGACACCGCCTACGGCATGCGGGTATCCTTTGAACTGACAGGGACACAAGATGGCTACCAGATCTACAAAACCCAGTTCTCCCTCTCCCGATGTGGACTGTATTTCTATCACTTCTGCTGCCAGGGCGGTCAGGGCCCCTTCCATGTGTATCGGTGTGGAGAGACAGACACCAGCATCAATCAGGGTGACCTCTGGCAGCTGACCTGCTACCCTGTGGATTTTCATCCCCCGGTGGCATATGCAGGCGCGGTGATGTATCAAATCTTCCCTGACCGGTTCTGCCGTGTGGGCTCCTGTGACCTCACCGACAAGCTGCAGCCCTATTGGGTCCACGATAACTGGACAGACACCCCCCATTTTCTTCCCAATGAACAGGGTGAAGTGCTCAACAACGACTTCTTCGGTGGTAATTTTCAAGGCATTCGCTCCAAGCTTTCCTATTTGAAAAGCCTAAATGTGGATGTGATCTATCTTAACCCCATATCCATGGCGTTTTCCAACCATCGGTATGATACCGCCGACTACCTTCGCCCCGATCCCATGTTGGGAACCCAAGAGGAGTTTGCTGCTCTGTGCCGGGACGCCCATAAACTTGGTATGAAAGTCATTTTGGATGGTGTATTCTCTCACACCGGGAGCAACAGCGTCTACTTTGACAAAAACCATGTGTTTGGACACGGTGCCCTCAGTGACCCCAACTCTCCCTACCGCAGCTGGTTCGATTTTCAGGAGTACCCCAACCGATATACCTCCTGGTGGGGCATTGACACCCTTCCCTGTGTCAACGAGATGGACCCAGCCTTCTTGGAGCACATCATCACAGGGACAGACAGTGTGATTGCCCACTGGTTGGGGTTGGGCGCCGACGGCTTCCGCCTGGATGTAGCCGATGAGCTTCCTGACTCTTTTATCGCCTTGTTCCGGAAGCGGCTTAAGGAACTCAATCCAGAGGCATTGTTGCTGGGTGAGGTATGGGAAGACGCCTCCAATAAGATCAGCTACGGGGCACGACGCAAATATTTCTCCGATGGAGAACTGGATTCCGTGATGAACTACCCCTTCCGCAGCGCTATTCTCTCCTTTATGGCCCACCCGGATGCCAACAGTTTCCGAGTGGCCGTCATGTCGGTGGCGGAGCACTATCCCCAGGAAGTGTTGCACTGCCTGATGAACAGCCTTTCCACCCATGACACCCCTCGCATTCTCACCTTGCTGGGTGACTCCTTTGAGGGCTCAAAGCAGGAAAAGGCTCAGCGTTTCTTGGATGGAGACAAGAAGCTTTGGGCTGTTCGGCGGGAGTGTGCTGCCGCAGTGCTACAATTCACCCTCCCTGGTATGCCGTGCATCTACTACGGAGACGAGGCAGGGCTGGAGGGCTTTGAAGACCCCTTCAACCGCCGCTGCTTCCCCTGGGGAAAGGAACTGACGGAACTGCAAGAGGTTTATCAGGCACTGAGTAAACTCAAAAGTAGCTATCCAGCTCTCAAACGCGGAGATATTTACTTTCCAAATTCCGGTGCCACTGTCATTCACTTGGTTCGTACCTGGGAACATCAGCACATTCACACCTTTGTCAATGGCGGTTCAGACCCAGTTACGATTCCCATCACCGGACAATTACTCTTCCAATCTCACGCAACCAAAGAGAAGCGACTGTTGCACCTGGAATCCTGGGGTGCAGCAATCATGATAGAATAGGAGTTGAAAGAGATGAAGCAAGTTTGTTTTGGCGTGGATATCGGCGGAACCTCTGTCAAGCTGGGCTTGGTGGACTCAGAGGGTCCCCTGCTCCACAAAAGCGAGTTCGATTCTCCCCGCGATCCTGTTGCCATGTTCGACCGAATTGCCCAAGAAATTGAGCAGGTCAAAGCCCAATTTGATGACTGTGCTTTCGTGGGCGCTGGTGTAGGCGTACCTGGCCCCGTCTTCAACCAAGAGGAAGTCAAAGGTTGTGTCAATCTGGGTTGGGGCGACATCAATGTGGCCACCGAGTTGTCCTCTCGTACCGGCCTGGTGGTAAAGGTGGAGAATGACGCGAATCTGGCCGCCTTGGGAGAACTGTGGCACGGAGCTGGCAAAGGTCGCAAGAGTCTGGCCATGCTCACCGTGGGCACCGGCATTGGCTGCGGCATCATTGCCAACGGCCAAATTATTTCTGGCGCCAACGGTGCAGGCGGCGAAGCTGGACATATGCCCATGAGCTTCCACCAGGACTGGCCTTGCTCCTGCGGAAAGACCGGTTGTCTGGAGGTCACTGCCTCCGCCACCGGCATCATCAAAGCCGCCCGGGAATTTCAGCCCTTTAAGGACATGGAGAAGGTAACCGCTAAGGACGTGTTTGATGCCGCCAAGGACGGCAACCAACAGGCCCTGGAGGTCATCCAGACTGCTGCCAAGGCTCTGGGTATGGCCACTGCCATGATTGGATGCATTGTCAACCCCGAAATTTTCATCATTGGTGGCGGCGTTTCTGCCGCAGGCTCCATTCTCATGGACCCGGTGGTGGAAACCTATCGCACGCAGGTGTTTTCTGCCGCTCGTTCCGCCACCTTTGCCCTGGCTCAGCTGGGCAATAACGCTGGCATCTACGGTGGGGCCGGACTGTTTTTCTACCAAGGTTAATCCCCCTATATGGGTGAAATCATAACACAAGGAGTGTACACACTATGTTGCAGTTGGATTTGTCAAAGTTGGAAGGATTCGTTTCTCAGGAACAAGTATCTGCTATGGCCGATGAGGTCGCCGCTGCGCACGCCAAGCTGTATGACAGCACTGCCCCCGGCTCTGACTTTACTGGATGGGTTCGTCTTCCCGAGGCCTATGACAAGGAGGAGTTCGCCCGCATCCTCAAGGCCGCAGAGAAGATCCGCTCCGACTCCGACGTGCTGGTTGTCATCGGCATCGGTGGCTCCTACCTGGGCGCTCGTACCGCCCTGGAGATCTTCCCCTCCAACGGTCCCGAGATCTGCTTTGTGGGTTGCTCCCTCAGCCCCAATGAGACCAAAAAAGTTATGGATCGCATCGCCGGCCGCAACTGGTCCATCAATGTGATTTCCAAGTCTGGCGGCACCATTGAGCCCGCCATCGCCTTCCGCGTCTTCCGTGAGCTGCTGGAGAAGCAGTATGGCGCTGAGGCCAACAGCCGCATCTATGCCACCACCGATAAGGCTCGCGGTGCTTTGAAGTCTGTGGCTGATAAGAATGGCTGGGAGAGCTTTGTGATCCCCGACGAGGTGGGTGGCCGTTTCTCCGTGCTCACCGCTGTGGGTCTGCTGCCCATCGCCGTGTCCGGCACCGACATCAACGAGCTGATGGCTGGCGCTGCTGAGGCCATGGAGAAATATGACCTGCGCTCCATGGACAACCCCGTGTGGCAGTACGTGGCTGCCCGTAACCTGCTTTACCGTCAGGGCAAGAAGATCGAGATCTTCTGCAACTACGAGCCCTCCTACACCTTCTTCGGCGAGTGGCTCAAGCAGCTGTTCGGTGAGTCCGAAGGCAAGGATGGCCTGGGCATCTTCCCTGCCAGCGTCCAGCTCACCACCGATCTGCACTCCATGGGTCAGTATATCCAGGACGGCGAGCGCATCCTCTTCGAGACCGTTCTCTATGTGGATGACACCGGCTGTGAGATTACCGTGCCCTACAGCGAGGATGACGGTGACAACCTCAACTATTTAGCTGGCAAGCCTCTGAGCTTTGTCCGCGAGATGGCCTTCCAGGGCACTCTGGCCGCTCACCACGATGGCGGCGCCCCCGCTATGGTGTTGCGCAGCCCCAAGATGGATGCCCGCACCCTGGGTGAGCTGTTCTACTTCTTCGAGCTCTCCTGCGGCATCAGCGGTCATGTGCTGAAGGTCAACCCCTTCAACCAGCCCGGCGTGGAGGCTTACAAGAAGAACATGTTTGCTCTTCTGGGCCGTCCCTAATCCACACATAAAAAACTCCTCTGGGTACTCTCTTGTCCCCAGAGGAGTTTTTACATATTCTTTACAAAAGGCGACAGGAAATCCTTACAAAGATTTTGTAAGGTAATAAAAGTGGTGTATTGCGCCATGATTGGCTTGGAATACTAACCACGAGGATTGACGAGGAGGATTTTCATGAAGCATGCAGTGATCGATATTGGTTCTAACTCCATGCGTTTGACCGTATATTCCGTAGAAAAAGATAGCTTTACCATCCTGTTCAAAGAGAAGATCATGGCTGGTCTGGCCAACTACATTGAGCACGGAACCCTCACCGAGGAGGGTATTCAACGCGCCGGAGCTGGATTGAATTCTTTTTCCAACACGCTCAAGCATCTGGAGATCGGGAATGTGTCCGCTTTCGCCACCGCTTCTCTGCGCAACGTCCACAACACCCAGCAAGCAACTGCAGCTCTGAGCGAAATGGTTGGCTTCCCCATCCAAGTACTCTCCGGTGAAGAAGAAGCCACCTACGGCTATGTGGGGGCCATGCAGGATGTGTCCATGTCCAGTGGCTTGTTCATTGACATCGGCGGCGCCAGTACCGAGTTGGTGGAATTTGAGGATGGAAAACCCAACCAAGCCATCAGCTATCCTATCGGATCGCTGAAACTCTATCGGGACTGCGTCAAGCGTATTTTGCCGGGAGATGGCTCCTATACCCGTATGGAAAAAGCGCTCAAACGGGAATTGGGAAACATGCCCGCCCCCAAGGCTCCTTATACGCAAATTGCAGCTGTCGGCGGCTCTGCCCGTGCCGCTTTGAAGTTAGCTCGAACCGTCTATCAGTTGCCTCACAGCTGCCGCACCGTCACTGCCGACCAGCTTAATGAGGTGTTTTCTATGCTGCGTTCCGACCAACGCACAGCCACCGATTTGATTTTGAAATCAGCTCCTGAGCGTCTTCACACGCTCATCCCAGGACTGATGATTCTTCGCCATATCGTCAAAACCTTTGAAGCCAACGAGGTCATCGTCAGTCGTTACGGTGTCCGGGAGGGGTATCTATGCCAGAAAGTGCAGTCAAAACTATGAAGAAAGATTACAGCTACACCCAAAACCGAGAGCTGAGCTGGCTCCGCTTTAACCGAAGAGTTCTGGAGGAAGCTGCCGACAACACCGTGCCGTTATTGGAACGACTGAAATTCATCTCCATCTTTACCAGCAATTTGGACGAGTTCTTCATGATCCGCGTGGGAAGTCTCTTCGATTTAGCCGCCATTTCCACCAAAGAACGGGACAACAAAAGCGGCATGTCCCCTCTGGAGCAGCTGCGCAGTGTATATGACACCATCCCCCCTCTCATTGAGCTGAAAAATCACCTCTATGAGTCACTCTGTCAACAACTAGCCGACGATGGAATCGTCGATGTGGCTATGGATCAGCTCACTGAGAGCGAGCAGCAGTATGTCTCTCGGTATTACACCGCCAATCTGCTCCCCACCCTCTCCCCTCAAATTGTAGACTCCCATCATCCTTTCCCCCATCTGGAAAACAAGCGTCCTTACATTTCCCTTCTTCTACGGGAGAAAAAGGATCGTCTTTCCCTGGGCTTTGTTCCCATGCCTGCATCGGCACCTCCGTTCTTAATGCTCCCCAATTCCAGTGGACGGTACATCCGAATGGAAGAAATTCTCCTTCACTGGGCTCCCTCTCTGTTTGAGCGCTACAAGGTTGTGGACAGCTGCGTCATCTGTGTGACCCGCAATGCAGATATCAGCTTTGATGTGGATAAATTCGAGGACACCACCGAGGAGGATTTCCGCAACCACGTCAGCAAGCTACTTCATATGCGTGGCAAGCAGTCGGCTGTACGCCTGGAGGTATCTCGCCCCATCTCCCAGTCCTTCAGCGACGTATTACGGGGACGATTGGATTTGGAGCCCCACCAGGTATATGTAGACCGCGCGCCGTTGAACATGAGCTATGTTTTTCCTCTCATCAACCAGTTACCCGCGGATGTCAGCGAAAAACTTCTCTTCCCCCCCTATCACCCCCGCCAGCCCGAGGATCTCAATCCCAAGCAGAGCATGATCCAGCAGATTCAGCAGCGAGATCGGCTGCTCTTCTATCCTTTTGATTCGGTTAATCCTTTCCTTCAGCTTCTTCAGGAAGCCGCCGAGCGTAAAGATGTGATTGCCATCAAAATCACTATCTATCGTCTGGCCTCTTCCTCGAAAATTGCACGCACCCTCTGCCGCGCCGCAGAGAACGGCAAAGAAGTTACCGTTTTAATGGAGCTGCGTGCCCGATTTGACGAAGCCAACAATATTGCCTGGTCCAAAGCCTTGGAGGAAGCCGGCTGTCGCGTGATCTACGGCGTGGAAGACTACAAATGCCACAGCAAGATTTGTCAAATTACCCTGCGCCGCGGAGATGCTCTGAACTATATCACCCAGATTGGCACAGGAAACTACAACGAAAAGACCTGTGCTATGTATACAGATCTGTGTTTTATGACTGCAGACAAGCAGATTGGTCTGGACGGCGCAGCCTTTTTCCGTAACATGCTAGTGGGTAATCTGCATGGCGACTACCAACGTCTACTGGTCTCCCCTCACGGAATCCATCAAGCGCTCATCGACCACATCGACGAGCAAATCATCTTGGGACACCAGGGCTATATCTGTATCAAGGCCAATTCCCTTACCGAGCGTGCCATCATCGACAAGCTCCAGCAGGCCAGTCAAGCCGGTGTCGAAGTGCAGCTGATCCTCCGAGGTATTTGCTGTATCCGCCCTGGTATTCCCGGCAAAACGGAGAGCCTGCACGTCACCAGCATCGTGGGGCGCTACCTGGAACACGCCCGTATCTACTGCTTTGGTCGTGGGGATCAAGCCCAGTACTTCATCTCCTCTGCGGACTTGATGACACGAAACCTGCTACGGCGTGTTGAGATTGCCTGTCCTATTTATGACCCGCAAGTAAAATCTCAGCTGGCCTGGATCCTCCGTACACAGCTCCTGGATAATGTCAAGGCCAGTTCTATGCTCAGTGACGGAAGTTATCTGAGAAAAACCAGCACCGTATCCCCTCTCAACAGCCAAGAAGAGTTTATGAAGACTTCTTCTCACACTGCTCAAGCTACGGACGCTCCCATCAAAACTGTTCGTCGGCCCTCTCTATGGGCGCGTCTTAAGGATCGAATTCCCTGGACCATCACAAGAAAGTATTGAATTTTCCACCGTTTTGTGCTATACTTCATACTCGTAGTCCCCACAGACCTGCGGGTATGATGGAATTGGTAGACATGCGAGATTTAGGTTCTCGTGAAGCAATTCGTGTGGGTTCGAGTCCCACTACCCGTACCATGTTATCCCAACGCTATAGATGCCGTAGGCGCAACGCCTACGGCATCAACCGTTTCCGGGATTTTTCCTCTCAAAATCCCACCGAAAATTCCATAGATGCCAACGGCCTGTTTCCCTCAACTAGTGGAGATGTGCCCACTGGAAAATCACGCACAAGATTTAATGTTTCTTTTTCATGTGAATGATCTGATATAGTATATAAAGAATATATAATAGTTCAAATAAAAAGCACACGCCTATTACTGTTTCCCTTACCACATCATTCTGGATAGACACGCTAGCATAATAGGACAAAAATACACATACAAGCACAAACGCCGATAATATTATATTCTTTTTATTAATTAGCTCACCAAATTTGTTTCTCATTTGTATCACCCCCAAATTTTTTCTTTTAAACCCTACCAAAATCACACGCTGTCATAAATCTGAAAAAGAACCCTGCATCCATAGACACGTAATTGCTGGGCATCTGCACTGCACAAGTTCCATATGTAGCTGTCATTTTCTTTCCTTCTCTTGAATCACCTGTGTAATAAAGCCAATTTGTTCCCCACATTTTATCCTTCATACGTCAGCACTCACACCTAGCTCTACTGTAACCGCATTTAGCTATTACACAGAATTATGTACTCTTATATTACCATTTACGAGTTGTGTCAGAAATACAGCGCCAGTTTTGCAATGAAGGAGATTCAAAATGAATCTCCTTGCCACAAAGGTGTTGCCATTCGATTTGATGACCGAAGTGGATTTCATACCCACTAAACAATTTCTCGTTTTTACATCCTCACAGACTCCAAGTTTCTCCTTTAACCGACGATTATCTCACTTTTATTATTGGAATTTCAATAAGGCTGCGATATAATACATCGTAAAGGGTGCATCAAGGGGATGTGGTGTAATATGGAAGTACAGAACATTGTAAAGCTCATTGACGCTGTGCCAATAACAGAGCAAACAGTCATTACTCAACTCAAGCACGTAGAGGACGACGAACCATACCAAGTGTGGAGCATCGATACGGGCACCACACGATACTATAATGGTCTCATAAATTAAGACACTTTTTCGGACAATTTTTAATGAATCTGATATACTAAAATCAATACGAAAGAGAGGATTCATTACTATGTCCAGACAAAGAAGAAGTTTTAGC
>NZ_NFHE01000038.1 GCF_002161235.1 Pseudoflavonifractor sp. An85
CAGGGGGGCGGCGGTGGGCAGGTCCTCCTTGTTGTATACCAGGATGGTGGGGCCTTGGGCGGCGGCCAGGGCCAGCAGCTCTTCCTCCTCGGCGTCCCGGGGGCGGGAGGCATCCACCACCACCAGGGTCAGCTGAGACCGGCGCAGGGCTTCCCGGCTGCGCTCCACCCCCAACTGCTCCACCTGGTCGTCGCTATCCCGCAGACCGGCGGTGTCGATGAGGCGCAGCAGAATGCCGCCCAGATTCAGCCGCTCCTCCACGGTGTCCCGGGTGGTGCCGGCAATGGGGGTGACGATGGCCCGGTCGTAGCCCAGCAAGGCGTTGAACAGGGTGGACTTGCCTGCGTTGGGCTTGCCCACAATGGCGCAGGGGATGCCCTCCATCAGGGCACGGCCCCGGCGGTAGGTCTGGGCCAGCCGGTCCAGCTTGGCCCCCGCTTGGGATAGCGTCTGGGCGATTTCCTGGGCCTCGAAGGGGTCGATGTCCTCGTCGGGGTAGTCCAGCACCGCATGGAAATGGGCCATCAGGCCGGTGAGCTGGTCATAAATGTCGTCAATGACCTGGGCCAGTGCACCGCCCAGCTGTCCGGCAGCCTGGTACACCGCGTCCTGGGACTCGGCGTGGATGAGGTCGGCCACCGCTTCCGTGCGGGTCAGGTCCATTTTACCTGCTAAGAAGGCACGGCGCGTAAACTCTCCGGCCCGGGCCTGACGTACGCCACAGGCAAACAGGGCCTCCAGGGCCATGGACAGCAGCACCGGGGAGCCGTGGCACTGCAATTCCGCAGTGTCCTCTCCGGTGTAGCTGTGGGGCGCCCGGGAGACGGTGGCCAGACAGTGGTCCAGGGCCAGACCATTTTGGTCGTGCAAGGTGCCGTACACCAACAGGCGGTCGGGCTGCTGGGACATGGGTTTTCCGCTGACGGGAGTGAAGACCTGATCCAGGGCGGCAATGGCCTGGGGCCCGGACAGGCGGAGAATGCCAATGGCGGTGGCTTGCTGGCCGGTGGCAATGGCGGCAATGGTGTCGTTCATGGAATATCACCTCGTTGAAAGTGGTGGTTGTTGCGCTGGTGGTCAAGCTATGGTACAATGAAACACGATAAAAATCAAGAAGGGCGGAGGTGCCGACTATGGCAGAACTGCAAATGGTATCCTACAAGCTGGAGGATCTCCAGTTTTTCAACAAGTTGGACAAGGCTGGACAGATTCAGTTGGAGAACAACTCCAATTTCTCGGTGAAGTACACTGCGGACAACACCAAGTGTATGGCCAAGCTGTATCAGTGCGTCAAGGACAAGACCGATGGCCCTGACCATCAGTTCTTTGTCTCTGTGGAGCTGGTGGGCCTGTTCCAGATCACCGGTGAGGTCAGCGACGAGGACAAGAAGGAGTTCCACGTGCGCTGCTATGAGCAGCTGTTCTGCTACGCCGAGACCCTGGCGCACCAAGTGTGCGGGGCTGGCGGCATGCCCAACTTCCGCCTGCTGCGCCGTCCCATGACCAAGGACGGGGTGCAGATCAAGCAGTCTAAGTAAGGATAAAACATGGGCCGGATGGATATCCGGCCCATGTTTTTAACTTTTTTCCTCAAAGGTGGCTCCACAGGTGCGGCAGTGGACGGTAATCCGTCCTTTGCCTCGGGGCACCCGCATTTGCTGCCCGCAGTTAGGGCACTTGAAGTAGCGGTGCTCCCGGTCATGCATCCGGGTGCGAAACGTGTGAAATTTACGCATGGCAGGGCGCACAATCTGGAGAAAACGGGTGTTTTCACTTCTGCGGCGCTCCAAATCTCGGGAGAGCATGCGGAACAGCGCCACCAACAGCAGCACCAACACAATCCAGTCCAAGACCACCAGCCTTGTGACCAGAAACACCAGATACAGCACCAGATAGGTGACCATGAGGAAGATATTTAATTGATCCATGCCATAACGGCCGACCATAAAACGGGCGAGATACTGACGAATCACTGTCTCTTACCTCCTGGCAGTACAGGGGACTGCACGATTTTATCCTATGTCCTTATGATAATATTAAGAAATGGCAACGTCAATGGGGTAACGGTAAACAAAATGTGAACTTGCCCGTTGTCTCTGGGGGAGAAGACTGATATAATGGCAGGAAGTACAAACATAGGAGGGATGGTTCCATGCCACGCATTGATAAGACAAACTACTATTTAGATATTGCCCAGACGGTGTCCGAGCGTTCCACCTGCCTACGCCGCCACTATGGGGCCATCATCGTCCAAAACGACGAAATTGTTTCCACTGGCTATAATGGAGCCCCCCGTGGCCGGAAAAACTGCATGGATTTGGGTTACTGCACCCGGGAGGCCATGAATATCCCCTCCGGGGAGCGGTACGAGCTGTGCCGCTCGGTGCACGCCGAGGCCAACGCCATCATCTCCGCTTCCCGCCGGGAAGTGCTGGGGGCTACCTTATATATGGTGTGTGTCAACCCCAAGACCCGGGAGCTGATTTCCGGCTCCACCTCTTGCTCCATGTGCCGCCGTCTCATCATCAACGCCGGCATCTCCCAGCTGGTCATCCGGGATACGCCCACGGAATACCGCATCGTGGATGTGGAAAAAGAGTGGATCGAGGAGGACGACTCTCTGCCCAGCCATTTGAGAGAGGAGCAGGGGAGTTCTTGCGGTTGCAGTGGTGGCTGTGGAGGCGGCTGCTGCGGCTGAGATGTGCCAGAGAGATGCCCCCTTCGCCACGGTGTTTGGGCTGAGGAAGAAGGGGGCAAACTGCACACAAAACCCCGTGGATTTTCTCCCCGAACTGGTGGAGTTTCAGGGGTAAAAATCTCGAATTTTCCCTTGACTTTACAAAATGTATATAGTACAATAATTGAGCGCGTGAAAAGCGCGCATATGCGATGATGCGGGAGATTGCTCGTGAAAACGAGGTAACTTCCGCGGAGTATGTCCGGAAATCGGGCGGCTGAGAGACTTGTTCACGGCGTATATCGCCGGGAATGGGTGAAACCGGCCAGCTTTTGTGCCGGTTTTATTCATGGCCCGGAGTGATACGCACGGAAACGTGGATGAAGTTTTTCACCGTACGAAGGGACGACCGATCATCACTTCGTATGTTATTAAGGAGGAAAACCCAAATGGCAGCTCAGAAAGAAATGATTCGCATTCGCCTCAAGGCTTACGATCATCAGCTGATCGACCAGGCCGCTGAGAAGATCGTGGAGACCGCTAAGCGCTCCGGCGCCACCGTCTCCGGCCCCATCCCCCTGCCCACCAAGAAGGAAGTGGTCACCATCCTGCGCGCTGTCCACAAGTACAAGGACAGCCGTGAGCAGTTTGAGCGTCGCACTCACAAGCGTCTGATCGACGTGGTGAAGCCCTCTGCCAAGACTGTGGAGGCTCTGATGAGCCTGGACCTGCCCGCTGGCGTGGACATTGAAATTAAGCTCTAAAAAGCAGCTTAATTTCGCACAACTTTGTTGTACCCGCAGCTCACCGATCCATTGAGGTGAGCGGGTCATGTTGGAAAACCAATGAGCACCCAATGTCTCACGTTTTTCAACCAATAACCTTATTAAGGAGGAATACACATGGAAAAGGCCATTATCGGCAAGAAGGTGGGCATGACCCAGATCTTCGATGAAGCCGGCAAGGTCATCCCGGTCACTGTCATCCAGGCAGGCCCCTGCACCGTGGTGCAGAAGAAGACCGAGGAAAAGGACGGCTACACCGCCGTTCAGTTGGGATTTGAAGAAGTTCCCGAGCGCAAGCTGTCCAAGCCCGAGGTGGGCCACAGCAAGAAGTCTGGCAAGGTGCTCCGCGTTCTCAAGGAGTTCAAGCTGGACAACGCTGCTGAGCTCAACGTGGGCGACGAGATCAACGCCACCGTGTTCGCCGCTGGCGACCGCGTGGACGTGACCGGTATCAGCAAGGGTCACGGCTACCAGGGCGTTGTTAAGCGCTGGGGCGCTCACACCCTGAAGAACACCCACGGTACCGGCCCTGTGCACCGTCACGCTGGTTCCATGGGCTCCAGCACCGATCCCTCCCGCATCTTCAAGGGCAAGATCGGCGCCGGTCAGATGGGTAACGAGCAGGTCACCGTCATGAACCTGGATGTGGTTCAGGTGGACGAGGAGCTGGGCATCATCGCTGTGCGCGGCGCTATCCCCGGCCCCAAGGGCGGTGTGGTTGCTCTGCGCAGCTCCGTCAAGAAGGTCATGGAGAAGAAGGCCACCGAGGCTGGCCGCGTCAATCCCCAGAAGGCTTCTGCCCGTGTCAATCCCCAGAAGGCCTCTGCGCGTAACAAGTAAGAAAGGAGAGAATGACAAATGCCTAAAGCTAACCTTTATGATATGGCCGGTAAGCAGATCGGCGAGGTCGAGCTCTCCGAGTCCATCTTCGGCATCGAGCCCAACCAGTACGTCGTTCATGATGTGGTCAAGAATCACCTGGCCAACTGCCGTCAGGGCACTCAGAGCGCTCTGACCCGCGCTGAGGTTTCCGGCGGCGGCCGTAAGCCCTGGCGTCAGAAGGGCACCGGTCACGCCCGTCAGGGTTCCACCCGTGCTCCCCAGTGGACTCACGGTGGTATCGTGTTCGCCCCCAAGCCCCGCGATTACAGCTACACCCTCAACAAGAAGGTGAAGCGTCTGGCTCTGAAGTCCGTTCTGTCCGCCAAGGCTGCCTCCGGCGCTGTGCTGGTGGTGGACGGCCTGGGCATGGACCAGATCAAGACCAAGACCTTCCAGGGCTTCCTGAACGCCGTGGAGGCCAACAAGGCTGTGGTTGTCACCAGCTGCGCCAACGTGGTCAAGTCCGCTCGCAACATTCCCGGCGTGGTCACCACCCCCGCCAACCTGATCAATGTCTATGACATTGTCAACGCCAACCAGCTGATCATCGACAAGGCTGCGCTGGCCACCATCGAGGAGGTGTTCGCCTAATGAAGACCGCTTACGATATCATTAAGCGCCCCATCGTCACCGAGAAGTCCATGATGCTGGCCACCGAGAAGAAGTACACCTTCGAGGTTGCCAAGGACGCCAACAAGATCGAGATCGCTAAGGCGGTCGAGGAGATCTTCGGCGTGAACGTGGCGAAGGTTAACACCCTGAACATGCAGGGTAAGGTCAAGCGCATGGGCCGTTATCCCGAGGGCCGTCGGGCCAGCTGGAAGAAGGCTGTTGTGACTCTGACCGAGGAGTCCAAGACCATCGAGTTCTTCGAGGGTATGGTGTAAGAGGAGGAAATTGAACTATGGCTATTCGCGTATACAAGCCCACAACGCCCTCCCGCCGTCACATGACTGTGTCCGCCTTCGAGGGCATTGATAAGAAGGCCAAGCCGGAGCGCTCCCTCACCGAGGTGCTCCAGAAGCACGCCGGCCGTAACAGCTACGGTCGCATCACCGTCCGCCACCGCGGCGGCGGCAACAAGCGCAAGTACCGTATCATCGACTTCAAGCGCGATAAGAACGGCAGCGCTACCGTCATCAACCTGCAGTACGACCCCAACCGCTCTGCCAACATCGCCCTCATCGAGTATGAGGATGGCGAGCGCCGCTATATCCTGGCTCCCGTGGGTCTGAAGGCCGGCCACATCATCATGACCGGTCCCGAGGCCGACATCCTGCCCGGCAACTGCCTGCCCATCGCCAACATCCCCGTGGGTGAAATGATCCACTGCGTGGAGCTGCACCCCGGCAAGGGCGCTCAGCTGGTTCGTTCCGCTGGCGTGGCTGCTCAGCTGATGGCTAAGGAGAACGGCATGGCTCAGGTGCGTCTGCCCTCCGGCGAGGTCCGCCTCATCCGTGAGGAGTGCAAGGCCACCATCGGCCAGGTTGGCAACACCGACTGGGCTAACATCCACATCGGTAAGGCCGGCCGTAAGCGTCACATGGGCTGGCGTCCCACTGTGCGTGGCTCCGTCATGAACCCCAATGACCACCCCCACGGTGGTGGTGAGGGTAAGAGCCCCGTGGGCCGTCCCGGACCTGTTACCCCCTGGGGCAAGCCTGCTATGGGTTACAAGACCCGCAAGAAGAAGAACCCCACCGACAAGTTCATCGTCAAGCGTCGTAACGGTAAGTAAGGAGGCAGTAAAAGATGAGCAGAAGTATCAAGAAAGGCCCCTTTTGCGCTCCCGAGCTGCTGAAGCGGGTCGACGAAATGAACAAGGCCAACGAGAAGAAGGTTCTGAAGACCTGGAGCCGCGCCTCCACCATCTTCCCCTCCTTCGTGGGCCACACCTTTGCTGTGCATGACGGCCGCAAGCACGTGCCCGTGTATGTCACTGAGGACATGGTCGGCCACAAGCTGGGCGAGTTTGCTCCCACCCGCACCTTCAAGGGTCACGCGGGCAGCAAGACTGGTAAGTAAGGAGGAGAGATAGAATGGAAGCTAAAGCAACACTGAGATACATTCGTATCTCTCCCCGTAAGGTCGGCATCCTGTGCGACCTGATCCGTGGCAAGAGCATTGCTCAGGCCAACGCCATCCTGGCTCTGACCCCCAAGGCTGCTGCTGAGCCTCTGATGAAGCTGGTCAACAGCGCCGCCGCCAATGCCGAGAACAACCACGGCATGGACCCCGAGAAGCTGTACGTTGCTGCCACCTTCGCCACCCCCGGCCCCATCATCAAGCGCTTCATGCCCCGGGCCCAGGGTCGTGCCTACCGCATCAACAAGAGAACTTCTCACGTGACCGTTGTGGTCAAAGAGCGCTAAGTAAGGAGGTCAAAGAGTAATGGGACAGAAAGTTAACCCCCACGGCCTTCGCGTGGGCGTCATCAAAGACTGGGACTCCCGTTGGTATGCCCGCAATGAGAAAGTGGGCGACCTCCTGGTTGAGGACTACAATCTCCGCCGCGACCTGAAGAAGCGGCTGTACTCCGCCGGCGTGCCCAAGATCGAGATTGAGCGCGACAACGCCAAGATCCGCATCTATGTGCACTGCGCCCGTCCCGGTGTTGTCATCGGCAAGGGCGGCGAGGAGATCGAGAAGCTCCGCGCCGAGCTGGAGAAGAAGCTGGGTAAGCCCGTGGCTCTCAACATCGTTGAGGTCAAGAACGTGGACACCAACGCTCAGCTGGTGGCTGAGAACATCGCTCAGCAGCTGGAGAAGCGCATCGCTTTCCGCCGCGCCATGAAGAACGCCATGGGCCGCGCTATGCGCATGGGCGCTCTGGGCATCAAGGTGCAGGCTTCCGGCCGTCTCAACGGCGCTGAGATTGCCCGCACCGAGCAGTACCACGACGGTACTATCCCCCTGCAGACCATCCGTGCCGACATCGAGTACGGTTTCGCTGAGGCTGCCACCACCTATGGCCGCATCGGCATCAAGGTGTGGATCTACAAGGGCGAGGTTCTGACTCAGACCCTGCGCACCACTCCCCGCACCATCGACACCAAGAACTACAAAGAGCGCGAGCAGCGTCCCCGTCGCGACCGCCGCAATGGCGATCGCCGCAACGGTGGTGATCGTCGCCAGGGCGGCTTCAACCGCAATGGTGGCAACCGCCAGGGCCGTCCCGCTGCTAAGGAAGGAGGCGCCCAGTAATGCTGCTGCCTAAGAGAGTGAAGTATCGCCGTGTGCACCGCGGTCGTATGACCGGCGTCGCCACCCGTGGCAACACCATCGCTTACGGTGATTTCGGCCTGGTGACCACCGAGCCCGCTTGGATCACCGGCAACCAGATCGAGGCCGCCCGTGTGGCCATGACCCGTTACACCAAGCGTGGCGGTAAGGTCTGGATCAAGATCTTCCCCGACAAGCCCGTGACCAAGAAGGCCCTGGGTACCCGAATGGGTTCCGGTAAGGGCGCTCCCGAGTACTGGGTTGCCGTTGTCAAGCCCGGCCGTGTCATGTTCGAGATCGCCGGCGTTTCCGAGGAGGTTGCCCGTGAGGCCCTCCGTCTGGCCAGCCACAAGCTGCCTGTCAAGTGCAAGATTGTCAAGAAAGAGACCGAGAATGGTGGTGAATGAAGATGAAAGCTAACGAAGTCCGTAAGATGAGCGCAACCGAGCTGGAGACCAAGCTGGTGGAGCTGAAGAAGGACCTGTTCAACCTCCGTCTTCAGCACGCCACCAATCAGTTGGAGAACCCCATCCGCATCGCAGAGGTTAAGAAAGACATTGCCCGAGTCAAGACCATCCTGCGTGAGCAGCAGGGCCGATAAGGAGGAGTAAACGATGAGCGAAGTGAGAACCTCTTCTCGTAAGACCAGAGTCGGCCTGGTGGTATCGGATAAGATGGATAAGACCGTGGTGGTCGCCATCGCCGACCGCGTGGCCCACCCTCTGTATAAGAAGATTGTCAAGCGCACCTACAAGCTGAAGGCTCACGACGAGCTGAACCAGTGCGGCGTAGGTGACCGTGTTCGAGTGATGGAGACCCGCCCCCTGTCCAAGGACAAGCGCTGGCGCGTGGTTGAGATCATCGAGAAGGCGAAGTAAGAAGGAGGTGCCAGTATGATTCAGGAAGAAAGCTATCTGAAGGTTGCCGACAACACCGGCGCCAAGGAGATCAAGACCATCCGCGTACTGGGCGGCTCCAAGCGCAAGTTTGGTAACATCGGCGACGTGGTTGTCGCCTCCGTACGCAAGGCCGCTCCCGGCGGCACCGTGAAGAAGGGCGAAGTGGTCAAGGCCGTTATCGTCCGCTCCAAGCGCGGCGTGCGCCGTGCCGACGGCAGCTATGTGCGTTTCGACGACAACGCCGCCGTCATCATCCGCGACGACAAGAACCCCCGCGGCACCCGTATCTTTGGCCCAGTGGCTCGTGAGCTGCGCGACAAGGATTACATGAAGATCCTGTCCCTGGCTCCCGAAGTGCTGTAAGAGGGGGGTTACGAGGTATGAGTATGAACGTAAAGAAGAACGATACCGTGGTTGTCCTGTCCGGTAAGGACAAGGGCAAGCAGGGCAAGGTCCTCTCCGTCAACCCCGAGGCCGGCAAGGTCATCGTGGAGGGCGTGAACGTGGCCACCCGTCACCAGAAGCCCCGCCGTCAGGGCGAGGAGGGTGGCATCGTCAAGAAGGAGACCCCCATCTACGCCTGCAAGGTTATGACCGTTTGCCCCAAGTGCGGCAAGGCCACCCGCGTCGCTCACAAGATCGAGGGCGACAAGAAGGTGCGCGTGTGCAAGCACTGCGGCGCTGAAATCTGAGAAAGAGGAGGAGTATAAAAATGGCTAACCCCAATTTGAAGGCTAAGTACAACGCCGAGATCGCTCCTGCTCTGATGCAGAAGTTCGGCTACAAGTCCACCATGGAGATCCCCCGCATCGACAAGATCGTCGTGAACGTGGGCTGTGGTGAGGCTCGCGACAACGCCAAGGTTCTGGAGTCCGTGGTGGCTGACCTGGCTACCATCACCGGCCAGAAGCCCGTGGTGACCCGCGCTAAGAAGTCCGTGGCTAACTTTAAGCTCCGTGAGGGCATGCCCATCGGTGCTAAGGTGACCCTGCGCCAGGACAAGATGTGGGAGTTCATGGATCGTCTGTTCAACGTGGCCCTGCCCCGTGTGCGTGACTTCCGTGGCATCAACCCCAACGCCTTTGACGGCCGCGGCAACTACGCCCTGGGCCTGAAGGAGCAGCTGATCTTCCCCGAGATCGAGTACGATAAGATCGACAAGATCCGTGGTATGGATATCGTCATCTGCACCACTGCCAAGACCGACGAGGAGGCCAAGGAGCTGCTGACTCTCCTGGGCGCCCCCTTCACCACCAACGGTTAATGGAAGGAGAGACCAGCTATGGCTAAGAAATCTATGATTCTCAAGCAGCAGGCTGAGCCCAAGTTCTCCAGCCGCCGCTACAACCGCTGCAAGATCTGCGGCCGCCCCCACGCTTACCTCCGGGACTACGGCATCTGCCGTATCTGCTTCCGCGAGCTGGCCTACAAGGGCCAGATTCCCGGCGTGAAGAAGGCCTCCTGGTAATTTGCCGCAAAACGACAAAAAACCGGAGAAAAATTTGGATAACAAGTCCCAGGCGGGGGGTTGCACCCCCGCCTATGGGCATGTTATAATAAATCGTTGGCCACCGTGCCAATGGTAAAAGAGACCCCCAGCGTGGGAAAAGACGGACAAAAGGTCGGAGGATCCAACCTACCCTTCGATACCTTTCCGCCTGTACGGGCGAAAGCCCGTAAATTTTATAGGAGGTAAGAAATCATGCAAATCACCGATCCCATTGCGGATATGCTCACTCGCATCCGCAACGCGAACAACGCAAAGCATGACACCGTGGATGTTCCTGCTTCTAACATGAAGAAGGCCATCGCTCAGATTCTGCTGGACGAGGGCTATATCAAGAACTTCCAGACCATCAACGATGGTACCCAGGGTGTCATCCGCATCACTCTGAAGTATGTGCAGCCCGGCAAGGAGAAGGCCATCACTGGTCTGCGCCGGGTGTCCAAGCCCGGCCTGCGTGTGTACGCTGGCGCTGAGGAGCTGCCCCGCGTGCTCCGTGGCCTGGGCATTGCTATCGTGTCCACTTCCAAGGGCGTCATGACCGACAAGAAGGCCCGCGAGGCTCATGTCGGCGGCGAAGTCCTGGCTTTCGTTTGGTAAGGAGGGTATAGGAATGTCTAGAATTGGTAGAGCTCCTATCGCCGTCCCCGCCGGCGTGGAGGTTAACATCGCTGACAACAACGTTGTCACCGTCAAGGGTGCCAAGGGCACTCTGGTGCAGCAGTTCCACCCCAACATGACCATCACTCTGGCTGATGGCGTGGTGACTGTGACCCGTCCCAACGACCTGAAGGAGAACCGTGCTCTCCACGGCCTGACCCGCACCCTGATCCACAACATGATCGTGGGCGTCACTGAAGGGTACAAGAAGACTCTGGACGTCAACGGCGTAGGTTACCGTGTGGCTCTGGAGGGTGGCAAGCTGGTGATGAACCTGGGCTTCTCTCACCAGGTCATCATGGAAGCTCCCGAGGGCATCACCATTGAGGTTCCCAACCAGAACCAGATCGTGATCTCCGGCTATGACAAGCAGCTGGTTGGCCAGTTCGCTGCCAAGGTCCGCGAGAAGCGTCCCCCCGAGCCTTACAAGGGCAAGGGTATTAAGTACTCTGATGAGGTCATCCGCCGCAAGGTTGGTAAGACCGGTGCTAAGAAGTAATAAGGAGGTGTGCCGATTATGATTAACAGACCCAATACTAAGGCTCAGCGCCTGCATCGTCATAAGCGCGTTCGTGGTAAGGTGTCCGGCACCTCCGAGCGTCCCCGTCTGAATGTGTTCCGCAGCGAGACCAACATCTATGCTCAGATCATCGACGACACCAAGGGTGTGACCCTGGTTTCCGCTTCTTCCCTGGAGAAGGGCTTTGAAGGCTCCGGCAGCAACTGCGAAGCTGCCAAGAAGGTGGGCGAGGCTATTGCCGAGCGCGCCAAGGCCAAGGGCATTGAGACCGTTGTGTTTGACCGTGGTGGTTACCTGTACCACGGCCGCGTGAAGGCTCTGGCCGAGGGCGCCCGTGAGGGCGGCCTGCAGTTCTAAGGGAGGAGGAAGAAAATATGGCTCGTTTTGAGAAAGAACCCAAGGAGTTCGTAGAGAAGGTTGTATACCTGAACCGTGTCTCCAAGACCGTCAAGGGCGGCCGTGTTGCCAAGTTCTCCGCCCTGGTTGTTGTGGGCGACGAGAAGGGCAAGGTCGGCTACGGCCTGGGCAAGGCCGCTGAGGTGGCCGAGGCCATCCGCAAGGGCATCGAGGATGCCAAGAAGAACATGGTGACCGTGACCCTGTCCGGCACCACCATCCCCCACGAGGTCATCGGTGAGTTCGGCGCCGGCCGCGTGCTCCTCAAGCCCGCTTCCAAGGGTACCGGTATCATCGCCGGCGGCCCCGTGCGTGCTGTGATGGAGGCCGCTGGTGTGTCCGACATCCGTGCCAAGTGCCTGCGCACCAACAACCCCCAGAACGTGGTGGCTGCCACCATGGCTGGTCTGAAGGCTCTGCGCAGCCCCGCTGAAGTCGCTCGTATCCGCGGCAAGAGCGTGGAAGAAATCATCGGTTAAGGAGGCTCACGACTATGGCTAACACTGTTGAGATTAAGCTCGTCAAGAGCCTGAACGGCCGTCTGGCCAAGCACAAGGCTACTGCCGAGGCTCTGGGCCTGCGTCACATCGGCGATGTGACCGTGCAGCCCGACAACGCTGCTACCCGCGGCAAGATTGCCGCCATCGGTTACCTGCTCCAGGTCACCGAGAACGCCTAAGGAGGTGCCCGATATGAATCTGCATACTCTCTCTCCCGCCGCTGGCTCCACTCAGGTGGGCAAGCGCAAGGGCCGCGGCCCCGGCTCCGGCAACGGCAAGACTGCCGGCCGTGGTCACAAGGGTCAGTGGGCTCGTTCCGGCGGCGGTGTCCGTCCCGGTTTTGAAGGCGGCCAGATGCCTCTGGTGCGTCGTCTGCCCAAGCGTGGTTTTAACAACATCTTTGCCAAGCGTCTGGAGACCATCAACGTCTCCGCTCTGAACAAGTTCGAGGATGGCGCCACCGTCAACGTCTGCGACCTGCTGGAGCAGGGCATCCTCTCCAAGTGTGAGTACGGCGTTAAGGTGCTGGGCAACGGCGAGATTACCAAGAAGCTCACCGTGCGTGCTTCCGCTTTCTCCGCCTCCGCTAAAGAGAAGATTGAAAAGGCAGGCGGTACAGCGGAGGTGATCTGAAATGATTCAGACCATCCGTAGTGCCTGGAAGGTGCAAGAGCTGCGCAACAAGCTGCTGTTCACCGTCTTTGCTCTGCTGATTTTCCGGGTTGGCTCTGCCATTCCCGTCCCCCTCATTGACACCAACACCCTGAGCACCTGGATGAATCAACAGTCTTCCAGCATCTTCGGCCTGTTGAATGTCATGAGCGGTGATGCCTTTGCACAGGCCACCGTGTTTGCTCTGTCCATCCAGCCCTACATCAACAGCTCCATTATCATCCAGCTGTTGACCATCGCCATCCCCGCTCTGGAGCGTATGGCCAAGGAAGAGGGCGAGGAGGGCAAGAAGAAGATTGCCGCGATCACCCGTTACGCCACTGTGGCCATTGCACTGCTCCAGTCCTTTGGCTACTACACCCTCATCAAGGCCAACAACCTGGTGGTAGCTGAGGGAATCTGGCCCGCATTTGTGATTATTTTTGCCTTCACCGCCGGCTCCGCCTTCCTGATGTGGCTGGGCGAGCAGATCACCGAGTTCGGTGTGGGCAACGGCATTTCCATCATCCTGTTCGGCGGTATCATTGCCCGTGGCCCCTCTATGGTCACCTCTATGATCAACGGCGTGCGGGTGTGGGCCACTGGCTCCACCAGCACCACCACCGCCTCTCTGCACCCCGCTTTCATCCCCCTGATTCTGGTGGGTATTCTGCTGCTGGTGGTGTTGGTGGTGTTCATCACCAACTCCGAGCGGCGCATTCCGGTGCAGTATGCCAAGCGGGTGGTGGGCCGCAAGATGTACGGCGGTCAGTCCAGCCATATTCCCGTCAAGGTGAATATGTCCGGCGTTATGCCCATCATCTTTGCTCAGGCCATCGCCTCCATCCCCGCTACCATCGGCATGTTCGTGCCCTCTGCTCAGACTGAGGGTTCCGGCTGGAACACCTTCCTGAAGGTGTTTGATTCCAACGGCCTCATCTACTGCGTGGTGTACTTCCTGCTGATCGTCGTGTTCAGCTACTTCTACAACACCATCCAGTTCAACCCCGTGGAGATCTCCAACAACCTGAAGAAGAACGGCGGTTTCATCCCCGGCTTCCGTCCCGGCAAGCCCACTGCCGACTTCCTGTCTAAGGTCATTGGCCGTCTGACCATGTTCGGTGCTCTGTATTTGGCTGTGGTGGCTCTGCTGCCCGCCATCACCGGCAACATCATGCTGGCCTTTGGCAGCACCGCTGGCCGTAGTCTGGCCATCGGCGGTACGTCCATCATCATCGTGGTGGGTGTTGCCCTGGAGACCGTGAAGGTGCTGGAGGCCCAGTTGATGATGCGTCACTACAAGGGCTTCCTTGAGTAATTGGAGAAGGTGAAGAAGATGAAGCTGATTATGCTGGGCGCCCCCGGCGCCGGTAAGGGAACTCAGGCCGCCATCTTGAGCGAGAAGCTGGGTATCCCCACCATTTCCACTGGTAACATCCTGCGGGCTGCCGTGAAGAACGGCACCCCCGTGGGATTGCAGGCCAAGAGCTACATGGACGCTGGTAAGCTGGTCCCCGACCAGGTCATCATCGACATCGTAGCCGAGCGTTTGGCCCAAGACGACTGCTCCAAGGGCTACATTCTGGACGGCGTGCCCCGCACCATCGCCCAGGCCGAGGCTCTGGAGCAGGCCGGCGTGGTGTTCGACCACGTCCTGTCCATTGAGATCTCCGACGAGGAGATCAAGGAGCGTATGAGCGGCCGTCGCTTCTGCGCCTCCTGCGGTGCCACCTACCACATTGTCAACGCTCCTTCCCAGGTGGAGGGCGTGTGCGACAAGTGCGGCGGCAAGCTGGAGCTGCGTGACGACGACAAGCCCGAGACTGTCCAGCACCGCCTGGAGGTCTACCACGCCGAGACCGAGCCTCTCAAGGCTTTCTATGCTGAGCGCAATTTGCTGTGCTCTGTGGACAATCAGTCCACCATTGAGGCCACCACTGAGGTCATCGAGAAGGCTCTGGGGATCTAAACCATGGAGCTCATTACGCTCAAGTCGTCCAGAGAGCTGGACGCAATGCGCAAGGCGGGCCGCATCGCCGCTCAGGCCAGAGAACTGGCCGGGCGCATGGTAGCCCCCGGCGTATCGACCTTAGACATTGATACCGCGGTACGCAAGTTCATCGAGAGCCAGGGAGCGAAACCGTCCTTCCTGGGTTACGGCGGATTCTCCGGATCTGCCTGCATCTCGGTCAACGAGGTGGTCATCCACGGCATCCCTTCCAAGAAGGTGGTGCTCAAAGAGGGTGACATCGTCAGCGTAGACGTGGGTGCCTGCATCGATGGTTTCCACGGCGACTGTGCCGCCACCTATCCCTGCGGAGAGATCTCCGATGAGGCCAAACGGCTCATCGAGGTCACCCAGCAGAGCTTCTGGGAAGGCATGAAGCACGCCAAGGCCGGCCAACGAGTGTCTGATATCTCCCATGCGGTTCAAAAGTATGTGGAGAGCTTCGGTTACTCGGTCGTTCGCGACTTTGTTGGCCACGGTGTGGGCGCGAAACTCCACGAGGCCCCCGAGGTGCCCAACTACGGCCCCGCTGGCCACGGCCCCCGGCTCCAACCCGGCATGACCATTGCCGTGGAGCCCATGGTGTGTGCCGGTGACTGGCGCGTAAAGGTGCTCAAGGACGGCTGGACCACCGTGACGGTGGACGGCTCTCTGGCGGCCCATTACGAAAACACCGTACTCATCACCGACGGCGAGGTTGAAATTCTCACCCAGTGCGGAGAGATGTGAGATGAGTTTCCAACAAGCCCAAATCGTGCGCTCCCGCAGCGGCCATGACAAGGACCAACTGTTCTGCGTGATGGCGGTGGAAGGCAGCTTCGTGCTGCTCTCAGACGGGAAGCGGCGGCGGGTGGAGAAGCCCAAGCGCAAAAACATCAAGCATGTGGAGCGCGTAGGGGAGTTCAACCACCCAACCATCGAAAAAGTCCGGGCCGGTCAACCTGTGGGCAACCGCGCGTTGCGCGCAGCTCTGGCGGCCATCCGGGACGAAATGGAGGTATGAAGCTTTGGCGAAGGACGATATGATCGAGCTGGAGGGCGTCGTCACCGAGGCCCTGCCCAATACGACTTTCAATGTGGACATCGGGAACGGACACATCATCCTGGCCCACATTTCCGGCAAGCTGCGTATGAACTTCATCCGCATCCTGCCCGGCGACAAGGTCACCGTACAGATGTCGCCCTACGACCTGACCAGGGGTCGCATCACCTGGCGAAGCAAGTAAGAGATAACACGACCGAGACGGGCCGGGGCCTTGCCTCCGCCCAACTCGGGGCCATCAGGCATTCACAGGAGGTTAACCGATATGAAAGTAAGACCGTCTGTCAAGCCCATGTGCGAGAAGTGCAAGATCATCAAGCGCAAGGGCAAAGTTATGGTCATTTGTGAGAACCCCAAGCACAAGCAGAGACAAGGTTAAAGGAGGGGCAAGAAGAATATGGCACGTATTGCAGGTATTGATCTGCCTAAGGAGAAGCGAGTCGAGATCGGACTCACCTATATCTACGGCATTGGACGCACCAGCGCTACCAAGATTCTGGAGAAGGCTGGCATCAACCCCGACACCCGCGTGAAGGACCTCACCGACGCCGACGAGGCTAAGCTGCGTGAGATCATCAGCCACGAGTACGTGGTGGAGGGCGATCTGCGCCGTAATGTCGCTATGGACATCAAGCGTCTGACCGAGATCGGCTGCTACCGTGGTGTCCGTCACCGCAAGGGCTTGCCCGTCCGTGGCCAGCGTTCCAAGACCAACGCTCGTACCCGCAAGGGTCCCAAGCGCACTGTGGCCAACAAGAAGAAGTAAGGAGGGATATGACACATGGCTACTGCTAAGAAAGTGATCAAGCGCCGTCGTGAGCGCAAGAACGTGGAGAAGGGTCAGGTGCACATCCGTTCCTCCTTCAACAACACCATGGTTACTGTAACCGACATGCAGGGCAACGCCCTGTCCTGGGCTTCCTCCGGCGAGATGGGCTTCCGTGGCTCTCGTAAGTCCACCCCCTTCGCCGCCCAGACCGCTGCTGAGACTGCCGCCAACGCTGCCATCGAGCAGTGCGGCCTCAAGAGCGTTGAGGTGTACGTCAAGGGTCCCGGTCAGGGCCGTGAGGCTGCCATCCGGGCTCTGCAGGCCGTGGGTCTGGAAGTCACCCTGATCAAGGACGTGACCCCCGTCCCCCACAACGGCTGCCGTCCCCCCAAGCGTCGCCGCGTGTAATCTGGAAGGAGGAAAAGCAATATGGCTAAGAATATGCAGCCCTATCTGAAGCGTTGCAGAACCCTGGGCATTTCTCCCGCTACCATGGGCGTGAACAAGGAGTCCAACCGGAATCCCGGCCCCCAGCGGAGAAGCAAGAAGAGCGAGTATGCTCTGCAGCTGACCGAGAAGCAGAAGGTGAAGTTCATCTATGGCGTGCTGGAGAAGCAGTTCCGCTCCTACTATGAGAAGGCCGCTCGCATGAAGGGCAACACCGGCGATGAGCTGATGACCCTGCTGGAGCGTCGTCTGGATAACGTGGTGTTCCGTCTGGGCCTGGCCAACACCCGCCGCGAGGCTCGTCAGCTGGTCAACCACGGTCACTTCACCGTTAACGGCAAGCGCGTGAACATCCCCTCCTACCTGGTGAAGGTGGGCGAGGAGATCGCCGTTTGCGAGAAGAGCCGCTCTTCCGCCAAGTTCAAGAAGCTGGTGGAGGAGGATAAGTTCGTGGCCGCTCCCGCCTGGCTGGAGAAGACCAAGAACGCTCCTCTCCAGGGCAAGGTTGTGGCCATGCCCACCCGCGAGGATATCGACTTCGAGGTCGCTGTCAACCTGATCGTGGAGTTGTACTCCAAGTAATCGTCACCCTCAAGCAGTTCGCAACCGTTTTTGGAAGCTACGCCACAGTAAAAGGAGGGTATTCACGATATGGTAGAAATTCAGAAGCCGCGCATTGAGTGCATCGAGAACGTGGGTGAGGAGACTTACGGCAAGTATGTCGTAGAGCCTCTGGAGCGGGGCTACGGCACCACCATTGGCAACTCCCTGCGCCGCATTCTTCTGTCCTCTCTGCCTGGTACCGCAGTGACCACGGTGAAAATCGCCGGCGTCCAGCACGAGTTCTCCACCATCCCCGGGGTGAAGGAGGACGTGACCCAGATCGTTCTGAACATCAAGGGCATCATTGCCAAGCTGTACAGCGAAGGGGTCAAGACCGTCTATATCGAGGCCTCCGGTGAGGGGGTCGTGACGGCTGGTGACATCAAGGCCGACAGCGATGTGGAGATTCTCAACCCTGAGCATCACATCGCCACTCTGGGCCCCGATGCCACCCTGAACATGGAGCTGACCTTGTCCCAGGGCCGCGGTTACGTCACCGCCGACCGGAACAAGACCAGCCAGACTGTCATCGGTGTCATTCCTGTGGACTCTGTGTACACCCCTGTGCGCAAGGTCAACTACACCGTGGAGAACACCCGCGTGGGTGATGCCACCGACTACGACAAGCTGACCCTGGAGGTCTGGACCAACGGCACCATCTCCGCCCGGGACGCCGTATCCCTGGGCGCCCGCATCCTGCTGGACCACTTCACTCTCTTCACCGATCTCTCTGAGACCATGGGCTCCAAGTCCACCGTGGTGGAGAAGGCTGAGACCCAGCGCGATAAGGTGCTGGAACTGACCATCGAGGAGCTGGACCTGTCTGTCCGTTCCTTCAACTGCCTCAAGCGCGCCAACATCAACACCGTGGAGGACTTGATCTCCAAGACCGAGGACGAGATGATGAAGGTGCGTAACCTGGGCCGTAAGTCCCTGGAAGAGGTCATCAACAAGCTGGCGATGATGGGTCTCTCTCTCGCCAGTGAGGAAGTGTAAGAAGTGCGAGGATAACCACACGGCCGAGCCTGGACCGGAGCGTCCGCCAAAACCCAAGACCCCTGCGGGGGTCTGGATTTGGCGGGAGACGCAGGGAAGGGGAGGCCAAGTGTGGAAAATCCGAGCATGACAACATCGAAGTGTGAGGATGGCCACACGGCTTTCCCGTGTGGCTCCCACTCAGGCAGGGCGAGGGTATGTAACGTTCCGCCTCACCCACACCCAGTGTCCCCTTTGCGGGGTGTCAGAACGAATTTATTTAGATCTCGCAACGCGAGGTCGGAGGAGTGTTAAAAATGGCTCAGAACCGTAAACTGGGTAAGACCAGCGACCAGCGCCGCGCCATGCTGCGCGCCATGACCACCTACCTGCTGGAGAATGGTCAGATCAAGACCACCTACGCCCGCGCCAAGGAGGTCGCCCCCATTGCCGAGAAGATGATCACCCTGGCTAAGAAGAACAACCTGGCTTCTTACCGTCAGGCTCTCAGCTACATCACCAAGGAGGATGTGGCTAAGAAGCTCTTCGACGAGATCGGCCCCAAGTATGCTGACCGCAATGGCGGCTATACTCGCGTGCTGAAGATGGGTCCCCGTCGCGGCGACGCTGCCGAGATGGCTATCATTCAGCTGGTGTAATGGCTACGAAAAGACCTCTGCCCAAAGGGCAGAGGTCTTTTTTTGATATGCCAGACCTTGGAAACTGGCGTTTTACACAATTAGTGTGAAAAAAATGGAAGAAGTATATACAAAATGCTCTCTGTGTGGTACACTCACCATAGACGGATGTATCTCTATGACAAGATACAGAGATTTAGGAAGGAAAAAGGGGGAGAAACCATGAAAAAGAGAAGCATATTGGCTCCATTGGTGGCTGGGACCATACTGGCCGGCGTGTTGTGCGGCTGCGGCAGCATCAGCCTGAACCTGGGCGACGAGGCGGACCGGATGAAGAACTACGTTCAGGGCTACCTGGATTTGACCTATAAGGGCCAGTTCAACGAGGACTACCTCAAGGAGTTGGATCTCACCGAGGAGGAGGCCCAGGAGCGGTATGACCAGGGCATCCAGGTGGAAGTGGAGTTCTTCCAAAATGCCATTGGCGTGTTTGACTACCCCGCTGAGGAGATCACACAAAAGCTCACCGAGATGTACAAGGAGATTTACAGCCACAGCGAATACACCGTGGTCTCCGCCAATAAAATGGACAGCGGCAACTACGTCGTGGAAGTCACCGTGTGCCCCATTGACGTGATGACCCAGGTCACCTCCGACGATTTCCAGACCATCTTTGAGGAGGTCATGGCGGAACAGGGCATCACCAGCCAGGAGCAGCTGGATGCTATGAGCGAGGAAGACTACGAGAAGGCGGACCAGCTCTATGCGCAGCGCGTACTGGAATTGCTGGAGGAGAAAATGGGTAACATCGGCAACGGAGAGGAGGAGTCCCTCACCGTGCAGATTGTCAACGATGGGGACATTTGGAGCCCCTCCCAGGACGACTTTGATGCCATTGATTTGGCTATGATTGATTACAGCAACTTTGGATATTGAGGAAGTATACAGCGCCGGCGTACCCCGCCGGCGTTGTATTTTTCCTCGAAAACTTCCACAGTGTCAAAGGGACGTGTGGAAATATTCCTCCAGCACCGCCCATTCGGAGAAGGGCTCCCGACGTCCGCAGGTCTCGATATACCCCTCGTGACCCTTGCCCAACAGGGCTACCATGTCCCCCGGCTGGGCCAAATCCAGAGCGTGGCGGATGGCCTCTTTCCGGTCGTAGAGCACCTCCCAGGGAATTTGACGGCCCAAGGCCTGGGTGATTTGGCGGCAGATGTCCTCCACCGGCTCCCAGCGGGGGTTGTCGGTGGTGACCATGGCGTAGTCGGCCAGTTCCGCAGCCACCTGGGCCATGTCCAGCCGCCGCATGGGGGGCCGATTTCCACCGGCACCGAATACCACGATGATTTTCCCGTGGGGGTAGCAGTGCAGGCAGCTCAAAATGGCCCGAAAGCTGGCGGCGTTGTGGGCGTAGTCCACCACCACCCGAATGCCCCGGTCATTGGGGAACACCTGAGCCCGCCCGGGCACGGTGGCATGTTCCAGCCCTTGGCGAATGGCTTCCTCGGGCAGGCTCAGCTGACGGCATACCGCCACGGCGGCCAGGGCGTCCTGGACATGGTGCCGCCCGGGGAGGGAAATGGTATAGGGGGTGTCGCAGCCTGCCACCGTGAAGCGGCTGCCCAGGGCGGTGGAGGTCTCCACCGGGGCCACCGTCACCCCTTGCACCCCACAGGAGGGGGAGAAGCCAAAGGTGGTGACCGGGGCCTCTGGGGGAAGCTGAGGGGCCATCTGGGGCCAGGCCATATCCTCCCCATTGCCTACCGCGGCGGCGCACTGGGCAAAGAAGGCGGCCTTGCAGGCGGTATACTCGGCGTAGTCGGCGTGTTCCCCGGGGCCGATGTGGTCAGGGGAGATGTTGAGAAAGACTCCGGCGGCAAAGGTGAGCCCCGCCAAGCGGTGGTGCTTCATGGCCTGGGAGGACACCTCCATCACCACATGGGTGCACCCCTGCTCCACCATATCGTGGAGCAGGCGGTGGAGCAGCAGCGGCTCCGGGGTGGTGTTGGGGCAGTTGGCCCACTTCTCTCTTCCCACATAGGCTCCCATGGTGCCAATCATGCCGGTGGGGTACCCAGCACACAGGAGAATGTCCCGCACCATGTGGGCGGTGGTGGTTTTGCCTTTGGTGCCGGTGATGCCAATGAGGGTCAGGCCCTTGGCGGGGTGGCCGTAAAAGGCAGCGGCCAGGTGGGCCAAGGCTTGGCGGGGATTTTCCACCACAAAGAGGGGGACGGAGCAGGGCAGGGACACAGGAGAGACTACGGCGGCGGCCCCTTGGGCCACCGCCTGGGAGATGTACTTCACCCCGTCGGCGTGGGTGCCGGGTATGGCTACAAAGAGGGCCCCGGGGATGACGGTGCGGGAGTCGCAGGTGAGGGCGGTGATGTCCATCTCTGCGCCACTGCTGTGGCCAATGCTGGATAGAAGTTGAGATAATTTCATGGGTCAACACCTCAGATGGGAGAGATTTTGACCCAGTCTATGCGGTGGTAAAAAAGGGGGTTCCTTTCATGGGAAAGGAACCCTTCTTTCAGTGGATGGGGGTAAAGGCTTGCCAGCCTGGGGGGGACGCGCTCCGCTAAGGGTCCATTTTGAGTGGCCAAAATGGACGAAAAGCCACTTAGGGGCTTTGCCCCTAAGGACCCCGCTGGGGTCAGCAGCCCTATGGCTCTGGAAGAACCCAAACCGGCCCAGGGATAAGCTGATACTCATTACCGCTACATCCGCTGCCGCTCAACGTCCCAATGTGGATAGCACTTG
>NZ_NFHE01000039.1 GCF_002161235.1 Pseudoflavonifractor sp. An85
CCCCCGGCCCCACGGAGCAGCCCCAGCCCAGCAATGAGCCGGTGGTCACCGACAAGCCCGAGGCTTCTCAGAAGCCCGAGACCAGCCAGAAGCCCGAGGCAACCCAGAAGCCTGGGGATGTTCAGACCGGTGACTCCACCAACCTGATTCCTCTGTTCGGAGTTCTGGGCATGTGCGCTCTGGCTCTGACCGGCATGGTCGTGGCCCGTAAGCGCAAGCACTAAGATTCATTCCGCATAAAACAACCCCAGACCGGATGTCCGGTCTGGGGTTTTCCCTTGTCAAACCTGCTTGCATGTTGACAAGCGTGTTTGCACGCAAAAAAGGGCTCCGGAGCTATGGCGAAGCCCCGGAGCTGGAAAAAGGAGAAATGAAATGAAAAAGAAGAAATCACTTGTACAAGACAGATGATACCCATAAATGATTACAAATATACACCTGGAATTGTTACAAAAGAATAAATTCTTTTTCAGTGGGGCTTACCGCCGCATCAGCCGGATATCATCCCCGTAGAAGGTGAGTTCCTGGTAGGCACCCGCCAGTCGGGACACCACTTGGGGGGTGTACCGGGCAGAAATCTGCTCTATGGACAGGTTGGTGGAAATGATGGTGTGCAGCCCGGACTGGAGGCGGGTGTTCACCACCTCGTACAGGGTGGATTGGGCCAGGGGAGTGGTGAGCTCGCTGCCCAGATCGTCCAAAATCAGTAGATCGCAGTTGAGGTACCGGCGGGTGTCGTCCCGGGCCTGCCGCTCCTGGCCCAGATCCCGGGAAAATTTTCGGGCTTCAAAGGCGGAAAACAGATTGATGGCGGTGTCATACACCACCGAATGGCCCCGCCCGGACACTTCCCGGGCAATGCAGCCGGACAAAAAGGTCTTGCCCAGTCCGGTGCCGCCGGAGAAGAGCAGGTTGCGCAGGGGATAGTCGGGGAAGCGGCGGGCAAAGCCCTCGCACACCGTCACCACCCGCTTCATATTCTCCCGGGGGGAGCGGTCCACCCCCTGCCAGGGCTGGTCGGAGTACACATCCAGGCGCAGGTGGTCGAAGTTTTGCTCGTCGGTGAGGTTTAAAAGGGCGGTGAGGGCCTTCATCTGCTCCTGGGCGCACAGATCCTTGAGGCAGGCGCACATTTCGCTGCCCGCCCAGCCGGTATCTCCACACTTGGTGCAGGCGGGGGTGGCGTCCAAAGCGTCGGGCTCATAGCCCAGGGTGTGCAGCAACTCCGCCCGCTGGGCCTGGAGGGCCAGGTTGCGCCGACGAATGTCGGCAATTTCCGGGCCGTCGGCCTGAATGGGCTTGCCGGAAATGGCCAGGCTGGCCAACTCCGCCATGGTGCCCCCAATGGCCCGGTCCAGCTGCTTCAGGCGAGGCTCCCGGCGGTAGAGCTGCTGCTCCAAATCCCACCGGCGGCGCTCCCGGATCTCTTTGCGTCGGGCCAGTCGGGCCGAGGCCCGCTGGACAATGGCTGCGTCGTAGGACATTTAGTTCCCACCTTTCTCCTGCTGCTGCAAGAATTGATCCAGCCAATCGGACTGCTGCCGAATGCGGCTCTGGCTGGGCTGGTAGTTCTCCTGAGGCTTGGCCCCCTGGGTCTGGGGCTGAGCCTGGGGCTTGCTGCCCCGCTCCTGTTCCACCTGCTGGGGGGTG
The DNA here is from genome assembly GCF_002161235.1 of Pseudoflavonifractor sp. An85. Taxonomy (GTDB): domain Bacteria; phylum Bacillota; class Clostridia; order Oscillospirales; family Oscillospiraceae; genus Enterenecus. Next base: position 1,651 of record NZ_NFHE01000039.1, read on the forward strand.
GTGAAGCCAGACTTCTTCCAGGACTCCAAAATTTTGTTCACATAGGGCCAATTCATCTGCCCCTTGCGGAAAATGGTGCGCTCATAGGCCAGATGGATCATCTCGTCGGAGAAGCCCCACTGGATCCAACGCTGGATGTACTCCCGCTCTCGGTCGATGGCGGGCCGCTTCTGGGTGACGCCCACGGCGGAGAGCACCCCCCATTCCCGCTGGTCGATGCTCTCTTGCCCGCGCAGGTATTCCTCCGCCCGTTCCACCGTGGTGATGCCCAGCCGTTTCCACCGGAAGGCCTCCTTTTTCACCTCGGTCATCCGGGGCAGGGGGGAGTCGGCCCCCCGTTGGCGGCGACTGGTGCGCACCACATACCCCGCCAGCATGAAAATAACCTCCACCGGCAGGGCCAGATAGTCGTAAATGGTGTACAGGCTCTTCAGGTCTGTGTCGGAAAATACCCGGCCCAGCATCCGCTCCATCTCCTGATACAGCCCGTGGAAGCTGTGTTCCCGTTCCAGTGCGTCGGCGATGTCCCCCCGGGTGTACTCCGGCGGGCGGTCATCCTGGAGGGGAGCTTTGGGGGCAGGAGCGGGCGCAGAGGTGCCGGGACAGTCCCCGGCGGCCAGCCCCATGGCGGTGAGGCGGGCAAAGGCGGCGCTGAGCCGCCCCTGGTCCCAGGAAAGCCGCTGGGCGGCCTGGTCCGGGTTGCTTCCCCCCTGGAGCAGGGCCAGGTAGAGCAGGGCGCAGTCCCCATCTCCCGCATCCACCAGCCGACGGGCGGCCTGGGCGGTCATGGACAGCACTTCATTGGGCAGCAACAGCACGGACATGGGGACACCTCCGGATTCTTTTTCGTATCCTATTCATTTTACAGGAAAATGGGACGGATGACAACTGAGAAATCCCGGAAAGGGGCCCGTCACATAAATTGTGCAAACACCGAGGCGGACACCACGGTGAGAATCCCCGCCACCGCAATGGCCAAGCTGCTCATGGCGCCCTCCACATCCCCCAGCTCCATGGCCTTGGCGGTGCCGATGGCGTGGGCGGCGTTGCCCAGGGCCAGACCCTTGGCAATGGGGTGCTTGATGCGGAACAGGGAGAACATGAAATCTCCAATGACGTTGCCCAGAATCCCTGTGACGATGATGACGGCGGTGGTGATGGCCACCACACCGCCCAGCTCCCGGGACAGCTCCATGCCAATGGCGGTGGTCACCGACTTGGGCAGCAGAGTCACATACAGCTGGTGATCCAGGCCGAAGAGCACGGACAGGGCCAGAATGCCCAGTCCACCGGCGATGATGCCCGCCCCCAGGCCGCACACAATGGCCAGCCAGTGCTCCCGCAGCAGCTTCAACTGCCGGTACAAGGGTACCGCCAGGGCCACGGTGGCGGGGGTGAGCAGGTAAGAGAGGTACTGCGCCCCGGCGTAATACTCCTCATAGGGAATGCCCAGGGCTTTGTTGAACAAAATCACGCAGACAATGGCGATGAGCAGAGGATTGAGAATGGCCACGGCAAACTTACGCCGCAGCAGCAGCCCCACCTCATATCCTGCCAAACTGACAGCCACGCCAAAAAACAGGGAATTTCCCAGGAAATCAGCCACGCTTCTCCCTCCGTTTCATGACAAATTGAGTCACATGTCCTGTGACCACCATCACCAGCACCGTGGTGAGTACCATAATGACCAGCACCGGAACGAGCACGGGCTGCAGCTGGTCCCAGCTCTCGGTAAGCCCCACCGCGGCGGGGACAAACATCACCGGCATAATGGCGATGAGAAAGTCGGCGGCGTGCTCCACCTGATCCACACGGATGAGGCCGGTACATAGGCACAAAAGCATCAGCACCAAGCCCCACACGCTGGCAGGGACGGGCAGGGGAAGCAGGGCTTTCAGCGCCTCTCCCACAAAGGCCACCAGCAGAATGATGAGAAATTGACGCAGCAACTTCAAGGGGATCCCTCCAAACGGGTGAAATTTACTTCCAAAATACTAGCTTGCCCCGGTTCATCTGTCAACCTTCAAAGTGTATAAAACCCCACCCCCTCCGCACACCTTTTCTTGCCACCATGACCCCGGTTTTCCTTGACAGGGCAGTGCTGTGAGTGTATATTTGTATTAAGCTAATAATACAAGGAGGTGGACCTATGGGTTGGAACGTATCGGACAGCGGACCCATCTGGATGCAGCTGCACCGGCAGCTCATGCAGCGCATTTCCGCCGGGATATACCCCAAAGGCAGCAAGATGCCCACGGTGCGGGAGCTGGCCTCAGAGGCTGGGGTCAACCCCAACACCATGCAGCGGGCGCTGGCCCAGCTGGAGGCGGACGGCCTGGTGGTCACCAATCGCACGGCGGGGCGCACCGTCACCGAGGACGGGGAAGTGCTGGCCCGGATGTGCCGCCAGTTGGCCCGGGAGCAGATTCAAGCCTATTTTGACGGCATGGAGCGGTTGGGCTTTACCCGCCAACAGGCGGTGGACTTTGTGCAAACCTGGAAGGAGGAAGAGAAATGAACCAAGATTTGATTGTCTGTCAGGGGTTGGGCAAGACCTTTGGCCACACCAAGGCCCTTGTGGATGTAAACTTGAACCTGGGCCGAGGCAAGCTGGTGGGCCTGCTGGGTCCCAACGGCTCGGGCAAGACCACCCTCATTAAGCTCCTGTGCGGGCTGTTGCAGCCCACCTTTGGCCAGGTGACCATCAACGGCTACACCCCCGGGGTGGAGACCAAGGCTCACGTGAGCTATCTGCCTGACCGGATGTACTTTGCCGATTGGATGAAAACCCGGGATTTGGTGGACTTTTTCACCGACTTTTACCCGGATTTTGACTGGCAGAAGGCCAACGATATGTGCAAGAGCTTGAAAATCCAGCCCACCGACCGCATCAAGTCCATGTCCAAAGGCACCAAGGAGAAGTTGCAGCTGTGCCTGGCCATGAGCCGCCAGTCCCATCTGTACCTGCTGGATGAGCCCATCGCCGGGGTGGACCCGGCGGCCCGGGACTTCATTCTCAACACCATTTTAACCAACTACAACCCCGAGGCCACGGTGATGATTTCCACACATTTGATCGGCGATGTGGAACGTGTGCTGGATGAGGTGGTGTTCCTCCACCAGGGCCGGGTGGTGCGCCACGACACCGTGGACGACATCCGCGCCCAGGAGGGCAAGAGTGTGGACGACGTGTTCCGGGATATGTTCCGGGCCGACCCCAATGGAGGTGCGTGGAATGCTTACTAAGCTGCTGAAATATGACTTTAAGTCCATGTTCAAGCTGTTTCTCCCCTTGTGGGGGGTGCTGCTGGTGGTATCTGCCATCAATCGGCTGTTTTTCGGCTCTCCCATGGACACCGACCACGTGGTGGGACTGGTCAACTCCCTGATGGTGCTGCTGTACGTACTGCTCATTGTGGCGGTGATGGTGGTGACCACGGTCATCATCATTGTCCGCTTCTACCAGGGCCTGTTGAAGGATGAGGGCTATCTCATGTTCACCATCCCTGTCCACCCCTGGCAGCTCATCACCTCCAAGCTCTTGAGCGCCCTGGTTATCTCTCTGCTCAGCTCGGTGGTGGCGGTGGTGTCGGTGATTATCATTGCCTCCTTCGACGGTATGTGGGAGGTGCTGGGCCAGGCCATGGATCTGGCGGTCCGGGAGGTGCCCAACTTTATCCCTATGGTGATTTTGTTGGTTATTTCCTTCTTTGTGGGCCTCATTTGCTCCATTTCTCAGGTGTATGCCTCCATGGCTCTGGGTCATCTGGCAGGCAGCCACCGGGTGGGCTTCTCGGTACTGGCCTTCATTGTCCTCAACATGGCCTGGTCCACCGTGAGCACCATCATCGGCCTGTTTGGATACGGGGACATCACCAGTTCCCTGGTCACCATCACTGCCGGGTCCCAGGCGACCCTCAACGTGGACGGCTTTTCCAACCTGATGCTGCTCTCCACGGTGTGGAGTATCGCTCTGAACTTGGTGCGGTGTGTGGTGCACTTTGCCCTCACCAACTACATCCTCAGCCGGAGGCTGAACCTGGAGTGATTCGTTCATTTGGGAGGAGTTACACATGAAAATAGAAATGCTGATTCTGCTGATTTTGGCGGCTTTGCTCCTGGTAGTAGAGGTATGGGCACTGCTCAACGTACGACGGGAGTGGAAGTGCGCAGAGAAAACAAATGCTACATGTGGAGAGTGGGAGGAAAAAGTTCGCCCATACCTTCGTACCATGCAGATTACCAGTGTTGCTATCGCAGTTTGTCTCATTGCGGCTGTAATTGTCCGGTAAAAAAGCCCATGTAGCAGAGAGAAAGCATGTGCCAAGCACATCAGAGAGAGGAGCGTTCCCATGCAACTGATTCTCGACCAGATTACCAAGTCCTTTGGCACCAAAGAAGTGCTGAAAGGGGCCAGTTTTACCTTTAAACAGGGGAAAATCTACGGTCTGCTGGGCCGCAACGGCTCGGGTAAAACCACCCTGTTCAACTGTCTGGCCTCGGAGTTTCCCGCCGACAGCGGCACCGTGTCCCTGGTGGACGAGTACGGGCAGACATCCACCCCCAAACAGGGGGACATCGGCTATGTGCTCTCCACCCCGGTGGTGCCGGAGTTTCTCACCGGCGTGGAGTTTGTGAAGTTCTTCCAGGAAATCACCGGGGACCAAAGCGGCCGCACCCCGGACCAGTGGTTGGAGCTGGTGGGGCTGGACCCCGACGACGGCCGACGGCTCATGCGGGGGTACTCCCACGGCATGAAGCACAAGATTCAGATGCTGTGCTTCCTCATCGGCAAGCCGCCGGTGATTTTGCTGGATGAGCCGCTGACCAGCTTTGACGTGGTGGCGGCTCTGGAGATGAAAAACCTGCTGCGGGAGATGAAAGAGGACCATATCATTCTCTTTTCCACCCACATTCTCCAGCTGGCCCAGGATTTGTGCGATGAAATTGTTCTGCTCCACCAGGGCGAGCTGGAAGGGGTGGACAACGCCAAAATCCACACCCCGGAGTTTGAGTCCTACATCGTAGACCTTCTGACCCAGGATGAGGGCGAGGAGGAGGTGGAGGCGTGAAGGTGAACAACATCTTTCTCCTCTACCGCATCCGCTCGGCCATGGCGGGCAACCAGCTCATCTACTGGCTGACCCGCATCAAGCTGCTCAACCAGGTGTTCACCGACAAGCTCTACGCGGTGGAGGATGGCAAGCTGGCGTTGTCCATGATGGTGTCCATCTACCGGGTGGTGCGGGCGCTGCTGGGTAAGGCTTTTTACCTGGCTCTCACCTGGCTGGTGCCTCTGGCCATGTCGGATATGAAGATTCTATCCCCGGACAGCTTTGTGACGTCGGTGTGGATCTTCTTCTGGCTCAGCTTTGTGGCGGGAACCATGATCCAGCCTGTGTCCATGGAGGCCTCTCAGCTGAAGTACACCTGTGTGCGTCAGATGGGAATGGACGCCACCCAGTACCAGGAAACCGAGATCCTCACCAACCATCTGGCGGCTTTTGCCGGGTTCACCCCCTTCCTGATGGTATGGGGTGGGGTTACGGGGGCAGGGGTATTCCGGGGGCTGTTGCTGTCCCTGGCTCTGGCGGCTGTACGGGTGATGGCGGAGTGGTTCCACCTATGGCTGTACGCCAAGTTCCACCTCCTGCCCAGCAGCAAGGCAATATACATTGTGGGCGTGGTGGTGTTCTGCATGGCGGCAGCCTATATACCCATGCCCTTTGGGCTGGTTCCCAACCTGGCCCAATACCTGCTCTATCCGGCCACAGTGACGCTATTGGTGGCTTTGGGCTGTATGTGCGCCCGGTACATTTCCCGCTATCCCCACCACTACCAGCTGGTGCTGGACACCTGTCAGCGGGACAAAATCCCCGGTGCAGATGCCAAAAAGAAGGCCAACAGCGCGCAGTTTGAGCAAGTAAAGCTGCGGGACAGCGATTTGGACACCAAGGCGGACTTCTCCCGCCTCCACGGCTGGAAGTACCTCCAGGCCATCTTCTTCCGTCGCCACCGGCGGATGCTCCTCAAGCCCTTCTTTGTGGTTCTGGCCATTTTGGGCGGGGTGACGGTGCTGGGATGTGGCGGCATCTTCTGGTTTATGGCACAAGGGGAGGGGGCGGAACTGGCGGAGGTGTTCTCCTATGTGACCAAGGCCCTGCCCATCTGTGTGTTCCTCCTGTACCTCATGGACAACACCGTGGGGGAGCGCATCTGCAAGGCCATGTTCTATAACTGCGACCTGGCCCTGCTGCGCTACGGCTGGTATCGGGAGCGGGACGCCATTTTGAAAAACTTTTTCCTGCGCTGGCGGATGCTGTGCGGGGTGAATCTGCTGCTGAGCGGGGCGGCGTGCGCCATGTTCATCCTCCTTACCCTTTTGGCAGGGGGACGGCCACCCATGGGGGAGTTTATCCTGTTTTTGCTGGCCCTTTTGTCCCTGGGTGTGTTTTTTGCCACCCATTCCCTGGCCATGTACTACATCTTCCAGCCCTACACCTCGGATTTGGACACCAAAAACCCCATGTTCAAGTTTTTGAATATCGCCATGTATGCGGTGTGCTGGGCGGCCTCACAGGTCAAGAGCACCCCCACCTGGTTTGCCCTGCTGGTGTTTGGGATGACGGTGGTCTACTCGGTAGTGATGCTCATTCTGGTGCTGCGCCGAGCGCCCAAGACATTCCGAGTGAAATAAAACCCTGCCGGGGAGATGTTATTTGCGTCTCCCCGGCAATTTTGTTTGCGCCTATCGTGGCTGAGTTTCAGGCTTACCAGCCGGGATTTACGCTCCGCTGGGGTCCATTTTGAGTGGCCAAAATGGACGAAAAGCCACTTAGGGGCCTTGCCCCTAAGAACCCCGCCGGGGCAAAAATCCTTTGGCGCTGGCGCAACCCAAACCGGCCCAGGGGTAAGCCGATACTCTCATGCTGCTACATCCGCTGCCGCTCAACTTCCCAGCGTGGATGGCACTTGCCCCAGAAGGATGGGGCCTGCGCGGAGCGCGTATCCCTTGCCCCAGAAGGATGGGGCCTGCGCGGAGCGCGTATCCCTTGCCTTTTGGCATCGGTTTGGATAAGATAAAGAAAATAACCTACTACAAAAGGAAGATCGCCATGAGCCTGTTTCGCTGCCCCATCTGCGCCGCTCCCTTGACCCGGGAGGGCCGCGCCTACACCTGCCCCAACCGCCACAGCTACGACGTGGCCAAGGAGGGGTACGTCCATCTGCTCCCCGCCAATCAGAAACACTCCGCAAATCCCGGGGACGACAAAGCCATGATCGCCGCCCGCACCGCCTTTTTGGACGGGGACTACTATGCCCCTCTGCGGGAGACTCTTTGCCGGGTGGTGTCCACCCACGGGGGAGAGAGTCCCAAAATTCTGGACGTGGGGTGTGGAGAGGGGTACTACACCCAGGGCCTCAGCCAGCTGCCCGGGGCCCAGATTGCTGGGGTGGACCTGTCCAAGGCGGGGCTGAAAAAGGCGGCCCGGCGGGTGAAAGAGGGGGAGTTTGCCGTGGCCTCGGTGTACCACCTGCCGGTGGCAGACGGGGCGGTGGACGTGGTGGTGGACTGCTTTGCCCCTCTGGCCCTGGAGGAATACCGCCGGGTGCTCACCCCCGGCGGACTGTTTGTGTACGTGGTGCCTGCCCCCATGCACCTGATGGAAATGAAAGGGGTGCTCTACGACACCCCCTATCCCAACCCCGAGGAGCGGGTGGAGTATGAAGGGTTCTCCTATGTGGATATCCTATCTGTGACCACCGCATTCACCCTGGACAGCCAGCCCCTCATCCAGGCCCTATTTGGTATGACCCCCTACGCCTGGAAAACCCCCAAGGCGGGGGTGGAGCGGCTGCGTGCCCTGGAGCAGCTCACCGTGACGGCGGACTTCCGGGTACACGTGTTTCGCCGGGAGGGTTGCAACAATCCCAGTTCTATGCTATGATTTCTTTATCTAACTGACATGCTAAGGAGGAAATTTCCATGTCCCAGACAAATACCATTCCCCAGCGTGACCAGATCCCCGTGGAGGAGACCTGGAACCTTGCCGATCTATACGCTGACGACGCCGCCTGGCAGGCGGAGTTTGAGGTAGCCCAGACCTACCCCGCCAAGCTGTCCGCCTACGCCGGTCGGCTGGGGGAGAGCGGCGCCACCCTGCTGGAGTACTTCACCCTGTCCCAGGAGGCCTCCGTTCTCCTGCTCAACCTGGCCAACTACGCCTTCCGGAAGGGAGACCAGGACACCCGCGTGGCCCAGTATCAGGCCATGGGGGGCAAAATCAGCTCCCTGGCCGTGGAGATCAACGGAGCCATGTCCTTTGAGACCCCTGAAATTCTCTCCATTGATGGGGATAAGCTGGAGCGCTTTATGAAGGAGGAGCCGGGCCTGGAGCTGTACCGCCGCTACCTGACCATCATTCAGGATCAGAAGGCCCACGTGCTCTCCGACGCCGAGGAGAAGCTGCTGGCTGCGGTGGGAGATCTGGCCCACGCCCCCGAGGATATTTTCGGCAAGCTCACCGACGCCGACCTCACCTTCCCCTCTGCCACCGATGGCGAGGGCAAGGAAGTACCCCTGTCCAACGGCGCCTTTGTACCCACCCAGATGAGCGAGGACCGGGTGCTGCGGAAAAACGCTTTTGAGACCTTCTACGGGGTGTATGGCAGCGTGCGCAACACCGCCGCCGCCGTTTTGAACGCCGAAGCCAAGCAGCGCCAGTTCTACGCCAACGCCCGCAAGTACCCCTCCGCTCTGGCCGCCGCTGTGGCTGGCACCCGGGTGCCGGAGAGCGTGTACCACAACCTCATTGCCACAGTGAACGCCAACCTGGACAAGATGCACCGCTACATCCGTCTGCGCAAGAAGCTGCTGGGTGTGGATGAGCTGCACATGTACGACATCTACGCCCCCATGGTGTCCGGCGGGGAGAAGGTCATTTCCTATGAGCAGGCCAAGGATACCGTGTTTGACGCTCTGGCCCCCATGGGCGAGCGCTACCGGGCCATCATCCGGGAGGGCTTTGACAACCGCTGGATCGACGTGCGGGAGAACGTGGGCAAGCGTTCCGGCGCTTACTCCGCCGGCGCTCTGTGCCACCCCTACGTGCTCTTGAACCACAAGGACAATTTGGAGAGCATGTTCACCCTGGCCCACGAAATGGGCCACGCCGCTCACTCCTACCTGTCCAACCGCACCCAGGAGCCGGTGTACCGGGACTATGTGATCTTCGTGGCCGAGGTGGCCTCCACCTGCAACGAGGCCCTGCTCATGGAGTATTTGCTCCAGCGTACCACCGACCGGAAAGAGCGCGCCGCCCTCATCAACCACTTCCTGGAGCAGTTCAAGGGTACCCTGTACCGCCAGACCATGTTCGCCGAGTTCGAGCTGCGTATGGGCCAGCTGTGCGCCCAGGGCGAGCCTCTCACCGCCGACCTGCTCTCTGCCGAGTATAAGGCCCTCAATGAGAAGTACTACGGCCCCGACATGGTTTCCGACGACGAGATCGCCCTGGAGTGGGCTCGCATCCCCCACTTCTACTACAACTACTATGTGTACCAGTACGCCACCGGCTACTCCGCCGCCATCGCCCTGTCCCGCCGCATCTTGAAGGGCGAGGAGGGGGCCGTGGAGGACTACCTGGGCTTCCTGTCCGGTGGCTGCTCCAAGGACCCCATCGACCTTTTGAAGGGCGCAGGCGTGGACATGTCCTCTCCCGCCCCCATCCAGGACGCTCTGGATCTGTTCGGCACTCTGCTGGACGAAATGGAGAAGCTTATGGAGGAGTAATTCCCCTATACGAAACAACAAGGCCAGACACGGCAACCCCGTGTCTGGCCTTGTTGTCTATTGGGAAAGGGATCATTTTAGCAATTTCAGCAGGGGCGCGCCGTGGGTGATGGCACCTTCTGTTACCAGTTCCACCCCGCCGAAGTCGTCGGCGTTGATGACCACTATAGCAGTGGTGGCGGGGTGACCGGCGGCACGGATGTCTGCCAAGGAGAAGGTCATCAGGGGCTGACCGGCCTGGATGCTCTGGCCCTCCTGCACCAGGCAGGTGAAGCCCTGCCCGCCCATGGCCACGGTGTCCATACCCACGTGGATGAGCAGCTCGATGCCGTCCGCGCTGGCCAGACCCAAAGCGTGCTTGGTGTCGGTGGTCTGAATCACCGTGCCGTCAAAGGGGGCGTACACCGTCTCTTCGGTGGGCTCCAACCCGCAGCCCTGGCCCAAAATGCCCTGGTTGAACACCGGGTCGGGAATCTCCGCCATTTTCATGGCAGTGCCGGTGAAGGGGGTGCATACGGTCAGGGGCTGCGCCTGGGCCTCAATGTCCGGGGCAGCGGCCTTGGCTTTGCCGCCAAACAATTTATCTAACATACCCATGGAAATGCCTCCTTGTTTAGTCCAGATCCTCGCCGTTGGAGGCAATGACTTTTTTGTACCAGTAGAAGGAGTCCTTCTTGTAGCGCTGGAAGGTGCCATTGCCCTGGTCGTCCACATCCACATAGATAAAGCCATATCGCTTGGACATCTCGCCGGTGGACAGAGAGACCAAGTCGATGCACCCCCAAGGGGTATAGGCGATGACATCCACACCGTCGGCAAGGGCCTCTTGGATCTGTTGGATGTGGGAACGGAGATAATCCACCCGGTAACTGTCGTGAACGGCGCCATGTTCCAGCTGATCCACCGCGCCAAGCCCATTTTCCACGATCATCATGGGCAGGTGATAGCGGGCATACAGATCGTTGAGCAGGTAGCGCAAGCCCTTGGGGTCAATTTGCCAGCCCCAGTCAGAGGCGGGAATATAGGGGTTGCGCACGCCAATGACGGCGTTTCCGTTGGCTTCCTCCACTTTGGGGTCTGTGGTGGAGCAGGTGGACATGTAGTAGGAGAAGGAGTAAAAATCCACCTTGCCCTCCTGGAGAATTTGAGCGTCACCGGGCTCCATGTGAAGCTGAATGCCCATCTCCTGGAACATCCGCTGGGCAAAGAAGGGGTATGCGCCCAGGGCCTGCACGTCGCCGCAGAAGTAATTCATGCGCATGTCCTTTTGGGCCTTCAACGCGTCGTCAGGGTTGGGGGTATAGGGGTAGAACACACCGCCTGCCACCATGCAGCCCACTTGATAGTCTGGGTCAATTTCGTGGGCCAGTTTGACGGCTTTGGCCGAGGCGATGAACTGATGGTGCAGGGCCTGGAAACGGGCTTGCATCAGGTCCAAGTCCTTCACATCGCCAGGGCCTTTGTTGGGGCCGTCGGGGGTTTTCAGACCCAGAGACAAGATATCTCCGATGCCCATTTGACCGGCGTTGATCTCGTTGAAAGTCAGCCAGTATTTAACAAGCCCCTTGTACTCGGTAAACACCGTGCGGCAGTAGTTCTGGAAAAAGTCCACACATTTCCGGTTGAGCCAACCACCATAGGCGTCGGACAGATGATAGGGCACCTCATAGTGGTGGAGGGTGACCAGGGGCTCAATGTTGTACTTCCGAAGCTCCAAAAAGACCTTTCGGTAGAACTCGATGCCCTCTGGATTGGGCTGCGCATCGTCGCCGTTGGGATAAATGCGGGTCCAGTTGATGGACATGCGGAACATTTTAAAGCCCATTTCTGCAAACAGGGCGATATCTTCCTTGTAATGGTGATAAAAATCAACGGCGCGGTGGCTGGGATAGTAGACGTTGGGGTCTAAGACGTTGGTGTACATCCGGGGTGCTTTGCGGGAACCGGCTGTCATGTGGTCGCAGACACTTTCCCCTTTGCCGCCCTCTCGATAGCCGCCCTCAAATTGATTGGCAGCCGTGGCGCCGCCCCAATAAAAATTCTTCGGAAATGTGTGTTGCATAAAATACCTCCTGTATGATGGCTCGTGTGGTTACGAAAGGGGGGCGGTGGGCTCAGTCCTCACCGAACCCGCCCAAAACATAGGTCAGAATGGTGGCAACAGCGAAGCCAATGACACAGCTGATGATGTAGTTGACGGTGTTTGCAGTGCCGCCCGCCACAAAGCCCAGTACCGACAAGAAGTTGGTTGCGCCCAGCATGTAGCACTTGACGTGGGTAATGCCAAGGTACAAAGAACCTAGGAAACCACCGGCAGCCAGAGCGATCAAAGGCTTTTTATACTTGATGCCGATGCCGTACAGAGAGGGCTCGGTGATACCGCCCAGAATACCAGAGATGAAGTAGCCAAAGGCCAGAGCGCGGTTCTGCTTTACTTTGAGTTTCAGGAAGGCGCCAAAGGCAATGCCCCAGGCGGTGCAGTTGGCCACACATCCGGCGGTGATGATAAAGTCCTCATAGCCCAAGGTGAAGAAGGTGGTCAAGGCTGCGGCCAGAATCACACCATGCATACCGGTCATAACAATGAAGGCGTAGAGACCGCCCACTACGGCAGTGGCCAGGAAACCGCCCTTGGCCTGGAAGGCGATGAGTGCGTTGCCGATAATGGTGCCTACATAGCTGCCCAGAGGTGCGCAGACGCAGAACATCACGGGAACCATGATGACCATGGTCAGGAACGGAGTGAAGATGGTGGAAAGGGTGGTGGGGACAATCTTTTTGAAGAACTTTTCCACATAGCTCATAATCCAAACACCCAGCAGGACCGGGAGCAGGGACTGGGAATAATCGGCCACGGGAGCGGGGAAGAGGTTGTAAATCTTCAGCGTCTCCACGGTGCCGTTCAGAGCCACAAAGTCGGGAACCAGCAAAATGCAGCCCAACATAATGCCCAGCATACCGTTGGCGCCCAAGCGTTTTGCAGCTGCCTGACCTAAGTACACGGGCAGGAAATAATAAAAGGCGTCATACAGAAAATCCAGGAGAATATACGTATCGCTGCTGGTGTCAATGAGTTTCAGCATATCCGGGCCCAAGATCACCAAAATAGTCTTGAACATTCCGGCGGCAATCATAACAGGAATCAGCTGTGTCATAGACCCGGACAGGTAGTTCATGATATTGTTCCCGATTTTCTTGGCCGTCAGCTTTTCCTTGGGCTTGTCCAGATTTTCGTCCAGGGCGGACTTGGTGGAAAATTCGCCCAGCTTGCACACTTCGGCGTACACCTTGGGCACATTCTGGCCAATGATGACCTGATACTGTCCACCGGCTACCATCACGCCGGCCACCCCGGGGATGTTCTTGATTTCATCCTCTTTGGGGATGCTGGCATCCTTCAGGTTGAAGCGCAGTCTGGTCATGCAGTGGGTGACCATGCTTACATTTTCTTTGCCGCCCACCGCGGCCAAAACGTCAGCGGCAATTTTCTTGTTGTCGATTGCCATAACAAAATTCCCTCCATGTTTCTCATTTTAGCAAATAAAAACCTCCAGCGACACAATACCGCCCTGCAGTGCGGTGTTGTCGCTGGAGGTAATGCCCAAAACTAAATTCGGTTACAATCCTCGGTTGGCGCAAACGCGATTGACATGTAAAATCAGGTAAAGCTGCTCTTCGTCGGTGACATCAAAACCGTGTTGAGCGTGTAGATAGTGCGCAATTTTGTCCACACAGGCGGTGGCTTCCGGGTACTCCTCCCGCAGGGAGGTGTAGATATCCTGGTTGATGCTATCAATGCCTTTTCCGCTGTTCAGCCGCTCCAGCAGATACTGCACGTGGGTGGCGTAGCGGGTATAGTTAAAGGTCGAGGTGTCAATACGCACCCCCATCTCCTGTTCGATGATGTGAGTGATGGCATCCAAAATGGCCTCGCTGTCTGCCATGGCCTGGGTGTCCGGCTCAGACTCGGAGTAGACCCTGGCGTTGATGAAGGCCATGGCGATGCCGGAGGCCTCATCCTTGGGAAGGCGGACTTTGAACCGATTGTAAATGCTGTCCACCGTTTTGCGGGCCAGTTCGATTTCCTGGGGGTACATCTGCTCCAAGTCATAGGCCAGGGGCATTTTGACGTAAATGCCCTTCTTGGTGCGTTCCATGGCAAAGGAGATGTGGTCGGACAGGGTGAGCAAGAGATTGGGGCTCAGGGAGTACGGCAGGGTACCCCGGGCCATATCCACCACCGCAGATGTAAATTCCACCACATCGCTGGGCAGCGTTTGGAGCATGCCCATGTATTCGGGGCTGATATCGTAGAAGGTTCGCTCAATCTTCTCCAAACTGGAGAGCGCATAGGGCATGGAAGGGAATCCGATGCCTCGCCCGAAGGCAATGAGCTCTCTGCCGTTGTCGTCCAGACAAACCGCCACGTTGTTGTTGACTTTTTTGATGACCTGCACGACAAGCACCCCCTCCCAGAACGGAACAACAAAAAACTCCTTGGAAACCATACACTTTGCCTATAGCAAAGGTGATGCCTCCCAAAGAGTAACAATCCCTATGCGCTGAGTATAGCATAGGCAGGTTTTTGATGTCAACAACGCAGTTTAGACAAGAATCCAGATTCAATTTGGTGTATATCGACGAAGAAGGGCGGGGGACCCTCCGCGTGCCCTGAGCGTGTTGCGGACAGAGGAAAACGGGCCAGACCGGGAAGGTCTCCCAGTCTGGCCCTACATGGTTGAATGCCCTTGGCTGGTGGGCGGCCTGTGGTGTCAAAGTGCCAACCATCAGAACCCGTATCCGGCTCGGTCGTTGACCACGATGCCGCTGTACTGCTCCAGCACCATGTCATAGTACACGCCCACAGACCACCAACAGTCCATATCTGCGGCCACACTGGTCATCACCAGCACCACCTGACGCTGGGTGGTCACCAGCTGCACGTGGAAGTCAATTTTCTGGGCGGCGGAGGAAATGGCCGCCAGCTGCTCCTGGACGCTTTGCTCCGATGTCACAGAGATCATTTCCTGCACCGTCTGGATGGGGGTGATGACGTTTTCCATGGCGCCCATGGCGTACCACTCATAGTCCAGGGGGCGTGTGGAGTCAGGAAAGGATGTGGCTTGGAGTTGGTTCCACACCTGCAAAATCAGATCCTCCAGCTCGCTGTCCTGACCGGCGGCAAACATGCGGCACACATCCTGCTGCACGGTGGACAGGGCAGCTTCCTTTTGGGTGCGGGTGGGCAGCTCTCCGGTGGAGTAGGCCACCCAGCTCATGCCAAAATCCTGATAGTCTTTGCCGAAGGCCACGTCCATCAGGGCGGACTGTCCATCCTGGGTGGTCACAGGGCATTCCGTCCAGTACCCGGAATAGTTGCGGATCTGGCCGTTGTTCACGGAATATTCCATGCCGTAAAAGCCAAAAATGGAGGGAATTACATCAATGTTCCACCGGTACCAGTCCATCCGTTCTTGGATCATGGTCTCCGAAATGTTGCTTTCAAAGGATTCCTGGTCATAGACCGTCCAGGGATAGAAGGTCACTTCATCTACACTCTGGCCCAAAATGGAGGGGATGGACGGGGTGTCCTGCTCCACCATTTCTCCCGCCTGGGGGGCCACCACCAAGCGGGCGGCCAGCCCCACAACGGTGCCTCCTGCCAGGAGGATGAGGGCGGCGCACACCCCAAAGAGCCAGGGGCGGTGTTTGACGTTATGCATGGGGGTTCACCTCCTGACACAGGGGGAAGGTGAGGGTTACTTGGGTGCCTTCCCCCAGCTGACTGGAAAATTCCATGGTGCCCTGGTGGGCGGTGACAATAGCCTGACACAGGGCCAGACCCAGACCGGCGCCGCCAGCCTTGCGGCTGCGGCTCTTGTCCACCATGTAGAAGGGCTGACAGATTTTGTCCAGCTCCTGGGGCGGAATGCCACGGCCCCAGTCCTGGACGCGAATGACCACTTGCTGGCCCTCCACCTGGGCGGAGAAAGCCAGCCGGCCCCCGGCGGGGCTGGCCTTGCGGGCGTTGTCCAACAGATTGTACAGCAGGGATTTGAACAGCTCCACATCCATCTTCAAGAAGGTGGGCGGGCAGTCGCAGGACAGGGATAGTTTGGTTTGCTCCAGCAGCGGCTCCAAGCTTACCGCCACCTCCTGCACGATTTGGCTCAGATCGGCGGGGACAAAGGTGAGGTTGACGCTGCCCAGGGTCATCAGCTCCATGAGCTTGGCGGACAGGGAGCGCAGCCGCCGCGCCTCGTCCAGAATGATGCAGGAATACTCCACCCGCTGCTCCTCGGATACCTCCCGGGGGAGATAGAGCAAGTCTGCGTAGCCCATAATGCTGGTCAAGGGGGTTTTCATCTCGTGGGCCAGGTTGGCCACAAATACCCGCCGCTCCTCTGCCACCTGTTCCAGCTGCTCCACCCGTTCCTGGACCGCTTGGGCCAGGACGTTCATATCCTGAGCCAGATCGGCCAGCTCGTCTTTGCTGCGCACGTCCAGCCGCTGGGTGTAGTTGCCCCCGGCGATGGAGCGTGCGTTTTCCCGCAGGGCCCCCAGCGGTTTGAGCAGCCGCCGCACCAACAGCAACAGTCCACCGGCGGCCAGCAGGCTCATGCCCAAGCTCAGCCCCACCGCCCGCAGAGCCTGGAGGTTGAGCTGCTGCTGCAAGTCGCCCACGGCGTAGGCGGCCACCAGACGGTATTGGCCCGACTCCAGGGTCAGGGGCATGGCGCAGGTGAGATACCACTCTCTCGCCTCGTCCCCGGCCTGGAGCTGGCACTGGGTCAGACCCTCATCGGTGGCCTGGGGCGGGGTGACTCCGGCGGGAAGTTGGTTCCACAGCGCTTTTTCCTCCTGGTCCAACAGCATCAGCCCCGCCAGATAGTCGTCGGTGGTCTGCTGCTCCAGCAGCTGCACCGCCGCCTGACGGGTCTGTTCTTCCTGGAGCAGCACCACGCCCTGGCGCAGCCGCTGGCTCACCACTCCGGTCTGGAGAATACCGGCCAGATACTGGTGCTGGGTGATGGCACGCTGTTGCTCCCGCTGCCACAGGGCGTCCCGGGTGGAGCGCAGCAGCAGCACCGAGGACAGGGCGGTGATGGACACCATGAGAGCCAGGGTGGAGAGAAAAATTTTCTGCCACAGTTTCATGGGTGCCGCTCCAGACGATAGCCAATGCGGGGCAGGGTCACCAGATGTTGGGACAGGCCCAGCTTTTGGCGCAGCCGCTGCACATGGATGTCCACGGTGCGGCTCTCGCCTTGAAATTCATAGCCCCACACCATGGACAACAGCCGTTCCCGGCTCAGGGCCAAGTCCTGGTGCTGGAGAAAGACCCTCAGCAGCTCAAACTCCTTGGGAGCCAGGGGCACCACCTGGCCGTTGAGGGTGACGGTGTGGCTGTCCAGATTTTGCACAATGGGGCCGTAGGTGAGCACCTGACTGCCGCCGCCCCGGCGACGCAGCACCACTTCCACCCGAGCCAGCAGCTCCAGGGCCTCAAAGGGCTTGGCGATGTAGTCCTCCGCCCCCAGGCGCAGGCCCCGTACCTTATCCCCCACTTGCTGCATGGCCGACAGGAAAATCACCGGCACGCCCGAGCTGCGCACCTGCTCCATCACCTGAAATCCGTCCAGCCCTGGGAGCATGATATCCAACAACACCAGGTCGTACACCGCCGGATCCACCTGCTCCACGGCCTTCGCCCCATCGGCGCAGATGTGGCAGGTGTAGCCGGCCATTTCCAGGGTGGCGGCGATCATCCGGGAGATGTTCTCCTCGTCTTCCACAATCAAAATATGTGCCATGACGGCCCTCCTCTCTACAATCCCATCCGTTTCTTTCATCTTATCACACCCCTGCATGCATGTCAGCAAGGAGTTGTATCCAACTTGTAACGACAAAATACTCCGGGGCCAGGCAATCGCCTGGCCCCGGAGCGGAGGAAAGGGGGAATGAAGAATGGTTGATTTACTTCTTGTGCTTACGGGAGTGGTTGACGGTGACAATTACCACAGCCAGGAGAATCACCGCACCGGCCAGAACCACCACGTACATCATCAGATTGCTCTGGTCGCCGGTGGACACATCGCCGCCGCCACTACCGCCAGGAGCGGGGGTGGGGGAGGGAATCTGGCTGG
>NZ_NFHE01000004.1 GCF_002161235.1 Pseudoflavonifractor sp. An85
GTGGGAGGCTGGAGCCTGCTGGTGTACGACACTCGCACGAAGCTGTGGTACCGGGAGGACAACACCCAGGCCACCCACTTTGCCTTCTCAGGCGGAAATCTGCACCTGCTCAACCAGGCGGGGGAAATCTGGCTGGTGGGAGACGTGACCGACCCGCCGGAGGAGGCTCAGCAGGAGGGGCCGGTGGCGTGGGTGGCGGAGTTTGCCGACTTCACCGACGGCAGCCCGGACAAAAAGGGCATTGCCCGCCTCCACATCCGCCTGGAGGTGGAAGAGGGAGGCCAGGTGCAGGCCTGGGTGCAGGTGGATAGCGACGGCACATGGCGGCCCTTAGGCCAGCCCATAGGGCCCACCCCCAAGCGCAGCTTCCAGCTGCCCATGGTGATTCGGCGGGGGGACCATTACCGGCTGAAACTCACCGGCACGGGGGGCTGCAAGATTTACAGCATCACCCGGGAACGTTACAGCGGCTCAGCCTACAACGCCACCCCGGGTCGAACCTAAAGGAGGGAACACCATGGCGTATACTTACAACGACTTTTTGAAAAAGGCCACGGACAACGGCACCTTGTCCAGCTTCACCCCCGAGGAGCTGAGCTTAGCCAAGGCGTATCCGGAGTATGGCATTTCAGCGGCCAGTCTGAAGCAGGACCAGAACAACGCCACCACCAGCGCCCAGAGGGCGTTGGCCAACGAGGCCGCGGCGCAGCTGGCGGCCAGCTACAAGGCCACCAGCTATAACGGATTTACCGGCAGCAAGCAGGACGAGATCGACAAGATTCTGGGGGAGATCGGCAGCTTCCCCGACTTCTCTTGGGATCAGGAGGCTCCCACTTACGACAACAAGTACGAAGAGGAGCAGGACTCCATTCTGGACCAGATCGGGAAATACCCCGATTTCTCCTGGGACCAGGAGGCCCCCACCTACACCAACCCCTACGAGCAGCTGCAGCAGGAGTTGCTGGGCAAAGTGCTCAATCGGGAGGACTTCACCTGGAGCAAGGACACCGACCCGGTGTTTGGGGAGTATCAGAAGCAGTACCTCCGGGAGGGAGAGCGGGCCACCGCAAACGCTCTGGCCCAGGCCGCGGCGGCCTCCGGAGGCCAGACCTCCAGCTATGCCGCCACGGCGGCGTCCCAGGCGGGGAACTACTACGCCGCCCAGCTCAGTGATAAGATCCCCGAGCTGTACAACCAGGCCTACCAGCGATACCTCAGCGAATACGAGATGATGGCCAACGACCTGGGGCTGGTCAACTCCCAGCAGCAGCTGGACTACCAGGAGTATCTGGACCAGTTGGGCCAGTACAACCAGGATAAGGAGTTCGCCTACCAGCAGTACCTGGACGATTACAACAAGCTGCTCAGCTATCTGGACGCCGTCAACGGCCAGGAGCAAATGGATTATCAGGAGTACCTGGACAAGCTGGGCCAGTACAACGGGGACAAGGAATTTGCCTACCAGCAGTATCTGGACAACTACAACAAGCTGCAAAGCTACCTCGGCAACCTCCAGGATGTCAACAACGACGAGTACCAGAAGTATCTGGACGAGCAGGAGCAGAAGCGCTACGAGCAGGAGCAGCAGCAGGCCCTGCAAAAGCAGAAGCAGGAGATGGCACAGGCCCAGGTGGATGCTATCTTGCAGGCAGGCGGAACGCCGTCCTCTGCCCTGGTGTCGCAGTCTGGATACTCCCAGGAGTATATCAACTCCATGGTCAACTATTACCGCCAGCAGGCGGCGAAGGCTGCGGCGTCGTACCGCTCGTATAGTTCCGGCGGGTCGTCGAGCTCCAAGAGTTCCAGCAGCTCCAGTAGTTCGAGCAAAAATAACCACGGGATTGTATATGTGCCTAAGTATGGCGAAATTAGCTATGACGACGTGGAGATTCTGCAAAAGAAAGGCCTTGTACGGGTAGATGGGGTGGATTCAAAGGGAAACCTGAAAGTGACGCCGCTGAAAAACAACAATTATAGTGGATTCACTCAGTTGACCAGATAAGGAGGAATGCACATGCCATTCATCGGAAACGGTAATACGACAGCAAAGGAGCGCCTATTTGCTCAGGCTAAGATTGCACAAAAAAGGAAGGACGAGGAGGAAAGAAGAAAACAGGAGCAGAATGCACAGGTTAAGCAAACAAGCGTATCGAGCCAGACGGGATTAACACTCCCGTCTGGCCTAAGCCTGGGAGGGTCTGCGCCAATTCCGGCCAGTGCTGGAGTAAGTGCCCGGGGACTGGCAGGCATGCAGCTGGACCCGGCAGACTTTGCTAAGCTGGGTGGAGAAGCACTGACCTCCGGGACTGTACAGAGTGCAGCAAACAAGCTGGGAAGCTATAAGAAAACCACACAGCAGAATACAGCTGGCCCGGTCAAAGTGGACTGGATGGGGGTCACAGCGGAGCGAAACAGCCGCGTGAAGATGCTGGAGCAGACTTTGCGTGAGCTGGAGGAGAGGCGAAAAGAGGAAGAAAAAAAGGCGGCAACAACCCAGGAACAGCAAAAGGCGTTTTGGGACGCTCGGGCAAAGAGTACCGGGTACAGTGTGGATATTCCGGACATGAGGACTCAGGCCCAGAAGACGGCGGCCAAGACGGCCAGTGAGCTGAAGAACCAAGAACGAGAGATGAGCCAGTACGTCAAGTGGCTGGAGGCGGCAAACACACGGGATATTGCAGAGAATAGCTGGATGCCCCAAGATGCCCAGAGGGGATATGCCTCAGACATTGATCTGGGCAGCCTGAATGCGGAGAACCAAAAGGCCCGAGAGCTGGCCAGAGCGATCCAAGTTGATGAAATGGGTGGTGCTGCTGGTATCTCTGCCAATGCGAAGATGGCGCAGGCACTCACAGACCGGCAAAAGGATACGTTTATGGCTTTTGTTGGCCGGGGAGACTGGGACGGTGCCACCAGGTACATGGACACCATATCTGATTCGGTCAATCAACAAGTGGCCAAGAACACCTATGAATCCATGCCAACGGCGGGGAAAGCACTGTACTGGATCCCCAGCGGCTTGGACCAGTTTGCAAGTGGTATGGCTCAGCTGGGGCAGAGTGAAGCAAATACCCCAAGCGTGACCAGCCGCGTGAGCCAAATGGTGCGGGAAGATGCCGAGGAGATCAGCCCCGCCCTGGGCTTTGCATACGACATGGGGACAAGCATTTCCAACATGGCCCCGTCCATCTTACTGTCTATGGTAGCAGGCCCCGCCCTGGGAGCTGCAGGAATGAGCGCAGGGGCAGCTGGAACCGTGGCCAGTGGTGTTGGCTCTGCCGCCCTGGGCGCCTCTGCCGGAGGAAACGCATACGCGGAGAAAAAGCGCCAGGGATACGGAGACGATGAAGCCGCAGCATACGCCACTCTGGTGGGCGCTTCTGAGGCGGGCTTGCAGTATGTTTTGGGTGGTATATCCAAGCTAGGGGCTACACCGGCCTCCAAGGTGGCTGCCCAGGTGGCCAAGATCGACAATGCCTTTGGACAAGCGGCGTTGCACCTGGGAGCCAATATGCTCAGTGAGGGCGTGGAGGAAGGCTTGCAGTCTGTCCTGGAACCCGCCTTTGCCACTCTGATCCTGGATGAAAAATACCAGGTCAGCCCCCAGGAGGTTGTGACCAGCTTTATCATGGGTGCATTGACCGCCGGTATTCTGGAGGGGCCGGGGGCTGTCCGAGCCGGGAAAGCTGGCAAAACTGTTTCCCAGAACGGCGGATTTGACGCCACTATAGACGGCTACCTGGGAGCGGATGGTGTGGACTACTTCCGGGGCGTGAAAAACCTAGAAGGAACCGAGACGGTATATGAGATCCTGAAGAACTACTATTCCACTGTCCAGGATGGTGCGGGCGCCACACAGCAGGACATCACCCGTCAGTATACCATGTGTAAGGCTTGGTACGAGGGACAGGAGCAGGCCAGAAGAGCCACAGGGACCCAGCAGAATACCGCACAGACGGCCCAGGAGGCCCAGGAACAACCAACAACCGTCCAGGGCACCCAGGGACAAGGATGGAGCACACAGGCCCAGCAGGAGGCCACACAGCCCCAACGAGAGATTGAGGGGCTGAGATTGGGTGCTATGTGGGAGGACACCCAGCAGGAGGCTCAGAGCCAGGAAGGACAATTCCAGCGGGTACAGCCCGCACAGGCGTCCGAGCCGGAGGGCTTGACGATGGGGGCCATGCAGGCGGATAATAACCCCAGCAATACCCAAAATCTGAATGAAGGAGCGGGAATCCATGAGCGAACAGAAAATGCAGCCACAACAGCAGGAGCAGCAACAGACCCAGCAGGAGCAGGTGCTTTTGGTGGAGGACAAGGACGGGTTTACGGTGAGGGTACCGGCCAGCAAGCTGGAATCCTGGAAAGCCGCCCAGGAGCAGCCGCCCAGACCTCTGAACAAAGCCGAGCAGCAAGTGAGAGACTTGCTCGTGCAGCGAATCTTCGGGGACAAGAAGTAAGCAGCACGCAGCTGGGCATTTCCCGAGGCACAGACACCGCCAATGTACTGGTGATGCCTCAGGAGATGTGGGACGCCGAGATGACGCAGGTGGCCCAGGAGGTGCAGCAAAAGACCGGGGCCACCGTGACCTATGTCATGGGCGGAATGGAAGTGACCCACACGGATGGCAGCGTGGGAAAAGTGCGTGGGGTGCAGATGCCGGGGCAGATCATCGTCCAGGCGGATCACTCCAGGCTGTCCGTGTCGCAGATCGCAAACCATGAGGCGTTCCACGAGCTGGCCAGCCGAGACTCTGAGATGGTGCGTACAGCCGAGGAGCGGATCAAGGCCCGGTATGACGCCGACGAGTACAACGCGGTGGTGGCAACGTACATCCAGAAGCTGCAGGGCGTCATCGACATTCCGGTCAATGGAACACAAGAGCAGATTTTGGACGCATACTATAAAATCCTGGAGGAGATTTATGCTGATGCGTACGCCGGGATCAACGCCTTTGGGGTGCAGGCCAGCCAGTACCAGGAGACCGTCCAAGAGGTAGCACAGGAGCGGGAGATCGCGGCACCCAGCCGGGAGAACGCCCGGGCCACAGAACGAACAACCGGGCCGACCTCAGAGGACGAGGTGGCCCGGGAGACGCAACGGTCCAGGGATATTGAAGAAACCAGGAGAAGCCTCCGGGAAGCGTATGCAAACGGCTCCATCAGCGAGGAAGCATTTGACCAGGCTATGGACATTATCCTAGAGCAGGAGAGCTTAGACGATGTATCTATGCTGGAGATCCGAGGTCAGGAGGATGGCCGGGAGCGGTACTCTGTGAACGAAGAGTTCCAGGATGATATTGAAGACTGGAACCGACGCGGAAGACCAGACGATGAAGTGTTCATCATCGGTTCAACATCGGATGTATTGCAGGGGCTTGGAGCCATTGAGAATGACATCTACCTCAGAGCAGACAAGGTGAATAAAATTCTCTCAAAACACCGTGAGATTACGCTTCCAGAAATAAAAAGTATTCCGCAACTGATAGATGATCCAGTGTTTATTCTGAAAAGTGCTGGAAGAGAACGAGGGAACAGGCCGAACACCAGAATGGTACTATATGGGAGCGTTCTGGCACGCAACAGAAAGCCTATGTTGGCGGTTTTGGATTTGCAGCCAGTAGAGGGGAAATTGGTCATTAATGACATGCAGAAAGTCAACAGCGTATACACCAAGGACAACCCAATGTATATGCTGACCAACAGTGACGTTCTGTATGCAGACAAAAAAAGAACCATCCCGCTTCTTCGATCAATGGGCTTACACATAGGACCCAAAGATCTTCTGCAGAATGGTTCTATAGGTAGAATAACATATGGCTATAAATCCGTCAAGTTGGATGGAGTTCCGTTTCGGGAAGTGGTTGATCTTTCAGGAAGACTTACCGAAGAAATCCTGACCGAGACGGAAGTGGGCGACGACGGAAACATCTACCTTCCAGGTGGGCCTGTACCAGAGGCGGTGAAGCGGCAGCGGGCCAAGGACGAAGCCAGAAGCCAGGAGACGAAGCGGCAAGAGAAGTTCTCGGTGGAGGATGAAGAAATTCTGACCGAAACGGAAGTGGGAGATGACGGAAACATCTACCTACCAGGTGGGACGGTGCCGGAGGCCGTGAAGCGCCGCCGAGCAGTGGAACAGGGTACCAACACCACGGGACAAAGCTCCAGTGCGGCGGAACAGAGGGCCACAACAGCAACAGATAACACCGAGACGCAAGCGCCCAAAAAGAAGAAATCGAAGAGTAAGAAAGCCTTGAAGGACACCAAGGCTGTGGCACAGAGCAAGGCTATTATTGCCAAGAATGATTTGAACAAGACCATGATGAGCTTGTTCTCCATTCCGGACGGGAAAAAGCAGATGGCGAGCCAAATTATTGAACGCTATGCGGATAAGATGATCCGAGATGGAGAGCTGACCTATGAAGATCGAAATGCCCTCTTCAATCGGCTGTATGAGGAGGGCGTGGTGACCGTCGAGGCAGAAGACCTCTACCAAGAAGGCCGTAGGGCGGTAGCGCGGGGACGTGTCTATGTAAATGAGAAGGTCAAGGGAGAGTTTTCGGACGACTGGAATAGCTTTTACAAGCGCGCGTTTGAAGCCGGGGTATACCTCACCAACAACCCAAGCGACGCCACGCCGGACAGCTGGAATGTGGAGCTGTCGCAGAGCTTTCCAGGTTTGTTTGACCCGGGCGAGCTGAGCGAGAGAACCATTCTGGAACGGATTGTGGAGGTAGCCGAAGAAGGAAAAGCGGAGAAGATGACCCTGGCCGAGTATACAGCATCCATGGTGGGGCAGGAGTTCCAATCGCTGGATGATGCCATGGAGGGAATCGAACGGCAGATGGATTGGGCGTTGCGCACATTTGCAGAAAAGGCCAATCTGGAACTGTACCTCCGAGACCGAACGGGGAGAAAAATCCAGCAGGAGCGGGAGGCCAGTGCAGAGGCCAGACGCGCCCAGGAAATCCGAAACCAAGATGCAAGGGCCAAGGAGCGGGAGGCCAGAAGAAAGATCGTAGAGAGACAGCGAGAGCGGCGGGAATTGTCCGAACTCCAGCAAAAGACATTGAAACAGTTGCAGTGGCTGAGCAAGAATCGGTACCGTGCGCCCAATGAGCTGAAGAAGCAATTTGACGAGGTGCTGGGAGACATCGACATTTTGGCTGTAAACGCTGCCAATGAAATGAATTGGAGTAAAAAGCACCAGGCCACCTGGAAGGATTTGCGGCAGATGTATCTAACGGCCCAGAAGCAGGACCCGAACTTCTTGCCGAGCCCAGAGCTTGAAAGGATTGTCAGCCGATTGGACAAGGACAAGATCGGGGATATGGATGTTGATGCCCTGGGGGACCTGTACAGAGCAGCGATCGGACTGCGCACCGAGTTCTATAATCGAAATAATGTGCTGGGCTCCCAGAAAGGAGAATTGTTCAGCGAAGTATACCGTGATGCAGTCGATGAGATTACCAGCGCTCCGAAAAAACTTCCAGGGGAGCGTGGAGCAGTGGGCGAGGTAGCAGACACTATCTTCAACACAGAACTGCTGACACCATCCAACGTCCTGCAAAGAATGGCAGGGTGGGCCCCAGAAGGGGCTTGGCACGAAATGGCCATGCAGCTGGAACGCGGTGAGCGGGATGTGCGAAGCTACTACGTCAAGGCAAACAAGATGCTGGAAAACTTCCTGAAGGAAAACGAGGCGTGGGTGAAAACTGCGGACGGACAGGGAAAGAATGGCGTATGGCACGAGCTGGAGGTACCACAGCTGCTGGAGCTGAATATGGGGGACAAGCCTATTTTTGGCGACACAGTAAAGGTGTACATGACGCCGGCTCAAAAGGTGCATCTGTATCTGGAAAGTAAAAACACCGAAAATTTGCGCCACATTGCGATGGGTGGCCGGACATTTGCCAATAAGGAAATTTATTCAAAGGGGAAAAGAAAGGAAGCGTTTGCGGCAGGGAAAACCATTAGGCTGGCGCCGGAGAGCGTTAAAAAGATCGTGTCCGATCTGACAGAGCAGGAGATGGCTCTGGCAAATATCCTGGAGAAGTACTATAACAACTTTGCCAGGGAGGAAATGAACCGGGTATCAAATATCCTAATCGGATATGATAAGGCTGTAAGCAAGGACTATGCCCCGATTTACACCAACGAGAATTATTCCAAGTCTGAGATCGGCGTGTATGAAACAAAGGCGGAGACGGTCAGCAGAAGCAAGAGCAGACAGGAATATGCCTCCAATGCGACGTACAACATGTCGGCGTTTGAAGCATTTGAGCGCCATGTGGATGATATCAGCAGGTATGTGGGAATGGCTATCCCGGCTCGAAATTGGCAGACACTCATGAACTGGCAGGTGAAAGACGGGAGCATGAAGGACAGCATCACCCACCAATGGGGACAGGAGGGAGTGGATTACATCAATGAGTTGCTGACAGATCTTCAAACCTCCAGACGACCGGACAGCTCCAAGGTGGGGAAATGGGGAGACGCACTGGTGAGTAAATATATCTCATCCATCTTTGGCCTGAATCCATCCATTGTCCTAAAACAGCTGGGGTCAATTCCTCTGGCAATGCCGTATTTGGGTGCATCCAACATGCCGGGCCTGGTTAAGGTGGCAAAGATTGACCGTGCGCTCATCAGTAAGTACACCCAAGACCTGGACTATCGGCTCATGGGCTACTCCATGCCAGAGACGAAAATCCTGAAGGAGAACCCTGGGAAACTACAAACCAACAAGGTGTTAAACTTCACCATTGGAGGAGGAGCAATCACTGCCACGGACGGGTGGGCCGCCAGTGTCTTGTGGCCATGGGCAGAAAACAAGGTGCGCAAGGAACAGCCTGACCTGCTGGTGGGCTCCCAGGAGATGATTGACAGCGGCCAAAGTCCGTTCTACCAGGCGGTAGCGCAGGAGTTCGAGAGGGCGGTGAGCCGGTCTCAGAGTACCACGGCAACAATGTTCACCTCCAGGTTGAGAAAGAGCAGAAATGTTTTGGCCAGAACGTTGACCCTTTTTAAGACGGATGCGGCCCAGGGGTACAATACGCTCCGACAAATGGTGGGTGAAGCGCAGTATTACGCCCGTAAGGGAGACAAGAAAATGGCCAATCGTCTGAAGCTGCGCTTTGGGCAGGGGGTTGTCGGCCTGCTGGCTGGCTATCTCGGGTCGGAGGGAATCAACCTTCTCATGGAACTGTGGAAGCGCCAGGGCGACAAGTACAAGGATGAGGAGGGAGAACTGCAAGCGGAAAGCATGGCCCAGGACCTTGTTTTGGGTGTAGTGACCAGTATGTTCGGGCTGGTACCGCTGGCCGGAGAACTGGCGGAGCTTGTGGCCTCAAAAATGACGGGTGACAAATGGTACGGCATGGAGGTCATGGGCGTGGAGCAGATCAATGAACTGGCGGAGTATTTTACAGGAGCTGCTGGGGGGATTGCTGAAACTATGGAGGGGGCAGTAGATGTTTTGTCCAAGGGGGGAGATTTGCCCAAGTATCTCTCGGACAGTAGCGAGAAAATCATGAGCTGGATCAGAGATGCAGCGAAGATGGCAGGGCAGGTATTCGGCCTACCGGTGTCCAATTTTGAGACATATTTCTTGGGAGCTATGAAGTGGATCCGCCCAGAACTGGCCACAGCATATGAGGACATGCTGGGAAGCGGAACGAAAAGCAACCTGAGCGGCCTGAGAGGTGAGGCACTGGAGGCCAGAACCCAGTACATCCTGGAGCGCCGCGCCGGTGAGGTGAGCATGGAAACCGTGGAACAGTTGGCCCAGCTGTACGAAGCTGGTATGGCCGATGCCATTCCAGCAGAGCCGACATACAAGATAAAGACTTCTGATGGAGAACGAGAGATGACGGCGGCAGAACGGCAGCTGTATGATGCGGCCTGGGGCGAAGTAGGAAAGAGCTTAGAGGAGTTGGTGCAGTCTCAGGAGTTCCAGAATTTTGACCGAGCGAAAAAAACCAGCGCGCTGAAGACCCTGTATGATTACGCAAAGGCAAAGGCTGATGCCGCCGTAAACCCAGAGCACGAGGTGGAGAAGTCAGAAGCCGCCATTGACACTTTCCTGAAGGAAGGTGGAACCATTGAGGAATGGGCCACGCTGAAGGCCGGAACAAAGGATTTGCAATCTGGAGATAAGTACAGGGCCATTGCAGAATCGGACATGACCGAGGATGCAAAAATTGCCGCGATCGGGGCCGAGATGGGAACTGAGATGAAAACAGTCAATGGAAACCCCAGCCAGTACGCAAAAATGCTTAAGGTGCTGGAATACGGCACGGATCTGGATGAATACCTTGACCTCCGAGAGGAAGGAGAGGTAGATGCATTCCTGGCCCAAGTCGAAGCTGGGGTAAACATTGATGCCGACACATTCCTGAGGGCAGTAAAGGCCATTGAGGCCGTGGACGACAACGGAAGCATCACCCAAGCGGAGGCGGAAGAAGGGCTGCGAAACATCAGCGGCTTGACCGACGAGGAGCGGGCGGAGTTGTGGCAGCTCCAGGATAAGCGGTGGAAGCCAGAGAAAAACCCGTTTGATGTGGATGCAGGGAGAAGAATACTGAGTATGATTCAGGGATAAAGAAGAAGGCCGAGGGCATTAAGCCCTCGGCCTTCTTCTGTGTAAACAAGGGAACCCCGTTGCGGGGGTGGCAACGGGGTTCCCTTTAGGTGAAACAGATGCGAGTGAAGAAAATGGGGTGACAATAACAAGATAGCATTTGGGGAAGGTGAGGTCAACAGATGGAGGGGAAATGTGTGGTTTGGCGTTTGTAATTTCGTTTGTAATTTTTGCGTATGACGGGTGATAAAAAAGGATGTGGGACGGAAGAAAAAGACGCGAAAGAAAACCGGAAAACCGTTGGGAGAGTAAGAAAAATCCCTCAACCTGTTGCGACGCAACGGCTGAGGGATTGGTGGAGGCGAGGGGAGTTGAACCCCTGTCCGAAAACCATTCCACAGGACTTTCTCCGGGTGCAGACGGTTATTTACATTCCCTTCCTGTACCGTGAATCGTCACACCGCACAGGTTGGTAGAGTCATGATGCGTGGCACGGTCAACTCTTTCCGTACGCACGGGCACCACTAATTTGACGCCCCGGCCGGCTCGTGGTCCTTCCGGCAGGGACGGCCGCATTAAGCAGCGGCGAGAACGACGTTATCGTTGTTCTTTAATTTATAAGTTGCCCATTTTAAGGCGGCTGGGCGCCGCCACCCGCTTATCCTGCTTCCTAGTCCCCGTCGAAACCAGTACGCCCCCGTAGAGCCTCCCGGTTGTGCCGGGAGGCGTGGGTGTTTGAATTAGATGGTCTCAGGCTCGGGATACTCCACGCCGAAGGTCTCCACAGTGACGGTCTTCATGCGCTGATCCTGGAGAGGCTTGTCGTTGTAGTCCCGCTTGGTGGACACGATGCCGTCGGCCACTTCCATGCCCTCGATGACCTTACCGAAGGCGGCGTAAGCGCCATCCAGGTGGGGAGCCTTCTCCACCATGATGAAGAACTGGCTACCGGCAGAGTCAGGCCGCATGGAGCGGGCCATGGACAGCACGCCACGGTCGTGGGCCAGGTCGTTCTTGAAGCGGTTCTGAGCGAACTCGCCCTTGATGGAGTAGCCGGGGCCACCCATGCCGATGCCCTGGGGGTCGCCGCCCTGGATCATGAAGCCGGGGATGACACGGTGGAAGATCAGACCGTTGTAGAAGCCCTTCTTCACCAGGGAAATGAAGTTGTTGACGGTGTTGGGAGCCACCTCGGGATACAGCTCGGCCTTCATGATGCCGCCGTTTTCCATTTCGAAGGTGACGATGGGATTTTGAGCCATGGGAATTTCCCCTTTCCGCATATTGCGTATTTTTTATATTTTGTGCATCTGTTGAGTTGCTGCCCTAGGGTCTGGCCTTATAGGCAGAGAATATCGAATGGACGAGAGATTTTCCTGTCAGACAAGGCGCTTTTCTGAAGCCATACTTTGTGTATGGCAAGGGAAAGCAACGCAGTCTGGCGGGAAAAGATCCGGTCAGGCGATGTTTGATTGCTTATAATGACAGATCCTCAATATCTACCGCGGGAGAGTCGGTCCATCTCCCGCTTGGCGTCCCGCTTGGCGGCCGCCTCGCGCTTGTCGTACAGCTTTTTGCCCCGGGCCACCGCCAGCTCCACCTTTACCCGGGGACCGGAGAGGTAGAGAGAGAGGGGGACCAGAGAATAGCCGTCCTGCTGGACCTTGGCCTGGAGCTTGAGAATCTCCCGCTTGTGCAACAGCAGCTTGCGGGTGCGCCGGGGGTCCTTATTGAAGATGTTACCCTGCTCGTAGGGGGAGACATGCATGCCGTGGAGGAACATTTCTCCGTCCTTGACGATGCAGAAGGAGTCCTTCAGGTTTACATTTCCCTTGCGGATGGATTTGACCTCCGTTCCGCACAGTTCGATGCCGGCTTCGTATTTCTCTTCAATAAAGTAGTCGTGAAAGGCCTTACGGTTTGAGGCCAGCTGCTTCACCGATTGCTTTGCCACCTGGGACACCTCCGTTCTGAGCAGGGTAATAGTATATCACGGATTCCCACGGCATGCAAGGGGGAAATGGCTCGAAAATGGATAAAATCCGGTCTGGCTCGTGAAATATGCCGGATTAGTTGACAAAATTATAAAAATTTGTTTAATATAGAAAAGTGAAAGCGGATCCATGTGACCTGGCGAAAACAGAAAGGGGAACTGGTATGAATATCACAGAGTTTGCGGCGTTGGCTGGTGTGTCTAAGACTGCGGTGAGCCGCTACTTTAACAATGGATATCTCAGCCCGGAAAAGCGGGCCATCATCGAGGAGGCAGTGCGCCGCACCGGGTATTCGCCCAGCGAGACCGCCCGGGGATTGCGCACTCGCCGCACCCATCAGATCGGTGTGGTATTGCCCCGGCTCAGCGGCGAGAGTACCGCCCGGGTGGTGGACGGCATCAGTCTGGTGCTGGGAGACAAAGGCTATCGGATGTTGCTGGCCAACACCGCCAACCGGCCCGAGCGTGAGGTGGAGTATCTGGACACCCTGCGCCAGAGCGGGGTGGATGGGGTTATTTTTATGGCCAGTATCTTCACCCCTGAGCACCGGGCGGTGCTGAAAAGCATGCACATGCCGGTGGTGATCGTGGCCCAGCAGTATGAAGGGTACAGCTGTGTGTACCACGACGACTTAGGGGCCGCCCGGGACTTGACCCAGCTGCTCATCCAGCGGGGCACTCACCCGGCCTATATTGGTGTCACCGCCCAAGACCAGGCTGCCGGTCTGTCCCGTCGAGAGGGATACGTGCAGGCCATGCGTCAGGCGGGGCTGATGGTGCGCACGGAGGACATGGGCGTCACAGGCTTCCGTATGGAGGACGGCTATGAGATGGCCAAAAAGCTGCTGCAAACCCGCCACCCCGATGGCATCTTCTGTGCCACCGACAGTTTGGCCATTGGAGCCATGAAGGCCTGTCGGGAGCTGGGCGTTCAGGTGGGGAAAGATGTTCTCATTGCCGGCGTGGGGGATACCACCATGGGACAGGTGTGCGCTACCCCCCTTACCACTGCCCACCTGCACTACCAGACCAGCGGCCAGGAGGCGGCCCAGCTGCTCATGCGGTTGCTGCGCAGCCCTGGCGGCGGCGTGCGCAGCGTATGCCTGGGATACGAAATCATCGAACGGGCTTCCACCAATGGTTTGTGTGAAACCCTGTGAAACAAACAAGATATGAAAAGGATGTTTTGCCTGTAGACCAATAGATTTCCCGGTATATCCATGATAAAATAAACCCAACAAGATGAAAACGATTCCATATCGGTTTCATTGGAAACATGAAAAAGGAGAGGGAATTTCATGGATTACAGGAAAACAGCCATGGGCATTTTAAATGCCATTGGCGGCGCGGAGAATGTGGCCAGTGCGGCCCACTGCGCCACCCGTCTGCGCTTGGTGATTGCAGACGATCAGAAAGTGGACAAGAAGACCCTGGAGGATGTGGACGGCGTCAAAGGTGTGTTCCAGGCACAGGGCCAGCTCCAGATCATTTTGGGCACCGGAACGGTGAACAAGGTGTATGCAGAATTCATTGCCCTGTCCGGCACCGCTGCGGTGAGCAAGGACGAGGCAAAGGAGCAGGGGGCCAAGAAGGGAAACTGGTTCCAGCGGGCCATTAAGACCCTGGGTGACATCTTTGTACCCATCATTCCCGCCATTGTGGCCTCCGGCTTCCTGATGGGCATCATGGAGTCGCTGAAGTTCATGACCAACAACGGGTTCCTGGATCTGAACACCAGCAGCTCTCTGTTTGTGTTTGCCGACCTGTTTTCCAACGTGGCATACACCTTCCTGCCCATTCTCATTGCATTCTCCGCAGCCAAGGTCTTTGGCGGAAACCCCTTCCTGGGTGCGGTCATCGGCATGATTATGCTCCACCCCAACCTGCAAAACGCCTGGACAGTGGCCACCGAAGGCGTGCAGACCTATCAGGAAGTGTTCTTTGGCCTGTACAAGGTGCCCCTGGTGGGCTATCAGGGCCACGTGATCCCCGTGATTATCTCCGTGTGGCTGATGTGCACCATTGAAAAGAAGCTGCACAAGGTCGTACCTCCCATGTTCGACCTCTTTGTGACCCCTCTGGTGTCTGTGTTTGTCACCGGATATCTGACCCTGGCTGCCATCGGCCCTGTGTTTACCACCGTAGAGAACTTCGTCATCAACGGCGTGCAGTGGCTCATTGCCATTCCCTTTGGCATCGGTTCCTTTGTCATGGGCGGCTTGTACGCCACCACCGTGGTCTCCGGTATCCACCACATGTACACCATCATTGACCTGGGCCAGCTGGGCGCCTACGGTCTGACCTTCTGGCTGCCTCTGGCCTCGGCTGCCAACGTGGCCCAGGGCGGTGCTGCTCTGGCGGTGGCCCTGAAGACCCGCAACAAGAAGCTCAAGTCCATGGCTCTGCCCGCCTCCCTGTCCGCCTTTATGGGCATTACCGAGCCTGCTATTTTCGGCGTCAACCTGCGCTTTGTCCGGCCCTTTATTGCCGGC
Organism: Pseudoflavonifractor sp. An85; assembly: GCF_002161235.1. Taxonomy (GTDB): domain Bacteria; phylum Bacillota; class Clostridia; order Oscillospirales; family Oscillospiraceae; genus Enterenecus. The sequence continues at coordinate 15,071 of NZ_NFHE01000004.1, forward strand.
TCCATTGGCGGTGCTTGCGGCGCGCTGTATGCCTCCATTGTGGGGCTGGGTGCCACCGGCACCGGCGTCACCGGCATCTTCGGCGTGCTGCTCCATCTGCACCGCCCCGTTCAATATCTCATTACCATCGGCATTGCCACTGGTGTGGCCTTCGTCCTGTCTTGGATTTTCGGAGTCCGGGAAGAGGAGCCTGCCGCCCAACCTGACCAGGTTGTGGAACAGGCTCCCGCCTCCGCCCAGCTGGCGGCGGGCCAGGGCGAGGATGCAGTCTAAGCCCTCCCTCATCCAGGCGCCTCTGGGGAGCCCCCCGGGGGCGCCTGGGTTTTCCAACACAACCAAGATACGAGAAAACGAGGAGGACTACAATACCATGAGTAATGCATTGCAACGAGATCTGGAGCGGCTGGTGACACGGGTGGAGCGGGAAGACGGTCCCCGGGCGGCCGCAGATCCCTTTCGACAGAAGTTCCATCTGATGCCTCCGGTGGGTTGGCTCAATGACCCCAACGGTCTGTGCCGGTGTGGGGATTGGTACCATGTGTTTTATCAGTACGGACCTTTTGATGTCACCGGTGGCGTGAAGCACTGGGGCCACTATCGCAGTCGGGATCTGATCCACTGGGAGGCCCTGCCCGTCATGCTCTACCCGGACCAGCCCTGGGACATCCATGGGGTGTACTCCGGCTCCGCCCTGGTGGAGGATGGGGTGATGTATCTCTACTACACCGGCAACGTCAAGCACGCCGGAGATTACGACTACATCAAGGCCGGGCGGGGCCACAACACCGCTCTGGCCGTCTCCAAAGACGGGGTGACGGTGCAGTCCAACACCTTGCTGATGGAGAACAAGGGCTATCCCAGCAATTTGACCTGTCACGTCCGAGACCCCAAGGTGTGGGCCCAGGACGGGAAGTATTATATGGTGCAGGGTGCCCGCACCCTGGACGATAACGGCCAGCTTCTGGTGTTTGAGTCCACGGACAAGTACCACTGGACCTTCCTCCAGGCTCTGAAAACGCCCCAGCACTTTGGCTACATGTGGGAGTGCCCCGACCTGTTCTGCCTGGATGGGCAGTGGTTTTTGGTGTGCTCTCCCCAGGGCGTGCCCCATGAGGAGACCAAGTTCCAAAACGTGTACTCCTGTGGCTATTTCCCCCTCCACGGGGACTTCCGGGGGGAGTATTCTCTGGGTGAGTTTGTGGAGCTGGACGTGGGCTTTGACTTCTACGCCCCCCAGACCTTCCAGGATGAGGAACGCCGGGTGGTAATCGGCTGGATGGGCATGCCCGATGCCGACTACACCAATCCCACCACGGAAAGCGGCTGGCAGCACTGCCTCACCGTGCCCTGTGAGCTGCGGCGGAAGGGGGAGCGGCTGGTGCGTGTGCCTGTGGTGGAGGTGACCGCCCTGCGGGGCGCCGCCATTCCCGCCCAGGAGGCCCAGGTCTTTGACCTGGAGGCCATGACAGAGCCCAGTGGCCGGATGGTGTTCCGGGACGCCGCGGTGCTGGAGTGGCAACCGGGGCAGGTGACCCTCTCCTTCTTGCAGGGAGGGGCTGGACGCACGGTGCGACGTGTGGCCCTGGACCAGCTGCACACCCTGCGCATTTTGGGAGACAGCTCCAGCCTGGAAATTTTCCTCAACGACGGCCAGCAGGTGCTCTCCACCCGCTACTATCCTCAGCCGGAGGCCCGGGGCATTGCCATCACCGGGGCTCAGACCCGGGTGTGGGAGATGGGCGCCATGCAGGTGACCCAGGGGGAGAACGTGTAAAGAGAATAAGACCAAGCGGATGCGTCCTGGGAATGGGGCGCATCCGCTTTTGTGCGCCGTTTGGCCGCCGTGGCAGGAAGGTGCAGGGCTGGGAGAGAAAAACCGGGGATTCTGTGGGAAATCACCACTTGTTTTTCGGGAAGGAATGACATATAATACTATGGTTTCATACTTAAGGAATCAGGGAAGGGGACATCTCATGGACATGCGGCCCATTGGGGTATTTGACTCAGGACTGGGCGGGCTGACCGCGCTGCGGGAGCTGGCTCGTCTGATGCCCCAGGAGGATCTGGTGTACTTCGGAGACACCGGACGGGTGCCTTATGGCAGCCGATCCAAGGATACCATCATCAAATATGCCCAGCAGGATGTGGCCTTTCTCAGCACATTCCAGCCCAAGGCCATTGTGATCGCCTGCGGCACCGTGTCCACCACGGCGCTGGACACCTTGCGAGCGCAGTACGGCGTGCCTCTGTTCGGGGTGGTGGAGCCGGCGGCCCGCGCCGCGGCCCAGCGCACGAAAAACGGCAAGGTGGGCCTCATTGGCACCCAGGCCACCATCCGGTCCGGTGCCTACGAGCGGGCCCTCAGCGCCTTGCGCCCCTCCGCTCAAATCACCGCCCGGGCCTGTCCGCTCTTTGTGCCTCTGGTGGAGAATGGGCGGTTCCGCCCCGGCGACATCGTGGTGGAGACGGTGGTGCGGGAGTACCTGGAGGAGGTCAAAGCCCAGGGGGTGGACACCCTCATGCTGGGCTGCACCCACTATCCCCTGTTGCGGGAGGTCATTGGGGCGTACATGGGCCCTCAGGTGGAGCTGGTGGACGTGGGAAGCGAATGTGCCCGCTGGGTCAACGGCCAGCTGGCCGCCCAGAATCTGCTGGCCCCTGCAGAGCGCAAGGGAAGCCACCGCTATTTTGTCAGCGACAGCACCGGGGACTTTGCCGCCCTGGCCTCCATGTTCCTGGGGGAGGACGTCACCGGAGACGTGGAGCAAATTGACATTACTGTGTACTAAAGGCAGGGAGGATTCCATGACAGACAATGTGATTATATCCATCAAGGGCAAGCAGTTGTATGCGGAAAGCGGCCCTGACGAGATGGAACTGGTCACCGCCGGAGTGCTCCGCCGAGAGGGGGAGGGCCGCTACACCATCTCCTACCAGGAAAGTGAGCTCACCGGACTGGAGGGCACCACCACCGTGGTGCAGGTGGATGGCGGGCGTGTGACCCTGCTGCGAGAGGGCAGCATCAACTCCCAAATGGTATTTGAAGAGGGGGAACGGCACCTGTCCATGTACGAGACCCCCTATGGTTCTTTGTCCATCGGGATCGTCACCCGGCGCATGCGCTCCACTTTGGGCGAGGCCGGGGGAGACCTGGAGATCGACTACGCCATTGAGATCGACCATCTGGTGGCAGGACAGAATATGTTCCGTATGAATGTAAAAAAGGACCCGGCCATCACCCAGTGAGGGCAGGGCAGGAAGATAAAGGAGCGAATGAAGATGGCCAATTTGATTCAGACCGCCAAGGACCAGGTGGCGGAATTGACCCAGCGGGCCTATGAAAAGGCCGCCGCCCAGGGATTGCTGCCCCAGGGTGAGACCATCCGCGGCACCGTGGAGGTGCCCAAGGACAGCCGCAACGGAGACTTTGCCTCCTCCTTTGCCATGGCTGGCGCCAAGGCGTTGAAGATGGCCCCCCGCGCCATTGCCCAGATCATTCTGGACAACATGGACCTGGAGGGCACTCTGTTCCAGCGGGCCGAAATTGCCGGCCCCGGCTTTTTGAACTTTTTCTACTCCCCCAACTGGTACCAGCAGGTACTGGCTGCGGTGGAGGCTGACCCCGCCGGATACGGCTCCAGCGACGTGGGCCACGGTCAGAAGGTGATGGTGGAGTTCGTCTCCGCCAACCCCACCGGCCCCATGCACATGGGCAATGCCCGTGGCGGCGTGCTGGGCGACACCCTGGCCAACGTGCTCTCTCGGGTGGGCTACAACACCTGGAAGGAGTTCTACGTCAACGACGCTGGCAACCAGGTGCACAAGTTTGCCCAGTCCATCCACGCCCGCTACATGCAGATTCTGCTGGGTGAGGACGGCTTCGAGTTCCCCGAGAACGGCTACCAGGGCGAGGACATCAAGGAGTTGGCCCAGGCCTTCTATGAAGTGCACGGGGACAGCTACAAGGACGCTCCCGAGGAGAAGTGGCTGGAGGACATGAGCGCCTTCGGTCTGGAGCGCAACATCCCCAAGATGGAGGCGGACCTGAAGAAGTACGGCATTGAGTACGACCAGTGGTTCCTGGAGTCCGAGCTGCACAATTCCGGTTACGTGGCCGAGACCGTGGACATGCTGGCCCAGAAGGGCTGGACCTACGAGAAGGACGGCGCTTTGTGGCTGGACACCACCGCCCTTTTGAAGGCCAAGTACATGCGGGAGGGCAAGACCCAGGAGCAGGTGGACAAGCTGGATTTGAAGGACGACGTGCTGCGTCGTGCCAACGGCTTCTACACCTACTTTGCCGCTGACATTGCCTATCACCGCAACAAGTTTGAAAAGCGCGGCTTTGATAAGGTCATCAACGTCTGGGGCGCTGACCACCACGGCCACGTGGCCCGTCTCCAGGCTGCTCTGGACGGCCTGGACCTGGACGGCTCCAACCGTCTGGTCATCGTGCTCATGCAGCTGGTGAACCTGCTCCAGGACGGCAAGCCCGTGCGTATGTCTAAGCGCACCGGCAAGGCCATCGCCCTCCACGATCTGCTGGACGAGATCAGCGTGGATGCTGCCCGCTACTACTTCAACAACCGGGCTTCCACCAGCCCCCTGGACTTCGATCTGGATCTGGCTGTGCGTCAGGACTCCGACAACCCCGTCTACTACGTCCAGTACGCCCACGCCCGCATCTGCTCCCTCATTGCCAATCTGGCCGCCGAGGGGGTCCAGGTGCCCGCCTGTGACCAGGTGGACCCCACCGTGTTTGCCAGCGAAGAGGAGCGGGACCTCATTAAGAATCTGGCCCAGTTCCCCAACGAGATTGCTCTGGCGGCTCAGCACTACGATCCCAGCCGCATCAACCGCTATCTCACCGCTCTGGCCGGAGATTTCCACCGCTTCTACAACGCCTGCCGCATCAAGGGCGAGCAGCCCCAGGTGCAGCTGGCCCGGTTGAAGCTGGCCCACTCTGTGCGCCTGGTGCTGGCCAACGGCTTGGGCCTGTTGGGCGTCACCGCACCGGAAAAAATGTAATCTCCCATCCGCCCCCCGAGCTTGCAGGAGGGGGGCGGATTTTTGCGGGGAGAACATGGCAGAGTGCACAATATATGGGATATTCTTTCGTAGAGTTTTAATAGACTGTGGAGAACTTCTAAAGAATCTATTAAGAAATGGAAGAACCCCTTGCAAGTTGCGCGGAAAGGGAATAAAGTAGTACAACCAATCGGTGTGGAGCCCGATGGGTTGGAGATAAAAGAATGAATGAAAAAGAACGAAGTAAGGATATGAGGTGTCAAATATGTTGATGATGCTACAGAGATTCTGCGGCGTACTCACTCTGATGTTGGCGGTCTTGTATGTATACCAGGCGTTTTACGTCGTTGTGGGGCTGTTGCGCCGCAAGCGGCCCCTGTCCCAGCAGGCTCAGACCCTCCACCGATATGCGGTGCTCATCTCCGCCCGCAATGAAGAGGAGGTCATAGGGGAACTGATTGAGAGCCTAAAACATCAGGACTATCCCCGGGAGCTCCTGGATATCTATGTGATTGCTGATAACTGCACCGATGCCACCGCGCAGGCTGCTCGGGATGCCGGCGCCATTGTGTATGAGCGCTTTGACCGGGTGCGCGTGGGCAAGGGCTATGCCATGGACTGGTTCTTCCACCGGCTCAAGGAGCAGGGGAAGGACGAGTGCTACGACGGCTACTTTGTCTTTGACGCGGACAACATCGTGGACCCTGCCTTTGTGCGGGAGATGAACAACGTCTTTGACTCCGGCGACTATGCCGCCATCACTTGTTACCGCAACTCCAAGAACTACGATTCCAACTGGATTTCTGCAGGATACTCCCTGTGGTTCCTCCGGGAGGCTCGCTTCTTGAACTTCTCCCGTATGCAAATGGGCACCGGCTGCGCCATCTCCGGCACCGGCTTCCTGGTCTCTGCCCAGGTGGTGCGGGATAATGACGGCTGGCCCTATCACCTGCTCACTGAGGACATCCAGTTCTCCATTGACTGCGCCGTCCAGGGCCGCCGCATTGGCTACTGCGACAAGGCCGTGGTGTACGATGAGCAGCCCACCACCTTCCAGCAGTCCTGGAATCAGCGTATGCGCTGGTCCAAGGGCTTCTATCAGGTGGCCGCCCGCTATCTGGGCGCACTGCTGCGCGGCTGCTTTACCCAGAAGAAGGGCCGCTTTACCTGCTACGACATGATGATGACCGTGGCTCCCGGTATGCTGCTGACCACCGCCGTGCTGGGCTTCAATGCCATCATTGTTCTTTCCGCCTTCACCGAGCCCCTGCCTCTGGCTGGGGAGCTGGTACAGGATTCCTTCCTGTTTTTGTTGGATAACCTCTTCAACTTCTACATCTGCATGCTGCTCTATGGCGGCATGACCTTGCTGGTGGAGTGGAAGCAGATTCATGCCCGCCGCAGCGCCAAGATCCTGTATCTGTTTACCTTCCCCCTGTTTATGCTCACCTACATCCCCATTTCCCTGGCTGCTCTGGTGCGCCGGGTGGAGTGGAAGCCCATTCGCCACAACTCTTCGGCCAGCTTGAAGGCCAAGAACGGCTCTTTGACTTAACGTTCAAAACAACTCCCTGGGGTGTGAACTCCAGGGAGTTGTTTTTTGAAAGTGGATGTCGGGGAGAATCTGTCCTTCTCATGTTTCAAGGCATAGGCTTGCCAGCCTGGGTTCACGCTCCGCTGGGGTCCATTTTGAGTGGCCAAAATGGACGAAAAGCCACTTAGGGGCCTTGCCCCTAAGGACCCCGCTCGGGTCAGTAGCCCTAGGCTGCTGGAAGAACCCAAACCGGCCCAGGGGTAAGCTGATACTCTTATGCCGCTACATCCGCTGCCGCTCGCTGTCCCAGTGTGGAGAGTATTTGCCCCAGAAGCGCAGGGCCTGCCATCGGTAGTGACTGCCAGCCTACACCCAATCCAGACGCTGTTGCCAAAGAAGCACTACGGTTCTACACAGGAAGCATGAGCGGCAGCGGCGCAAGGAGGACAGACAATCCTCCTTACCTCAGCGTCGGTGGGGGATGCTCCAGCGCCATGCAAGGAGACCTCAGGGGGTACCTAGGGGGGAACGCCCTAGGCGATTCTTTCCCCGATTTCTCATCGTGGAGAAATCGGGCCTAGCGGAGCGTCCACTCTGCAGAGTGGACAGGGTGGAGAGGAAAAAATACACACCGGGGCTTGCAATCCCTGGACTGGTATGGTATACTGCTATCGTAAGTAGGGTAGTTTAGGTAAGAGTGAGGCATCCGCCTCACTCTTTCTTTTCGGACCGAGGAAAGGAGCTGTGAAAAATGGCCAAAGTTACCGAAGTGGTGGAAAAGCTGGCCCTCCCGGTGGTGGAGCAGGCAGGCTGCACCCTGTGGGATGTGGAGTACGTCAAGGAGGCCGGTGAGTGGTTCTTGCGCCTGTACATCGACAAAGAGGGCGGTGTGGGCATTGAGGATTGCGAGGCAGTCTCCCGCCCGGTGTCCGACCTGCTGGATGAGGCGGACCCCATCCAGGGGGGCTACACCTTTGAGGTATCCTCTGCGGGGCTGGATCGCCCCTTGAAAAAGCCCGAGCACTTTGCCGCTTGCGCCGGACAGCAGGTGGACGTGCGCTTCTATCGCCCCATGGACGGGCGCAAGGAGTACACCGGTACCCTGGTGGGCTGCGACGGGGACGGCAACGTCACCGTGGATGACAAGACGTTTGAGAAAAAGGACGTGGCGCAGGTGCGTCTTCACGTCACATTTTAAAGGAGTTCATTGATATGGCCAAGAAAAAGACTGCCGCAAAGAGCATGGAGCTGGACGCTAAGGAATTCTTTGCCGCCATCTCCGACATTGAGAAGGAAAAGGGAATCCCCAAGAGCTACATGATCGAGAAGATCACCCAGGCCCTGGTGGCCGCTTACAAGCGGGATCACGCTGGCATCACCGACAATGTGATTGTGGACGCCGACGAGGAAAAGTGCTCGGTGCGCATGTTCGTGAAAAAAGAAGTGGTGGAGGAAGTGGACAATCCCAACACCGAAGTGGCTCTGGCCGACGCCCGTCGGGCTCTGCCCCGGGTGCAGCTGGGCGATGTGCTGCGCATTGAGATTAAGCCCAAGAACTTCGGCCGTATCGCCGCCCAGACCGCCCGTCAGGTCATCGTGCAGGGCATGCGTGAGGCAGAGCGGAGCATGATCTTCGATGCCTTCTCCGCCAAGGAGCATGAGATCATCTCCGGCGTGGTCACCCGTGTGGACGCCCGCAACGGCTCTGTGTCCGTGCGCCTGACCTCCGGGTCTGAGTTCACCGACTCCTTCCTCTCCGCCGACGAGCAGGTGCCCGGCGAGGTGGTGAAGGAGGGCGACCGCATCCGCGTGTACGTGGTGGAGGTGCGCCAGGCCAACCGTGGTCCCCAGGTGGTCATCTCCCGCACCCACCCCGGCCTGGTCAAGCGCCTGTTTGAGCTGGAAGTGCCCGAAATCTACGACGGCACCGTGCAGGTCATGTCCATCTCCCGTGAGGCGGGCAGCCGCACCAAGCTGGCCGTGTGGAGCGAGGACGAGAACGTGGACGCCATCGGCGCCTGCGTAGGTCCCAAGGGCCAGCGTGTCAACGCTGTGGTGGAAGAGCTGCGGGGCGAGAAGGTGGACATCATCAAGTATTCCGAGGATTCCGCCGAGTACGTGGCCGCTGCCCTGGCCCCCGCTGAGGTGCTCAGCGTGGTGGAGCTGGAGCCCGGCAAGCGCTGCCGTGTGGTGGTGCCCGACGACCAGCTGTCCCTGGCCATCGGCAAGGAGGGCCAGAACGCCCGTCTGGCTGCCCGTTTGACCGGCCTGAAGATTGACATCCGTCCCGCCAGCGATCCCGAGCCCGCTGAGGAGCTGGTGGAGGAAGAGGCTGCTGTGCTGGAGCCCGACGAGGCCGAGACCCAGGAGCAGATGGTGGGCGAGGAGGAGTAAGCCCCTGCCCACACCAATCAAGCAACCAATATGGGGGTGAAGGAGAATGCCCAAGAAAATACCCATGCGCCAGTGTCTGGGCTGTCGCGAGATGAAGCCCAAGGGGGAGCTGATCCGGGTGGTACGCTCCCCGGCGGGAGAGATTTCCCTGGATTTTAAGGGAAAGAAACCGGGACGGGGTGCCTATGTATGCCCCAATCCTCAGTGTCTGGCCCGTGCCAAGAAGGCCAGAAGCCTGGAGCGAGCCTTTTCCGCCCCCATCGCCCCAGAGGTCTACGAGGCCCTGGAAGAGCAGATGAAGGCGGGTGAGGCGCAGTGAATGACAAGCTGCTAGGCCTGCTGGGGCTGGCCCTGCGAGGAAGCAACCTGGCCATCGGGGAGGCTCCGGTGGAGGAGGCATGCAACACCCGCTGTGCCCGCCTGGTACTCTATGCTCAGGATGCAGCGGAAAACTCCGTCTCCCGCGCCGGCCGTATGGCCCAGTGGGGCGGGGTGGAGATGGTGGGCTTGCCCTGCACCAAGCAGGAGCTGGGCTACGCGCTGGGACGCAACAGCTGTGCGGTGCTGGCCCTCACCGACGGGGGACTGGCCGCTGCGGTGGCGTCCCGTCTGGCCCAAACCCAGCCGGAGCTGGAGCCTTTGGCCCAGCGTCTGGCCCAGGGAGCATCCAAGGGTGGAAAAGCAACCAAGACTGTGGGGCGTCGCCGCACCCCACGCAACGTGTAACTTAGGAGGTGGCCGATTTGAGCCTTGCGAAATACAGTGCCCGTGACGTGGCCAAGGATTTTGGGGTACAGCCCAAGGAGATTCAGGGAATTCTGTCCCAGCACGGGATGGAGAATGTGTCCCCCACCAAGACCCTCACCGACAAAGAGTTGACGGTGATTTTTGAACATCTGACCCAGCACAACCAGGTGGCGTCCATTGAGAGCATCTACGCCGACGTCTACCACGAGAAGAAGGAGAGCGCTCCCGCTGCCAAGCCCCAGGCCAGCCAGCCTGCCCAGGCTGCTCAGGCCAAGCAGCCCGAGAAGGAGCCTGCCAAGGTGGAGCACAAGCCCCACAGCCGTACCCCCGAGAAGAAGATCGTGGACACCCGCAAGGGTGGCGGGGTGAACCTGGAGAAGTACGACCAGCGTCTGGAAGACCTGGCTCCCGACAAGGCCAACCGCATGCAGACCGGTAAGCAGAAGTTCCAGAACCGTGGCGGCAAGAACCGCAACCAGAACTTCGGCAACAAGCGCAAGCAGGAAGAGGCGGAGAAGATGCGCCGCCTGCAGCTGGAAATCGCCAAGAAGACCCCCCTCACCGTAAAGATTCCCGATGAGATCGGTGTGGGCGAGCTGGCCAGCCGCATGAAGAAGACCGGCGCCGAGGTGGTCAAGTGCCTGATGAAGAACGGCATCATGGCCTCTCTGTCCGAGATCATCGACTACGACACCGCCGCCCTCATCGCCATGGAGTTGGGCTGCAAGGTGGAGAAGGAAGTCATTGTCACCATCGAGGAGAAGCTCATTGACGTCTCCGAGGACAAGGAAGAGGATCTGGTGCCCCGCGCCCCCGTGGTGGTGGTCATGGGCCACGTCGACCACGGCAAGACCTCTCTGCTGGACTATATCCGCCACGCCAACGTGGTCTCCGGCGAGGCCGGCGGTATCACCCAGCACATCGGCGCCTACCAGGTGGAGGTGGATGGCAAGCCCATCACCTTCCTGGACACCCCCGGCCACGAGGCCTTTACCGCCATGCGTGCCCGTGGCGCCATGGTCACCGACGTGGCCATCCTGGTGGTAGCTGCCGACGACGGCATCATGCCCCAGACCGTGGAGTCCATCAACCACGCCAAGGCCGCTGAGATCCCCATCATCGTGGCCATCAACAAGATGGATAAGCCCACCGCCAACCCCGAGCGCATCAAGCAGCAGCTCACCGAGTATGGTCTGGTCAGCGAGGACTGGGGCGGCGACACCATTATCTGCCCCATCTCCGCCAAGACCGGTATGGGCATCGACAACCTGCTGGAGATGGTCACCCTCACCGCCGAGATGCGGGAGCTGAAGGCCAATCCCAACCGTACTGCCCATGGTACCGTCATCGAGGCCCGTCTGGACAAGGGCCGCGGCCCTGTGGCCACTCTGCTGGTGCAAAACGGCACTCTGAAGCAGGGCGACGTAATCATCGCCGGTATGGCGGTGGGCCGCGTGCGTGCCATGACCGACTACAAGGGCAACAAGGTCACCCAGGCCGGCCCCTCCGTGCCTGTGGAGATCATCGGTATGGGCGAAGTGCCCGGTGCTGGTGACGACTTCCACGCCGTGGCCGACGAGCGCATGGCCCGTGAACTGGTGGCCCAGCGCAAGGAAGAGATGAAGAACGCCACCACCGGCGCTGCCAAGCAGAAGGTGTCTCTGGAGGAGCTGTTCAGCCAGATCCAGGCCGGCGAGATGAAGGATTTGAACATCATCGTCAAGGCCGACGTGCAGGGCTCTGCCGAGGCCGTGAAGGCCAGCTTGGAGAAGCTGTCCAACCAGGAGGTCCGTGTGCGTGTCATCCACTGCGCCGTGGGTGCCATCAACGAGTCCGACGTGATGCTGGCTGCCACCTCCAACGCCATCATCGTGGGCTTCAACGTGCGTCCCGACAAGAACGCTGCCGACTCCGCCCACCGCAACAACGTGGATATGCGCATGTATCGCGTGATCTACCAGGCCATCGAGGAGATCGAGGCCGCCATGAAGGGCATGCTGGCTCCCAAGTTCAAGGAAGTGGCCCTGGGCGAGGCCGAGGTGCGCCAGGTGTACAAGATCACCGGCGTGGGCATCGTGGCCGGCTGCTACGTCACCGAGGGCAAGGTGGCCCGCAACGCCCAGATCCGTCTGGTGCGCGACGGCATCGTCATCCACGAGGGCGTCATGAACTCCCTGCAGCGCTTCAAGGACTCTGTCAAGGAAGTGGCCCGTGGCTACGAGTGCGGCATTGGCATTGAAAAGTACAGTGACATCAAGGAAGGCGACATCATCGAGGCGTTCCAGATGGAGCAGGTACAGCAGTAATTTCGCTCTATTTCGCGTGGGGGCGGGCGGCAACTCGCCTGCCCCCATCTTCTATATCTCACAACTGGAAGTGGTATTATGAAGCCCAAAGTATACATTGACGGCAAACAGGGCACCACCGGCCTGCAAATTTACGACCGGCTGGCCCAGCGGGATGACATTGAGCTGCTGCTCATTGACGAGGACAAGCGCAAGGACGTGGACGAGCGGAAGAAGCTCCTCAACGCCGCCGACCTGGTGTTTTTGTGTCTGCCCGACCAGGCGGCCCGTGAGGCTGTGGCGTTGGTGGACAACCCCAACACCCGCATCATTGATGCCTCCACCGCCCACCGCACCAACCCCGACTGGGACTATGGCTTTGCCGAGCTGTCGGAGAATCACCGCAACAACATTGTGATTTCCAAGCGGGTGGCCAACCCTGGCTGCCACGCCAGCGGCTTCATCGCCTCGGTGTACCCCCTGGTACAGCATGGGGTGATTCCCGCCCACTTCCCCCTGACCTGCTGCTCCCTCACCGGCTACTCCGGGGGCGGCAAGAGCATGATTGCCGAATATGAGGCGGAGGATCGGGATTCCTGCCACGACAGCTGCCGCATCTATGGCCTGACCTTGCAGCATAAGCACCTGCCCGAAATGCAAAAGATATGTGGGCTGGACCGGGCCCCCGTCTTTGCCCCCGTGGTGGGAGACTACCCCCAGGGCATGGCCACCACGGTGATGCTGCCCTGGGTGGATGCCAAGTTGGCCTATGAGGCTCTGTGTGAGCACTACGCCGGACAGACCCTGGTGAGCGTGGCCCCTCTGGGCGGGGAGGAGCCCATGATCTACTCCAACGCCCTCTCCGGCAAGGACACCCTGCGTCTGGTGGTGTACGGCCACCAGGGGCAGACCGCCGTCACCGCCGTTTTTGACAACCTGGGCAAGGGTGCGTCTGGGGCTGCGGTACAAAATATGAATCTGATGCTGGGCTTTGACGAAACGCGAGGCCTGAGCCTGTAACCAAAGGAGGAAACCAATATGGCAAGCAATCGCCTGGGACGCATCAACGAGGAGATCCAGCGGGAGCTCTCCGCTCTCATCCCCACGGTGAAGGATCCCCGCGTGACGGGGCTTATCTCCGTGACCCGGGTGGAGACCACCCCCGACCTCCACTTTGCAAAAATTTATGTGTCCATTCTGGATAAAACCGAGGCCGACAGTGTGATCAAGGGCCTGAAGTCCGCCGGTGGCTACCTGCGCCGGGAGCTGAGCCGTGCCTTGAACCTGCGCCACACCCCCGAGCTCATCTTCGAGCGGGATGACTCCATCGACCACGGCGCCCACATCCTGGAGATGCTGCGCAATCCCGAGGTGGTCAAGCCCGCCAACCCCGCCAACGCCCACATCGTGTTGGACGAGGAGGACTGAGGCTATGACCCACCAGGAAGCGGCTCAATTTCTCCGAGAGCACGACAACTATCTTATTTTGACCCACAAGCGCCCCGACGGGGACACCATCGGCTGCGGCGTGGGCCTGTGCAATCTACTGCGCACCATGGGCAAGACCGCTTGGCTGCTGCCCAGCCTGGACGCCACTGCCATGTTCCAGGAGTATCTGGAGGGGGTGCAGGCCCCCGAAGGGTATACCCCCGACACCGTGGTGAGTGTGGACGTGGCCACCTTGGGGCTCATGCCCCCCAACGCCCAGCCTTACCTGGAGCGCATTGACCTGGCCATCGACCATCACCCCTCCCAGGAGTTCTTTGCTAAGAACACCTGCCTGGAGGCGGACAAGGCCGCCTGTGGCGAAATCCTGTGGGAGATCGCTCAGGACCTGGGGGTCATGAATGAGGCCATTGCCACCCCCCTGTATGTGGCGGTGTCCACCGATACCGGGTGCTTTGTCTATGCCAACACCACCCCCCACACCCATCGGGTGGCGGCGGGGTTGATGGAGCAGGGCATCAACTTCCAGCGCCTGAACAAAAAGCACTTTCGAACCAAGTCTGTGGCCCGCATGCGCCTGGAGAGCCTGTTGCTCCAGGGCCTGTACCTGTGCCATGACAACACCGTGGCCGTGGCTACCCTGTCCTTGGACGTGATGGAGAAAGCGGGAGCCACCAACGACGACACCGAGGACATCGCCGCCTTTGTGGGTCAGCTGGAGGGCCTGCTCCACTCCGCCACCATCCGAGAGTTGAAGCCGGGAGAGTGCAAGATCTCCATGCGCACCAATGCCAACTACCTGGACGCCAGCGCCGTGTGTGCCCACCTGGGCGGCGGCGGACACAAGGCTGCCGCCGGCTGCACCGTGATGGGCAGCGTGGACCAGGCCAAGGCCGCCATCTTGCAGGCCATCGACCAGGAACTCAAACGCAAGTAACCGGGAGGAAATCAGGATGCCCAACGGAATTATCATCATCGACAAGCCCCAGGACTGGACATCCATGGACGTGTGCGCCAAGCTGCGGGGAGTGCTGGGGGAGCGGCGAATTGGACACGCCGGAACCCTGGACCCCATGGCCACTGGCGTGCTCCCGGTATTTGTGGGCCGGGCCACCCGGGCGGTAGAGTTTGCTGAGCGGGGAGACAAGGAGTATGTGGCAGGGTTGAAGCTGGGGATGGTCACCGACACCCAGGACACCAGCGGCAACACCTTGGAAGAGCACCCCGTGGCGGTGACGGAGGAGCAGGTGAAAGCGGTGATGCCCCAGTTCACTGGCGATATCCTCCAGGTGCCTCCCATGTATTCCGCCATTAAGATCAATGGTAAGAAGCTCTATGAGCTGGCCCGGAAAGGGAGAGAGGTGGAGCGGCCGGCCCGACCGGTGACCATCCACGCCCTTACCCTGGAGGGGCAGATTGCCCCCGACGAGTACACCATCCGGGTGAAATGCTCCAAGGGCACCTACGTGCGCACCCTGTGCCACGACATTGGGGCGGCTTTGGGCTGCGGCGGGTGCATGAGCTCTCTGCGCCGCACCATGGCCTGCGGCTTTGACCTGAGTGAGGCCCATCCCCTGGCCGAGGTGCTGGCCAGTGACAACCCCGGGGCGCTGCTGCGGCCCACGGATACCCTCTTTGCTACCCACCCCGCCCTGACCCTGGGCAAGCGGGGGGCGGACCGGGTGCGTCACGGCGCTCAGGTACATCAGCCGGAGGCGGAGGACGGCACCTACCGCATCTACGGCCCCGAAGAGGAATTTTTGGCCCTGGGCCGGGTGGAGCAGGGCAAGCTCCACATCGTCAAAAGTTTTTTTGATCCCACTTGAACGGAGAGAGAACCATCATGGCAGAGAAACAACGAGTCATTGCCCTGGGCTTTTTTGACGGGGTACATCTGGGCCACGGGGCACTGCTACGCCGCGCCCGGGAAGTGGCGGACCAGACGGGGGCTTTGGCCTGCGCCGTCACCTTTGACCACCACCCCCGGGACCTGACCCGGGGCGAGCCCACCCCCCTCATCAACACCCATCAGGAGCGGGCTACCATCATGGAGCGGTACTACGGCATAGACGAAGTGCTGGTGCTCCCCTTTGACCGCTCCATGATGCAAATGCCCTGGCGGGAGTTTGCCACCCACATCCTGTCTGAGCAGATGGGAGCTATCCATGTGGTGGCGGGCCATGACTACCACTTTGGGTACAAGGGCGAGGGTAATGTGGACCGGCTGCGGGAAATCTGCGCCGAGATGGGCATCGGCTGTTCCATCATCCCGGCGGTGGAGCTGGAGGGGATTACCGTCTCCTCCACCTACATCCGCCAGCTCATCGCCTACGGGGAGATGGAGCGGGCCTGCCGGTATCTGGGCCACCCCCATCTCATGACAGGTACGGTGGTTCACGGCAAGCAGCTGGGCCGCACTCTGGGCACTCCCACCGCCAACCTGGTGCTCCCCTCCAACATTCTGGTGCCTGCCTTTGGGGTGTACGCCACCCGGGTACGGGTGGCAGGAGGAACCTATCTGGCAGTGACCAATGTGGGGGTGCGCCCCACGGTGGACGACTCCCGCCAGGTCACCGTGGAGCCGTGGATTCTGGATTTCGAGGGGGATCTGTACGGCCAGTATATGGAGGTGGAGTTCTACACCCGCCTGCGAGGGGAGAAGAAGTTTGACGGACTGGATGCCCTACGGCGTGAAATTCTCCGCAATGCAGACCAGACCCGGGACTACTTCGCCCAGAGAGAGGCGCAAGTATGATTGCCACGGTGGTCAATGTCATCCTGGTGCTGGTGGGTTCGGCCCTGGGCCTGCTATTGAAGCGGCTCATCAGCCAGAGGATGATCGCGGTGCTCACCCAGGCCCTGGGTTTGTGCGTGGCGGGGGTGGGCATCAGCAGCCTCATTGGCACCCAAAACATGCTGTGCGTCATTGTGTGTATGGTGGTGGGTACCGTCATCGGGCAGGGCATCGACATCGAGGCCCGGTTGGAGCGGGGCGGGGAGTGGCTGCGGCAGCGGGCCGACCGGGGCAACCCCAACAGCCGCTTCACCGAGTCCTTTGTCAGCGCGGCTCTGCTCTTCTGCGTGGGAGCCATGGCCATCACCGGCTCCATTGAGGCGGGGCTGAACCAAAACTATGACATTCTCATCTCCAAGGGCGTCATCGACGGCGTGTCCGCCATCTCCTTTGCCGCCACCATGGGGATTGGAGTGGCCTTCTCCGTCATCCCCCTGTTTCTCTACCAGGGCCTCGTGACTTTGCTGGCCGGGTGGGTGGGACCCTATCTGCCCCAAGAGGTGATTGTGGAGATGTCGGCGGTGGGAGGCGCCCTCATTGTGGGTATCGCCATCAATATGCTGGGGCTGGGCAAGGAGAAAATCAAAGTGGGGAACATGTTGCCGGCCATGTTTTTGCCCCTGATTTATCTTCCAGTCTCCCAATGGGTGGGGGAAATCCTCCAAAATCTCCAACTATAAGGAGGAAATGGCGAGATTTCTTGCACGATGCAAAAAACGTTGGTAACCTAGTACACTAGGATACCAATGTTTTTTCTTTTTCCTAGACAAAATATACAAAAGGGTGTGAAAAACAGGGGGAGGAATGTACATATCTTTTGGGTAAATTTCCTTGCAAATGGAAGGGGAACGCAGTATACTTGAAACCAGGAAACGATGTTCCGGATTTTTTTGCGGCAAATTTGTTAAAAAAATAACGACAAATGAGCCGCAGACCTTTTTGGATGAAGTGTTAAAATTGTAACGAAATGTGATACTTTGGATGAAAAAAAGGGGAACTGGATGCAAATTTTGATTGCGAGGAGGCAATCCACATGTCATTTGTGAAGTTTGAAAAGCAGGGCAGCGTGGCCGTTCTGACCATCGACCGTCCCGAGGCCCTCAACGCTCTGAACTCCCAGGTTCTGTGCGACCTGGATGCCGCCATCTCCCAGGTGGAGGCCGACGACGAGGTTCGTGTTGTGGTGCTCACCGGCGCTGGCCGTTCCTTCGTGGCTGGTGCTGACATCGGCGAGATGGTGAACTTCTCCGCCATCGACGGCAAGAAGTTCGGCGTTCACGGCGGCTCTATCTTCCTGCGTCTGGAGAATCTGTCCAAGCCCGTCATCGCTGCCATCAACGGTTTTGCTCTGGGCGGCGGCTGCGAGCTGGCTATGGCCTGCGACATTCGTATTGCCTCTGAGAAGGCCAAGTTCGGTCAGCCCGAGGTGGGCCTGGGCATCACCCCTGGTTTCGGCGGCACCCAGCGTCTGCCCCGCATCGTGGGCATTTCCAAGGCCATGGAGCTGATCCTCACCGCCAAGGTCATCGGCGCTGCCGAGGCCAAGGAGATCGGCCTGGTGTCCCAGGTGTACGCTCCCGAGGAGCTGATGGACAAGGCTCTGGAGCTGGCCAACGCCATCTGCGCCAACGCTCCCATCGCTGTGGCTGAGTCCAAGCGCTGCATCCGCATGGGCATGCAGACCGACATCGCCACCGGTTCCGCCTTTGAGGCTGAGGCCTTCGGCGTGACCTGCGGCACTCAGGACAAGAACGAGGGCATGGGCGCCTTCCTGGCCAAGCGTGCTGAGAAGAACTTCCAGAACAAGTAAGTAATTTCCCTTATCATACATTAAGACTAGTATTAAGACTGGTCATTCCAGTGAGGAGGAACTTATCATGAAGAAAGTTGTAGTCATCGGTGGCGGCACCATGGGTCTGGATATTGCCCAGGTCTTCGCTCGCAAGGGTTTTGACGTGGTCGTCCGCGACATCAAGGACGAGATCATCCAGGCTTCCGAGGCCCGTCTGAACAAGGGTCTGGACAAGCTGGTTGCCAAGGGCAAGATGGACGAGGCTGGCAAGCAGGCCATCCTGGACAAGATGTCCTTCACCACCGACCTGAACGCTGCTGCTGATGCCGACCTGGTGGTTGAGGCTGCCATCGAGAACCTGGAGATCAAGAAGTCCATCTTCGCTGAGCTGGACGCCATCTGCAAGCCCGAGACCATTCTGGCTTCCAACACCTCTTCCATCTCCATCACCGCCATCGCTGCCGCTACCAAGCGTCCCGACCGCTTCATCGGCATGCACTTCTTCAACCCCGCCACCGTCATGAAGCTGGTGGAAGTTATCCGCGGCGCCAACACCTCCGACGAGACCTACAAGGCCATCTATGACCTGTCCGTGGAGATCGGCAAGGAGCCTGTGGAGGTCAACGAGGCCCCCGGTTTCGTGGTCAACAAGATCCTGATCCCCATGATCAACGAGGCCTGCGACCTGCTGTACACCGGCGTTGCCACCGCTGAGGGCATCGACACCGCCATGAAGCTGGGCGCCAACCATCCCATGGGCCCCCTGGCTCTGGGCGACCTGGTTGGTCTGGATGTGTGTCTGGCCATCATGGACACCCTGTACAACGAGACCCACGATCCCAAGTACCGCGCCTCCCTGCTGATGCGCAAGATGGTGCGCGCTGGCCACCTGGGCCGCAAGACCGGCAAGGGCTTCTTTGACTACACCAAGAAATAATTTGCTCCCATCCGGGGGGCGGCAATGCCACCCCCCGGTCTCATACTGATAAGGAGGAAACATTCCATGGATTTCAAACTGTCCAAAGAACAAGAAATGATGCGCAAGCTGTTCCGTGAGTTTGCCGAGAACGAGGTCAAGCCTCTGGCTGCCATGGTGGACGAGGAGGAGATGTTCCCCGAGAACACCGTCAAGAAGATGGCTGAGCTGGGCATGATGGGCATCTACTTCCCCAAGAAGTACGGCGGCGCTGGTGCCGACGTGGTGTCCTACGCCATGGCCGTGGAGGAGCTGTCCAAGGTGTGCGGCACCACTGGTGTTATCGTGTCCGCTCACACCAGCCTGTGCTGCGCTCCCATCTACGAGAACGGCACCGAGGAGCAGAAGATGAAGTATCTGCCCAAGCTGTGCTCCGGCGAGTGGCTGGGCGCCTTCGGTCTGACCGAGCCCGGCGCTGGTACCGACGCTCAGGGTCAGCAGACCACCGCTGTGCTGGATGAGTCCGGTGAGAACTGGATCATCAACGGCTCCAAGATCTTCATCACCAACGCTGGCTTCGCCAACGTGTTCGTGATCTTCGCCGTCACCGGCACCGTGCTGGACAAGCGCGGCCGCAAGAGCAAGGAGATCTCCGCTTTCATCGTGGAGCGCACCGATCCCGGCTTCAAGGTCGGTAAGCACGAGAAGAAGATGGGTATCCGCGGCTCCTCCACCTGCGAGCTGATTTTCGAGGATTGCGTTATTCCCAAGGACCGTCTGCTGGGCAAGCAGGGCAAGGGCTTCGCCATTGCCATGAAGACCCTGGACGGTGGCCGTATCGGCATCGCTGCTCAGGCTCTGGGTCTGGGCGAGGGCGCCGTGGAAGAGGCCATTGCCTACACCAAGGAGCGCGTGCAGTTTGGCCGCCGCATTTCCCAGTTCCAGAACACCCAGTTCCAGCTGGCTGAGATGCACACCAAGATGCAGGCCGCTCAGTTCCTGGTCTACTCCGCCGCTGCCAAGAAGCAGGCCGGTGAGAAGTACACCATGGACGCTGCCATGGCCAAGCTCTTCGCTGCTGAGGCTGCCAGCGACGTGACCCGTCGTGCCGTTCAGCTGTTCGGTGGCTACGGCTACACCCGTGATTACCCCGTGGAGCGCATGATGCGTGACGCCAAGATCACCGAGATCTACGAGGGTACATCCGAGGTCCAGCGCATGGTCATCGCTGCCAACCTGGGTATTAAGTAATTGAGGAGGAAGTGCGCATTATGAAAATCATTGTCTGTGTCAAGCAGGTGCCCGACACCTCCGGCAAGGTTGCTGTGAAGGCTGACGGCACCATGGACCGTGCCGCTATGGCCACCATCTCCAACCCCGACGATATGAACGCTCTGGAGGCCGCTCTCCAGATCAAGGATAAGAACTCCGACACCAAGGTGGTTGTCATCTCCATGGGCCCCCCTCCCACGGAGTCCATGCTGCGTGAGTGCCTGGCTATGGGCGCTGACGAGGCTGTTCTGGTGTCCGCCCGTGAGTTCGGCGGCGCTGACACCTTCGCCACCTCCACCACTCTGACCGCTGCCATCCGCAAGATCGGCGTGGAGAAGGACGACATCGTGTTCTGCGGCCGTCAGGCCATCGACGGTGACACCGCTCAGGTCGGTCCCCAGATCGCTGAGAAGCTGGGCATTCCCCAGGTCACCTATGTCACCGGCATCGACTACACCGACGGCCAGCTCACCGTTCGCCGCGAGCTGGAGGATGGCTACATGACCATCAAGGTGCAGACTCCCTGCCTGCTGACCTGCATCAAGGAGCTGAACACTCCCCGTTACATGCGTGTGGCTGGCATCATGGATTGCTACTCCAAGCCCTACACCGTGCTGGACTTCAACGCTCTGGTGGACGATCCCATGGTGGAGCTGGAGACTGTCGGCCTGAAGGGCTCTCCCACTCAGGTGTACAAGTCCTTCTCTCCCCCCGTCAAGGGCGCTGGCACCATGCTGGAAGGTGCCGACAAGGCCACCTGCGAGCAGCTGGTGTCCATTCTGGGCGAGAAGCACATCATTTAAGGGAAGGAGCACTGAATTATGGCTTTCAATAGTAAAGACACCGCCGCCTTCAAGGGCGTGTGGGTATTCTGCGAGCAGCGCGACGGCGTCATCCTGAGCACCGGCTACCAGCTGCTCAGCGAGGGCCGCAAGCTGGCCAACGATCTGGGCGTGGAGCTGTGCGGCGTGCTGCTGGGCCACGAGGTCAACGAGACCTACGCCAAGGCTCTGGGCGGCTACGGCGCTGACCGTGTGTACATCTGCGATCACCCCCTGCTGAAGGACTACACCACCGATGCCTACACCAAGGTCATCTGCGACCTGGTGGAGGACAAGAAGCCCGAGATCTTCCTCATCGGCGCTACCAACATCGGCCGTGACCTGGGCCCCCGTGTGGCTGCCCGTCTGAAGACCGGTCTGACTGCTGACTGCACCCACCTGGACGTGGATGTGGAGAAGTACAAGGCCTTCCTGAAGACCACCTCCACCATCGACGTGGACAACACCAAGTTCGAGGAGAACACCAACCTGAAGATGACCCGTCCCGCCTTTGGCGGCCACCTGATGGCCACCATCGTGTGCCCCGACTATCGTCCTCAGATGTCCACCGTGCGTCCCGGCGTGATGCAGACCCAGGCCTTCAACGAGGAGACCGCTGCTAAGACCGTGCTGGACAAGGTGGACGTGCAGCTGACCGAGGCTGACATCCATGTGGATCTGGTGGAGATCGTCAAGTCCGCCAAGAAGGCCGTGGACCTGATCGGTGCCGACGTGGTTGTCTCCGTGGGCCGTGGTATCAGCGCCGACCCCAAGCGTGGTCTGGAGATCGCTGAGGAGCTGGCCAACGTCCTGGGCGGCGTGGTTGGCGCTTCCCGTGCCGTGGTGGACGACGGCTACATCGGTGTGGACCACCAGGTTGGTCAGACCGGTAAGACCGTTCACCCCAAGATCTATGTGGCCCTGGGCATTTCCGGCGCCATTCAGCACGTGTCCGGCATGCAGGACGCTGAGTGCATCATCGCCGTGAACAAGAACGAGAATGCCCCCATCTTTGACGTGGCTACCTACGGCATCACCGGCGACCTGTTCAAGGTCGGCCCCATGCTGGCTGAGGCCATTGCCAAGTACAAGGCTGAGAAGGCCTAAGCAATGTAATGCAACATGGGTCCCCATCCGGGGACCCATGTTTTTTGCCATTTGACAGCAAGAAATTTCCAAATCCATGGATTTTGACACTGTTCCATGCGCTTTAGTATAGTAGAAAACTACCACTTGCAGTTCTGGGTAATATTGGAGAAAACCTGAAACCCCTTGCATACCAACGGGTTGAGACTGTGGAAAACTTTGTGGAAGTTGTGGATAACTCTCTGTAATGTCCCGGTAAAGCCAAAGAGAAGCGGGGGAAAACCCTTGACGGTTTGGGGCAGGGCATGGTAAGATAAACCTGCTGTATGACTGACGGAAGTGGAGTGACCACATGGAGTACAGCCGGCGTTTGTGCGCCGTATTGCCGACCGTCTGGGCGCACGAGAAATCAGTGCGCCCTTTTTGTTTTTGTGGCGCAGGAAGGAGCATGGAAGATGAAAACAGACATTCAAATTGCCCAGGAGGCAAAGATGCTTCCCATTGGTCAGGTGGCGGCTATGGCCGGTATCGACGAGAATTTGCTGGAGTATTACGGCAAGGTCAAGGCCAAGATTGACATCACCCCTCTGCGGGAGACACCCCGGAAGGGCAAGCTGATCCTGGTCACCGCCATCAACCCCACCCCCGCCGGAGAGGGAAAGACCACCACTTCCGTGGGTCTGGCCGATGCCCTGCGCCGCATGGATCGCAACGTGATGCTCTGCCTGCGTGAGCCCTCCCTGGGCCCTGTGTTCGGGGTGAAGGGTGGCGCTGCTGGCGGCGGCTACGCCCAGGTGGTGCCCATGGAAGACATCAACCTCCACTTCACCGGCGACTTCCACGCCATTGGTGCGGCCAACAACCTGCTGGCCGCCATGCTGGACAACCACATTCAGCAGGGCAACGCGCTGGGTATTGATGTGAAGAAGATCACCTGGCGTCGCTGCGTGGACATGAACGACCGCCAGCTGCGCAACATTGTGGACGGCCTGGGTGGCCGGATGCAAGGCGTACCCCGGGAGGACGGCTTCGACATCACCGTGGCCAGTGAGATCATGGCCGTGCTGTGTCTGGCCACCGGTCTGTCCGACTTGAAGGAGCGGCTGGGCCGCATGATCGTGGGTTACACCTACGACGACAAGCCCGTCACCGCTGCCGACCTGAAGGCCCAGGGCGCCATGGCTGCTCTGCTCAAGGATGCCATCAAGCCCAACCTGGTGCAGACCCTGGAGCACACCCCAGCCCTGGTCCACGGCGGCCCCTTCGCCAACATTGCCCACGGCTGCAACTCCGTCTCCGCCACCGACACCGCTTTGAAGCTGGCCGACTACGTGGTCACTGAGGCGGGCTTCGGCGCCGATCTGGGTGCTGAGAAGTTCTTGGATATCAAGTGCCGGGCCGCTGGGCTCACTCCCGACGCTGTGGTCATTGTGGCCACCGTCAAAGCCCTGAAGTACAACGGCGGCGTGCCCAAGACCGAACTGGGCGCGGAGAATCTGGAGGCCCTGGAGCGGGGCCTGCCCAACCTGCTCAAGCACGTGGAGAACATCACCCAGGTATTCGGCCTGCCCGCTGTGGTGGCCATCAACCGCTTTGCCAACGACACCGAGGCGGAACTGGACCTCATTCGCACCCGCTGCCAGGAGCTGGGGGTCAACGTGGCCCTGTCCGAGGTGTGGGGCAAGGGCGGCGAGGGCGGCCTGGAGCTGGCCCAGGAAGTACTGCGCCTGTGCGACCAGCCCAAGGCCTTCCACTACGCCTACGACCTGGACATGCCTTTGAAGGACAAAATCCAGGCCATTGTGGAGAAGGTATACGGGGGCGCCGGGGTGCACTACACCACCGCTGCTGCCAAGGAACTGGCACGTCTGGAGGCCATGGGCTTGGACAAGCTGCCCGTGTGCATGGCCAAGACCCAGTACTCCCTGTCCGACGACGCCACCCAGCTGGGACGGCCCGAGGGCTTTACCATCACCGTGTCCAAGGTGAAGGTGTCCGCCGGCGCTGGCTTCGTGGTGGTGCAGACCGGCGACATCATGACCATGCCCGGTCTGCCCAAGGTGCCCGCCGCCGAGAAGATCGACGTGGACGAAAATGGCGTGATCACCGGCCTGTTCTAAGAAAAATTATGGGAGGCCACCCCACTGGGGTGGCCTCCCATCACGGATAAAAAAGAAAGCCGCACAGCCTTCAGACTGTGCGGCCTTTTTTGCAGACTAAATTAGTCAGCGGGAGCAATGGCGCCCACGGGGCAAACGCCAGCGCAGGAGCCGCAGTCGATGCAGCTGCCAGCGTCGATCTGCATGTGATCGTCGCCCATGGAGATAGCGCCCACGGGGCAGGTGGACTCACAAGCGCCGCAGGACACGCAGGTATCGTTGATTGCATGTGCCATGTAAAATACACCTCCATCTTTAGAGTTAGAACCACTCTCATTGTAGCATAACTCTCCGAAAATGCAATAAGGAATTTTAAGAAATGGGCATGGAGAAAAATCCCGGCTGTGGGGGTATAAACCAGGCCAAAACAACCCATGATTGGAGGGACGACAGGAGGGATTCCATGGAAGACAGTAAGGAATGGAAGGATTGTCCTGCAACGGGCAAAAAAAGCGGACTGCCCCGGGATTCAGCCGGGTGGGGCGGAGAGATTCAGGCCACCCGGTCAGAGCGGGCCAGGGTGCGGGATGGGGGAGAGACCAAACTCACCGACCGCTATTCCCGGGATCTCACCCGCATGGCGGCCCTGGGACACTTGGATCCCCTCATTGGCCGAGACGAAGAAGTGGGCCGAGTGGTGCAAATCCTATCCCGGCGCACCAAAAATAACCCCGCCCTGGTGGGTGAGCCGGGGGTGGGCAAAACCGCCGTGGCGGAAGGGTTGGCCATGCGCATGGCCAGCGGTCAGGTGCCGCCTCCCTTGCAGGGAAAACGGCTGTTGTCTTTGGACCTGGTGTCCATGGTGGCGGGGACCAAGTACCGAGGGGAATTTGAGGACCGGGTCAACCAGATTGTGGCGGAAGTGCGCCGTGCAGGCAACGTCATTTTGTTTTTGGACGAGCTGCACAACATTGTGGGAGCGGGCTCCGCGGAAGGGGCCATTGATGCGGCCAACATTCTAAAGCCCGCTCTGGGCCGGGGGGAAATTCAGGTGGTGGGAGCTACTACCCTGGAGGAGTACCGCAAATATATTGAAAAGGACTCCGCCCTGGAGCGCCGCTTTCAGCCGGTGCGGGTAGCTGAGCCCACCCCCCAGCAGACCTTGGATATTTTAAAGGGGATTCGCCCCCGATATGAGGCCCACCACGGTATTGTCATCACCGACGAAGCCCTCCAGGCGGCGGTGGAGCTGTCCCGGCGGTATTTGCCCGACCGGTTTTTACCCGACAAGGCCATTGACCTCATGGACGAGGGGGCGGCCAAGCTGCGCATGCAGGGGGAGGTGCCCCACGCACTGCGGGGCCTGATGAACCGGGTGGAACAGGCGGCGCGAGAGCGCCGAGCAGCGGCGGCAGAGCAAAACTATGAGCGGGCGGCCATGCTCCGAGACGCGGAGTGGGATTTTCGGTGTGAATTGGAGAAAAAGCTGGCCCGCAAACAGCTCCCCTCCCATCAGAAGCTGGAGGCGGGGCACATGGCCGCCGTGGTGGCCCAGTGGACGGGTATTCCCGTGGAGACGGTGACCCGGGGAGAGGCCCAGCGGCTGCTGGAGCTGGAGGAGGAGCTGAAACGCCGGGTGGTGGGTCAGGACCAGGCGGTGGCAGCGGTGTCCGCCGCCATTCGCCGCTCCCGGGTGGGGCTGAAAGAGCCCAACCGCCCGGTGGGGGTGTTCCTCTTTCTGGGTCCCACGGGGGTGGGGAAAACCGAGCTGTGCCGAGCCCTGGCCGCCGCCCTCTTTGGCAGTGAGGAGGCCATCATCCGCTTTGACATGTCGGAATATATGGAAAAGCACTCGGTGTCCCGGCTGGTGGGGGCCCCTCCCGGTTACGTGGGCCACGAGGAAGGGGGACAGCTCACCGAACGGGTGCGCCGCCGCCCCTGGTCGGTGGTGCTCTTTGACGAGTTGGAAAAGGCCCACACCGACTTGCACAACATTCTCCTCCAGGTGATGGAGGATGGAGTGCTCACCGACGGCCTGGGCCGAAAGGCCGACTTTCGCAACACCGTGGTGGTGATGACCTCCAACATAGGGGCGCGCCACATGGTCAGCCGCACGCCCCCCATGGGTTTTGCCGGGGGAGATGCGGAGGATTTCCGCACTGGGGCGGTGATGGAGGAACTGAAACGGCAGTTTCCTCCGGAGTTTCTCAACCGGCTGGACGAGGTGGTGTTTTTCCACCGCCTGGACCAACCTCACCTGGAGCGCATTGCCGGACGGCTTCTGGGGGGTCTGGAGGGCCGTCTGGCCGCTCTGGGGGTGGGGTTGAAGGCAGACGAGAAGGCGGTGTCCCTGTTGGCCACCCCCACCAAGGACCAGGAGCGGGATCAGGGGGCACGTCCCATCCGTCGCTCGGTGCGTCGGAGGGTGGAGGAGCCAGCCGCCCAAATGCTCCTGTCTCAGGATCTACAGAAGGGGGATGTGCTGTGCCTGGGGGTGGAGGAGGAGAAGCTGGTGCTCCACCGGGAGAAAAAACAAGTTTGAGCTATGGGGAGGACGCCTGCAAATGTGGGCGTCCTCCCTATGCATACATGAATGAATATTCATTATAACATGAATAAACCCTGGATATTGTGGAATATTACCCATAAATTTTTGGGTGAGACTGAATAGTTATGCAAAATAGGGGGTTGCATTCTGGAAGAAGAGAGCGTATACTGGACTTCACTAAGACAGAGAAACGCATTGGAGGAATGCAACCATGGCAGAAGTGAAAAAAGTAGTGCTGGCCTATTCCGGCGGCTTGGATACATCCATCATCATCCCCTGGCTGAAGGAGAACTACGGCAACCCTGAGATCATCGCCGTGTCCGGCGATGTGGGCCAGGGTACCGAGCTGGACGGCCTGGAGGAGAAGGCCATCAAGACCGGCGCTTCCAAGCTGTATGTGGAGGACCTCACCGACGAGATGGTGGACGACGTGATCATCCCCTCCATGATGATGGGGGCCAAGTATGAGGACTACCTGCTGGGCACCGCCTTCGCCCGTCCCATCATCGCCAAGCGTCTGGTGGAGATCGCCAAGGCCGAGGGCGCCGACGCCATCTGCCACGGCTGTACCGGCAAGGGCAACGATCAGGTGCGTTTTGAGCTGGCCATCAAGCGTTTCGCTCCTGAGATGACCATCATCGCCCCCTGGCGTGAGTGGGACATCAAGGGCAGAGAAGAGGAGATTGCCTACGCCGAAGCTCACAACGTGCCCTTGAAGATCAGCCGGGAGACCAACTACTCCAAGGACAAGAACCTGTGGCACCTGTCCCACGAGGGCCTGGACCTGGAGGACCCCGCCAACGAGCCTCAGTACGATAAGCCCGGCTTCCTGGAAATGGGCGTGTCCCCCGCCATGGCTCCCGACCAGGCTACTTATGTGACCATCGACTTTGAGAAGGGCTGGCCCGTGGCCGTGGACGGCGAGAAGATGAAGGCCAGCGACATCATCCGCAAGCTCAACGACCTGGGCGGCGCCAACGGCATTGGTCTGCTGGACATTGTGGAGAACCGTCTGGTGGGCATGAAGGACCGCGGCGTGTACGAGACTCCCGGCGGCACCATCCTCTACCGGGCCCACGAGGTGCTGGAGATGATCACCATCGACAAGGACACCAAGCACATGAAGCAGAAGCTGTCCATTGACTTTGCAGACCTCATCTACAACGGCAAGTGGTTTACTCCTCTGCGGGAGGCGCTCCAGGCTTTCGCCGTGAAGACCCAGGAGTACGTCACCGGCACCGTGAAGCTGAAGCTGTACAAGGGCAACATCATCACCTCTTCCGTCACCTCCCCCTGTTCTCTCTACTCTGAGAACCTGGTGACCTTTGAGGAGAGCGACTACAACCAGGACGATGCCACCGGATTTATCAACCTCTGGGGCCTGCCTGATACCGTGCAGGCTCTGCGGGAGCAAGGCAAATTGAAATAAGTTCTACCCACGCAGGGGCGGCGAAAGGCCGCCCCTGCGCTTGGACTATCTTTTTATAAAAGGCAGTGATTGCATATGAAATTATGGGCAGGCCGGTTCCAAAAGGAAACGGATACACAGGTCAACGATTTTAACTCCTCCATCACCTTTGACGCCCGCCTCTATGAGCAGGATATCCGGGGCTCCATTGCCCACGCCACCATGCTGGGCAAACAGGGCATCATTGAGGA
The DNA here is from genome assembly GCF_002161235.1 of Pseudoflavonifractor sp. An85. Taxonomy (GTDB): domain Bacteria; phylum Bacillota; class Clostridia; order Oscillospirales; family Oscillospiraceae; genus Enterenecus. The sequence continues at coordinate 43,492 of NZ_NFHE01000004.1, forward strand.
GCACGAGGCGGAGAAAATCGTGGAAGGTCTGAAAGCCATTTTGGAGGACATCGAGGAGGAGAAGGTGGAGTTCTCTCTGGACAACGAGGACATCCACATGAACATCGAGGCCCTTCTCACCCAGCGTATCGGTCAGACGGGCAAGCGTCTGCACACCGGGCGCAGCCGTAACGACCAGGTGGCCACCGACTTCCGCCTCTATGTGAAGGAGCAGATTCCCACCATCATTGACATGATTGTGGATCTGCAGAAGGTACTCATCCAAAAGGCCAAGGCCAATTTACATACCGTTATGCCCGGCTACACCCACTTGCAGCGGGCCCAACCCACCACCTTTGGCCACTACATGATGGCCTACGCCAACATGCTGCGCCGGGACGTGACCCGTCTGGAGGACTGCCTGGAGCGCATGGACGAGTGCCCCTTGGGCGCCGGCGCTTTGGCCACTTCTACCTATCCTGTGGACCGGTTCCAGACAGCTGCCGCCCTGGGCTTTGCCAAGCCCTGTGACAACTCCATGGACGCCGTGTCCGACCGGGACTACGCCATTGAACTGCTGTCCGCTCTGTCCATTTTGATGATGCACCTGTCCCGGTTCTCCGAGGAGATCATCCTGTGGTGCTCCTGGGAGTTTAAGTTCGTGGACCTGGACGACGCCTATTCCACCGGCTCCTCCATCATGCCCCAGAAGAAAAACCCCGACGTGGCCGAGTTGGTGCGTGGTAAGACGGGCCGGGTGTACGGCTCCCTCATCACCCTGCTCACTGTCATGAAGGGCCTACCCCTGGCCTACAACAAGGACATGCAGGAGGACAAAGAGCCGGTGTTTGACGCCATCGACACCGTGGAGCTGTGCGTGCCTGTGTTTGCCGCCATGCTGGACACCCTGTCCGTGCGGCCCAAGAACATGGCACGTGCGGCCTCCGGCGGCTTCATCAACGCCACCGACTGCGCCGACTACCTGGTGAAAAAGGGCATGCCCTTCCGGGAGGCCTACATGATCGTGGGTCGTCTGGTGAACATCTGCATCAAGTCCGGGGAGAGCCTGGACACCCTGCCTTTGAAGGACTTCCGGGCCATCTGCTCCCTGTTTGACGAGGATGTGTACGAAGCCCTCCAGCTGAAAACCTGTGTCAACGGCCGCACCGTGTACGGTGGCCCCTCCGAGCAGTCGGTGAAGGAACAGATCGAGGCCATGGAGAAGTTTGTGGCCCAGCGCAGCAAATAAAGGAGAATGGATATGAAAACGATTTCCGGCGGTGTCACCGCCCCCAAAGGATTCCGTGCCGCAGGGGTATACTGCGGCGTCAAGGCCAGCCACGCCGGTGTGCCCGGTACCCGTGGCAAGCCCGATCTGGCCATGATCGTGTCCGACTGCGAGTGCACCGCTGCCGCCACCTACACCCTCAACCGGGTGAAGGCCGCTCCCCTGTATGTGACCATGGGGCACCTGGAGGACGGAGTGTGCCGGGGCATTGTGGCCAACAGCGGCAATGCCAACGCCTGTGCCCCTCTCAGCCACGAAAACGCCGAGAAGATGTGTGAGCTGGCCGCTCAGGCCACTGGACTTCAGGCCGAGGACTTTGTGGTGGCCTCCACCGGCGTCATTGGCCAGACCCTGAACATTGCCGCCATTGAAAAGGGGATGCCCCAGGTGGCCGGGGAGCTGTCCTATGAGGGCTCGGACGCCGCCGCCCACGCCATTATGACCACCGATACGGTGAAAAAGGAGATCGCCCTCACTGTTACCATTGGCGGAAAGCCCGTGACCATCGGGGCCATCGCCAAGGGCTCCGGCATGATTCACCCCAACATGGGCACCATGCTGTGCTTCATCACCACCGACTGCGCCATCACCTCGGAGATGCTGGCCGATGCCCTCCATGACATCGTGCCCCGCACCTTCAACCGGGTCACCGTGGACGGGGACACCTCCACCAACGACATGTGCGTGGTGCTGGCCAACGGCATGGCAGGCAACCCCCAGATCGAGTGGAAGGATGACGACTTCACCGTGTTCTACAAGGCTCTGCACCAGGTGTGCGAGACCATGGCCCGTTCCATTGCCGCTGACGGCGAGGGCGCCAGCCGCCTCATTACCTGCACCGTGACTGGAGCACGCAGTGAGGAGACCGCCGAGCGTTTGGCCAAGGCGGTGGTGGGTTCCTCTCTGGTGAAGGCCGCTATGTTTGGCGCGGACGCCAACTGGGGCCGTGTGCTGTGCGCCATGGGCTACTCCAAGGCCCCCTTCCGCCCCGAGTATGTGGACGTGACCTTCTCCTCCATCCAGGGGGACATCCTGGTGTGCCAGCATGGCGCCGGGGTGGACTTTGACGAGGACCTGGCCAAGAAGATTTTGAGCCAGGACGAGGTGGTCATCGGGGTGAACCTCCACGAGGGGGACGACCAGGCCACCTGCTGGGGCTGCGATCTGACCTATGAGTATGTAAAAATCAACGGAGACTATCGCTCCTAAGAAATCGAAGGTGCTGAACATGGCTTATTCACTGGCAGACCGGGCCCAAGTGCTGGCGGAGGCTCTGCCTTACATTCAGAAATACAGCGGAAAGACCATTGTGGTCAAGTACGGCGGCAACGCGATGATCTCCCAGGAGCTGCGCTGTGCCGTCATTTCCGACATCATCCTCCTGTCCCTGGTGGGCATCCACGTGGTGGTGGTCCACGGGGGCGGCCCGGAGATCAACCAGATGCTGAAACGTCTGGGCAAAGAGGGCAAGTTTGTGGACGGTCTGCGCTACACCGACGAAGAGACCATGGACGTGGTGCAGCAGGTGCTGTGCGGCAAGGTGAACAAGGACCTGGTGGCCACCCTCAACCGCATGGGTGGCCAGGCTCTGGGCTTGTGCGGCATGGACGCCGACCTGTTCCAGGCCGTGCAGCTGGACGAAAAATACGGCCTGGTGGGGGAGATCACCCACGTCAACCCCAAGGTGATACAGGACGCTCTGTCCATGGGGTACATCCCCGTGGTGTCCACCGTGGCCCTGGGCACCGATGCCGACACCTCCTACAACATCAACGCCGATACCGCTGCGGCCAAGCTGGCGGTGGCCCTGGGGGCGGAGAAGCTGGTGCTGCTCACCGACGTGCGTGGCCTGTTGCGGGACCCCAAGGACGAGAGCACCCTCATCCACTCGGTGCCCGTGTCCGAGATTCCCGGCCTCATCAAGGACGGCATCATCAGCGGCGGCATGATCCCCAAAATCGACTGCTCGGTGGAGGCGGTGCGCTCTGGGGTGCACTCCACCGTCATTCTGGACGGGCGGATTCCCCATTCCATTTTGATCGAATTGCTCTCCGACGACGGAGCGGGCACCATGCTGGTGCGATAAGGAGGAACCTATGAATACGCAACAACTGATGGATTTGGACCATCAATATCTGATTCAGACCTATGGCCGCAACCCCATTGCCCTGGATCACGGCCTGGGCGCTACCATGTACGACCTGGAGGGAAAGGAGTACATCGACTTCGCCTCTGGCATCGGCGTTCTGTCTCTGGGCACTGCCCACCCCAAGTGGCTGGCAGCGGTGACCATGCAGGCGGCCAAGCTGGGCCACGCCTCCAACTTGTACTACACCCAGCCCTACGCCCAGTTGGCGGAAAAGCTGTGCACCCGGTCCGGCATGTCCGCGGCCTTCTTTGGCAACTCGGGTGCTGAGGCCAACGAGGGGCTAATCAAGCTGGCCCGTAAATATTCCTTTGACAAGTACGGCAAGGGGAGAGGCACCGTCATTACCCTCAACCGCTCCTTCCACGGCCGTACCATCACCACTCTGGCCGCCAACGGCCAGGAGGTATTCCACCAGTATTTCTTCCCCTTCACGGAAGGATTCCGCAGCGCCGACCCCACCATGGAGGCCATCCAGGAGGTGGCGGGCCACGACGTGTGCGCGGTGCTGCTGGAGCTGGTGCAGGGCGAGGGCGGCGTGCTGCCCATGGACAAGGAGTTTGTCCAGCAGCTGGCTCAGCTGTGTGAGAAGCGGGACTGGCTGCTGCTGGTGGATGAGGTGCAGACGGGCATTGGTCGCACCGGCACCCTCTTTGCCTTCCAGCAGTACGGCATTCAGCCCGACGCCTGTTCCTTTGCCAAAGGCATCGCCGGTGGCCTGCCCATGGGCGGCTTCCTGGTCAATGAAAAGTGCCGCAATATCCTGGGCCCTGGCACCCACGGCTCCACCTTCGGCGGCAACCCGGTGAGCGCTGCCGCCGGCTGCGCCGTGCTGGAGGTGCTGGACGACGAGACCATAGCCCAGGCCAAGGAGAAGGGCGCCTACATCCGCCAGACCATTGAGGACATGAACCTGCCCTGCCTGGGTAAGACCCGCGGTCTGGGCCTGATGATTGGCATTGATGTGGCAGAAGGGTACAGCAACAAAGAGCTGTGTGCCAAGCTCAACGTGGGAGGTCTGCTGACCCTCACCGCCGGGACAGGTCTTCGGTTCCTGCCCCCTCTGACCATCACCCGGGAGGAGATGGACAAGGGCCTGAGCGTGTTCCGGGACGTGCTGTCTCGGGTGTAAGAAAACAAGTTCCCAGGGAGGTTCGAAGAATGAAAAAGGATTTACTCAAGCTGTTGGATTTGAGCGGGGAGGACATCAAGGAAATTCTGGACACCGCGGACCAGATGAAGTACAGCCAGAAGCATGGCATTCCCCACGATGCGCTGCGGGGCAAGACCCTGGCCATGATTTTTGAGAAGAACTCCACCCGCACCCGTGTCTCCTTTGAGGTGGGCATGTATCAGCTGGGTGGCCACGCCCTGTTCCTCTCCGGCAAGGAGAGCCAGATTGGCCGTGGGGAGCCCATCGAGGACACTGCCCGGGTGCTCTCCCGCTACTGCGACGGCATCATGATTCGAACCTATTCCCAGGATGAGGTGGAGACCCTGGCCAAGTGCGCCTCCATCCCCGTCATCAACGGCCTCACCGACTTTGCCCACCCCTGCCAGGTGCTGGCCGACCTGATGACCATCCGGGAGAAGATGACCCGGCTGGAGGGGCTGAAAATGGCCTTCATCGGGGACGGCAACAACATGGCAAACTCCCTCATCGTGGGCGGCCTGAAGTGCGGCATGGATGTGTCTGTGGCCTGCCCCCAGGGGTATGATCCTGATCCCCAGGTGCTGGACTTCGCTGCCTCGGTGGAAGGGCCCAAGTTCCAGCTGTGCCGCAAGCCGGAGGACGCGGTGGTGGACGCCGACGTGGTCATCACTGACGTGTGGGCTTCCATGGGCCAGGAGGAGGAGCGCGCCGAGCGCGCCAAGGCCTTTGCCGGGTACTGCATTGACGACAAGCTCTTGTCTCTGGCTAAGCCCGGGTGTATGGTGCAGCACTGCCTGCCCGCCCACCGGGGGGAGGAGATCACCGCTGAGGTGTTCGAGGCCCACGCCGACGAGATCTTCGAGGAGGCGGAGAACCGGCTCCACGCCCAGAAGGCGGTTATGTACTTACTGATGAAGTGAAATTGGCTCCCCTGACCCAGGGGAGCCAAACAAAGAAGCCGATGCAGACCAAGTGTCTGCATCGGCTTTGGTTTGTTCTAGGATCAGAGATCCAGGTAATCTTTGAGCATGTTCTGCAACAGCTCATCCCGATCCAGCTTGCGGATGAGGGAGCGGGCGTTGTTGTGGTTGGTGATGTAGGTGGGATCCTCGCTGAGGATGTAACCTACGATCTGGTTGATGGGATTGTAGCCCTTCTCCTGCAAAGAGGCATAGACCGAGCTGAGGATGGAGCGAATCTCATCATCCTTGTTCATATTGACGCTGAACTTGCGTGTATAATCCATATCATTCATTGGGAGCACCCCCGATAAAAATCTATACGTCCGATTCATCGGATGAAAGTATTGTACCCCAAATGGGACAGGATGTAAAGAGCAATCAAGAAAATTCCCGTGGCGACCCAGGAAATGGATTGCCACGGGAAATAACTTGAAAACGCTTTTTGTGTAAAAAGCCTCGCAGAGTTCCGTCGCCCGCAGGTGACGGAATGAATTGAGATTTCGTATTTTCCCAGGACATGTGCATAGGAAAATACACTTCTCAGGCCGCAAACGTGCGAGCGCAAGCGAGTGCGATGCAGCGGACTGCAACTCTCTCATGAAAATGCTCGCATTTTCGTGAAGCGTCAGCCCATGCGCTTGACCGCCACCACGTAGTTGCCGTAGTAGCTGCCGAACAGAGTGTCGGTGCGCACGGTGTTGCTGGTGGTAGAGGCGTGGAGCACGGTGTTGTCGCCAATATACATCAGCACGTGGGTGGTGGGCAGAGTGCCGCCGGAGTAGTCATACTTGGGATCAAAGAGGAACACCAAGTCACCGGGCTGCATGTCGTCCACAGAAACAAACGTGCCGCTGTTGTAGTACTGGCTGGAAGAGCCGCGGGCGATGTTGACACCCAGCTGGTTGAAGATGTAGTAGAACAGGCCGGAACAGTCAAAGCTGTTGGGGCCGGCAGCGCCGTACACATAGGGCTTGCCCAGCTGCTGCTTGGCCAGGGCCACAGCCTTCTCACCCAGAGAAGAGGTGGAAGAGCTGCCGGAGTTGTTGCTGCCACCGTTGTTGCCGCTGGTGGAGATGTACTCAGCGGAGACATAGCCCACGCCGTTTTTGTAGGAAATCTTGTACCAGCCGTTGACCTCATCCCCCAGGATGGTCACGGAGTTGCCGGTGTACAGAAGCCCCAGGCGGGAGTAGTTGGTGCCAGCGCCGGAGCGCACATTCAGCGCGTCGGCGGTGACGTAGCCAGTGGTCTTGGTCTCGGAAGAACTGCCGTTGTTGGAACCGCTGTTGGAGCTGTCCCCTCGGCTGATGTAATCGGCGCACACATAGGCGCTGCCGCTGCCGTAGGAGATCTCATACCAGCCGTTGCCGCAGTCCTTGAGGATGGACACGGAGTTGCCGTTGTACAGATAGCCCACACGGGAGTAGTTGGTGCCAGCGCCAGAGCGGACGTTGAGGCAGGCGGTGTTGACGGTGCCGGTGCCAATGGGGGTGGCGGTGGAGCTGCCGGAGCCGTTGCTGTCGGACACCTTCACCCACTCCGCGGACACATAGCCGGTGCAGCCGCCGCCGGAAACCTTATACCAACCGTTGCCGCAGTCCTCCAGAATCATCACAGAGGTGCCCTTGTACAAAAGGCCCAGGCGGTTGTACACGGTGCCAGCGCCGGAACGCACATTCAGCGCGTCGGCGGTCACGGTGCCCTTGCCCTCCACGGCTTCGCTGCCGGTCTGGCTCACGTTCAGCCAATCGGCGGACATGTAACCCACCTGATCGCCATAAGAGACCTTGTACCAGCCGTCCAGCTCTTCCAGCAGGGTGACCACGCTGTTGCGGGGAGCCAAGGTGATGATGCTGGAGTTGGTGTTGGCCTGGCTGCGCAGGCGCAGGGCGTCTGCCGTCACGGTGCCCTTGCCAATGGAAGCCAGGGCGATGCCAGTGGTCATGACCAGTGCAAGGCCGGTGATGGCGGCGACCTTGACCAGTCTTCTCTTTTCGTGCATGGGAGCAAGCCTCCTACTTTCTTATTTATTTCCCCGACAGGGCACGCATCAGCCAGATGGAGCCCATGTCGATGGCGGAGAACAGATCAGGAAGGTCCGACTTCTTCACCACGCGGTCCCGGCTCTTCAGATCGGGATCGGTGAGTTGGAGCTCCAGGTGGACCTTATCGGCAATTTCCAGATCGCCGGATTTGGTGGAGCTCATGATTTGAATCATTACAATATACTTATCCGCCATGGAGCCGTAGTAAACCAGGTTGTCCTTACGGCGCAGGGGATGTCCTTTATACATGAGTGTGTTGCTCTTGTCAGCCATGATAGCCTCCTTAGAAAATACGCAGAAGATGTATTGTAACCAATTTGTAACTATTGTAACTCTTTGTTTCCCGCTTGTCAACCATATAAATTGTCGAAAAAGGCCTTTCTGCCACTTTTTTCTGGGCAGAAAGGCCTTTTGTCAAGATCGAATCAGAACGGCCACAAAAATCGCCGCATCCAGGACAACCAGCAGGGGAACTGTCACATAAAACTTGGGTTTGCGGATTTTGTGGTGAAAGAGATGCATCCCCACAAAGCCGCCCACGGCCCCACCGGCCAGACAGGCCAGGAGGAGGGATGCCTCGGGAATCCGCCGCCGCCCCAGCTTGGCCATAAGTTTATCCCAGCCAAAGAGGAGCAGGGTGAAGGCGGAGAGCACCCCCAGCCATACCAGGGTCAGGTACACCCCATCAGTCATGGTGCAGCTGAGCCTCCAGATAGTCCTCATAGCTCATGCGCTTGTCGATGAGTTTGCCGTCGGGGGTGAAGTCGAAGATGCGGTTGGCCACGGTCTGCACCAGCTGGTGGTCGTGGGAGGACACCAGCACGTTGCACTTCACCGCCTCCAGGCCGTTGTTCAAAGCGGCGATGGACTCCAGGTCCAGGTGGTTGGTGGGCTGGTCCAGCAGCAGAACATTGGCCCCGGACAGCATCATGCGGGAGAGCATGCACCGCACCTTTTCGCCACCGGAGAGCACCTTCACAGGCTTGAAGATGTCATCCCCGGAGAAGAGCATCCGGCCCAGGAAGCCCCGAAGGTAGCTCTCGTGCTGGTCCTCGGAGAACTGGCGCATCCAGTCCAGAATGTTCAGGTCACAGTCGTTGAAGAAGGGAGAGTTGTCCTTGGGGAAGTAGGAGAAGGTGGCGGTCTGGCCCCACTTCACGGTGCCCTCGTCGGGCTCCCACTCGCCGGTGAGGATCTTGAACAGGGCGGTGTGGGCGTTTTCGTTGTCACCCACAAAGGCGATTTTGTCCCCGTGGCCCACGATGAAGGACACTTTGTCCAGCACCTTTACCCCATCCACGGTCTTGGACACGTCGGTGACAAAGAGGATGTCCTTGCCCACTTCTCGGTCAGGGGAGAAGCCCACCCAGGGATAGCGGCGGGAGGAGGCGGGCAGCTCCTGCACGGTGAGCTTGTCCAGCAGTTTGCGGCGAGCAGTGGCCTGCTTGGACTTGGACTTGTTGGCGGAGAACCGGGAGATAAACTCCTGCAATTCCTTGATCTTGTCCTCGTTGCGCTTGTTCTGCTGCTTGATGAGGTTTTGCACCAGCTGGGAGGACTCGTACCAGAAGTCGTAGTTGCCCACGTACATCTTGATCTGGTTGTAGTCGATGTCCACGATGTGGGTGCACACGGTGTTGAGGAAGTGACGGTCGTGGCTGACCACGATGACGGTGCCGTCGTAGTCCAGCAAAAAGTCGTTGAGCCACTCCACGGCGGCAATGTCCAGGTTGTTGGTGGGCTCGTCCAGCAGCAGGATGTCGGGGGCGCCGAACAGAGCCTGAGCCAGCAGCACCTTCACCTTCAGACGGGCGTCCAGGGTCTCCATGTTGTTATAGTGCAGGTCCACCCCGATGCCCAGACCCTGGAGAATGCGGCTGGCGTCGGACTCGGCCTCGTAGCCGCCCATCTCGGCGTACTCCGCCTGGAGGTCGGCAGCCCGCAGGCCGTCCTCGTCGGTGAAGTCCTCTTTCTCGTACAGGGCGTTCATCTCCCGGCCGATCTCGTACAGGGTCTGATTGCCCATGATGACGGTGTCCAGCACGGTATAGGCGTCATAGGCGTTCTGGTCCTGCTTGAGCACCGACATGCGCACCTTGGGCAGGATGGACACCGAGCCGCTGGTGGGCTCCAGCTGGCCGGAGAGAATTTTCAAAAAGGTGGATTTGCCAGCGCCGTTGGCGCCGATGATGCCGTAGCAGTTGCCCCGGGTGAACTGCAGGTCCACATGGGAGAACAGGGGGGCGCCCTGGTAGCTCAGGGACAGGTCAGAAACAGTAATCATATCGGACTCCTTCGCTTATCGTGAAAGTTTTCTAGGCATAGTGCCCTATATCATACCATAAGGCCTGGGGAAATGGTAGCACAATTTTGCAAAAACAGGGGAGAAGCCTGGAAAATCAAAAAAATATGCCCCGCAATCAAGAACAACCTTGACAGGGGACAAAAGCTATGGTATCATAAATTGCTTTTAACATATGGTCAAAAAGCAGGGGAATACTCCCCCAGGCTAAGCACAGTATAGCAGACCATACCAGGAAATGCAAGAGGAAATTTTCTGAAAGTGACAACAACCCCGGGTGTGCGCGCCTGCGCCACCTGCAAAATTCTTACGAAGTGGAGCGTGATCAGCAAATGGCAAGAGCGGTCAAAGACGTCTATTACGGCAAGACCTTGCGCAAGAGCTTCGCCCGCAGCGAGGAAATTCTGGAGATGCCCTACCTGCTGGAGATCCAGAAGTCTTCCTACAAGTGGTTCTTTGAGACCGGGCTGCAGGAAGTGTTCAACGATGTGGAAGCCATCACCGACTATGCCGGGAACCTGGAGCTGAGCTTTATCGGCTTCTCCATGGACGATCCCCCCAAGTACACCATTGAAGAGTGCAAAGCCCAGGACGCCACCTACGCCGCCCCCATTAAGGTGCAGGTGCGCCTGCGCAACAAGGAGACTGGCGAGATCAAGGAGCAGGAGATCTTCATGGGCGATTTCCCCCTGATGACCGACGCCGGCACCTTCGTCATCAACGGCGCTGAGCGCGTCATCGTCTCCCAGATCGTGCGTTCCCCCGGCGTGTACTACGCCCGCAACGCCGACAAGGCCGACAACATCACCTACGCCTCCACCGTGATTCCCTATCGCGGCGCCTGGCTGGAGTATGAGACCGACCTGTCCGATGTGTTCTATGTGCGCATCGACAAAAACCGCAAGCTGCCCATCACTTGCCTCATCCGTGCCGTGGGCCCCAAGACCGACGCCGAGATTCTGGACATGTTCGGTGAGGACCCCCGCATTCTGGCCACCCTGGAGAAGGATTCCTGCAAGACCTATGAGGAGGCCCTGCTGGAGATCTACCGCAAGATGCGTCCCGGCGAGCCCCCCACGGTGGACTCTGCCGAGAGCCTGCTCAACGCTCTGTTCTTCGATCCCCGCCGCTATGACCTGTCCGCCGTGGGCCGCTACAAGTTCAACAAGAAGCTGACCATGTGGACCCGTCTGTCCGGTCAGAAGCTGGCTGCCCCCGTGGCTGACCCCTCCACCGGTGAGATCGTGGCCGAGGCTGGCGAGGTGCTCACCCGTGAGCGGGCCATGGAGCTAGACCGCCTGGGCGTCAACGAGGCCTTTGTGGAGGTGGAGGACCTGCACACCGGCACCCACATCGTCAAGGTGTTCTCCAATGGCATGGTCAACATGGCCGACTTCGTGGACTTCGACCCCGAGACCGTGGGCGTGACCGAGAAGGTGCGCTTTGTGGTCTTGAAGGAGCTGCTGGAAAAGCGGGACGCCGAGGGCCTCTCTCAGGAGGACTTTGCCGACCTCATCCGGGAGCGCATGACCGACCTCATCCCCAACCACATCATTGTGGATGACATGATGGCCACCATCAACTACCTCAACTGTCTGGCCTTTGGCGTGGGTACCCCCGACGACATCGACCACCTGGGCAACCGCCGTCTGCGCTGCGTGGGCGAGCTGCTGCAAAACCAGTTCCGCATCGGCTTCACCCGCATGGAGCGGGTCATCCGGGAGCGTATGACCATCCAGGACCTGGACATTGTCACCCCCCAGTCCCTGATCAACATCCGCCCCGTCACCGCCGCCATCAAGGAGTTCTTCGGTTCCAGCCCCCTGTCCCAGTTCATGGACCAGACCAACCCCCTGGCTGAGCTGACCCATAAGCGCCGTCTGTCCGCTCTGGGCCCCGGCGGTCTGAGCCGTGACCGCGCCTCCTTCGACGTCCGAGACGTTCACTACAGCCACTATGGCCGTCTGTGCCCCATCGAGACTCCCGAAGGTCCCAACATCGGTCTGATTTCCTACCTGGCCTCCTATGCCCGCATCAACCGCTACGGCTTCATTGAGGCCCCCTACCGCAAGGTGGAGAAGATTTACGACGAGAACGGCAAGTGTGTCGCCGCCCGGGTCACCGACCAGGTGGAGTACATGACCGCCGACGTGGAGGACGAGTTCAACGTGGCTCAGGCCACCGAGCCCGTGGCGGAGGACGGCACCTTCACCCACCGCCGTGTGGCCTGCCGTCACCGCAACGAGATCATCGAGGTGGACTTCAACCAGGTGGACTACGTGGACGTGTCCCCCAAGATGATGGTGTCCGTGGCCACCGCCATGATCCCCTTCCTGCAAAACGACGACGCCAACCGTGCTCTGATGGGCGCTAACATGCAGCGTCAGGCCGTGCCTCTGCTCACCACCCAGGCCCCCATCGTGGCCACTGGTCAGGAGTACAAGAACTGCCAGGACTCCGAGGTGGTTGTGCTGGCCGAGGGCGACGGTGTGGTCACCAAGGTGGACGCCACCGCCATTTCCGTGCGCTACGACGGCGGCGAGGAGAAGACCTACAAGCTGACCAAGTTCCTGCGCTCCAACCACGGTACCTGCATCAACCAGCGTCCCATCGTCTCCGTGGGCGACCGGGTGAAGGCCCGGGACACCCTGGCCGACGGTCCCTCCACCTGTGACGGTGAGATCGCTCTGGGCAAGAACATTCTCATGGGCTTTATGACCTGGGAAGGTTACAACTACGAGGACGCCATTCTGCTCAACGAGCGCATGGTGAAGGAGGACGTGTTCACCTCCATCCACATTGAGGAATATGAGACCGAGGCCCGTGACACCAAGCTGGGCCCCGAGGAAATCACCCGTGACATCACCAACGTGGGTGAGGACGCCCTGAAGGACCTGGACGAGCGCGGCATCATCCGCGTGGGCGCCGAGGTACGTGCCGGCGACTACCTGGTTGGTAAGGTCACCCCCAAGGGCGAGACCGAGATGACCGCCGAGGAGCGTCTGCTCCGCGCCATCTTCGGTGAGAAGGCCCACGAGACCCGCGACACCTCCCTGAAGGTGCCCCACGGCGAGTGCGGCATCATCGTGGACGTGAAGGTGTTCACCCGCGAGGAGGGCGCCGAGCTGGCTCCCGGCGTCAACCAGGTGGTGCGCGTCTACATCGCCCAGAAGCGTAAGATCAGCGTGGGCGATAAGATGGCCGGTCGTCACGGTAACAAGGGTGTTGTCTCCCGCATTCTGCCCCAGGAGGATATGCCCTTCCTGCCCGACGGCACCCCCCTGGACATCGTTCTGAACCCCCTGGGCGTGCCTTCCCGTATGAACATCGGTCAGGTGCTGGAGGTCCACTTGGGCTACGCGGCCCAGGCTCTGGGCTGGAAGGTGGCCACCCCCATCTTCAACGGCGCCGACGAGAAGGACATCGCCGACACCCTGGAGCTGGCCGGTTTGCGCCGCGACGGCAAGAGCTGGCTGTACGACGGTCGTACCGGCGAGCGGTTTGACAACCCCGTCACCGTGGGCTACGTGTACTTCCTCAAGCTCCACCACCTGGTGGACGATAAGATCCACGCCCGTTCCACCGGCCCCTACTCCCTGGTCACCCAGCAGCCCTTGGGCGGCAAGGCCCAGTTCGGCGGCCAGCGCTTCGGCGAAATGGAAGTTTGGGCTCTGGAGGCTTACGGCGCTGCCTACACCCTCCAGGAGATCCTCACCGTCAAGTCCGACGACGTCACCGGTCGTGTGCGCACCTACGAGTCCATCGTCAAGGGCTTCAACGTGCCCAAGCCCGGCGTGCCCGAGTCCTTCAAGGTTCTGGTCAAGGAGCTGCAGGCTCTGTGTCTGGACATCCAGGTGCTGGACGAGAACGGCAACCAGATCGAGCTCAAGGACGAGGACGAGGATACCTATCAGCCCGGCCGCTTCAAGGAGGATTACGACCGCTACCAGGATTACGGCAGCGAGAGTGATTTCGCCCAGGCTGGCTTTACCATGAAGGAGACCAGCGACGACGACGATCTGTCCGTGGCCATCAATGAGAATGATACCGCCGACCAGGATGACTCCTACGGCGACGAAGACTAAGAAAGGGAGGTTGAGGTAATGAGCTACGCTGAGTTTAACGCCATCCGCATTGGCATCGCCTCCCCAGAGCAGATCCGGGAGTGGTCCTACGGCGAGGTCAAGAAGCCTGAGACCATCAACTACCGCACCCTGAAGCCGGAGCGGGACGGTCTGTTCTGCGAGCGCATCTTTGGTCCAACCAAGGACTGGGAGTGCCACTGCGGTAAGTATAAGAAGATTCGCTTCAAGGGCAAGGTGTGTGACCGCTGCGGCGTGGAGGTCACCCGTGCCAAGGTGCGCCGTGAGCGCATGGGCCACATTGAGCTGGCCGCCCCCGTGTCCCACATCTGGTACTTTAAGGGCATCCCCTCCCGCATGGGTCTGCTGCTGGACATCAGCCCCCGCATCCTGGAGAAGGTGCTGTACTTCGCCTCTTATATCGTCACCGATCCCGGCCCCGACTACACCCATCTGACCAAGAATCAGATCCTGTCCGACGCCGAGTACCGCAAGCTGCGGGAGTACTACGAGGACGATTTCCAGGCCGGCATGGGCGCTGAGGCTGTGAAGAAGCTGCTGCAAGACCTGGATCTGGAGCAGCTGTCCGAGAGCCTGCGCGCCCAGCTCAAGGACGCCACCGGCCAGAAGAAGGCCAAGATCGTCAAGCGTCTGGAAGTGGTGGATGCCTTCCGTCTCTCCGGCAACAAGCCCGAGTGGATGATCATCGACGTGCTGCCCGTCATCCCCCCTGAGCTGCGCCCCATGGTGCAGCTGGACGGCGGCCGCTTCGCCACCTCCGATTTGAACGACCTCTACCGTCGTGTCATCAACCGTAACAACCGTCTCAAGCGCCTGATCCAGCTCAACGCCCCCGACATCATCGTGCGCAACGAAAAGCGCATGCTCCAGGAGGCTGTGGACGCCCTGATCGACAACGGCCGCCGCGGTCGTGCCGTCACCGGCGCCAACAACCGGGCTCTGAAGTCCCTGTCCGACCTGCTCAAGGGTAAGCAGGGCCGCTTCCGTCAGAACCTGCTGGGTAAGCGCGTGGACTACTCCGGCCGTTCCGTTATCGTGGTCGGCCCTGAGCTGAAGATCTATCAGTGCGGCGTGCCCAAGGAGATGGCCATTGAGCTGTTCCGCCCCTTTGTCATGAAGAAGCTGGTGGAGGACGGCCACGCCAATAACATCAAGTCCGCCAAGAAGATGGTGGATAAGGCCTCTCCCGCTGTGTGGGACGCTTTGGAGTTTGTCATCAAGGAGCACCCCGTCATGCTCAACCGTGCTCCTACCCTCCACCGTCTGGGCATCCAGGCCTTCGAGCCGGTGCTGGTGGAAGGCCGCGCCATGAAGCTCCACCCCCTGGTGTGTACCGCCTTTAACGCCGACTTCGACGGCGACCAGATGGCTATCCACGTGCCCCTGTCCGCCGAGGCTCAGGCTGAGGCCCGCATCCTGATGCTGGCTGCCAACAACCTGTTGAAGCCCTCCGACGGCGGCGCCGTGGCCGTGCCCACCCAGGATATGGTGTTGGGCTCCTACTACCTGACCTACGAGCGTGACCCCGAGCACGATCCCGACTGCGCTTACGAGACTACCGCCGACGCCGCTGCCGCTCTGGAGCGGGGCGAGGTGTCTCTCAACGACCGCATCTGGGTGCGGGACGAGGAGGCTAACCGCTGGTACCGCACCACTCCCGCTCTGTGCGCTGAGGCTGTGGACGGCAAGGCCCGTGAGGTCTACCAGAGCTTTGAGAGCGATCAGGCTGCCAAGCTGGCTTACGATGAGGGCGAGCTGGACCTGCACGAGCCCATTCTGGTGCGCCGCTCTGCCGAGCTGGACGGCGTGACCCAGGAGAAGATGGTGCTCACCACCGTGGGCCGCCTGATTTTCAACGAGGGCATTCCCCAGGACCTGGGCTTTGTGGATCGCACCGATCCCGATAAGGCATTTGATCCTGAGATCAACTTCGTCTGCGGCAAGAAACAGCTGGGCAAGATTGTGGACAAGTGCATTGAAAAGCACGGCTTCACTGTGTCCGCCACCGTGCTGGACACCATCAAGGCCCGTGGCTATAAGTTCTCCACCCGCGGCTCTCTGACCGTGGCCATCGCTGACATGACCGTGCCTCCCCAGAAGGCCGAACTGATCGCCAACACCGAGAAGGAAGTTGTGAAGATCGAGAACCAGTACAAGCGCGGCTTCCTCACCAACGAGGAGCGGTACCGCTTGGTGGTGTCCGCCTGGGAGAAGACCACTGCCGACGTGTCCGATGCTCTGCAAAAGGGCATGGACCGCTACAACCCCATCTTCATGATGGCCGACTCCGGCGCCCGTGGTTCTGCCGCTCAGATTCGTCAGCTGGCTGGTATGCGTGGTCTGATGGCCGATACCTCCGGTCGTACCATCGAGATCCCCATTAAGGCCAACTTCCGTGAAGGTCTGTCCGTGTTGGAATACTTCATCTCCTCCAGAGGCGCTCGAAAGGGCATGGCCGATACCGCTCTGCGTACCGCCGACTCTGGTTACCTGACCCGCCGTCTGGTGGACGTCTCCCAGGAGGTTATCATCCGGGAGGAGGACTGTGGTACCCACGACGGTATCACCGTGTTCGAGATCAGCGAGAACGGCCAGGTCATCGAGCCCCTGCACGAGCGTCTGCGTGGCCGCTATCTGTGCGAGGACTTCAAGGACTTCCGCACCGGCGAGGTTCTGGTGGGCCACCACGAGATGGTCAGTGCCGACCAGGCCAACCTCATCGAGGCCAAGCTGCGTGAGCAGGCTGAGGCCGAGGGCGATCCCGACCGCAAGGTGTCCATCAAGGTGCGCTCCGTGCTCACCTGTGAGGCCCGCAACGGCGTGTGCGCCAAGTGCTACGGCATGAACATGGCCTTCGGTGAACCCGTGGGTCAGGGCGAGGCCGTTGGTATCATTGCCGCTCAGTCCATCGGCGAGCCCGGTACTCAGCTGACCATGCGTACCTTCCACACCGGCGGCGTGGCCGGCGGCGATATCACTCAGGGTCTTCCCCGTGTTGAAGAGCTGTTCGAGGCCCGCAAGCCCAAGAAGATGGCCCAGCTGGCTGAAATCAGCGGTACCGTCTCCATGGAGGAGGCCAAGCGCGCCACCCTGTGCAATGTCACCATCACCGCCGATGACGGCGAGGTGGTCACCTACGCCATTCCATACAGCGCCGGTATCCGGGTCAAGGCCGGAGACAAGGTGGTCAAGGGTCAGGAGCTCACCGACGGTGCTCTGTCCCCCCACGACGTGCTGCGGGTACGTGGTGTGGACGCCGTTCACAACTACCTCATTCAGGAAGTTCAGAAGCCCTACCGTCAGCAGGGCGTAGATATCAACGACAAGCACATCGAGGTCATCGCCCGTCAGATGATGCGCAAGGTGCGTGTGGAGGACGCCGGGGATTCCACCCTGCTGTCTGGCTCCACCGTGGATATCATCGAGTACAAGGACGCCTACAAGGCTGTGGAAGCCCGCATTGCTGCTGGCGAGAAGCAGGAGACCGGCGAGGAGCTGCGTCTGCCCACCTGCACCCGTCTGCTGCTGGGTATCACCAAGGCCTCTCTGGCCACCGAGTCCTTCCTGTCTGCCGCCTCCTTCCAGGAGACCACCAAGGTGCTCACCGAAGCCGCCATCAAGGGTAAGGTGGACCACCTGCTGGGTCTGAAGGAGAACGTCATCATCGGTAAGCTGATCCCCGCCGGTTCCGGCCTGGCTGCCTACCGCAAGTATGACCAGATCGAGGACGAGATGCCCCAGGAGGGCCGCTTCGATGCCGTCAATGCCGCCGCTGAGGCCGCCCGTGAGGCCGAAGAGCCCCAGGTGGACGACGTGGAGGATACCCAGGAGGGTGTGGAGGAGGACGAGATCCTCTCCATCTCCATCGACGAGTAATTGGTCTTTTCCAAGAGATTCAAAACCCCAACCACCCAAATCGGGTGGTTGGGGTTTGTTAGTTTTGGCTAACCTTTCCGTTGACAGGGGAAAAGCCGGCGGATATAATGATACTCAATGTTTCTCAGATAGGAGGTGCAACCCATGAATCGAAATAAGCGCACACTGTCCGCCCTGATTTGCCTGGGCTTTGTGTTGCTGCTGGCCCTGACCCAAGTGTGGTCCATCCATGTGCTGCACCACCATCCGGTGGGGGAGAGCTGTGCGGTGTGCCATCAGGTGCAGGAAAACCAAAACCGCCTGAACCATACCGCCGCCCAAGGGGGCAGCGGCGTGGAGCAGCTACGGCCTTTCATGGAGCAGCTGACCGCCCACACCGGTGGGGAACAGGGGGAAGCCCAGGCTACCCTCATCTCGCTCAAGGTGAAACTCTCCAATTAAATAGAGGTAAAAACCAGACAGAAGGGGTGGTCTGCCACAAAATGTGGCAGGCTTATTTGGCGTGGCCTCCCTTCTGTATTTTTGCGCCCACAGATATGAAAAATTGGAGGTTATACCTGTGAAACGAATGATTGTACTGTGTTTGTCCCTGCTGCTTCTGGCAGGGTGTGCTCCCGTTGCCAGCCAGGACAAGGGGGAGGAGAAGAAGCTGTCGGTGGTTACCACTGTATTCCCCGCCTACGACTGGGTGCGGGAGATTGTGAGAGAGAACAGCGAGAACGTGGACATCACCTGGCTGATGAAAAGCGGAGTGGATGTCCACAGCTACCAGCCCACGGTGGATGATCTGGTGACCATCTCCAACTGCGACGTGCTGGTGTATGTGGGTGGCGAGTCGGAGAGCTGGATGGAGGAGGCCCTGGCCCAGGGCGGCAAGGAGGGCCGGGTGGTAGTCAACCTCATGGAAGAATTGGGGGATCGGGTAAAAGAGGAGGAGCCTCTGCCCGGGGTGGAGGAGGACCACGACCATGACCACGAGGAGGAACACGAACACGAGGCGGACGAGCACATTTGGCTGTCTTTGAAAAATGCCGTCACTCTCACCCAGACCCTGGCCCAGAAGCTGGGGCAGGTGGACCCGAATCATGCCCAGAGCTATTTGGAGGCCCAAAAGAGCTACCAGACCAAGCTGGAGCAGCTGGACCAGGATTACCAGACCATGGTCCAGGGGGCCAAGTACGATACCGTGCTGTTCTGTGATCGGTTCCCCTTCCGCTATCTGATGGACGACTACGGCATCCAGTATTACGCCGCTTTCGCCGGCTGCTCGGCGGAGACCGAGGCCAGCTTTGAGACGGTGGCCTTCCTGGCCACCACCCTGGAGGGGCTGAATCTGCCCTGTGTGCTCACCATCGAGGGCAGTGACGGCAGTTTGGCCCGGACAGTGTGGGAGAACACCAGCCAGAACAAGCAGACCATGGCTCAGCTCAACTCCCTCCAGGCGGTGACCCAGCAGCAGGTCCAGGAGGGGCTGACCTACCTCTCGGCCATGGAGGACAATTTGCAGGCTCTGGCCCAGGCGTTGCAAAGTGAGGGCTGAGACATGGCATTGGTGACCTGTAAAGATGTGGCCCTGGGCTACCAGAAAACCGTGCTGGTTCAGGGGTTGAACCTGGAGGTGAACCGGGGGGACTATTGGTGCATCATCGGGGACAACGGAGTGGGCAAGAGCACCTTTGTGCGCACCCTGTTGGGGTTGCAGCCCACGCTGGCGGGACGCATCACTCTGGGAGAGGGGCTCAGCAGCTGTGACTTGGGCTACCTGCCTCAGCAAACCCTGGTGCAGCGGGACTTTCCCGCCACAGTGGAGGAGATCGTGCGCTCGGGGTGTGTGTCCTCCATGGGGTGGCGGCCCCGGCTGTCCCGGAAGGAGTTGGCCCGGGTGGAAGAGAACCTGGAGCGCATGGGCATTGCCCATTTGGCTGGCCGCAGCTACCGCACTCTGTCCGGAGGCCAGCAGCAGCGGGTGCGGCTGGCCCGGGCTCTGTGCGGGGCCGACACCCTGCTTCTACTGGACGAGCCGGTGGCGGGGCTGGACCCGGAGGGCACCGCAGAGATGTATGCCCTGGTGGATCGGCTCAACCGGGATGGGATGACCATTCTGATGGTGTCCCACGACTTGGAGGGGGTGCAGGCCCATGCCACTCATGTGCTGCGCATGGCCCGGGAACCCAAAGTGTATTCCTTACGGGAAGGAGGGGCGCTGTCATGGAGAAACTGATCTTGTATTTGAACTACCCCTTTGTGCGCTACGCCCTCATTGTGGGGGTGCTCATTGCCCTGTGTTCCGCCCTGCTGGGGGTCACCCTGGTGTTGCGGCGCATGTCCTTTTTGGGGGATGGCCTGTCCCACGCCGCCTTCGGGGCCATGTCCCTGGCGGCGGTACTCAACCTGAGCAACGATATGCTGCTGGTGCTGCCCCTGACGGTGGTGTGCGCCGTGGTGCTGTTGTGCGGGGGAGAGAAGTGGAAGCTCCAGGGAGATGCCGCCATTGCAATGGTGTCGGTGAGCTCCCTGGCCATTGGCTATCTGCTGATGAATCTATTCTCCTCCTCGGTGAACCTGTCCGGGGATGTGTGCACCACCTTGTTTGGCTCCACCTCCATCCTCACCCTGCGCCCCTGGGAGGTATGGCTGTGCGTGGG
Organism: Pseudoflavonifractor sp. An85; assembly: GCF_002161235.1. GTDB lineage: Bacteria > Bacillota > Clostridia > Oscillospirales > Oscillospiraceae > Enterenecus. Next base: position 63,991 of record NZ_NFHE01000004.1, read on the forward strand.
ACTTTCCGTGGCGGTGGTGGCCCTGTTTGTTCTGTGCTACCACAAGATATTCGCCGTCACCTTTGACGAGACCTTTGCCCAGGCCACGGGGGTAAATGTGAAGGGATACCGGCTGGTGCTGGCGGTGGTCATCGGCGTGGTCATTGTGCTGGCCATGCATCTGGTGGGCTCGCTGCTCATTTCCGCCCTCATTGTTTTTCCCGCCCTGTCCGCCATGCGGGTGATTCGCAGCTTCCGGGGCGTGGTGGTGGGCGCCGGAGTGATCTCTGTGGTGTGCGCCCTGGTGGGAATTTTGGTCTCGGTGATGGCGGGCACCCCCGTGGGCTCCACGGTGGTGGTGGCCAACCTGGTGGTGTTTGCTGGGATGAGCCTTGTGGGAGGTGTGAAGGGATGAAGAAATGGATCACGTTACTGCTGGCCCTATGTCTGGCCTTGACCATGGCCGCTTGTGGTGGGGATGACGCCCCCCAAGAGGGCCAGGGGGTGGCCGTGGATGTGGACTTGACCCAGCTCAGCTCCACCCTGGTCTACGCCGAGGTGTACAACATGGCCACCAACCCCCAGGACTATGTGGGCAAGACGGTGCGCATGCAGGGCAATCTGGTCTACCAGGTGGTAAACGGACAGCCCAACCCCGACTACTTGGCCTGCATGATTTCCGATGCCACCGCCTGCTGCGCCCAGGGCATTGAGTTTGTGCTGGCCCAGCCGCTGGAGGAATACCCCGCATTGGGGAGCATGGTGACGGTGACCGGGGTGCTCACCAGCTATGAATCCAGTGGAAATACCTTTCTCCGGCTGAAAGAGGCCACTTTGGAACAAACTGCATGAAAAAAGTGCCAGCGTTTCACGCTGGCACTTTTTTATCTGTCCCCCTTGACAAAATGGTTAGCGTATGCTAACCTATGTGCAGTTAGCAAGAACTAACCAGAAGGAGGCACACCATGCAGCATACCTTAGATCAACTCTTTGCCACCCACTGTGCCCCTGCGCTGGCGGGGGTGGCCCCCGCCAACCTCATCTCTCTCCGGCGTGGAGATTTTCCACATCTGGAGGAGGAGTTGCGGAAGTATCACCAGGCTTTTGCCCGCCGGGGTGTGTGTTTCCACACCCTGTGCTCCTGTCCCCGCCATGAACTCATTTTGGTCTATCGGCCCCAGATGATGGCCCAGGCCTTACAGCGGGAAGGAGTAGAGGAGATGCTCACCTCCTGTGGCTATAACCTGACCCAGTCGATGGAGGAGATTTTGGCCCACCTGGGCGAGAGGGTCCGGCAAGGCGGCTCCTTCCCCCATGAGATTGGTATCTTTCTGGGTTACCCCGTGGAGGACGTGGTGGGCTTTATGGAACACAAGGGCCAAAACTTCAAGCTGTGCGGACCGTGGAAGGTGTACGGCGATGTGGAGGCGGCCAAGGTGTGTTTTGCCCGGATCCAGAAGGTAAGCCAGAAGATACGGGAACGCATTGACCAGGGCAACACCTTGTTCCAGGTGTTTGCCGTAGCATAAAACATAAGCGTATTAGGAGGTACAAGACATGAGCAAAGTAGCTGTGATTTATTGGAGCCAGACGGGTAACACCCAGCAGATGGCCCAGGCCATCGCCGACGGCGTCACCCAGGCCGGGGCGGAATGCGACCTGATGGAGGTCTCCGCCGTCACCCCCCAGCAGGCCTTGGAGTATGAGAAGCTGGCCCTGGGTTGCCCCGCCATGGGGGCCGAGGTGCTGGAGGAATCCGAGTTTGAGCCCTTCTTCACCCAGCTGGAGGGACAGCTGGGTGGACGTAAAGTGGCTCTGTTCGGCTCCTACGGCTGGGGCGACGGCCAGTGGATGCGAGACTGGGTGGAGCGCACCCAGAACGCCGGGGCCAACCTGGTGGAGGAGGAGGGGCTGATGGTCAACGAAGCTCCTGACGCCGACGATTTGGAGGCCTGCAAGAAGCTGGGCGCAGCTCTGGCTACCTACTAAGACAAAAAGATGCCGCAGAAGGGTTTCTTCTGCGGCATCTTTTTTATTTCAGTTGGTACAGGCGGCAGGGGCGGCCTCCGGTGTCGTAGTTGACGGTGGAGCAGGCCTCCCCACGCTCCACCAGATAGTTGGCGTAGCGGCGCACGGTGACCACGGAGAGGTTGGTCTGCTTGGAGATGGCCTCGCTGGGCAGCCCCTGGGCGGGGGCGGCGTGGAGGCAGTCCCGAATGAGCTTCAACGTGCTCTCCTGCAGTCCCTTGGGAGCGGAGCGGTCTCCACTGTCTGGGGGTGCAAACAGCTTGTCCAGTTCCCCCTGGGTCACCGCTTCTCCGTTTACCGCCTCCCGGTGCCGGCAGAAGGTGTCCAGAGCCTGCTGGAACCGCTCATAGGTGAAAGGCTTGACCAGATAGTCCACCACCCCCATTTTCAGAAGGGTGTCCACCGAAGCGGCGTCGTTGGCGGCGGTGACCATGATGGCGTCAATGGGGATGGCCTGCTGCCGCAGGGCGCGCAGCAGCTCTACGCCGGTGAACAGGGGCATATACACGTCCAAAATTACCAGATCTGCCGGGTTTTGGCACAGCCAGTCTAGGGCAGAGCGGCCATCGGAAAAGGTCTGCACCACCCGGAAGCGGGAATCCTTCTCGGTGAAGGTGCGGTTTAACAGGGAGACCATGGGGTCATCTTCCACGATCACGACTCGATACATAGGCGTTACTCCTTGTCTGCGGGAAGCTCTTCCCGGCAAAAGCTGATGAAAAATGAGGTACCCACGCCGCTTTCCGACTCCACGCGGATCTCGCCGTGGTAGGCATCCACCACCCCTTGCACCAGGGACAGTCCGGTGCCCCGGTTGCGGCCCTTGGTGGAGGTCCCCCGCTGGAACATGGTGCGGCGCAGCACAGCGGGGATGCCAGGACCCGTGTCCTCCACGCACAAAAGCAGACTGTCCGCATTCTCTCGGATGCTGACAAAAATCTCTTTGTTGGTGCTGCGGGACTGGTTGAGCACCTCAATGGCGTTTTCGATGAGGTTGCCCAAAATGGTGACATAGGCATCTGGGGGCAGCCAGTCGCTGTCCTCCTGCAGGGAACTCTCCCGGTCCAGGGTCAGGCGAATGCCCAACTCGTTGGCCCGGCTGGTCTTACCCACCAGCAGAGCGGCCACCGACGGCTCATGGAGCTGGTTCATGATGCGATTGACCGCCTCCCGGTGGATTTGGGTGGTGTCCATGATGTACTGCTGAGCCTTTTCCGGCTCGCCGATTTGCAATAGGCCCAAAATGACGTGGAGTTTGTTCAAAAACTCGTGGGTGTAGGCCCGCATGGCGTCCACCATGTGGCGCACGCCGGTGAGGTCGTCGGCCATGCGGGTTAGCTCCGTGCGGTTACGAAAAATGCTAACCGCGCCGTTGAGCTTTCCGTCTTCGTACAAGGGCAGCCGGTCGGCCAGCACCCGCACATGTTTCAGTGAAGTGATGCTCACGTTGTACTCCGGCTTTCCGGTGCGCAGGATGCGGTCCAGGGTGGAGCGGGGGTAGAACTGGGACAAGGGCTGGCCCAGCACTTCCTCCCGGTTCAGGGAGAACATCTCTGCGGCCGCGGTGTTGAGAAAGATGAGCTTTTTGTCCCGGTCAATGGCCATGATGCCCTCTTCCAGGGCGTCCATGATGTCCTCCCGCTGATGAAAGCGGTGAACAAAGGCATCCGGCTCATAGCCCATTAGGGAGTGCTTGATGCGCCGGGACAGGCGCAGGGCCAGGGTGGAGCCCACCACCACCGCAGCCAGACCCACCACTGAGAGGGTCAGTACCGTGTGCAGGGTCAGCTTGGCCATGCTGCGGAAGTACACCCCCACAATGAGAAATCCGATGACTTCCCCCTGGTCGTTGCGGATGGGGGCATAGGCGGAGTGTTCCGAGCCCATGGGGCCAGTTTCATCCGAGGTATAGGGAGCCGCTCCCGCCAGAGCATCGTCCTGGGCATTTCCGGAATAGGCGGTGCCAACCAAGTCGTGACTGGGGGCGTAAAGCAGGTTGGATTGGAGATCTCCCACCAGGATGAGGTCAATGTCCCGGGTTTGATGGGTGGCAGCGTCCAAAAACTCCGCCAGCTCTTGGGTGGAAGCGGTACCCTCCAAGGTCTCCTGGAGCAGATCCATCCGGGAGAGAAGGGCGGCGGAATTGAGCAGGGTGTTGTCCAGAGATTCCTGGCTGCTTTTTAAGGTGAAATACAACGTCCCCGCCGTGGACAGGACAATGGAGACGATGACAACGATGAGATTCATGCGGGTGAGCTGAGAGCGAATGGAAGCTCCCGACGGTGTAGGCATGGATGCTCCCTCCTTTGTATTTTAGTATAGTAAAAAGGACAAGGACTGTCAAACCAAACCATACTCCAGTGCGGTAGAGAGAAAAAGAACGAAACCCAGGAGAAAACCGTCGTTTTTCTTACTTTTTTTACTTTCGTAAGGCTTACGGGAAGGAAAGCGGGGGAGTACAATGGCAGTCGCGAAAACGAGGTGATGTGTTTGGATGCATTCAAGGAAATGCTGCTGGAAGAGCTGGGAACCCCAACGGCATTCACCATCCCGCTGCTGGGCGGCATAGACGTGTCGCAATCGGTGGTGGTGTCGTGGATCGTCATGGCGGTGCTGATTGTGGCAGCCCTGTGCCTGACCCGAAATCTAAAAGTGGAACACCCGGGCAAGGTACAGATGGGGTTGGAGAGCGCGGTGCAGTTCCTCAACGGCTTTGTGGAGGCCAACATCGGGGAACACTGGAGGGCCTTTGCCCCCTGGCTGGGTACCGTGGCGCTGTACATCGGCTTTGCCAACATCATCGGCATATTCGGGTTTGCGCCCCCCACCAAGGACGTGAGCGTCACGGCGGGCTTGGCCATCCTCAGTATGCTGCTCATTTACGGCTCGCAGTTTCGGTACAATGGCCTGTTGGGCGGCCTGAAACGATTTGCCGAGCCTATGCCCCTGCTGCTGCCCATCAACCTGATGGAGGTGGCCATCCGGCCCCTGGCTCTTTGTATGCGACTGTTTGGTAACGTACTGGGCGCCTTCATCATCATGGAAATGCTGAAGTTTGTGGCCCCGATTTTGTTCCCGGCGGTGTTCAGCATCTACTTCGACCTGTTTGACGGGTTGATCCAAACCGTTGTCTTTGTGTTCCTGACCACCCAGTTTGTGGGTGAGGGCATCAAAGAGGAAGAGTAAGACCATCAACGAAACACATTGAAATTACAGGAGGAACTTAATTATGTCTATCGCTATCATTGCTGCGGCTCTGGCCGTGTTCACCGGAATTGGCGCTGGTATCGGCATCGGTGTTGCCACTGGCAAGGCCAGCGAGGCCATTGCCCGTCAGCCCGAGGCTTCCGGCAAGATCAACAGCGCTCTGCTGCTGGGCTGCGCCATGGCAGAAGGTACCGCCATCTTCGGCTTCATCACCGCTCTGCTGATTATCTTCATGGGTTAAGGGGGGAGCCTCCCATGCTGGAGTTCCATCTTTCCACCATTGTTTTTACCATCATCAACCTGCTGGTGTTGTACGCCATCCTGCGCAAGGTGCTCTTTGGTCGCGTCAACGACATCCTGGAGCAGCGTGCCAACCTGGTCCAGCAGGAGATTGAATCTGCCCAGCAGGGCAACCGCCAGGCCCAGGAGCTGAAGGCGGAGTATGAGGGCAAGCTCACCGATGCCCGGCAGGAGGCGGCCAAGATCGTCTCCGATGCCCAGATCCGCGCCCAGCGGGTGTACGAGGGCAAGGTGGCTGAGGCTCAGGGCGAAGCCCAGCGTCTGCGCCAGGAGGCTCAGGCTCAAATTGCCACCGAGCGGGAGACCATGCTGCAAGGGGCCCGCAAAGAGGTGGCCTCTCTGGCCCTGCTGGCTGCCGCCAAGGTAGCCGGGCGTTCCATGGACGCCGACGACAAGTCCTTTGTGGATGAATTTCTTTCGGAAGTGGGTGAACAGGGATGACGGAGTTAGCACGCCGCTATGCCCACGCCCTGTATGGCATTTTCCCCGATGAGGGCACCCTGGAGCGTACCGCCCGGGAACTGATGGGGGATCACGCACTGTGGGAGAGCCTGTGCTCCCCTGCGGTGCAGGCTCAGGAAAAAGAGCGTATTCTGGCCCGCCTGCCTGTGCTGGACGGGCACCGGATATTGCTCAGCTTTTACTCCCTGCTGGCAGACAAGGGCCGCATGGCCCTGTTGCCGGAGGTGGTAAAGGCCTTTCACGAGAAGGCTCTGGCGGAGCGGGGGGCGGCATGCTGCCGCATGACCTGCGTGCGTGAGCCGGAGGCGGAGGAGTTGGAGAAGCTCCGCAAGGTGCTCTGCCACCTTCACCGCAAGCAAGACGTGGTCTTTGATATCCAGATTCAGCCCGACCTCATTGGCGGATTTATGCTGGAAATCGAAGGTGTAACCTATGACAAGAGCGTCCGCGGGACGCTGTCCGGCATGTACCGGCAACTGGAAGAGAGGCGAATGGCATGAAAACCAATCCCGAAGAGATCGTCTCCATCCTGCGGGAGGAGATTCAAGGCTATGACACCCGCGTGCGCCGGGACGAGACCGGAACGGTCCTGGAAGTGGGCGACGGCATTGCCACCGTCTACGGCCTGGACAAGGCCGTGTACGGTGAGCTGGTCGAGCTGGACACCGGTGTCCAGGGCATGGTGATGAACCTGGCCCGGGACAGCGTGGGCGTGGTGCTGCTGGGCAGTGACGCCGGGGTCAAGGAAGGCACGGTGGTGCGCCGCACTGGCCGTGCTGCCGACGTGCCCGTGGGCGATAGCCTCATTGGCCGCGTGGTCAACGTGCTGGGTCAGCCCATTGACGGCCTGGGTCCTATTGAGACCACAGAGACACGGCCCATGGAGCATGAGGCCAGCGGCGTGGTCACCCGTGAGCCCGTCAACGTGCCTATGCAGACGGGCATTCTGGCCATTGACGCCATGGTACCCATCGGCCGTGGCCAGCGTGAGTTGATCATTGGCGACCGCCAGACCGGTAAGACGGCCATCGCCGTGGACACCATTCTGAACCAGAAGGGCCAGGATGTGATCTGCATTTACGTGGCCATCGGCCAGAAGGCCTCCACCGTGGCCCGCATTCAGGACACCTTGAAAAAGCACGGCGCCATGGACTACTCCATCATCGTCTCCTCCACCGCCAGCGAGTCCGCTCCCTTGCAGTACATCGCCCCCTACGCCGGTGCGGCCATGGGTGAGTACTTTATGAGCAAGGGCAAGGATGTGCTCATCGTCTACGATGACCTGTCCAAGCACGCGGTGGCCTACCGTACCCTGTCTCTGCTGCTCAAGCGGTCTCCTGGCCGTGAGGCTTACCCCGGCGACGTGTTCTATCTCCACTCCCGTCTGCTGGAGCGGGCCTGCCGCCTGACCAAGGAGTGCGGCGGCGGCTCCATGACCGCTCTGCCCATCATTGAGACCCAGGCCGGCGACGTGTCCGCCTACATCCCCACCAACGTCATCTCCATCACCGACGGCCAGATCTACCTGGAAAACGACCTGTTCTTTGCCGGTCAGCGTCCCGCCGTCAACGTGGGCTTGTCCGTGTCCCGTGTGGGCGGTTCCGCCCAGACCCGGGCCATCAAGAAGACCGCCGGTACCTTGCGTATCGACCTGGCTCGCTTCCGTGAGTTGGAAGTGTTTACCCAGTTCGCCTCGGACCTGGACCCTGCCACTCAGCAGGCTCTGGATCACGGTCGCCGCCTGCTGGAGCTGCTCAAGCAGCCTTTATACCAGCCTCTGCCGGTGAGCCGTCAGGCCGTCATCCTCTACGTGGCTACCAACGGTCTGGTGGACGACGTGCCTCTGGACAAGGTGCGCAGCTTCGTGCTGGACTTTGTCCAGGAGATGGAGCAGGATCACGCCGACGTGATGGATGAGATCCAGTCCACTGGAAACCTCAGCGGTCCCGCCATTGAGACCATCCGTGGGGCTATGGAGGAGTACAAAAAGCGGGTGAGCGCCACATGGCAAGCATAAAGGAAATCCGTACCCACATCAAAAGCGTGGAGCAGACACTGAAGATTACCAACGCGATGTTTCTCATCTCTTCTTCCAATCTTCAGAAGGCCCGCAAGCAGCTGACCGATGTGGAGCCCTACTTTCAGAAAATCGGCACCACCATTTCCGACATTCTCCACCACTCCCCGGAGATTAACCACGTTTTCTTTGATAAGCGTCCCCACATCCCGGCGGAGAAACGGAAAATTGGCTATATTGTCATCACCGGTGACAAGGGTCTGGCCGGTGCCTACAACCACAACATTCTCAAACTGGCCGAAGAGAAACTCAGCCAGTCCGCCCACACCAGCCTGTATGTGGTGGGCCAGGTGGGACGCTCCTACTTTATGGAGCACGGCATCCCCATTGATATGGAGTTTCTCTACACCGCCCAGAACCCCAACGTGGGCCGAGCCCGGGACATGTCTGAGACCATGCTGGAGCTGTTCCGCACTGAGCAGCTGGATGAGGTGTATGTGATCTTCACCCGCATGGTCAACTCCTTCCAGATGGAGCCCACCATTCACAAGCTCCTTCCCCTGGACCCGGACGCCTTCCCCGAGGAGGAGGAGGTCTCCTCTTACAACCGGGACGTGGACTATGTGCCTTCGGTGAAGGCGGTTATGGACCGCCTGGTCCCCGGCTATGTGAAGGGAGACCTGTTCGGCGCACTGGTGCAGTCCTACTGCTCGGAGCAAAACGCCCGCATGACTGCCATGAAGTCCTCCAGCGACAACGCCCGGGCCATGCTGCAAACCCTGAACCTGTCTTACAACCGGGCCCGTCAGACCGCCATCACCCAGGAGATCACCGAGGTGGTGGGCGGCGCTCAGGCGGCCCTGTAACCCCATGAAATCATGACACCCGAAAGGTGATACGATATGAAGGAACATAAAGGAACAATTGTACAGGTCATGGGACCTGTGGTAGACGTGGCCTTTGAAAGCGGCGTCCTGCCCGAGATCAAGGAAGCCCTTGAGGTGGAGCTGGACGGGAAGCGTCAGGTCATGGAGGTGGCCCAGCACATGGGCGGCGACACCGTGCGGTGCATCATGCTCTCCCCCAGCGAAGGTCTGGGCCGGGGCATGGAAGTGACCGCCACCGGCGCCCCCATTTCGGTGCCTGTGGGCAAGGGTGTGCTGGGACGTATGTTCAACGTCCTGGGCGATACCATCGACGAGAAGGGCCCTGTGGATACCCAGGAGACCTGGTCCATCCACCGTCAGCCCCCCGCCTTTGAGCAGCAGCGCCCCGTGGTGGAAGTGTTTGAGACCGGCATCAAGGTCATCGACCTGCTGGCCCCCTACGCCAAGGGCGGTAAGATCGGCCTGTTCGGCGGCGCCGGCGTGGGCAAGACCGTTCTGATCCAGGAGCTCATTCACAACATCGCCACCGAGCACGGCGGCTACTCCATCTTCACCGGTGTGGGTGAGCGTACCCGTGAGGGCAACGACCTGTGGCGGGACATGACCGACTCCGGCGTCATCGAGAAGACTGCCCTGGTCTTCGGTCAGATGAACGAGCCCCCCGGAGCCCGTATGCGCGTGGCCCTCACCGGCCTGACCATGGCCGAGTACTTCCGCGACCAGGAGAAGCAGAACGTGCTGCTGTTCATCGACAACATCTTCCGCTACATCCAGGCCGGTTCTGAGGTGTCCGCTCTGATGGGCCGTATGCCCTCCGCCGTGGGCTATCAGCCCACCCTGGCTAACGAACTGGGCGCCCTGCAAGAGCGCATTACTTCCACCAAAAACGGCTCCATCACCTCTGTACAGGCCGTCTACGTCCCCGCCGACGACCTCACAGACCCCGCCCCCGCCACCACCTTCGCCCACCTGGACGCCACCACCGTGCTGTCCCGTAAGATCGTGGAGCAGGGCATTTATCCCGCTGTGGATCCTCTGGAGTCCACCTCCCGCATCCTGGAGCCCGACGTGGTGGGCGAGCGCCACTACAAGATCGCCCGTGGCACCCAGGAGCTGCTGCAGCGCTACCGGGAGCTGCAGGACATCATCGCCATTCTGGGTATGGAAGAGCTCAGCGAGGACGACCGCCGCACCGTGGAGCGTGCCCGCCGCATTCAGCAGTTCTTCTCCCAGCCCTTCTCCGTGGCCGAGCAGTTCACCGGCCTGGAGGGCCGCTATGTGAAGCTGGAGGACACCCTGCGTTCCTTCGAGGTGATTTTGGGCGGCGAGCTGGATAAGTACCCCGAGGTTGCCTTCAGCAACGTGGGCAACGTGGATGAGGTTGTGGCCAAGGCCAAGAAGATGGGGGCGGTATAATGGCAGACGCCAATACCTTTTACCTGGAGATCATCACCCCCGAGCGGCAGTTTTACATTGGCCCCGCTCAGGCCCTGATCTTCCCCGCCGTGGACGGCCAGATGGGTGTGTATGCCGGTCACGCCCCCACCGTGACCGCCATTGAGCCGGGTGAACTGCGCTACAAGGTGGACGACGTGTGGGAGCCTGCCGCTGTGGGCGCAGGCTTTGCGGAGATTAAGCCCGACTACGTCATTTTGCTGGTGGGCTTTGCCGAGCACCCCGAGGAAATTGACCGCAAGCGTGCCGAGGCCGCCAAGTTGCGCGCCGAGGAGCGTCTGCGCCAGAAGCAGAGCATCCAGGAGTACTATCACTCCAAGGCCGCTCTGGCCCGCGCCATGGCCCGGTTGAAAACCCGGCGATAACGAAAGATACAAAAAAGCGCATGTCTCACTCTGAGACATGCGCTTTTTTGCGCGCTCAATGGCTTTCATAAGCTTGGCGCAGCTTTTCCAGGGCTTTTTTTTCGATGCGGGAGACGTAAGAGCGGCTGATGCCACACAAGGTGGCAATCTCCCGCTGGGTGAGAGGAGCTTTTTGGTTGAGACCATAGCGCAGCTTGATGATGTGGGCCTCCCGGGGGGTGAGGCAGGTGTCCACGCACTCCCGTACCCGCAGGCAGGAGTCCCGCAAGTCCAGATCGTCCAGCATGGTGTCGTCTACGCACACCACGTCCATGAGGGACAGGGAATTGCCCTCCGGGTCTCCGTCCAGGCTCTCGGACAGGGACAGCTCCCCCTGGGTTTTCCGCTGGGAGCGGAAGTACATGAGAATTTCGTTTTCGATGCACCGGCTGGCATAGGTGGCCAGGCGCACATTTTTGTCCCCCTTGAAGGTGGACACCCCTTTGATGAGGCCGATGGTGCCGATGGAGATCAAATCGTCCTGGTCGCCCGACTGTGTGTAGTATTTTTTTAACATGTACTCCAAAGGACAAAGCACTTTTCTCAGGAAATATCCGTTCTGACTCGTATAATCGACATTTAGACATCATTTATAATGCCAATTTTATGGTGCCCGCATAATGCCTAGAGACTTTTAAAGTTTCTGGGCATTTTTTATGCTAAAAATGTAACGAGGTGATTTAATGAACACAGAAGTCATAGCAGTGGTCAATCAGAAGGGCGGTGTGGGAAAGACAACGACCTGCGCCAACCTGGGGATTGGATTGGCACAGGCCGGGAAAGAGGTGCTCCTGGTGGACTGCGATCCGCAGGGGAGCCTGTCTGTCAGCTTGGGATATCACCAGCCGGACAAGCTGTCCTTTACGTTGACCGACGCCATGAGCCGAATCCTCATGGACGAACCACTGGGAGGCAGAGAAGGGGTATTAACCCATCCGGAGGGCGTAGATTTGATGCCCGCCGATATCAGATTATCCGGCATGGAGGTGTCTCTTGTCAACGCCATGAGCCGAGAGACCATATTGCGGCAGTACCTGGATACCATGAGGGGGAAGTATTCCCACATTCTCATAGATTGCCAGCCCTCCCTGGGGATGCTTACCATCAACGCTCTGGCCGCAGCGGACCGCATCATCATTCCGGTTCAGCCCGAGTACTTACCGGCCAAGGGTCTAGAGGAACTGCTCAAGACAGTGAATAAGGTCAAGCGGCAGATCAACCCAAAGTTGGGCATAGACGGTATTTTGCTCACCATGGTGGACAGCCGTACGAATTTAGCAAAGGAAGTATCGTCTCTGATCCGTGAGACATACGGGAGCAAGATAAAGGTTTTTGACAGTGTGATTCCATATTCAGTCCGTGCAAAGGAAAGCAGTAAAAAGGGCAAAAGCATATTTGCCCATGAGCCGGAGGGAAAGGTAGCTGAAGGGTATCGTAATCTGACTAAGGAGGTGTCTCGGCTTGAAAGACAACGAGAAAAAATTCGTTCTGGCCTCGTTCGATGAAATCTTCTCTACCCAGGAGAGCCGGGATGATGCCAAACGCGAAAAGGTGATGGAGATTCCACTCTCTGACCTTCACACCTTTAAGGGACATCCGTTCAAGGTACTGGATGACGAGAAAATGGCGGAGACAGTGGAGAGCGTCAAGCAGTATGGTGTCTTGGTTCCGGCGATTGCCCGACCGGACCCGGAGGGCGGCTATGAAATTGTGTCTGGACACCGACGGCACCGGGCCAGCCAGTTGGCTGGGATGGAGACCTTGCCAGTTATTGTCCGTGACCTGGATGATGATGAGGCTACCATTATCATGGTGGACTCCAATCTCCAGCGGGAGACGCTGTTGCCCAGTGAGAGAGCGTTTGCGTATAAGATGAAGCTGGAGGCTGTAAAGCATCAAGGGCAGAGAACGGACTTAACTTCCCGACGAGTTGTCGGGAAGTTGGAGATGGCTGATGTGGTAGGTGAACAAGCTGGTGATAGTGGTAGGCAGGTTCAACGCTATATCCGCTTGACCGAGCTAATCCCCCAGCTATTGGACATGGTGGACGAGAAGAAAATCGCCTTTAACCCGGCCTATGAGTTGTCCTTCCTCAAAACAGAGGAGCAGGAGCAGCTCCTGGACGCTATGACCAGCGAACAAGCTACCCCTTCCCTTTCCCAAGCACAGCGGTTGAAGAAGTTCAGCCAGGATGGACGCTGTACCCCGGAGGTCATGTGTGCCATTCTCAGTGAGGAGAAGAAAAGCGATATGGAAAAGGTGACGCTGGGCGCTGACACGCTGCGCAAGTATTTTCCCAAAAATTACACGCCAGCCAGAATTGAGGCAACCATCATTTCGCTGCTGGAGCAATGGCAGCGGAAACAACGAGACAAACAACAGCGGGACCAGGGGAGATAGGAGGTACAAATATGTCATTTGAGGTTTCGGAAAGAACAGTGGGCATCCAGATGAGTGATGAAGATGCCGAAAAATTATCGGCGATTGCAGCGAACCATGGGAAGACAGTAAGTGAACTATTGTCCGGTTTTGTCGGCGACTTGATTTGTGGCTCCCAAACCAATGGGTCGGACGAACGAGAATTCGCAGAGTTGTGGCTGAACCGCCGTTATGGATATTGGGAGGATGATAGCCTACTTGCTCATCTCGCAAACTCTGATCCTGATGTGAATGCGGCAGTAGGTGAATTCCTTACCCAATACGATGACTGGAAGCTGAGCTTGGAACATCCAGAAGAATTTGCGGATGAAATCGCAGATTGTCCCGGCGAGAAGCTGTACTGTCAAATGGTAGTGGAGGATTATCTGAGAGGCTGGAGTCATGCTGATGATATTCCTGAAGAGGAAATCAAAAGGTGTCGGAAATGGCTCACAGAGGCCAATCAGTTGAATGGTACGCTTCCGCCCACCACTGATGTGGAACCGTATAAGCAGTATTTTCCCCAAACCTATTCGGTAAGCCGGATGCGGGCGACCATCATCCACCTCCTGGAACAGTGGCAGCGTAAGCAACAGCATAAGCAGCAACGAGGCCCAGAGAAATAGGAGTGATAGGTAATGAGGGATCAAAGAGGGACACGAAGTGCAGAGATAGGAGCAATCATCCGGCAAGTGCGCCAAAGCAAGAAGATCTCCCTGGTCCAGGTAGCCGAAGCCCTTGGAAAGACCGTACGAACTTTGCAAAAATATGAGTTGGGCGAAATTGATTTGACGGTCTCCAGCCTGGAGCAAATTGCAGCTGTGCTTGATGTAAGGCCATGGGAGCTGCTGGGCTACCAAGTAGGGGAAAACCTACCCAATACTTTTGAGATATGGACCACAGGATTTGCGGAAGGGTTCAAAGGTGGTGTAGCCTTTGCCGAAAATCGCAAGGATGGGAATTGCTCTTGACGTATCCTTGACAGAGGAGGAGAGGTTATGGCTGTTTTTCGCATTGAGCGTACCAAAGATTATACCGTGATGAGTAATTATCACCTGAAGGACAAGCGATTGTCCCTAAAGGCCAAGGGGCTGCTGTCTCAGATGCTATCCCTGCCTGACAACTGGGACTATACCTTGGCGGGTCTATGCCACATCAACCGAGAGAGCAAAGATGCCATTCGCACGGCGCTCCAGGAGCTGGAGAAGTATGGCTATCTGCACCGCCGACAAACGACGGATGCCAGCGGCAGATTTAGCTCCAACGAGTACATCATCCGTGAGACGCCCACAGACTTTCCAGTGGGGCCGTCGTCGGGGTGTCCGTTGTCGGAAAATCCGACAACGGAAAAGACGTTGACGGGAAATCCAACGCAATTAAATACTAATATATTAAATACTAATCTATCAAATACTTACTCTAATCCTTCTCTTCCTTCTCCTCCTCCACCTGGCGGTAGGATGGAAACGAAGGGAAGCGAAGGGATGAGCCAGATGGACATAGAGAATGCTCGTGCGTTGATCCAAGATCGCATCGGATATTCGGTGCTACCGGATTACGGCTTTTCCCAGGACCTGCTGGATGAAATCGTGGAGCTATTGGCCGAGGTGGTGGCCATCCCACGAGCTACGGTGCGAATCTCCGGCACAGACTTTCCCTACCGTATGGTGCGGGATCGTCTGCTGGGCCTGAACATGTCTCATATCCAGTATGTGCTGGATTGCATGAGCCAGAACACAACCCAGGTGCGAAATGCCAAGCAGTACTTGCTGACAGTCTTGTTTAATGCTCCCACAACGATGGAGGCCCATCTGATGAGCCAAGTACAGCACGATAGATGCAGTTGACCATAATCTGGTCAGTTGATATAATTTCGACAAAGAAAAACGAGAGGTGAGATGAATGAAAAAAACAGTATTGGTAGCCGCTCTGACGTTGGCCATGCTGCTTACGGCATGTAGCGCAGGGCATGTGGCAGACACCCCTGACCCCTCCTCCAGTGTTGGAGTCGTGGACGCAGACGGCAAGCCATCCTCCAACGTAAAAGAGTCCGAAAAACCGGACAAGGATGCAGATCCAACCAGCAGCGTCTCCGGCAGCAACTCTTCCAGCAAGCCCTCCTCGGGTAGCAACGGTAGCTCTTCCAGCAAGCCCTCCACCGGCAGTAGCGGCAGCTCATCCAGTAAGCCCTCCACGGGCAGCAGCGGCAGCAGCTCCTCCAGCAAGCCCTCCACGGGCAGTAGCGGCGGCAGCTCCTCCAGCAAGCCCTCCACGGGCAGCAGCGGCAGCAGCTCCTCCAGCAAGCCCTCCACGGGTGGTAGCTCTTCTGGTGGTAGTAGTGGTTCTTCGGGCGGCAGCTCTTCCAAGCCGGTGGCAACTCCAAAGCCCACTACAAAGCCAAAACCTACTCCCAAGCCCACTCCGGTCCCCACGCCAAAACCTACTCCCAAGCCCACTCCGGCTCCTACGCCCAAGCCCACGCCCACCCCGCAAAAATCCATTTGGCAGTGGCCCATCAGTAAGTCGGATCGAGATGCCATCTATGCCGAGCTGGTGGCATACGGGCAGAGTTTGGGACTGCGCCA
The DNA here is from genome assembly GCF_002161235.1 of Pseudoflavonifractor sp. An85. Lineage (GTDB taxonomy): Bacteria > Bacillota > Clostridia > Oscillospirales > Oscillospiraceae > Enterenecus. The sequence goes on from NZ_NFHE01000004.1 coordinate 79,733, forward strand.
CTTGGCGGTGGATGATGGTGTTGTCAAAACGCCCGACAATTCTTCCTGGGCTACCCCAACAACGATTACGTCCTCCAGTAATCCGAATTTTCTGGAAATTGGACTGAAAAACCAAATCTCTTATTTGCCCCAATACGTTGAAGATACTGGAGGTGGGAAGATTGATTATTTCATCATCTATATCCAAGACCTCGGCGGTGGAAACTGTAAGGTTTACATCATGTACTGACAACTTAATAGCTTTTACAAAGCTCTCTGTTTCACGACAGAGAGCTTTTTTATATATAAAAATCTTAAGAAAGGAATTGAGACGAGATGAAATTCATCAAACGAGTGCTAGCTGCGCTACTGAGCGGATGTCTATGCCTGGTGGTTTTGCTGGGGGCAGCTGTTCCCAACAGCTCGGCTGCTGAAGATGAAACAGTTGCCGAAATCAGTGGGCTTTCCGATGCGGCGGTCCTGGCAGACTTTTCTCCTGGGCAAACAGTGAATACCAAAGAGGGAGGCCCATACACCTCGGTAACCGGTCACAAATATGCCATGATGCAGTATCGCTTCATGCGGTATTACAGTGACGGTACCAAGAAGATCATCAACAACATCAAACCCGAAGGCCGTACAGAAGTGAAATACTATGTGGGGAATATGTTTGCCTACTGTATAGAGTCTGGACAGGCATTTAATGGCGGGAATTATGTGTCAAGTCTCCCGGGAGTGTCAGATTATATTGCTTTGCTTCAAATGCATGTTCCGGCTGCCCCGAACAACATTATGTTGGCGATGCTGTATGGATATAACCAATCTGCTGCGCTTCCAACCACATCGCAAATAGGTTGTAATTTCAATGCGGATGATTTTGCGTTTGCAACACAGATAATCATTTGGGAGTTTCAAAGTGGAATCCGCACAAGTCCCACTAAAATTCAGAATCTCAGCTATGGTGGGCAGACCATCTATGCGGACAACTATGTCAAGTGGATCAACGGATATCCTGCCAAGAACTGCTATAACTGGATTTTGAGTCAGATGCAAAAGCACAATACCAGACCTAGCTTTTCTGGGGGCACCACTAGCGCTGCTCCTGTGCAGACCATGAAATACAACCCGCAAACAGGAAAGTATTCCGTCACACTCACAGACACCAACAACACCGGATGCGATCTGAAATTTCCGGCTACCAGCGGTATCACAGTCAGCCGCAATGGCAATCAGTACACGTTTTCTACCAGTCAAGTCATTACTAATCCGGTAACACTGACAGTGCAGAAACAAGTGCCGAGAGGAACGGGTAACTTCCTGATCTGGTCTAACGGTAAGGATCAGACTCTGGCCACGGGCGTAGAAGACCCTGTGAAATTTTTTGTGAAACTTAAAACGGAACCTATGGGTGAGGTAAAGGTGGTCAAACAGACTACAGATCACACCGGAAAGGTGGTCAAGCTGTCCGGCGCTGTCTTTGACCTTATGGTGAAGGACGGAAACAGCTGGACCAAGGCCACCACCCTGGTTGAGAGCAAAACGGGCGAATACACCTTGCCCACCAACGACCAGGGCTACTACTCCTACACGTTGCAAGTGGGGAAAACCTACAAGGTGGTGGAGACAGCTGCGCCCAGTGGTGTCGTCAACACAGGTTGGGAGTCGCAGGAGTTCACTTATGCATCTGGTGGCAAGTATTCCTACACCTGCAGCAATGAAATTCCCACCGGCGGTATCAAACTGGAAAAGACGGATGATCTGGCTGGCTTTCCTCTGGAGGGGGCCGTATTTGAGGTAACAGCCGCCCAGGACATCACCTACACCCTCAACGGAACTACCTACACACGATGCCACAAGGGGGATGTGGTGGGGCAGATGACCACGGACGCCAGTGGTATGGCCTCCATGAGCGGTCTCTATTACGGTACTTACACCGTCACAGAAATCCAGGCTCCGGACGGGTATCACATTCTGATTCCGGCCTTTACGGTAAATGTGGCGGCTCCGGCAGATTACAAGTCCACCACCGTCTACCCCTCCGCTGCTATTGGCGTGTCCACCTATGACGGCGTGACCAGCACCCCGGATGGGGGCGCACAGCTTACCAATCGCCCGATGCTGGCCAACTTGACCATCCACAAATCTGGCCAGGGAGATAAGGACCTGTCCGGCGTGGAGCTCCAGCTGGTGGATACCCAGGGAAACGTAGTGACCTGGAGCCAGCAGGAAGATGGCAGCTATGCTGCCATGCTGGTACAGGACGGCCAGTGGGTCCCGGCCCAGGGTGTGGACACGGTGATCACAGACGCCCAGGGCCGAGTGGAGCTGGTGAACATTCCCTACGGCACCTACACACTGCGTGAAATTCAAACAGAAGCTGGCTATCAGCTTTTGCCCAATCCCGTCACTATCACCTTGCCCTATGAGGTGGCTGGAGAGAAGGACTCCGGTGGCGGTGAGGTCTACTACAGCAATGGGACCAACTACTACTACCATCTCACTTATGACCTGCGAAACACCCTGGTGTATCGCCTGCCCGCCACCGGAGGCTATGCCGTTTGGCTGATTGGAGCCGGACTGGCATTGGCTGCACTGTGTGTGACTGGGCTGGCTGTGCATAAAAAACAAAAGAAAAACGAGGAGGACAACAAATGAAACGCAACAAGATGAAGCAAATCGCCAGTATGGGCCTCGCCCTGTCCCTGTGTGCAGCTTTCGGACTGTCTGGTACGGCTCTGGCCTATACCACGGAGGATGCCACCATCGACTACAACAAGACCGCCAGTCTCACCATCACCAAGTATGATCTCACCGCTGCCACCCAGGCGGGGGTGAGCACCAGCGGTCTGGTTTCCACTGGCAAGGAAAACACCGAGGCTGAGACCATGCTCCAGGACTACACCCTGGGCGGTGTGGAATTTACCTATCTGCGCCTGGGCGGTATTGACATGTACTCCGACCAGGATGCCACCAATGCCACCATCCAGGTTATCTACGGCGTGGACAATGAGGCGGTGCGGGACACCCTGGGCCTCACGGAGGAGGACGTGGTAAAAACCGAGGATGGTATCCCCTGGTATACCTCTGACACCCTGATCGACGCCCTGGAGGAACAGCTCACCGCCAACCGCCGAGCCACCAAGGATGCTCTGGAGGCGGAGGCCAACCAGAGCGGCACTGCCATGGCCCTCACCGATGACATCACCGGCACCACTTCTGTGGACGGCCTGGACCTGGGCCTGTACCTGGTGGTGGAGACAGAGGTGCCGGAGAACGTCACTTCCACCGTCAATCCCTGGCTGGTCTCCCTGCCCATGACGGACACGGAGACCGGGGATGGATGGTTCTATGATGTCACGGTCTACCCCAAGAACGAGACCGGAAATCCCACCCTGGAGAAAGAGGTGTCCGATCTGGCTCACGGTGTCAGCTTCTCTGGTGACATTGACGCCCTGGGCTATCGGGATGTGGCCACTGGCAGCACCGGAGATGTGATGGGTTACCGCTACCTGTCCACCCTGCCCACCATCACCTCCAATGCCACCCAGCTCATCCAGTACCGCTTCGAAGACATCCTCTCCCCTGGTCTGGAGTACGACCAGAACGATGTGATCGTGTGCTGGTATGAGAGCTACGAGGAGGCTCAGAAGGACTACACCATCGCTATGCCGGACACTCCCGCCACCCAGGGTGCCAACGCTGCGGAGATCTGGGAGTGCAATGAGTACGGCATCGGGACCTATTTCGACGTTACATACGGAACCCTGGACGATGGCTCCACCACCATGACCCTCCAGTTCAACGAGGCGGGCCTGGAGCGCATTAACACCCCCGTGGACAACAGCCAGCAGGTAGGTCGGTACTCCGACTGGACCTGTGTGGTGTACTATACCGCCAAAATCAACAGCACCGAGGACATGATCCTGGGCGACGAGGGCAACCCCAACACCGTCACCCTCACCTGGGAGCGTACCAGCAAGGGCTATATCGACACTCTCAGTGATGAGGCAACGGTGTACAGCTATGGCATTCACCTCACCAAGAAGTTCACCGCTGGCGGTACCAACTATGATGCCGTCCAATTCATCGCCCAGAACGTGACCAACGCCACCGGGACCTACTATGTAGTGGCAGATGCCACTCCCAAGGCTGGCGTGTACTACGCCACCGGCACCACCACCAACGTTGACGAGGCCACCCGCATGACCCCGGATGAGACAGGCCACCTGTACCTGTGCGGCCTGGAGGAGGACACCTACCAGCTCACCGAGACCCAGACGGACCCCAACTACAATCTGTTGGAGGATGTCATCACCGTGGATATTGACACCAAGTACACCCCCGGTGTGCAGGTAGGTTCCCTCACCGCTACCGCCAAGGTAGACGGTTATGCCGCCACTATGGAGGCTATGGGAGACAGCGGCAATGCCCTGGTGCCCCTGACCGTCCTCAACACCCGTGGCTTTGATATGCCTGAGACGGGCGGTACTGGCACTATGGTGACTACGGTGCTGGGCATTGTGCTGGCTGGCGGGATGCTCACCGTGAGCATTATCCTCTTGTTCAAGCGCAAGCATGAGATGCAAAAATAAAGCGCCCCTGCTATTGGGGCTGGGCTGCGTGCTGGCCATGGGAATGATTTTCTATCCCATGGCCAGCAACTGGCTTTCGGGGCAAACGCGCTCTCAGGTCATCACGGAGTATGAGGCAGCTGCGGAAGCGCTGGACAACCAGGACACCCAGGTGGCCCTGGAGCTGGCCCGAGACTACAACCGAGAGCTGCTGGAGCAGAGTTGCTCGGTTGCGGGATTCTCAGTCTCTGGTGCGCCAACCCCAGACAAGGACATTCTCACCGCCCTGGACCCTACCGGCGGTGGGATGCTGGCCACGTTGGAGATTCCCGCCATCGACGTGATTCTCCCCGTGTACTACGGAACTCAGTCCACCACCCTCACCGCTGGTGTGGGGGTGGTGGAGGGCAGTTCCCTGCCGGTGGGAGGAGAAGGCAGCCATGCAGTTCTGGCTGGTCACAGCGGGCTGGCCTCATCCCGGCTCCTCTCCGACCTGGATCAGCTCACACAAGGAGATGTGTTCTTCCTGCGTGTGCTGGACGAAACTCTGGCCTATGAGGTGGATCAGATTTCCGTGGTGCTCCCCGATGACGTGAGCCAGATCGGGATTGCCCCCAACGGGGACTATGTGACCTTGCTTACCTGTACTCCCTACGGGATAAACTCCCATCGCCTCCTGGTCCGTGGTGCCCGAACAGAGTTAGCGGAGGAAGATACAGCAGCTTCTGCTGGCGAGCAGAAAAGCCATGGGAGCAGCTGGTGGGGCGAATACCGTACCGCCATCTTCATTGGCGTTGGAATCTACCTTGCCATCCTGGTGGTGGCGGTCCCGGTGGGAATGTGGTGGATTAAGAGAGGTGGCAAAAATGGCTAAGAGGCTGGTGTTGCTGCTTGCACTGGTTGCAGACCTGGTTCTGTTGGTGATTCTGTGCCAGCCCATCGCTGCCCCCATCGTGTATGAGCAGACGGTGAAAGAAGAGATTGCCGTAGTGGAGCAGGAGCAGGAGGTGCCGGAAGCCCACCAAGACCTGAAGGATGCCATGGCGGAGTACAACCTCCAGCTGGCCCAGGATCAGTCTGGACTGGACAGTGTGGACAGCTATGAAGAGCCTGGGCTGAATTTGGAGGACTACGGCCTGGAAGCGGATGATGTGGTGGGATATGTAGAAATCCCAGCCATGGAAGTGGCCATCCCTCTTTATCTGGGTGCATCCAAGTCCAACATGAACAACGGTGCAGTTGTTCTGGGACAGACCAGTATGCCCATCGGTGGCAGCTCCACCAACTGCGTGATTGCTGCGCACCGGGGGTGGAACAACATGGCCCTGTTCCGGGATATTGAGGTGCTCCAGGAGGGGGACCTGGTGTACCTGGTCAACCTCTGGGAGACGCTGACTTATCGGGTAACGAAGATCTCCATCATCTGGCCCGATGAGGTGGAGGCCGTGACCATTCAGCCCGGGAAGGACATGGTGACCTTGCTCACCTGCCATCCCTATCTCACAAGCAAACGGCGGTATTTGGTGTACTGCCAGCGAGTAGAGGAGCCGGAGAAACAGGGAGTAGTGCCAGGTCAGACGGTGACTACTACCAGGGTAGTAGAATCAAAAATCCAGGCAGAGCAGGAGCGTGGCCTTCAGATTATGTCCGTTGTGATGTGTGGTGTGGCTGGCGTTTTCTTTGTTGTAGGGATATGTGGAGGGAGGAAAAAACGTGGCAAACACAAGGTCGGTGGCTAAGCGTATTTGCTTATTACGGAGATTCCGCAATATGTCCCTGACTGGGTTGGGACGGAAGATCGGATTGCCTCATCCATATACCCGTATGTCGCAGTACGAGGCATCCGAACGCACTCCCAAGGAACCAACGCTTATGGCTATGGCGCAGGCACTGGAGGTCAGCTCTGCTACGCTGACCAGTTGCGTGGGAACCACTGTGGTTGATCTGATGGAGAGTATCTTATGGATGGAAGAGTTTGAGGGCGTCGAAGTGGTACGAGCCTGTATCCAGGAGTGGGTGCAAATGAGGGCCATGTACGACAGCGGATTAATGGATAAGGAGGCATATCTCGAATGGAAATACCAATGGTCGGGACTGGGGCAGGGAGAAACCCCACGAGGGGACGGGAGACGAGAGACGGGGGACGGGGGCCTCGGCGACAATGATGGCATTGTCGCCGCAAGCAACGAATCGTGTCCCCACGATTCAAGTTTTTTGGGGGCGCACCCACAAAAATACTTTAGGGGCAATGCCCCTAAGACCCCTGATAGAAAGGAGGGCGTCACATGAAGCGGAGCCAAAAGCGCATTTGTGAAATCAAAATCAGATTTTTGGATGATGAGCTTGAGGAGCTGAACAGGAAGGTCCGAAAGACGGGGATGTCACGTGAGGCGTATTGCCGGGAAGTCCTAAACGGCTCGGAGGTAAAGGAAGGCCCTTCGGCGGATGTTCCTCTCCTGTTGCGTGAGGTGCGCCAGAACAATGTATTGTTAGACCAACTGGTGCAGGCAAGAGGAGAACTAGAGGGCGTGCGGCTAGCACAGCTACTGGATCAGATACAAGAGGTGGAGCAAATGATTGTAGAAGCATATTCGCTTAGGCACTAAAGATGGCAGTGACAGCTATGTGGGCCATCAAAGGGCGGCTAAGCCAGGTCATCGATTATGTGATGAACCCAGAAAAAACTACTGAAGAATTCCTTCCAGACTTGATTGCCCTTCATGCGGTCAACGGTGTCGTGGAGTACGCAGCAGATGAGGTGAAAACAGAGAAGCGCTCATATGTAAGTTGTCTTAACTGTACAGAGAGAAATGCTGCCCAACAATTTCTGAGTACAAAGCGGTTCTGGAGAAAGGTAGAAGACAAGCGCGTCTGCTATCACGGCTATCAGTCCTTTCAGGAGGGAGAGGTGACGGCAGAGCAGGCCCATGCGCTGGGGGTCGCTTTGGCAAAGGAATTGTGGGGAGATCGTTTTGAAGTGGTGGTAGCTACCCACTGTAACACCAATCATTATCACAACCACTTTGTGGTTAATTCGGTGTCCTTTGCAGACGGGAAAAAGTTCTACAACTCCAAGGCAGATTACAGGCGGATGCGAGAGGTGTCAGACCGCCTATGTCGGGAAGCTGGCTTGTCCGTGGTGGAGCGGCCTGGAGGGCGAAAGAAAAGCTACAGCGAGTGGAAGGCGGAACAAGATGGAGTGCCCACCCAGCGCAGCACCATCCGGGCAGACATTGACCGGGCCGTTGCATCCGCCACCACCGAGCAGGGTTTCATCCGAACCATGCAGGAGATGGGCTACCAATTCAAGACCCGCAGGGCAGACGGAGAACGTCTGAAGTACCCAGCTTTGAAGCCACCGGGAGCCAAGGGCTTTTTTCGATTCCACCGTCTGGGAGATGGCTATGACCTGGACGAGATCATAGACCGGGTCTATGAAAATATGCGAAAACGAGTGCCTTTCCCAGAGGCGGAGCAAGAGGCTGCATCTCGGCTCCGACAGGAAATGTGGAGCCACCCGACTATGAAGTGCAAGGGGCTGCGGGCACTGTACTTTCGTTACTGCTATGAACTTCACATCATTGTTAAACATCCGGCATCCGTTAAACGGGTGTCTTTTTTGTTGCGTGAGGATGTGAAGAAGATGGAGCGATATATTGCCCAGACCCGTCTGCTGGGCCGAGAGGGCATTGACACGGAGCAACAGCTGGAAGTCTACCAAAACGGCCTGGAGGGCAAGGTGGAGCAGCTGATCCAGCAGCGCCGGGCATTGCGCAATCGTCTGAAGGCGGCAACCAGGGCCGGAAACGGGGAGACCGTTGATGGGTTGAAATCCCAGATTGCTGAGTTGTCGGTTCAGATAAAAGCTGCACGGGATGAGATCGGACTGTGTAGCGAAATCAAAGAACGGTCTAAACAGGTGGAAAGAAACCTGATAGACATAAACAACCAGATTCAGGAAGGAGAGAAAACAAATGAATCCAGCCGGAGATGCAGCAGACCAGGTCGTGAAAATGTCCTTCAATGGCCTTGAGTTTGGCTTGAGAATTACAGGTGCTGCTGCAAAGCAATTGGCAATTCTGATCTATGCCATTCTGAAGGAGCAGAAAAAGACAAGGGGAAAGGCCAGAATGAACACCATGCTGCGCAGTGGCAAGGAACTTCGGGTCTTTGCGGTAAAGCCGGAGGACCTGAAGACTTTCTGCCAGGAGGCCAAGCGGTATGGTGTGCTGTATTGTGTCTTGAAGTCCAAAAACTCCAAGGACAGTGTGGTGGATGTCATGGTCCGAGCAGAGGATGCCTCCAAGATCAATCGAATTTTCGAAAAATTCGAGATGGCCACGGTGGACATGGGGACCATCGAGCAGGACCTGGAACGAGGATTGGAGAAGGCGGGAGAGGGAGAAATCCAGACCCATCAACAGGAAGAACGAGGGCAGAGCACAAACCCCACCAAAGGCCGGGAGGCAAAGTCCAGTCCGTCCGAGCCTACCTACGAAGCCAGACGAGCCGCAGGGGGCACCTCTAAACCCAATGCCAAGCCTTCTGTAAAGCAGGAGCTGCGGAACATTCGGGAGCAACAGGGGAAGAATGCGGCAAGAGGCCCTCAGCAGGCCAAGACTCCAACCAACCGGACGCCGAAGCCCAAAGTACCCAAGGGAAAGGGGAGATAAGTTGTGGAGAAAGAGGTCGTTGTAACCCTGACGGATTATGAACAGCGGATTCTGGTGCGAGGAATGAACGAGTACCGAAATCAGTTGCTGAAGGAGAAGAAACCCACGGAGGACGTGGCCCGTGCGATGCTGAAGGTGATACAGGCCAAGCCGAAAAAGAAAGGACTGCTGTCCCGTGAGACAAGATAAGTTTTCTAAGCCAAGGCTGATCCTCTATGTGTGTGGGATGATTCCGGTAGCCTGGTGTGGGTTGCTGCTGGCTCCTTACCTGGAAGGTGGACTGCCGGGGATCGTTGCCAATGCAGCAGCTGCATTTGAAAGCCCGTTTCGGGTGCAATGGTGCCAGAACAGTGTGAAGTCAGTCCTTATTTTTTGGCTGCTATATGGGTGCATTTTGGGTATCTACTTATCCACAAACCGCAATTACAGACGCAGAGAAGAACACGGTTCCGCTAGATGGGGATCGCCCAGTGCTGTGAATAAGAAATATGCCAGCAAGGTGAAAACCGAAAACAAGATTCTGACCCAGAACGTGGCCATTGGCCTGGACGGGCGGAAACATCAGCGAAACCTCAATATCCTCTGTTGTGGTGGCTCTGGTGCAGGTAAAACCAGATTCTTTGCCAAGGATAATATCATGAACTGCAATACCAGCTTCGTGGTATTGGACCCAAAGGGTGAGCTGCTGCGAGATACTGGAAATCTCTTGGAGTCGAATGGCTATGTGATTAAGGTCGTTGATCTTGTCAACATGGACCGGAGCCATTGTTACAATCCCTTTGTGTACCTGCGCAGTGATAATGACATCCAGCGTCTGGTAACAAATCTCTTCAAGAATACCACGCCCAAAGGAACACAGACCCAGGACCCGTTCTGGGACCAGGCAGCTACTATGCTGTTACTGGCTCTGGTGTTTTACCTCTATTATGAGGCACCACCAGAGGAGCAGAATTTCCCCATGGTCATGGAAATGATTCGAGCCGGAGAGGTGCGAGAGGATGACGATGAATACCAGTCTCCCCTCGATGAGCTGTTCGATCGGCTGGAGCGGCGTAACCCGGAGCACATTGCCCTGAAGTATTATCGAAGCTACCACTCTGGTTCTGCCAAGACGTTGAAGTCCATTCAAATCACCCTGATTTCTCGCTTGGAGAAGTTTAATTTGACTTCCTTGGCCAGTATCACGCAGCATGACGAGATGGAACTGTGGAGCCTCGGAGAACAGAAGACGGCTGTGTTCGCTGTCATCCCAGATAACGACAGCTCCTTTAACTTCATCGTCGGTATGCTGTATACCCAGCTCTTTCAGCAGCTCTATTACCAGGCCGATGTGGTACACGTAGGACGGCTCCCCATCCACGTTCACTTTGTCATGGACGAGTTCGCCAACGTGGCACTGCCCGATGAATTCGACAAGCTGCTGGCCACCATGAGAAGTCGTGAGATCTCTGTATCCATCATCATCCAGAACCTGGCGCAGCTGAAGGCTCTGTTTGAAAAGCAGTGGGAAAGCATCGTAGGCAACTGCGATGAATTTCTCTACCTGGGCGGCAATGAGCAGTCTACCCACAAGTATGTGTCCGAGCTGCTGGGGAAGGAAACCATTGACATGAATACCTATGGGCAGTCCAAGGGACGGAATGGAAGTTACTCCACCAACTGGCAGCTGGCAGGCCGAGAGCTGATGACCCCCGATGAAGTGCGTATGATGGATAACCGCTACGCACTTTTATTTATCCGGGGAGAGCGCCCCATTATGGACCTCAAATATGACATCATGAAGCATCCAAACCTGGCTCTTACCACCGATGGTGGTGCCCCGGCCTATGTGCATGGAGAGGATACCCGCAGCTTTGCCAGTATCATCGTTGATGAACAACTGTTAGAACAGGCCGTAGCCTATGAGGGTGCGGCCTCCAATTATGAGCTTCTTTCAGAACAGGAGCTGGAAGAATATTTGAATTATATGGAGGAACAACAATATGAAAATCAATAAGAAGCATGAAGCCAACATCCAGCGCAAATTGACCGCCCCGAATAAGGAAAAGAATTGGTTTCGTCGCTATGCCATGACTGTGTTGGCCATGGCGATTCTGGTGGGCCTGACTGCTCCGGCGCACGCAGAAGGAAGTGACCCTGTTACTGTGGTCAATAACCTGTCTGATCTCATTTTCGCCCTCATCAAAGCTGTGGGTGGAATTATCGTTGGCTGGGGTATTGTCCAGGTTGGCTTGTCCATTCAGTCGCATGATCCCTCTCAGCGGTCCAACGGGATTCTCGCGGCCCTGGGTGGACTTATCATCTTTTTCGCCAAGGAAATCCTCACACTCATCTCTGGCTGATAAAAATACGTGGGGGCGGGTGACTTTCCCGCCCCTCACTTGAAAGGAGGCTTTTGAATGTCGGACAACTGGGTGGTTCAGAACCTTCAGGACATATTGAATCGCTGGAATTCCACCCTGAGTGATATTTGGACACTGATAACGATGTCGCCAGAAAACTTCCAGGGAGGAGCGATTTGGCGCATCGTACTCAATATCCATGGTGCATTACAAGCAATAGGCTATTCGCTGCTTGTGCTGTTTTTCTTGGTTGGTGTTGTAAAAACCTGTGGCACATTCGTAGAGATGAAAAGACCGGAACAGGTATTTAGAATTTTTATCCGCTTTGCAATTGCCAAAGGGGTTATAACCTACGGGATGGAGCTGATGTTGGCACTGCTCAGTATCGTGCAGGGTGTCATCTCAACCATTATGAATTCCGCAGGCTTTGGAACACCACAAGATACCGTGCTTCCCCAGGAAATCATTGATGCCGTGGAGGATTGCGGGTTTGTAGAATCCATACCTCTCTGGGCCATTACGATGATTGGTGGACTGCTGGTGACGGTGCTGTGCTTCATCATGATATTTAGCGTATATGGCCGCTTTTTTCGCCTGTATATGTACACAGCCATTGCTCCCATTCCACTGTCCAGCTTTGCGGGATCGCCCACCCAGAGCGTGGGAATCAGCTTTTTGAAGAGCTATGCTGCGGTCTGTTTGGAAGGAGCGATCATTGTCCTGGCTTGTGTAATTTTTTCCGTGTTTGCCTCATCGCCACCCACCGTCAATCCGGATGCCGCAGCCGCCACGATGGTTTGGAACTACATCGCAGAGTTGGCATTTAATATGCTGATCCTGGTAGGGACGGTAAAAATGGCTGATCGTGTTGTCAAGGAAATGATGGGCCTGTAAAGGAGGACGAATTTTGGAGGTTAAAATCAATCGAGAAATTCGAGAATTCACAGAAGCAATCTTTTTTGGACTGTCTTTAAGACAGACTGTGTGTTCTGTTTTAGCTGCTGCATCAGCTGTTGGCACCTATTTTCTTTTTGAACCTCATTTGGGGAACGAGATTGTCAGCTGGCTGTGTATTGTGGCTGCGGTACCATTTGGAGCCATGGGGTTTGTCCGCTATCACGGAATGACGGCGGAGCAGTTTTTCTGGGCTTGGATTCGTTCTGAGTTTCTGACGCCAAAGCATCTCGTATTCCGGGCCAACAACATCTACCACGAAGCTATGCGGGTAAAGCCTGCTAAGAAGGATAAAAAGAAGGTGAAAGCAAAGCATGAATAGAATCATTCGGAAGTTAAAACAACGGGAAAAAGAGCCATTCCACATTCCCGGCAAGGTGCAGGATATTCTTCCTATCCGACGTGCGTGGGAAGATGGCGTGTTTCAGGTAGGGAAGAAGTTTTCCAGGACCTATCGGTTCACCGATGTGAACTATCAGGTGGCATCCAAGGCAGACCAGGAGAGTATGTTTTTGCAGTACTCGGATTTGCTGAATGCCCTGGACAGCGAAGCCACTGCCAAAATCACGATTTCCAACCACCCCATCAATCGCAAAAGCTATGAGGAGGCCATTCTTCTGTCCCTGTGTGGGGACAGCCTGGACGAGTATCGACAGGAGGTCAACCAACTGCTCATGGACAAGGCCATGGGTAGTCATGGGCTGGTGCAGGAGAAATTCATCACATCTTCCGTGGTAAAAAAGAATATCGAGGAAGCCAGAAACTATTTCTCCCGTGTGGGGACAGAATATACCACCTACTATGGACGCCTGGGGTCTCGTTGTACTGAATTGGATGCAGTGGAACGGCTGCGGATTTTCCACGATTTTTTCTGGCCGGAACATGCTTCCAGTTACCACATGGATTTCAAAGAAATGATGAAGAAAGGGCATGATTTTCGAGACTACATTTGCCCGGATTCTGTGGAGAAGCACAGCGATTACCTTCGCTTGGGGAAACGGTATGCCCGTGTGCTTTATCTGAAGGATTACGCCTCCTTCATCAAGGACTCCATGGTGACCGAGCTGACCAATTTGAATCGCCAGCTCATGCTCTCCATTGATATTTGCCCCGTCTCCACCGATGAGTCTATGCGGATCATTGAGAATATTGTGATGGGCGTGGAAAAGAACATCAACGATTGGCAGAGGCGTCAAAATGCCAATAATAATTTTTCTGCCATTATTCCCTATGATATGGAATTGCAGAGAAAAGAGGCCAGAGAGTACATCAATGATGTTAACACACGGGATCAACGCATGATGTTTGCTGTTCTCACCATGGTACATGTGGCAGACACCAAGGAAGAGCTGGATCGGGATACGGAGACTATTTTGGCCATTGCCCGCAGTCACATGTGCCAGATGGCGGTGCTGCGATACCAGCAGCTGGATGGCCTCCAGACGGTATTGCCCTTTGGAATCCGAAAAATTGACGCCTTTCGCACTCTGACCACCGAGTCTGTGGCTGTGTTTATGCCCTTCAAGGTCCAGGAAATCATGGACCGGGGCGGAATCTACTTCGGAGAGAATGCCATCTCTCACAACCTCATCATGTGTAATCTGGAAAATCTTATGAATCAGTCCACCTTTATTTTGGGTGTGCCCGGGTCGGGTAAATCCTTTACGGCAAAACTACAGATTTTCCTCATGCTTCTGAGTACAGGTGACGATATCCTGATTTGTGACCCAGAAGGCGAGTATGCGAGCATGTTGCGAGGGATCGATAATGTCACCATAGCCAATATTTCCGCCAGTGGTGGAGACAGACTCAACGCTATGTACATGGAGGAGGGATACGGTGGGGAAGACCCGCTGGTGGAAAAATCCCAGTTTATCATGTCTCTGCTGGAGCGCATTGACAAAACGGCTGTTGGGGCAAAGCAGCATTCCATCATCGACCGCTGTGTGGAGTATGTGTATGAGGATGCAAAGAAATCCGGTCATGTGGCTACACTTTGCCACTTGAGAGAAAAGCTGCTGGAGCAGCCAAACCCGGAAGCCCAGGATCTGGCCCTGGCCCTGGAGCTGTACACCAGAGGCTCCCTCAACATCTTTGGGCGGGAGAGCACGGTGGATTTGAACAAACGTGTGGTGGTCTTTGACATTCATGGACTAGGAGAGCAGCTAAAACCTGCAGGACTACTGGTCATCACCGACACTATGCTCAACCGTGTGGCTCAGAACTGGAAGAAGGGGAGGCGGACCCATGTCATCATTGATGAGTTTCATGTGGTATTTGAAAATGAATTCTCCGCTGCCTTTTTCAATTCTGCTTGGCGTCAGTTCCGCAAGCGCAATGCCTACCCCACGGCCATTACCCAGAATGTTGAGTATCTTCTGGACTCAGTGCAGGCCAGTACCATGCTTTCCAACAGTGAATTTATCGTGATGCTCAACCAGGCAGCCAAGGATCGGGAGAAGCTGGGAGAACTGCTGAATATTTCAGATGAACAGATGAGCTATGTCACCAATGCGGAGCCTGGCTGTGGACTAATCCGCTATGGAGGCGCAGTGGTGCCCTTTGTCAACCGTTTCCCTAAGAATACAAAAATGTATCAACGCATGACAACTCGCCCCGGCGAGGGCGATTTTGCAGGAGGACAGGCATAGGCCTGTCCTCCCGTTTTTAGTGTTACAGAAGGGGGTTATGCCATTTGAGGGACATTAAAGTGAAAGAAACCATCAAAGACATCAAACTGCTGAATAAAGCGGTGACGGTGGGCAGCCATACCCTTGATGCGGGGAACCGAGTGAAGACACGCGCCACTAGTTTTGCCAGTGGCAAGGAAGGGTCGGCCCATGAATATGCCCAGGAGAATTTGCAGGGGGCCATAAAGGACGGTGTCTCGGATGCCAGGAGAGATCTCACCGCTGGTGTAAAAGCCGGAGTTAAGGCCGGATGGCGGAGAGGGAAAAAGGAGTATCAAAAATATAAAGAACGCCATGCAGCACAAGAGTGCGATGCTCCGGTGCAAGGTGGGCGAGGAAGTGAAACATCCTCTCAGGCATATCAAAAAGGCAAGACATACGCTCAGGAGAAAGTGCAGCGATCTTACCGCATCAAAAGCAGCTCTAAAGGAGTTTCTGCATCATCCAAGGCAAAACGCCCGATTGAGATGACAGGGAAAGACGCCCTGAATACAGCCAAAGGGTCCATGCGAAAGGCTGGTAAGACCGTAAAGACCGCACAGAGATCCTCCCAGGTGGCAGTACAAGGCGCCAGCAAGACTGCTGCCGCTGCCAGGCAATCCGCGATTGCTGTTGCCAGAACATCCAGGGCGACGGCACAACTTAGTCAGGCTACTGCTCGAATCTCATCTTCTATGGCCAGAAGAGCAGCACATGTGGCGATTTCTGTGGTAAAAGGCGTCTTTGTAGGAATGAAAGTATTGTTGTCTGCCCTGGTTGCAGGAGGCACTGTTGCCGTGATGACTGTGGTAGTCCTGTGTGTGGTTGGTCTGATTGCTGGCTCGTTTTTTGGAATCTTCTTCTCCAATGCTGATGCCGGAGATGCTATGACGCTGCAACAGGTGGTTCGAGAGATCAACCAGGAGTACCAGGATGAATTAGATCACATCAAGACATCGGTGGCCCACGATGTGTTGGAAATGTCCGGCTCACGAGCCGTATGGCCGGAGGTGCTGTCTGTCTATTCGGTGAAAACTACTACAGATCCAGAACATCCACAGGAAGTGGCTACGATGACAGAGGATAAGAAGCGGCTGCTGGAGGATATATTTTGGGAAATGAATCAGATCGACCATCGAACAGAATCGAAAACGGAGACCGAAGTGGTGGAAACTGACGATGGGAATGGAAACATCCTAGAGGAAGAAGTCTCTGTAACCAACATCTATCTGTACATTACCGTAAGCCACAAGACAGCCGAGGAAATGGTACAAGCATACCATTTTGACCAAGAGCAGAAAGAAATGATGGTAGAGTTGCTGGACGAGGAAAATGCTTCCTTGTGGACATCTGTGCTATACGGCATTGGAGCCTCTGATGAACAAATCGTTGCAGTAGCACTTTCCCAGGTTGGAAATGTGGGGGGAGAGCCGTACTGGTCCTGGTATGGCTTCAGCTCTCATGTGGAGTGGTGTGCGTGCTTTGTCTCCTGGTGCGCCAACGAGTGTGGTTACATCGAAAACGGAATCATCCCTAAATTTGCTGGATGTGTCGGCGGCATCAACTGGTTCAAGGAACGTGGTCAATGGGCTGACAACAGCATAGAGCCAACACCTGGTATGCTGATCTTCTTTGACTGGGATGACCCAGATGGCCTATCTGGTCCCCAGGATGGATTATCGGATCATGTGGGTATTGTGGAGAAGGTGGAAGGTGGGCGTGTCTACACCATCGAAGGAAATTCTGGGGACGCATGCCGGCAGAGAAGTTACCCTGTTGGGTATTATGAAATTATGGGATATGGCATGCCGGCATACTAACAACAGGGAGGGAGACAAGAGTTGACAAGGAGAAAACGAGCGGTTTTGAGTGGAATTATGCTGATTTTGGTACTAGCTGTGGGTGGAACTGCTGGACAGAGCAAGGAAGCGTCTATTTCCAACGAGGAAAGAGAATCGGCGTCTTCCGTTACCAGTCCGATACCCACATCTCCAGCTCCAGAGGCGAAACCTACGCCCACTGCGGGTCCCACACCTGTACCTACGCCTGAACTGTCTTCGACTCCAGTGGCACCGACAACGTCCACGCCAGAGCCAACCCCAGAACCTATCAAGAACCCTGAGCCTACACCCAGGCCGACCCAATCTCCAGATGGGGTGGTGGAGGAAATGGCCAGCCGTCCGGGGATGATCGGACGGCTGACCATTGCGGATGTTGGGATCAATGTGGCTCTCTTTGGGCGTGATCTCCGTGAGGATAACCAGGCGATTGTTGATGCAGTTGATAGTGCAGCCTATATCTACACTGATGTACTTGGAGACGTTCGAGACATCATATCTGACCATGACAATCAAGGCTTTGACGGAATCAAACGGGCTGTAGTAGGTCAGACAGTTGCCACTATTGATTTTGGAACGCAGCAAGAAAAGTATGTGTGCATAGAAAAATACAACCATGGACAGAACGTGTTGACAGATCTCCTGGCGGACGATGGCACTTCTGTGCTGTATCAACACAGTCCTGGCTTAATAATGTACACGTGCAATGCAGATGGAAGCGTCACGATTACTTGCTGGACGCCAATGTAAAACAGAGGAGGTGAAGAAATTCATGACCAGGGATGAGAAAAATTTAATTTGTCTTTATAATCCTGGCGACCGAAATGGTTTGATAGCGAATCTGACGGAAATGTGTAAACAGCTAACCCTAGAGGAGACAGAGCTATTAGAACTGACAAACAGTACCCTGGGCAAACTTCGGGACATGACTGATGCCGAGTTTGAACGGCTGGATTTGTACCTGGATTTTGGTGAAGAATAGCATATGAGCAGCGGGAAGCCCGATTGGGCTTCCCACTTTTTGTTGAGAGGAGAAAAAGAAATGTCATCGAAATTGGAGTACTACAGGGAGATGGCTTTTTATGAAGGCTGTAAACTGGCTACCAGTAGAACTGAATGGATCAGTTTTTTGACCACGGTATCTCAGCTCTACAAATATCCATATCATGAGCAGCTGTTGATTCATGCGCAGCGACCGGATGCCACAGCCTGTGCCTCCTATGATGTGTGGAATAAGAAGATGGGACGGTATATCCGGCGTGGAGCAAAAGGGATTGCTTTGCTGGATGACTCGGGAGGAAAGCCTCGTATACGCTATGTGTTTGACCTCTCAGATACAGTTGCGGTGAGTGAACAGTCCCGGACACCGTGGCTATGGGAACTGGAAGATAAACATGTGGTTCCTGTGACGGCTATGCTGGAGCGTACCTATGGGGTAGGGGGTAATAGCATTGAACGACAAATCATGGACATAGCCCGAAAACTATCCGATGAATATTGGAAAGATCATCAAAAGGACATTCTTCGTATCCTTGACGACTCTTTCTTGGAGGAGTATGATGAGTTCAACGTAGGGGTTAGATTCAAGACTGCTGCGACAGTAAGCATTGCATATTCCATCATGCTCCGCTGTGGGTTGAAGCCGGAGTTCTACTTTGACTATCAGGACTTTGTGGCAATCTTCGACTTTGACACTCCGGCTACCATTGAGGCGTTGGGGTCAGCAGTCAGCCAAATCAACCAGCAGGTTTTGCGGCAAATTGGTGAAACAATTCGCAGAGCGGATCGTGAAGCGGTTCAGGAAAGGAGAAAACTGAATGAAAGACACCGTGAAGAGCAGCTTGGAAGACAAGCTGGAGTACGTCCAGAGCGGGGAGTGCTTGATTCCGAAGTTAAAATTGAGCGACCAGGAGGACACGCCTCTGGGCAAGTACGGCAGGATGCGGAAAGCATACCTGAAGGAACATCGGCCCATCATCTACAACCACATGCTGCTCCGAGAGACCCTGTACCCCCATCTGAGGGAGATCGACCAGACGGCCAGAGAGAGACTGGAGCAGATGATGCCGGAGCTGGCGAAGGAAGCGGGAGCGACAGAGCAGCTGAAGGCCAGCGACCCGATGAAGTGGGTGGGGCTAATGAACAACTGCAAGGCGCAAGCCGAGGAGATTCTGAAGGCGGAGCTGATTTACAATTAAATAAGGAAACTGAGGGCGCAGGTAGTGAAGAGCTACCTGCGCATTTGCATGTTCAGCAAGAAGAGAAGTCACAAATTTCTGTTCAGGTTAACGGCAAGTGGCAGGCATTCTCCAATGTCAAAGCTGCCGAGGAAGCCTCTTTTGAGGAATACAAGACCAATCTGCACCGCAACGCCGAGAATTTCCGTATCACTGACGATCACTTGGGTGAAGGCGGTCCCAAGGCTAAGTTCCAGGCCAATGTCGAGGCAATCAAGTTGCTGAAATACCTGGAGGAAACCACCGGACAGGCAACGCCGGAGCAGCAGCAGATCCTGTCCCGGTATGTGGGCTGGGGTGGCCTTGCCGATGCCTTTGACCCGCACAAGGAAAGTTGGAGCACGGAGTATGAGCAACTGAAAGAGCTGCTGACGCCAGAGGAGTACGCCGCTGCCAGAGGCTCCACCCTGAATGCCCACTATACCAGCCCCGTTGTCATCCGGGCCATGTACGATGCGGTGGGGCGCATGGGGTTTGAGACGGGAAATATTCTGGAGCCGTCCTGCGGTGTGGGCAACTTCTTTGGAATGCTGCCGGAACGTATGACCGGAAGTAAGCTGTACGGCGTGGAGCTGGACAGCATCAGCGGACGCATTGCCCAGCAGCTTTATCCCAGGGCGGAGATTACGGTGGCAGGCTTTGAGACCACCGATCGGCGGGACTTCTATGACCTGGCCATTGGTAATGTGCCTTTTGGGCAGTACCAGGTCAACGACAAAGCCTACAACAAGCTGCACTTTAACATCCACAACTACTTCTTTGCAAAAGCATTGGACCAGGTGCGCCCTGGGGGCGTGGTGGCCTTCGTCACCTCACGCTATACCATGGACGCCAAGGATTCTACGGTGCGCCGATACCTGGCCCAACGGGCCGAGCTGTTGGGAGCCATTCGACTGCCCAACAACGCCTTTAAGGCCAACGCCGGGACTGAGGTGGTTTCTGACATTATCTTTTTGCAGAAACGGGAGCGGCCTGTGGAGCTTGCGCCAGAGTGGACCCAAGTAGGGCAAAACCAGTATGGCCACACCATCAACCAATATTTTGTGGACCATCCCAATATGGTGCTGGGCCGGGAGGAACTGCAAAGCTCGGCTCACGGCATGGCCTATACGGTCTCGCCTCTGGAGGGGGCAGACCTTGCCCAGCAGCTCCAGGAGGCCGTGCAGCATATTGGAGGCACCTACCAGCCAATGGTGACAAACAGAACGGAAGTGCAGTTGCCGGCAGATGTGATCCCTGCAGACCCGTCTGTGAAGCCCTACTCCTATACTATGGTCAAGGGTGTCCTGTATTATCGTGAGGACAGCTACATGGTGCGACCTAACCTCAATGCCACAGCCGAGGCACGTGCAAAGGGTATGGTGGAGCTGCGAAATTGTGTCCAGCAGCTGATTGATCTGCAAATGGACGCCACCACGTCGGACCGTGACATCCAGGAGAAACAGGCGGAGCTGAACCGGCTCTATGATGATTTTTCTGCCCAATACGGGCAAATCACCAGCCGAGCAAATCGGCTGGCCTTTGAGGATGACTCCGCCTACTATCTCCTGTCTGCCCTGGAGGAAGTGGATGAGGATGGAAAGCTACTCCGGAAGGCGGATATTTTCACAAAACGTACCATTAAGCCCCATCAAGTTGTCACCTCGGTGGACACGGCCAGTGAGGCCTTGGCGGTCTCCATTGCAGAAAAAGCTGGGGTGGACATGCCCTATATGGCACAGCTGACGGGGAAGACGGAACAGGAACTGGCCAAAGAGCTGGAAGGGGTTATTTTCCGCTTGCCAGGAGCTACAGCGCAAAACCAGCGGGCACGCTATGAGACAGCAGATGCATACCTGTCTGGCAATGTGCGTGTGAAGCTGCGACAAGCACAACGGGCAGCGGAGTCAAATCCCATCTTCCATATCAATGTAGAGGCCTTGGAGAAGGCTCAGCCCAAGGATTTGGATGCATCGGAAATCGAGGTGCGCCTGGGTGCAACCTGGATTGATAAAGAGTACATCCAACAATTCATGTATGAGACTTTTGACACGCCCTATTATTTGCAGCACAGTGTTCAGGTCAATTATAGTCCCTTCACCGCAGAGTGGCAGATCACGCACAAGAGCCATATTTCCTGCAATGACATTGCTGCTCACACCACCTACGGCACCGACCGGGCCAGCGCTTATAAAATCCTGGAGGAATCTCTCAACCTTCGAGACATTCGCATTTACGACAAGGTAGAGGACCCGGATGGAAAGGAACGGCGTGTGCTCAACTCCAGGGAGACCACCTTGGCGCAGCAAAAGCAGCAGGCCATCCGGGATGCCTTCCGGGATTGGATTTGGAAGGACCCGCAACGGCGGCAGAAGTTGGTGGCTCAGTACAATGAGGAGATGAATGCCACGAGGCCACGGGAATACGATGGCAGCCATATCACCTTTGGAGGAATGAACCCGGAGATTACCTTGCGGGAACATCAGAGGAATGCCATTGCCCACGTGTTGTACGGCGGTAATACCCTCCTGGCCCACGAGGTAGGGGCAGGGAAGACCTTTGAGATGGTGGCCGCTGCCATGGAGAGTAAACGCCTGGGCTTGTGCCAAAAATCTCTCTTTGTGGTGCCAAATCACCTGACAGGGCAGTGGGGGAGCGAATTTTTACGGCTTTATCCTTCCGCCAACATTCTGGTGACCAGCAAAAAGGATTTTGAGCCGGGAAACCGGAAACGCTTCTGTGCCCGCATTGCTACGGGTGACTACGATGCGGTGATTATTGGTCATTCCCAGTTTGAGAAAATCCCCATCAGCCAGGAGCGGCAGGAGCGGCTCTTGCAGGAGCAGATCGACGAAGTTACTGAGGGCATCGCCCAGGTCAAGCAGAATGGCGGGGAGTCGTTTACCATCAAACAGCTGGAGCGCACCCGAAAGAGTCTGGAGAGCAAACTGGAGAAGCTCAGGGCAGATGAGCGCAAGGACGATGTTGTGACGTTTGAGCAGTTGGGCGTGGATCGCCTGTTTGTGGACGAGGCACACCTGTTCAAAAACTTGTTCCTCTTTACAAAAATGCGCAACGTGGCGGGGCTATCCACCACAGAGGCGCAGAAATCCAGCGATATGTTTGCCAAGTGCCGCTATATGGATGAAATCACCGGGAGCCGGGGCATCGTTTTTGCCACGGGTACTCCGGTATCAAACTCCATGACGGAGCTGTATACCATGCAGCGGTATCTCCAGTATGAGCGGCTGAAGGAGACCCAAATGGCCCACTTTGATTGTTGGGCCAGTCGGTTTGGCGAAACGGTGTCGGCCATGGAGCTGGCTCCCGAGGGGACTGGCTACCGGGTACGCACTCGATTCTCCAAGTTCTATAACCTCCCGGAGTTGATGAATCTGTTCAAAGAGGTGGCAGACATCAAAACTGCTGACCAGCTGCACCTGCCCACCCCGGAGGTGGAGTATCACAATGTGGTGGCTCAGCCTACTGAGCATCAGAAGCACATGGTCAAGGAGTTATCTGACCGGGCTGCAAAAGTTCACAGTGGGAGCGTGGATTCCAGCATAGATAATATGCTGAAAATCACCAGCGATGGGCGCAAGTTGGGACTGGATCAGCGTATTATCAATCCCTTGTTACCGGATGATCCGGGCAGCAAGGTGAATCTGTGCGTGAATAACATCTTCCAAATCTGGGAGGACAGTCAGACCGAGCGGCTGACCCAGCTGGTATTTTGTGATATATCTACGCCGAAAAGCAAAGGGGCGGACGGAGAGGCGGAATTTTCTGTCTATGAGGACATCCGGCAAAAGCTGATGGCGCGAGGTGTGCCGGAAAAGGAGATCGCCTTCATTCACGACGCCAATACCGACGCCAAGAAGAAAGAACTATTTGGGAAAGTGCGCAGCGGCCAGGTGCGGGTGTTGATGGGCAGTACCTCCAAGATGGGAGCTGGCACTAATGTTCAGGATCGGCTGATTGCGCTTCATGACCTGGACTGCCCATGGCGTCCAGGAGACCTGGAGCAGCGCAAGGGGCGTATTGTCCGCCAGGGGAATCAAAATCAAACCGTACATGTCTACCGTTATGTGACAGAGGGCACGTTTGATGCCTATCTCTGGCAAACGGTGGAGAACAAACAGCGGTTCATTTCCCAGATTATGACCAGCAAATCCCCGGTTCGCTCCTGCGATGATGTGGATGAAACGGCCTTGTCCTTTGCTGAAATCAAGGCGCTGTGTGCCGGAGACCCCCGCATCAAGGAGCGGATGGACCTGGATGTGGATGTGGCTCGGCTTCGGCTGATGAAAGCCGACCACCAGAGTCAGCAGTATCGCTTGGAGGATCGGGTGTTGACGTATTTTCCCCGGGCCATAGAGGAGAACAAGGGCTATATCCGGGGCTTCCAAGCGGATATGCAGGTGTTGGAGCAACACCCGCACCCCAAGGATGGGTTTGCAGGCATGGAGGTTATGGGACAGTTGTGGACGGACAAAGAGAAGGCAGGAGAGGCTCTGCTGGATGCCTGTCGGGTGGCCCCAGGTGGAGAGGCGATTAAGGTGGGGCGCTACCGTGGATTTGAAATGAGTGTATCCTTCAATGGCTTTGGAGAATGTCAGTTGACGATGCACAACCACATGAGCCACCTTGTTACCCTGGGGCAAGATGTACGGGGGAATATCCTGCGCATGGACAATGCCTTGGGGCAGATGGAGAAACGGCTGAACCAGGTGGAGGCCAAGCTGGATAATCTGTACCGTCAACAGGCAGCGGCTCAGGAAGAACTGGGCAAGCCCTTCCCCCAGGAACAGGAGCTGAGAACCAAGAGTGACCGTCTGCTGGAGCTGGATATGGAATTGAATATGGAGCAGAGCCAGCCGGAAGATCAAGAGGTGACAGGCAATGCCTCGGAGAAGAAAGCGCCTAAGATTAGGGAGGAACGATGATGGAAGAATCGAGTAAAACTGCACCGCTGATCGTGGGCCGAATAACGTATGCCTATGACACGCCGGAAGAATTTACAGATGCTGAAAAATATCTCCAGACTATCCGGGATGAGCTGCCTTATATGGCTACTACGGGGATGAGATTTGAGACTCTGACCAAGGACCCGGAGGTAAGAAAAGCAGTAGACGACATCGTTTATGATTTCAACGGGGAGAAGAACCCCCACCCCCTGGCATATTATCAGGCAGATGGTCAAAAGACACCCGTGAAGGAGGGAAAAGCAAAAGAGAGATGAAAGAAGCCTGGGGCGGATTTTTGCGATCCGCCCCAGGCTTCTTTTGTTTCAGTGCAGTCTCTCAGTGTTGGTAGACGTCTCTTCGATGTCCTACAGAGAGAGCAAGTATGACGAGCTTATCATCCTCAATTTCACAAATGAGGCGATAGTCTCCGATTCGGTATCGCCACTGACCACTTCTATTCGCGGTTAAGCCCTTCCCATGCAACCGAGGGTCTGCACAATCCACTAGGTTTTTTTCAATCCAGGCTTTCAGCATTCGCTGTGTATAACGGTCTAGTTTCTTGAATTCTCGGTCAAAACGAGAGGTTGTTCGGACGGAATATTTCACAAGTCCAGCTCCTCCCACAGAGCAGAGATGGGCCTGCTTTGCATCCCTCCCTCAACGTACTCACGGTGTGCAGCATCGGCAACTGCTATGTCGTACTCCTCTTGGATTTTTTCAAAAAGAGCGCTTTTGAACGCTTCGCCAAGGGACATGGAGTGAAGTTTTGCATAGCTTTCTGCCAAAGATTTTTCTTCCGCTGTCAGTCTGATGGAAAAACTCATAGGCTCAACTCCTTTCGTAATACATTGTACTACAATTATGCGGTTCCGTCAACTTAGGAGAAGCTACCGACATACGATGGACAAAAGAGAGTGACTTTGGTAAAATGTCAAAAACAGAGAGAGGAGAGAAGTTATGTATATTGCTGTGTTAGTGGGTTTGGTATGTCTGTCAATTGGGTTGCAAGTGCTTGCTGGGGTGGTTGGCCTGTGGTTCTCACAAATCATCTTTTTTGACAGTGCTCTCACTGGAGTGGCTGCCGGAATGGCGTGTAATCACTTTGCGCATATCCACCCGGCGATATGTATTGTGATCGGACTGGCGGCGTTTTTTCTTATCTTCATGTTGCAGACAACAACCATTGGCTTCTGGGTGATTGGTGGTCTTTTTACATTGGCCTACGCATCTGCCTTTGGTCTGATAGCGTACAGTGAAGGGGACATGATTTGGGGAGTAGTGGTATTTGCTCTGAGCCTTTTAATCGTTGGAGGATTGCATCTGAATGCAAGAAACCAACTGAGAGAATAAATATAAGCCGCTGTCGGGCGTGATGTGTCCGACAGCGGCTTATATTTATTGTTGTAAGGTCCTTTTTCCTGTTATCGTTCCGGGGTAGGTTTCTTTCGAGTTGGGAGCTTAATGTGGAACATCCTGCAATAGTCCCTTTGAGCCTCTAACTCGCACTCGCAGATCAGATTGACAAAAGAAGCATCACTGGGGTTCTGACGCCTTTGAGCCTGCTGGAGCGATGTGATATAGCTGTGGCGCAGAATTGGAGGGATGGACACTAGGCAGTACCCCTTGTTCACTAGAATGAGATTCATAAGCAGCCGGGCGGTACGTCCATTCCCGTCCTGGAAGGGATGAATATCTACCAGTCGCCGATGTGCATAGGCGGCCAGCAGTACCGGGTGCATGGTATCTTTTCTCTTATTCAGATCATCTACCAAGCTGGCCATCTGGGCGGGGACTTCTTCGGCAGATGGAGGAACGTACTCTGTTCCTGAGATGAAGACTTGGCCGCTACGGTATCTCCCAGCGTGGTCTGGATCAATGCTACCGTAGAACAGGCCATGCAAATGAAGAATATCTGTCTCATGGAATTGCAGAGGTCCACCTCTGGCAATCTCCAGCATGTAGTCGTAGGCCCTAGCGTGGCCGGTGGCCTCATAGCAGTCCCGGATGGGCTTGCCTCCCACAGTAATGCCGTCTTCCAGAAGTACCTTTGTCTCAGATAATGTCAGAGAATTTCCTTCCAGCGCATTCGATGAGTAGGTAGTACCGATCCGAAAGTAGGCATCCAGCTCTTTCACTTCATCTGGAGACAGGGGCCGATGCTCCCTAATTGATTTTGCGTATAGGTCAATTTTATCCAAAAGGGCTTTGTTTGCCACGGAATCACCCGCCTTCACTTTTGTTTTTATAATTGTAACATACTCTCTAGATATGGACAACGGGCTACCTAACTTCATTGATTACCGAAGGAGCGCCATCCCTGATGGGGGTGGCACTCCTTTTTTGCGCTTTGACTATCCCTCAGATGTCATTGCGCTGCTGGAGTCGTCGCTGGTGATATTGGAAGCAGATGACCCCTTTCTGGGTGCAAAACCTAAGAGCATTTTTTTATATGCCTCCTCCAACTCTTCGGTAGTTGGTTCGGAGGAAGTGGTCTGAGCTTTTGCACCTATAATGGCATAAGCGAAGCCTTGCATGACGTCACGTTGTTCTGCCGTAAGATTGAGGAAGGCGGTCATAAATCGGACTCCAAAATCATTCAGGTCATATCGGATGCGGAGTTGCTCCAGGAGGGTGTCATCACTTTCGTGGAACATCTCACCCTCGCCAGTTCGAAGCCAAACCTCCCTTACGTTGAATTTTTCGCATATCAGAAGAATTGTGCGGTCTGTGGCATTACGAGTTGAACTCTCGATCTGACCCAGTGAGGATTGTTTAAGACCGATTTTTTCACCAAATTCAGCTTGCGTTAGCTTGGATTTTTTTCTGACCAAACGGATACGTTCGCCAATTGTCATTCTATCACCTCTTTCTTATTTCTTAGACCATAATATCACACAAAATATCGCAATGCAATATTTTTGGTGAAAACCATTGACAATAAAAGTGCAATGAGATATTATGATAGTGCAAAGAAATAAAATATAAAATGCAAAGGGGTGAATCTCGTGAGTATGGATGAAAAGCGTATTTCGGCTGAAAAAATGGCAGCTGCGTTCAAGGCTCTTTCTCCGACAGAGCAGCAAAGGCTTTACTACATGATGCAAGGAGCAGCGCTCGTATCCGATCCCATACAGCATAAAGAGCCATTACATACTACTTCTGATGAGAAATAATAGGTATTCATGAAAAAGTTAACTGTTTATATGGAAATTGCAGGAGCTGCCCATGATGAACAAGGGAATCCCCAGCCTGCGGTAATTCGTATGACGATTGGAGATCCAGACGGTGATGAGATTACCGGAGATGAGTACCAGGCGTTCCTGGAGCGTATCACGGCTGAAGACGTACTGGAGGCAGCTTGCCTGACCGATATTTACCCGGTCTCGGCTTGTCGCATTATTATGCCCCAAGAGTATCAAGAAAAGTACGGAGATGAGGGTTAACACCTAAGTAGAAGGAGAGAAGAATCCATGAAGCTTTACGAAGTGAGAACATCATCCGGGCTACCTGTATTTGAAGGTAATCACAAGGGATGTGAGGAATACATCACACAGGCGCTCCAGAAAGGTTCTCAGCCTGGATTCCTCTCCATCCATCCCAGGTATACCCACTACACAGACATGCCTGATGAGCTACGCAGTTGCCTTTTTACAGAGCGGCAATGGGCCCAGAAGGGATATTTCCCAAATGACTCTGACTGTGGAGTGATCATCTGGACGAATCACAGTCATAGGGAGAAAAAACGATACCTCTCTGGAGAGGACGTACACCCTGGCACAGAAGAAGAACTGGAGAACTATGCCGCTGCCAACACCATGCGGTTGGAGGCAAAGCAACGTTTGGTTGTGCAGGGGCTGAAAGCTCAGATTGCTCGTCTGGAGCAAGAAGTAGATGAGATGGGCCAGCGGGAGGCCAAGGCGAACAAACGGCTGGACAGCCTGATAGATGCTTATAAGTGTCTGCTTTGCGAACAATGCAAAAGAGAAGGTCCAATCCGTGGCATCGACCTCCCGGCCAGGATTGTCCTGGACACGGAGACCACTGGACTTGATCCAAGACGGGACGAGCTGCTCCAAATCTCCGTCCTGGATGCCGACACAGGGGCGACCGTATTAAACACCTATGTGCGACCTATTTGGACACTTGAGTGGCCACAAGCGCAGAATATCCATGGCATTACCCCTGAGATGGTTGCGGAGGCACCTACGCTGGCAGAATTGCATCTGGAGCTTCGGGCGATTTTCGGCACGGCTCGGGAGATTATTGGGTACAACACATTCTTTGATCTTGCATTCTTGGAGCCTTATGGGATTAGCTCCTATAGGGAAATTGTAGATGTCATGATGGATTTTGCCCCCATCTACGGCGAGTGGAGCGAGTATCATGACGACTATAAGTGGCAGAGCCTGAGTACCTGCGCTGCTTACTTCGGATATGACTGGGGTGAGGACAAGGTTCACGACAGCTTAGCGGACTGCAAGGCCACGCTCTTTTGTTATCACAAGCTTAAAGGGAGTTGGGAAAATGGCGTGGAGTGATTTTGGTTTTAGTAGTCATGGGGGGCGTGGCAATGAAAGACTATATAAAAATTGCAAAAGATGCAAGAAAAATGAAAAAAACAGCAGAGCAGGAAGGAGTCCAGAAACGAATTAAAGAAGTTTTGCCTGAAATATGCAACAAGGCAATACAAGAAGCAGAGCGTACTGCGCAAAATGGGGAAACTCATTTTCATTTAGAGGTATACAAGTTCACTGACGACCTTTGTGGTTCATATCGTGAAAAAGTCTTCCTTGCCATTTATAAAGCTACCCAGAAAGAGTTGAGACAGTATAGGCTGTACTTAATCGGGGGAAATGTTTACTTCCGGCGCTGTACTTACTTTATCCCGTTGTTTTTCATTATGCTTTTCGATTTGCTCACTTTGGCTGGTTTTTTTTATTTATATCACATCGGCTTTCACACATATAGTTGGTCGAGCCTGGGAATTTTCTGTTTATTATGTATGGCCTTATGGATGAACTTCTGGCTATTGGAGCGAGGATGACTGTGAAAAAGTTGATAACTTGCGAACTTATATTGGCAGGTGGTGTGTTGATAGCTAAATATGTATCACCGTGGCTGGCATTTAAGCTGGCCGAGTGGATTTGTTCAATATACGCCTACTTTGGAATTTAAGAGAGGAGATTAACAATGAAAGCAACAGGAATTGTCCGAAATCTCGATCCGCTGGGGCGAATTGTTCTTCCCAAAGAACTCCGGCGTACCCTCAATCTTGAGGATGGGACCCCGTTGGAAATATTCATGTCCGAAGATGGGGCGATCGTCCTCCGCAAGCATGCTCCTGGTTGCAGCTGTTGCGGCCGCACGGACAACCTTAAGGAGTATAAAGGCATATCGCTGTGCCAGAGGTGTATTGATGCATTCAATTCCGTGTCTGTGCAGGAAATGGGGGAAAAATGAAAGACTATGCAAAGATTGCCAAAGAGGCATTGAAGCAGCATAAAAAAGAACATATACAGACATTGCTGCCCGATTTGCGTGCTAGAGTTCTGGCGGATGCCGAGCGTCATGCACGGGAGGGAGATAGTTATTTCTTTTTGGAAAGTGAAAGCTACCCAGAGCTAAATCGTTTCAGAGGCGAGTACAAACAGGAGATGTATGTCGCACTGGAACGTGCACTAAGGAAAGATTTAAAAAAGCATAGGCTATACATGGATGACCGCCGCTGTGTTTATATCAAGCGGGACTATGGAGAGGCGTTATTCTGCATAGGTTTAGTTGCTTTGGTCCTAATGATGGTAGGAATGACGATAGCGTTTATCATATGCGGGGCCTAGCAACAGAAGGAGAAACCCAGGTCAGGCTCTGCCACCTGGGCACTTCCTCCAGCAAGCCATAACTTGACTTGTTGGAGGAAGTGTTGAGAAACACTCGTGTACCTTGAAAATGGAATACAGGCATGACTGGTACATAACTCATGCACGAGCGAATCAGGATCGCCGCCGTAACGGAGCAGCGAGAGCAGCTCCCAGCGATCAACGTCAACCTGAGACCCGGAGAGGGCACTCCGGGCGCAACGACTGTATGGGGGATAATGATACTTCCTCACGGCCTCCCGAAGATAGGGGGGAGCCCGGCAGCACCCGGCAACAGGGCCGATGCTTGCGGAGCTATGGCGCCAAGCCAATGGCGGCCAGTCATGTCATACTTGGCGTATATTATCGAATCCGTGTGAATGATATGTGATGGTTCATGTGGGTTTGGTAATATGCATACACACTCGCAGTTACGAATAACTTTCTTCAAAGGGGGGGATCAGGATGAATGAGGTTGAGCGAGATGTAGGTCTTGCGCTGTTGATGCGTTTACGGCAGCGAAAGCTGCTGTCCGAAGAACACTATCGTGCAGCATGTTGCTCTCAATTTTTTGACAGAAGAAGCTTCACTCAGTATGCTAGAGATACCCCCAATGAAGTGATGGAGGTTGATCAGCATGATGACCATTAGGAAGCTGCGAGAACAGTTGCGGATGGGCAGGTCCATCTATGATCTTTCACTGCGAGTTACATATTATGCACGTGTATCCACGGAAAAAGTGGAGCAACAAGGGAGCCTGGAGAACCAGGTTCAATACTATACGGAATTCATTCAGAAGAACCCCAACTGGACTTTTGTGCAAGGCTATGTGGACGAAGGTATCTCGGGCACCAGCACCTACAAGCGGGAGAACTTCCTACGTATGATTGACGATGCCCACAGGGGTCTGTTTGACTTCATTATCACCAAAGAGATTTCCCGGTTTTCCAGAAGCACTCTAGACAGCATCCAGTATACTCAGGAGCTACTGGATGCAAACGTGGGTGTTCTCTTTCAGAACGACAACATCAATACTCTGGACACCGACAGCGAGTTCCGTTTGGTGGTCATGGCAGGCGTGGCCCAGGATGAGGTGCGGAAGCTGTCTGAACGCCTGAAGTTCGGTTTTCGGCAGTCTATCAAGAACGGTCATGTGCTGGGTAATAACCGACTGTGGGGCTATGACAAGAAGGACTGTAAATTAACCATTATCCCAGAGCAAGCTGAAGCAGTTCGATTGATTTTTGAACTTTATGCCACGGGAAAGTATGGCATTCGCAAACTCTCCCAAGAACTGACCCGAAGAGGTCATACCAGCTTGCTTGGGAATGACTTTAATACCGCAACTATCAAGCATATACTCACAAATCCCAAGTATAAAGGGTGGTATTGTGGGAACAAAACGCAGAAGCTAGATTACCGTTCAAAGAAAACAATCTTTTTGGATGAGAGTGAATGGGTTATGTATCCAGACCCTAATATCCCAGCAATAGTATCAGAAGAATTGTGGGACAGGGCAAATGAGATATTCAAACAGCGCAGTCGAGAGGTTAAGGGAAAGGCTACAAGCTATCACAACCGTTATGCTTATAGCGGTAAGATTGTTTGCGGCACCCATGGGACACACTTTCAGAGACAGTACTTCAAAACCGCCGCTGGAAAAACAGAATTCTGGAAATGCCGGATTTATCGCCAACAAGGAAAGAAAGCTTGCGCCCTACCGGGGATTCGCACTTATGAAATTGACAGAATTTTGGCTGATTTATTTGAGAAGCTGGTTGGAAATAAGGACGAGATTGTACGTCTTGTCCTAAATAGTGTTATTGAGACAACACAAAAAAAAGACCATTCGGTCGCCATTGGGAGACTCGAAGGTCAAATCAAACAAATAGAAGATAAGAAAGACAAATTGCTGGAACTAAGTATAGCAAATGCTGTTACTCTCCAGGAATTTAAGGAGCGAAACCAGAGATTTAACAGTCAGATTTCTGAACTGGAGGATCAACTGGCTGCGCTGAGACAACAGGAACAGCAGGCAGGAGAAAACCTTCTTGATCCTAATCTGCTGGAAAAGGCATTATGGGAAGAACTCAATTTCACAAATGGCATTAGTTCTGATGTTGTAGCTGCGATTCTTGACCACATCGTTGTGAGAGAAGAGAGCGACAATACAAGAATTTATCTAGATGTTTTTCTACGGCTGGGGCAAACTGCTTCAGTCAATTTTAAGAGAGACGGATTCGTCCTTTGTAACACCTCTTCTTGACAATGTGCGCCACCAGACGCAAATTGTGCTCGATGAGTTTGTCCCGGGCGTCGCTGTCCCCCTCCGCCATGCGTTTCAGACAGTCCTGTTCCTCCTCCCGGGTCAGGGCCCGGGGAAAGGAGCCGGTGTTGTTGGCCAGCCGCAGGGTGAAAAACAGCCCGTTGAGCATCAGTATAAGCCATGCCGTCCACATGGTCACCACCTCCATGGGGAAGTGTATGCGTGGGCGGCGTGTCCCTATGGCTGGGAAGGAGAAATCTTCCGGCTCTATTTGACCAGGGCGAACTGATAGGCCTCTTCCACCCAGTCCAAAATGGTCTGGTCCACCTGGTTGGGGTGGGTGAGGAGCACGTGGTGGGTCCAGCGGTTGGGGTAGGGCTCCACCGCCTGGACGATGCGAGGATGTTCCCGATGATGGGACAGGCCGAAGGTGAGCAGCAGGTATTCTGTGGGCCACCCCTTGACCTTCCGCCAGGGCAGGGACACTGCGGCAAACACGTAGCGGTTGCGCAGAGAAATTTGGGTTTTGCTCACCTTGACGGTGATGTCCGGATGGCGCCGGGTCAGTTGCTCCAACAGTGTGGTATAGATGGGCAGCATCTGGGGCATTCCTTGAAAAAACATCAGTTCCTCGATGGACATGAAAAAACCTCCTCTCCTGGGTTTGGGTGCCTACCTGGAGTATACCAGAGGTGGGGTGGAAAGGCCACCCGCCCAAAGGGCTTTTACAGGGGGAAAGATTGACAAACATCCCCAGGTATGCTATCATACCAAACAGCACACAAAGTGCGGAAAACGGATTGAAATCCGTGGTTGTACCTGGGTTTGGTGCCCATGAGTGAATTTGAATGAATGTTTGCGGTTATGTAGGCTGCATGGTCTGTCAGGAGTACAGACTGTGCAGCCTTTTTTATATGCCCACAGGAAGGGGACAAAGACGTGGAAGAGATCAAACAGCGTATGACCAGCTACTGGACCCAGCGGGTGGAGCAATTTTCCGCCCTGCGGTACAAAGAGTTGCAGGGGGAGAAGCATAGGCAGTGGCTGGAGGAACTTCAAACTCGGCTACCGGCATCCACGGGGCTGGAGATTTTGGACATTGGCACGGGCACCGGCTTTTTTGCCCTGCTGCTGGGGGGACAAGGACACCGGGTCACCGGCATTGACCTGACCCCGAATATGGTCTCGGAGGCCCGACGGGTGGCGGAACAGCTGGGGGTGGAGGCGGAGTTTTTGGTCATGGACGCAGAGCAGCCCAACTTCCCGCCCCACCGCTTTGACGCCATCGTTACCCGCAACCTGACTTGGACCTTGCCCCATTTGCCCCGCGCCTATGAGGCGTGGCACACCTTACTCAAGCCTGGTGGGGTGTTGGTAAACTTCGATGGGGACTACTGCCGGGAGGCTCCCTACGATGCGCCCGCCCACCACGCCCACCAGGGAATGGGGGAGGGGATTCTGGCGGAATACCAGCAGATGAAGCAGGCGCTGCGTCCCACCCAGCAGGCCCGGCCCCAATGGGATGTGGAGCTGCTGCGTCAGGCGGGCTTTCAAGAGGTGCAGGTGGACACCGGGGTGTGGAAGCGCATCTACGACAAGGTGGACGAGTTTTATAACCCCACCCCCATCTTTGCCATCACCGCCAGAGAATAACCGGGGAGGAGAAGGAGTATGGAGAACTACGCCAAGGAAAATCAGCGGTACTGGACCCAGCGGGCCCCCAGCTACTCCCAGGTCAACCGGGAGGAACTGGCTACAGCCCAGCGCCAGGTGTGGAGCCAGACCCTGGATGAGCGGATTCGGGGGCGCTTTCCCCACCGCAGCCGGGAGGGAATTCGGGTGCTGGACGTGGGGACAGGGCCGGGCTTTTTTGCCATCCTTTTGACGGAATTGGGGTATGATGTGACGGCGGTGGACTACACCCCTGCCATGCTGGCTCAGGCCCGGGGAAATGCCGGTGACCTGGGGGAACGTATGAAATTTTACACCATGGACGCCCAGGACCTCACCTTTCCAGACCACAGCTTTGATGTGGTGGTCTCTCGCAACCTCACTTGGAACCTGCCCCAGCCCCAGCGGGCCTATGCCCAATGGGCCCGGGTGCTGCGCCCCGGGGGACTGCTGCTGAACTTTGACGCCAACTGGTATCGCTACCTCTTTGACCCCCAGGCCCAGCAGGGACACCTGCAAGACCGGGCCAACGTGCAGCGGCTCCACGCCGCCGACGACACGGTGGGCACCGATGTGGCGGCCATGGAGGCCATTGCCCGTCAGGCGCCATTGTCCGCCCAGCGCCGCCCCGCCTGGGATCTGGAGACCTTGACAGCTCTGGGATTGGAGGCGGAGGCTGACCCACAGGTGTGGCGGCAGGTGTGGACCCGGGATGAGTGGCTGAACAACGCCTCCACCCCCATGTTTTTGGTGTGTGCCGCCAAGTCTACCCAGGGAGAGGTGGGGGCATGAGGGGATATGTGTGTGGGCGTTTGGCTCGGCTCATCCCCATACTGTTGGTGATCACCTTTGTCTGCTTTGGCTTGATGCGCCTGGCGGGCAGCGATGCGGTGGAACAGAGAATGGAGAACACCGGCACGGTGCTCGCGCCCGAGGTGGTGGAACGGGCCAAGGAGGAGCTGGGGCTGGACAAGCCCTTTTTGACCCAGTACGGGGTGTGGCTGTGGGGGCTGCTCCACGGGGACATGGGCACCAGCTACGTCTCCGGGCGGGAGGTACTGCCCACCTTTTTGGAAAAACTCCCGGCCACATTGGGGCTCACGGCGGTGTCCTTGTTTTTAACGGTGCTCATCTCCATCCCCTTGGGAGTGGTGGCAGCGGTGCGGCAAAACCGGTGGACGGACTACCTGTTGCGGGGGATGAGTTTTGTGGGAAACAGCTTGCCCAACTTTCTGGTAGCGCTGCTACTGCTCTACTTCTTCGCCGTGCGCTGGAAGGTGTTTCCCGTCATGAGCCGAGATGCGGGGTTGGGCGGCGTGGTGCTGCCCAGCCTGACCCTGGCCATTGCCATGTCCGCCAAGTACCTGCGCCAGGTACGGGCGGCGGTGCTGGAGGAGCTGAGCCAGGACTACGTGGTGGGTGCGGCGGCCCGAGGGGTACCCTTTGGGGTGACCTTGGTGCGCAGTGTGCTGCGGGGTGCCCTGGTCCCGCTGGTGACCCTGCTGGCCCTGTCCGTGGGCAGCTTGTTGGGGGGGACCGCCATTGTGGAGTCCATTTTTTTGTGGGATGGCGTGGGCAAACTGGCGGTGGACGCCATCCAGATGCGGGACTACCCCGTGATTCTGGCCTATGTGATGTGGATGTCCATCCTCTATGTGGTGGTAAATCTGGTTGCAGATCTGTGCTGTCGGGCGTTCAATCCCCGGATTCGGCTGGGAGGTGAGCGCCCATGAGAGGGACGAAGCGCATAGACCTTCGGTTTGCCCTGCTGCTGGGATTGGCAGCTATGTTGCTGGCTGTGGTGGCTCTGGCCCCCCAGCTGTGTCCCCACGATCCCAACGCCCAGGTGTTTGAGGTGTTGCAGCCCCCCTCCTGGGCCCACTGGTGCGGCACCGACCGCTATGGCCGAGATCTGTTCTCCCGAGTGCTGGTGGGGATGCAGACCAGCGTGTGCTCCACCTTGGCTCTGGTGGTCCTCATCACCATCTTTGGTACCGCGGTGGGGGTGGCCTGCGGCTACTGGGGCGGCGTGGTGGACGGGGTGTGCATGGCAATTTGCGATGTGTGTCTGGCCTTTCCACCCCTGGTGCTGGCCTTGGCTCTGGCCGCCCTGTTTCAAGGGGGCTTGGCCCAGGCGGTGGCGGCTCTGGCTGTGGTCAGCTGGCCCAAGTACGCCCGCCTGACCCGCAGCCAGACCCTGGCGGTGAAAGAGGCGGACTTCATCCAGGCCGCCAAACTGGCAGGGAACACGGGGCCTCAGCTGTTGGTGCGCCACATCCTGCCCCACGTACTGGGCCCCATTGTGGTCACTGCCACCTTGGACGTGGGCACCATGATGATGGAGTTGGCGGGGCTGTCCTTTCTGGGGCTGGGAGCCCAGCCCCCCACGGCGGAGTTGGGCAGCATGATGAGTGCAGGGCGCAGCATGCTGCAAACCCACCCTTGGGTGATTTTCGCCCCCGGCGGGGCCATGTTTGTGGCGGTGTCCATCTTTCATCTGTTGGGAGATGGGGTGCGGGATCATCTGGACCCTCGCAGGAACATTTATAAGAGATAGGAGGAACCACTGGTGAAACAGAAACGATATTCCTGGCTGGCCGGGGTGGTGCTGAGCCTGTGCCTGCTGGCCGGGTGTGGCTCCAGCCCTCAGGCCACCCAGACTGCCACCACCTTTGTGCTGGGGGACACCACGTTCAATGCGGAAAATGAGGAGCCGGACGTGAACCCCCACAACGCCTACTCCGGCTGGGCCTGCATCCGCTATGGCATCGGTGAGACCCTGTTTCGCTACACCGACCAGATGGAGCTGGAGCCCTGGCTGGCCTCCGACTATGAGCAGGTGGACGAAAACACCTGGGTCATCACCCTGCGGGACGGGGTGCGGTTCAGCAGCGGGCGGGCCGTAGACGGCCAGGCGGTGAAGAAGTGCCTGGAGCATCTGGTGCAGGTCCACGACCGAGCCCGGGCCGACCTGATGGTCCGGTCCATCACCGCCCAGGAGCAGACGGTGACGGTGGTTACCCAAGCGCCCAACCCTACCTTCCTCCAGCGCCTGTGCGACCCCTACGCCTGCATCATCGACTTGGAGGCAGGGATCACGGAGGAGGGCATGGTGGTGGGCACCGGCCCCTATGTGGCCACGTCCCTGGTCTCCGGGGAGGAGCTGCAACTGGTGCGCAATGAATCCTACTGGGACGGAGAGCCCGGGTATGAGGCGGTGAAGGTGGTGACCATCTCAGACGGTGACACCCTGACTATGGCCTTGCAGGCGGGGGACATTGACGGGGCCTATGGCCTGCCCTACGCCAGTTACCCCCTGTTTGACAACCCGGACTACACCCGGTCCAGCTGCGCCACCAGTCGGGTGTTCTTTGTGACCATGAATTTTGAAAGCCCTGTGGTGCAGGACCCGGCGGTGCGCAAGGCTATGGCCATGGGCATTGACAAGCAACGATTTGTGGACACCCTGCTGGACGGCAACGGATATCCGGCATCGGGGCCGTTTCCCCAGTCTCTGTCCTTTGGGGGCGACGCGGTGAAGGCCAAGGCATATGACCCCCAGGCCGCCCGTGACCTTCTGGAACAGGCAGGATGGGTGGATACCGATGGGGACGGCATCCGGGAGAAGGATGGGGAGAGGCTCACCATTCGTTGGCTGACCTACCCCAGCCGCCAAGAGCTGCCCCTGTTGGCTGAGGCGGCCCAGGCCACCTTAAAGGAGATCGGCATGGAGGTGGTCATTCAGAGTACCGCCGACCACAACCGCATCCGCAAAGATACCACCGCCTGGGATGTGTATGCCAGCGCCATGGTCACCGCCCCCACGGGAGACGGGGAATACTTCTTCTCCACCCACTGCCTGTCCACTTCCGTGGCCAACAACGGGGAATATTACAATGAGACGTTGGAGCAGCTGGCCGCCCAGATGGCCCAGACCTTTGACCCGGAAGTACGGGGCCAACTGGCGGTGGAAATGAGCCAGCTGTTGCTGGACGACGACGCCTTTATCTTCTGTTCCCATCTGCAAATGAGTATGGTGACCCGGTCCGATGTCACGGGGCTGGTGGCCCATCCCTGTGACTTCTATGAGATCACCGTGGATTTGGCCCCGGCCCAGGGGGATGGGGTATGAGAGAGGTGCTGGAATACCACCAGGTGGAGGTCGCCTACCAGGGCAGAGCCGTGGTGCATAACGTGAGCTTCACCCTCCACGCCGGGGAGATCTTGGGGGTGGTGGGCCAGTCCGGGTGCGGCAAGAGCACTTTGCTTCGGGCGGCCATGGGACTGCTGGGCCCAGGGGGCCGGGTGAGCCAGGGAGAAATTCGGCTGGAAGGAGAGAAGCTGCTGGAACGTACGCCCCGGGAGATGGAACAACTGCGGGGGGCAAAGTTGGGCCTGCTGATGCAGAACCCCCAGGGGGTCTTCTGCCCCGTGCGCACCCTGGGCAGTCAGATGGTGGAGACGTTGCGGGCCCACCAGGCTGTGTCCAAAGCCCAGGCCCGAGAGAAAGCTCTGGAGCTGATGGCCACGTTGGGATTGCCGGATGGGGCGCGGATTTGGAACAGCTACCCCTTTCAGCTCTCCGGTGGTATGCTCCAGCGGGTGGCCATGGCCCTTGCCATGCTGCTGGAGCCGACGGTTCTGCTGGCCGACGAGCCCACCAGCGCCTTGGACTGCGTGGTCCAAAAACAGGTTTTGATGCAGCTGGGGAAGCTGCGGGAGATGTACCACACCGCCATGGTGGTGGTCTCCCACGACATGGGGGTGGTGTCCACCCTGGCGGATTCGGTGCTGGTGCTGCATCAGGGCATCCCGGTGGAGTACGGCCCCGCCCAAGAGGTGCTGCGCCACCCCCAGCACCCCTACACCCAACAGCTGTTGGCGGCATCTATAGGGGAGGTGGGAGTATGAATCCCGTATTGGAACTCCAACGTGTGAGCAAATGCTTCTCCCACCGGGGGAAACCTCCGGTGAAAGCGGTACAAGAGGTGAGTGCATGCATTTACCCTGGGGAAATTCTGGGGCTGGTGGGTCAGTCCGGGTGCGGCAAGAGCACCTTGGCCCGGCTGGCGGCCTGTCTGCTCACTCCCACCTCTGGCTCCATTCTTCTGAATGGGCGAGAGGTCACCGGGGCCAAGGGAAAGGCGCTGCGTGAGGTGCACCGGCAGGTGCAGATGGTGTTTCAGCACCCAACGGCCTCCTTTGACCCTCGCCGGACCCTGGGGGACGGCATTGGGGAGAGTTTGCGCAATTTGGGATATACCAAACGGGAGCGGGAGCGTCGGGTGGAAGAGCTGCTGGAGCGGTGTGGCCTTGGGGCGGAATACGCCCGCCGCTACCCCCATCAGGTCAGCGGGGGAGAGTGCCAGCGGGCGGCTCTGGCCCGGGCCTTGGCCTCCAAACCCCGGCTCATCCTTTTGGACGAGCCCACCAGCGCCCTGGATGTGTGGACCCAGAAGCAAATTTTGGAGCTTTTGGCCCAGTTGCAGGGGCAGGAAGGGCTATCGTATCTGCTCATCAGCCACAATTTGGCTCTGATGGAGCGGGTGTGCCACCGGGTGTTGGTGATGGACCAGAGCCAGGTGGTGGAGGAGGGGAGCCCAGCGCAGGTGCTGGGAAAACCCGCATCTCCTGCGGCCCAGCGGCTGGCCGACGCGGCAATCCCGTGGGATTTGTCTGACCCCGTTCCACCCTGCCTGCCGTGAATGCAGAAAGGTGGGACGGGGCTTTCCTTTTGTGCGGGAATGTTTCTTGAAAAATGACAGAGACAGTGGTACAATAATTTTTACGAAATAGAAAGGGGGCGAAGCCCATGGCAACGCTGAAAGAAATCGCCCAGCGTACCGGATACTCGCCCGCCACCATTTCCCGGATTTTGTCCGGTGACCCCCAACTTTCCGTGACCCCTGAGGCCAGAAGGAAGGTATTGGAGGAGGCGGGACGGCTCAATTATTCCCAGACGAAAAGCAGACGAGGCCGCACCCCCAAGGGCGTGCTTCGGGTGGGCATTGCGGAAATGCTCTCTCCGGCACAGCAGTTGGAGGACCCCTATTATTTATATTTAAGTGGCTTTGTCCGTCAGCGGTGCCTGGACAAGCGTTACACCGCCGTACCTCTGGAGAACCGGGGCAGCGAGTTTGTGGTGCCCACGGGCGGTGAGCGGCTGGACGGCATTGTGGCCATTGGCCTGTTTGAGCCCGAGCAGATCCGCTCGTTGGCTTGCCTGGCTCCCAACCTGGTGTTTGTGGACTCCTCTCCTCAGGAGAGCGAGCACGACTCCGTGGTGCTCAACCACTCCTTGGGTATCTCCCTGGCTTTGGAGCATTTGCACAAGCTGGGACACCAGAAGATCGGCTTTATCGGGCCGGAATGGAAATTTGACGACCGGCGGCAGCGGGCGCTGGAGGCCCGACGCAAGTGGTTTGTGGAGCAGATGAAAGATGCCGGAAAACTCCGGGAGGAGTGGCTGCTGGAATGCCCCATGCAGACCGATGAGGCCGCCCAGGCTGTAGAGGCATTTTTGAGCCGGGGCGGTGAGCGGCCCACGGCGTTCATCGCAGCCAACGAGGAAGTGGCCATTGGTGCCGTGCGGGCCATGCACAAGCTGGGAATCTCGGTGCCGGAGGAGATTTCTGTGGTCTCCTTCAATAACACCCCCCGTTCTGCCCTGGTGGACCCGCCCTTGACCTCCATTTCCGCTCACGTGGAGCAGATGGCGGCCACCGCCCTGGATCTGCTCCGTTCCCGGGTGCCCTTGCCTGGACGGGAGGCCGAGCGAACCATCCCCTTGAAAGTAGTGGTTCCCCCCACGATGATTGAGCGAAAGAGCACAACTTTCGCTCCGCAATTTGTGCAAGACAACGAAGTGTAATGGGATGAGAAATTGTGGTTGTATTTTTAGTAAAATAAATATATAATGGTGTTACCATAAAATCCACATATTTCATACGAGGTGAGAGGACATGCAAGATTGCAACAATCTGCTCCAGCAGCTCAAGGCAGGGAACATGGATGAGGCGCTGTCCCGGGTGTACGACGTACACGACGGAGGAAAGTCTGTGGAGCAAGGACGCAGCCGCAGCATTCATGTCACAGAAGAATTCATCAAGCTCTTTGGCAACCGGGAAGGGGCCGGACTGTACACCGGTCCTGGTCGCACCGAGATTTGCGGCAACCACACCGATCACCAGCGGGGCCGAGTGCTGGCCGCGGCGGTGAACCTGGACTTCCTGGTGTGCGCCGCTCCCAACGGCACCAACACCATCCGCTTCATGTCCGAGGGTTGGCACATGGTGGAGGTGAATCTGGACAACCTGGAGCCGGTGGAAGAGGAGAAGGAAGGCACTGCCGCTCTGGTGCGCGGCGTGGCCGCCGGCATTGCCCAGCGGGGCTACAAGCCTGTGGGCTTTGACGCCTACGCCACCAGCATGGTGCTGCCCGGTTCCGGTCTGTCCTCCTCCGCTGCCTGTGAGGTAACCATTGGGGTTATCCTCAACCACCTGGTGTGCGGGGACGAGCTGGACGCTGTGACCATCGCTCAGATTGGCCAGTACGCCGAGAACGTGTTCTTCGGCAAGCCCTGCGGCCTGATGGATCAGACCGCCTCCTCCGTGGGCGGGGCTGTGGCCATTGACTTTGCCGACACCGCCAACCCCGTGGTGCACCCCATTGAAGTGGATCTGGCTGGGTATGGCTATGCCCTCTGCATCATTGACTCCGGCGCCGACCACGCCGACCTTACCGCCGAGTACGCCGCCATCCCCCAGGAGATGAAAGCGGTGGCCGCTCACTTCGGCTGCGAGGTGCTGCGAGAGGTGGATCCCAGCCGCATCTGGACGGATATGCCCGCCCTGCGGGAGAAGGTGGGAGACCGGGCTGTGCTGCGGGCTCTGCACTTCTTCGCCGACGATGCCCGGGTGGCCCAGGAGGCAGACGCCCTGGAGCGGGGCGACTTCGACACCTTCCTGAAGCTGGTGCAACAGTCCGGGGAGTCTTCCTGGATGTACTTACAAAACATTGCCCCTGTGGGTGCGGTTCGTGAGCAGGCCATGGCTGTGGCTCTGGCCACCGCCGCCCACGCCCTCCAGGGCCGTGGTGCCTACCGGGTCCACGGCGGCGGCTTTGCCGGCACCATCCAGGCCTTTGTGCCTCTGGATATGCTGGAGCAGTTCAAGGCCCAGGTGGAA
The DNA here is from genome assembly GCF_002161235.1 of Pseudoflavonifractor sp. An85. Taxonomy (GTDB): domain Bacteria; phylum Bacillota; class Clostridia; order Oscillospirales; family Oscillospiraceae; genus Enterenecus. Next base: position 121,920 of record NZ_NFHE01000004.1, read on the forward strand.
GAAGTTCTGGGTCAGGGCAGTTGCCACGTGCTGGCCGTCCGCGGGGTAGGCGGCGCCGTGGTGTGCGAATAAACGGCTGAAATAAGGAAAGGAGCGAATTGATATGGCAATTTTGGTTTTGGGTGGAGCTGGCTACATCGGCTCTCACACCGTGTATGAACTCATCGAGGCTGGACGCGACGTGGTGGTGGCAGACAACCTGCTCACTGGCTTCAAAGAGGCTGTCCATCCCAAGGCCCGCTTCTATCAGCTGGACATCCGGGACCGGGGCGCTCTGGACACCCTGTTCCAGGCCGAAGACATTGAGGGTGTCATCCACTTTGCCGCCTCCTCTCAGGTGGGCGAGTCCATGTCCGACCCCCTGAAGTACTATGACAACAACCTCTACGGCACCATGGTGCTCCTCCAGTCCATGGTGGCCCACGGGGTGGACAAGATCGTGTTCTCCTCCACCGCCGCCACCTACGGCGAGCCCGAGTCGGTGCCCATTCTGGAGACTGACCGCACCCAGCCCACCAACTGCTACGGCGAGACTAAGCTGTCCATGGAGCACATGATGAACTGGGTGTCCAAGGCCCACGGCCTGCGCTATGTGGCTCTGCGCTACTTCAACGCCTGCGGCGCCCACGCCTCTGGGGAGATCGGCGAGGCCCACAACCCTGAGACCCACCTCATCCCCCTCATTCTCCAGGTGCCTAACGGCCAGCGGGAGAAGATCTCCGTCTTTGGCGACGACTACCCCACCAAGGACGGCACCTGCATCCGCGACTACATCCACGTCACCGACCTGGCCCAGGCCCACATTCTGGCTCTGGACTACCTCATCCGCGGCGGCGAGAACAACGTGTTCAACCTGGGCAACGGCGTAGGCTTCACCGTCAATGAGGTCATCGAGGTGGCCCGTGCCGTCACCGGCCATCCCATCCCCGCTGAGGTCTCCCCCCGTCGGGCTGGCGACCCTGCTCAGCTCATTGCCTCCTCCGAGAAGGCCAAGACCGTGCTGGGCTGGAAGCCCCAGTACGATGACCTGAACACCATCGTCTCCTCCGCCTGGAACTGGCACAAGGCCCACCCCCACGGATACGAGAAGTAAGGGAGGGGAATGGAGAGATGAACGAAGCCATTTCCAAGTTGATTACCTATGCCCTGCGCACCGGGCTCATTGAGCCCTGCGAGGAAACCTGGGCCACCAATGCGGTGCTGGAGGTTTTGAAGCTGAACAGCTACACTGACCCCCAGCAGGAGTGGGGAGACATCGACCTGGCTGCTGTGCTGGATGAGCTGCTGGACGATGCCTATGCCCGGGGCGTGCTCACCGAGAACTCCGTGGTGTATCGGGACCTGTTTGACACCGCCATCATGGGCGTCCTCACCCCCCGGCCCAGCCAGGTGCGGGCCAAGTTTGAGGCCCTGTACAACCAGGACCCGGAGAAGGCCACCGACTGGTACTACACCTTCTCCCAGGACACCAACTACATCCGCCGGGACCGCATTGCCAAGGACGTGCGGTGGAAGGCAGACACCGAGTATGGGGAGATGGACATCACCATCAACCTCTCCAAGCCGGAGAAGGACCCCAAGGCCATTGCCGCCGCCCGCAACCTCCCCGCCTCCAACTATCCCCGCTGCCAGCTATGCGCGGAGAATGAGGGCTATGCCGGACGGGTGAACCACCCAGCCCGCCAGAATCACCGCATTGTGCCCATCACCATCAACAACTCCCCCTGGTTCTTGCAGTACTCCCCCTATGTGTACTACAACGAGCACTGCATCTGCTTCAACCAGGAGCACACCCCCATGAAGATTGACCGGGCCTGCTTTGGAAAGCTGTTGGACTTCGTGCGTCAGTACCCCCACTACTTCGTGGGCTCCAACGCCGACCTGCCCATCGTGGGCGGTTCCATCCTGGCCCACGACCATTTCCAGGGCGGCCGGTACACCTTCGCCATGGCCATCGCCCCCGTGGAGACCCCCGTCACCTTTGCCGGGTTTGAGGACGTGGCCGCTGGCATTGTCAAGTGGCCCATGTCGGTGGTCCGTATTTCCAGCGAGAATCCCCAGCGGCTGGTGGATCTGGCCGACAAGATTCTGGTCAGCTGGAGAGGGTACACCGATGAGGAGGCTTTCATCTTCGCCGAGACCGATGGGGAGCCCCACAACACCATCACCCCCATCGCCCGGATGCGGGACGGCAAGTATGAGCTGGACCTGGTGCTGCGCAACAACATCACCACCGAGGAGTATCCCCTGGGTGTGTACCATCCCCACCAGGAGCTGCACCACATCAAGAAGGAGAACATCGGCCTCATCGAGGTGATGGGTCTGGCCGTTCTCCCTGCCCGCTTGAAGCAGGAGTTGGCCCAGGTGGCCGACTGCCTGGCCACTGGTGGCGATCTCCGGGCCGACGAGGCCACCGCCAAGCACGCCGACTGGGCCGAGGGGTTTAAGACCAAGTACGAGACCATCAACCAGGACAATGCCTGGGACATCGTCCAGTACGAGACCGGACTGGTGTTTGCCAAGGTGCTGGAGCACGCAGGCGTGTATAAGCGCACGCCCGAGGGCAAAGAGCAGTTCCTCAAGTTCATTGCACAAGTGTAATTAACAATAAATGACCCCGGAGCTACGGCTCCGGGGTTTGTTTTTGAGAAAAACTGTCGTTCTCTGGCTTTTTTGGGGTCAGACTTGCCAGTTGGGGTTTGCTCCGCAGGGTGACTTTCTCCCCGATGAGAAAGTCACCAAAGAATCGCCTAGGGGTTGCACCCCTAGGTACCCCCCTGAGGTCTCCTTGCATGGTGCTGGAGCATCCCCCACCGACGCTGGGGTAAGAAGCATTGACTGGCCTCCTTGCGCCGCTGCCTCTGATATGTTGTGTGTAGAAACGTGGTGCTTCTTTGGAAAGAGCGTCGGGAGTAGGTGTAGGCTGTCAACTACCACCTATGGCAGGCCCTGTCCTTCTGGGGCAAATGCTTTCCACTCTGGAACAGTGAGCGGCAGCGGATGTAGCGGCAAAGGGTATCAGCTTACCTCTGGGCCGGTTGGAGTTGTTCCAGAGCGATAGGGCTGCTGACCCAAGGGAGGTTCTTAGGGGGGAACGCCCTAAGCGGGTTTTGGTTCCTTTTGACCGTTCAAAAGGAACCCTCAGCGGGGAGCGTCCCACCAGGCTGGCAAGCCTAGGCTATGGAAATGGGAAAAGAATAGCTTTTCCAACCCTGGGTTTGCCTTCAACGCAAAAGCAGGGCAAACCCATACCCCAACCCCATGCAGGCCGGAAAGGTGAGCACCCACACCAGCCCCAGCTGGGCCATCACCCCCGGTTTGGGATGGGGGGAGGCCCCACAGATGGCGGCTACCTTAGCGTGGCTGGTGGACACAGGCAGCCCCAACACCGAGCACACCCCCAGCACCACCCCCGCCCCCAGGTCGGCGGAAAGCCCCTGGGTGGGGGTGAGGTGGGCCAGCTCATGGCCAATTTTCTCCACGATCCGCCGTCCCCCCAGCCCGGTACCCAGGGCCATGACTCCAGCGGTGAGCAGGGGAAGGGTCAGGGGAGAGGTGGGGGCAAATCCGGGGCCTTGGGCCAGGAGGAGCAGGGCTAGAAACTTCTGCCCGTCCTGGGCCCCGTGGAGAAAGGCGGTGAGGGCGGCGGCCAGACGCTGCCAGGACACCGGATGGTGGGGAATGCGGGCCAGTTGACGGCAGATGACCCGCCCTGCCATCCCGCCCGCTGGAAGGGAGAGCACAAGACCGGCCAGCACGGCTATCCATGCCGCCGGGGCAATTTCGGCATCCAGGGCCAGGGCGGCCCCGGACAGGCCCGCCAGCAGGGCGTGGCTCTCGCTGGTGGGCAGGCCGAACCACCACGCTGCCACCGCCCACACCAGCACCGACAGCAGGGCCGCACACAGCCCCACCAGGGTGGAGCGAGGGGTGGGGAAGGACACCAGGTTCTCCATGGTGGCGGCCACGGCGGGACAACACAGGGAGAACAGAGCCACCCCCACAAAGTTACACAGGGCCGCTAACCCTACCGCCCGGCGGTAGGACATGGCCCCGGAACCCACGGCGGTGGCGATGGCGTTGGGGGCATCCGTCCAGCCGTTGACCAGGATGACGCACAGAACCAGCACAGCCAAAGTGGTGGTGGAAATAGGCATGAGCAATCCCTCCTTGTTACACCCTATGGAGGGGACAAAAGGGGTATGAAAAAATTTTTTAAGAAAAAGAGGGTTTGGGTGGAGTTATGGAGTATATAAATTCAGGAAATATCGTAAGGAGGGGTGCAAATGGAAATTCGTACCTGTGCCGAGGAGCTGGAGCGACAGACGCTCTCCCCCCGTGCCTGCCTTTCCAGCCAGTCCAAAGGGCGGGCGGTGGACATCCCTCCTTGTCCCATGCGCACTTGCTTCCAGCGGGACGTGGACCGGGTGATCCACTCCAAGGCCTTTCGACGGCTGATGCACAAAACCCAGGTGTTTCTCCAGCCAGAGGGGGATCACTACCGCACCCGCATGACCCACACCCTGGAGGTGTCGGGGATCGCCCGGAGCATGGCCCGGGCCTTAGGGCTGAATCAGGACCTCACTGAGGCCGCCGCCCTGGGCCACGATTTGGGCCACACCCCCTTCGGCCACGCCGGAGAGCGGGCGTTGAGCCGCATGGTGGAGGGAGGCTTCCGCCACTATGAGCAGTCCTTGCGGGTGGTGGACCGGCTGGAGCGGGACGGTGCGGGGCTGAACCTGTGCTATGAGGTGCGGCAGGGCATTCTGCGCCACACCACCGGCCCCATGGCCGAGACCTTGGAAGGTCAGCTGGTGCGCTACGCCGACAAAATCGCCTACATCAACCACGACATCGACGACGCCATGCGGGGCGGCATCATCTACCCCACCGACATCCCCGTACATATCTCCCAGGTGCTGGGCTTCACCCACGGGGAGCGCATTGAGCGGCTGGTGCTGGACATTGTGGAGCACAGCCAGGAGGGAATGGAGATTCGCCAGTCCCCGGAGGTAGCCAGCGCCATGGCGGAGTTGAAGCAGTTTATGTTTGAAGCGGTGTACTTCAACCCCCGTGCCAAGGGAGAGGAGTCCAAGGCGGAGGACATGATCTGCCACATGTTCGAGTACTACTGCCGTCACCATGACCAGCTCCCCGGGGAGTACCAGGACATTCTGGCCCGGGAGGGCGTAGAGCGGGCGGTCACCGACTACATCGCCGGGATGAGCGATTCCTACGCCGTGGAAAAATTTGAGGAACTTTTTATCCCAATGCGTTGGATGATTAAATAAAAAGGGAACATTTTGGCTACAATGTGGGAGGTGATACCATGGCCATACCCGATCAATTTCTGGATGAGCTGAGCAGTCGGCTCAACATTGTGGACGTGGTGTCCGCCTACGTCCCCCTGACCCGAAAGGGGGGCAACTACTGGGGCCTGTGTCCCTTCCACCGGGAAAAGACCCCTTCCTTCTCCGTCAGCGAGAGCAAGCAGATTTTCCACTGCTTCGGCTGCGGCAAGGGCGGCGGCGCGGTGCGCTTTGTCATGGAAGTGGAAAACCTTCCATTTCCCGAGGCGGTGCGCAAGCTGGCCGCCCAGGCAGGTATGGAAGTGCCCGAGGACAACTCCAATGGAGCGTGGCGGGAAAAGCGCCAGCGCATCTTGGAGCTGAACAAGGAGGCGGCTCGGTTCTACCGCGCCATGCTCTCCCAGCCCGAAGGGGCCCAGGTGGCCAAGTATATTTCTCAAAAACGCCGCATCAGCCCCAAATTTTCCGCCCGGTTTGGCCTGGGCGCCGCTCCCAACGCCTGGGACCGGCTCATTTTGGCCATGCGGGAGAAGGGGTATGACAAAGCCGAGCTCATCGAGGCAGGCTTGGCGGTGGCGGGGAAAAACGGCGGTATCTATGATAAGTACCGCAACCGCCTGATGCTTCCTGTCATCGACGTACGGGGCAACGTCATCGGCTTTACCAGCCGGGTGATGGACGACTCCACACCCAAGTATTTGAACACCCCGGAAACCGCCATTTTCAAAAAGCGGTCCATTTTGTACGGCCTAAACTACGCCAAGAACACCAAACGACCCAATATGATCTTGGTGGAGGGCAACATTGACGTCATCACCCTGCACCAGGCGGGGTTTGACAACACCATCGCCACCATGGGCACCGCCCTCACCGAGGAGCACATCAAAATCCTGGAGAAATACACCCAGGAGTTGGTGCTGTGCTATGACAACGACAACGCCGGTGTGGACGCCACCCAGCGGGCCATCGCCCTGCTGAAAGGGTCCCAGCTGAATGTGAAGGTACTCCAGCTGCCCCGGCGTCGGGACGATTCGGGCCAGCTGGTGAAACAGGACGCCGACGACTTCATCAAGCACCAGGGCCCCGAAGTATTTGAAGGGCTGCTCCAGGGCTGCGCCAACTCGGTGGAGTACCGCCTGGAGGAGGTGCGCCAGGGCTTTGATTTGAGCCAGGACGACCAGAGAGCCCAGTACTTACAGGCCGCCGCCGGTCTGGTGGCGGGCTTAAGCAGCCCGGTGGAGCGGGAAATCTACGGAAATCGCGCCGCCGATGCCGCCGGCATCAGCCGGGAGGCCATGGCCCAGGAGGTGGAGCAGCAGCGCCGCCAAAAGGGGAGACAAGCCCGGCGTCAGGAGGAGCGGCGCAGCCTCACCCCTACCCAGACCATGCAGCCCAAGCAGCGGGAACTGCGCTATACCAATGTGCGCTCGGCTCTGGCCGAGGAAGGGGTGCTGCGGGTGGTGTTGCTGGACCCCAGCTTCTTTGGGCAGCTGGCCGACCTGCAGGAGACCGACTTTTCCGCCCCCCTGTTGGGACGGGCCTACGGCCAGCTGCGCCAGCGCTGGCAAGAGGGCAAGCCGGTGACATTGGCAGCCCTGGACGGGGTGTTCACCCCCGAGGAGATGGACCACCTGTCGGCTGTGGTGCAGCAGCCCCAGCCCATGCACACCGCTCAGGCGGCCCTGAATGACTACAAGCAAACCATCCTTGCGCAACACCGCAAGGCAGACATACACAGCGGCCAGGACTTGGCCCAACTCAGAGACTTACTCAAACAGAAAAAAAGCTACGGAGGATGAAAACCCATGAGTGAGAAGAAGAAAAACAACAAAAAGCCCGAGGTGGCTTCCGGCATCAGCATGGTCAGCAAAGAGAAGTTTGAAAGCGCCAAGGCCGAGCTGGTGAAGCTGGTGGAGGGTATCCAGGGCGGAGAGCGCCTGGTGGAGCTGGTGGATGCCGGCTATAAGAAGGGGAAATTGTCCTCCAGCGAGATGATGGAAGTGCTGGAGTCCATGAACCTGGAGAGCGAACAGATGGACAAGATGTACGACATCATGGAAAATCTGGGCGTGGACGCCGTGGGCGAGGAGGACCTGATGCCCATCCTCAGCGAGGAGGACTTGCTGCCCCCCGCCGACGAGATGGAGGACTTCAGCGAGGAGGAGCTGGTGGACCCCAACACCCTGGTGGACTCCTTCGCCATTGACGACCCCGTGCGTATGTACCTCAAGGAAATCGGCAAGGTGGACCTGCTCTCCCCCGAGCAGGAGATTGACCTGGCCCAGGCCATGGCTGCTGGCAACATGGCCAAGGAGCAGAAGGAGGAGCTGGAGAAGACCGGCGAGGAGATTCCCGCCGAGGTGCTCCAGGAGCTCAGCAAGAGCATCAAGGCCGGTGAGCGGGCCAAGCAGAAGCTGGCCGAGGCCAACCTGCGTCTGGTGGTGTCCATCGCCAAGCGGTATGTGGGCCGCGGCATGCTGTTTTTGGACCTGATCCAGGAGGGCAACTTAGGGCTAATCAAGGCCGTGGAGAAGTTCGACTACACCAAGGGCTACAAGTTCTCCACTTACGCCACCTGGTGGATTCGTCAGGCCATCACCCGTGCCATCGCCGACCAGGCCCGTACCATTCGCATCCCCGTGCACATGGTGGAGACCATCAACAAGGTCATCCGGGTCAACCGTCAGCTGCTCCAGGAGCTGGGCCACGATCCCACCCCCGAGGAGACCGCCGCCGAGATGAACATGCCCGTGGAGAAGGTGCGGGAGATCTTGAAGATCGCCCAGGAGCCCGTCTCCCTGGAGACCCCCATCGGTGAGGAGGAAGACAGCCATCTGGGCGACTTCATCCCTGACGAGGACGCCTCCGAGCCCTCCGAGGCCGCTTCCTTTACCCTGCTGAAAGAGCAGCTGGTGGACGTGCTGTCCACCCTCACCCCCCGCGAGGAGAAGGTGCTCAAGCTGCGCTTCGGCATTGAGGACGGCCGCACCCGCACCCTGGAGGAAGTGGGCAAGGAGTTCAACGTCACCCGTGAGCGCATCCGCCAGATTGAGGCCAAGGCCCTGCGCAAGCTGCGCCACCCCAGCCGCTCCAAGAAGCTCAAGGACTTCCTGAGCTAAGGCTGCATTGACAAAGCCCCGGCGCGGGGTGTAAAATAACCCAAACAAGCCCCGAGCTGTGAGCGGTCACGGCTTGGGGCTCTTTTTTGGAGGGACACCCATGGAAGAGACAAACAAGCAGATCCGCCAGCTGGCCCACTTGGCCCGGCTCTCCCTCACCCCCCAGGAGGAGGGAGAACTGGCCGGACGGCTGGAGCAGATGGTGGAATATCTACATGCCCTGTCCCAGGTGGAGGAGGGGAAAGCACCGGACGTGCCGTCCGCTGCTACCCTCCGTCCTGATGAGGTGAAGCCCTCTCTGTCAGGGGATCAGCTGCTCGCTCAGGCCCCACGGGTAACGGATGGGTATGTGGTCACCCCAAGAAGCGTGGGAGAGGGGGGAGCGGAATGAATCTGACCCACCTCACCGCCCTGGAATTGGGCCGTGCCATCGCCCAAGGAGAGGTCACCATCCCCCAGGCCACCCAAGCGGCGTTGGAGGAGATTGCCGCCCGGGACAAGGTCCTGAACAGCTGCATTACCGTGCTGGCAGAGCAGGCCATGGAGCGTTCGGAAGCCCTCCAAAAGGGCCTGAAACCGGGGCTGTCTCCCCTGTACGGAGTGCCTCTCCTGCTGAAAGATAACCTGTGCACCCAGGGGGTGAGAACCACCTGCGGCTCTAAGCTCCTGGAGGGCTATGTGCCCCCCTACGATGCCACGGTGGTGGAGAAGGTAGAAACCGCCGGAGGTGTGTGCCTGGGCAAGGGAAATTTGGACGAGTTCGCCATGGGCTCCACCACCGAAACCTCCCACTTCGGCCCCACCCGCAACCCCTGGGACGAGAGCCTGGTACCCGGCGGCTCCTCGGGCGGCTGTGCCGCCGGGGTGGCGGCGGGGTTTGCCTGGTATGCCCTGGGGTCTGACACAGGGGGTTCCATCCGCCAGCCTGCGGGGTATTGCGGCCTCACGGGGCTGAAACCCACCTACGGCACCGTGTCCCGGTATGGGCTGGTGGCCTACGCCTCCTCCCTGGATCAGGTGGGGCCTTTGTGCCGGGACGCCGCCGACTGTGCGGCGGTGCTGGACATCATCCAGGGGAAGGACCGCCGGGACAGCACCACCGTGGACGGAAGCTACGGCGGGCTGCTCTCCGCTCTCAACTCTGACATCCGGGGCCTGCGGGTGGGTCTGCCCGTGGAGTGCTTTGGGGAGGGACTGGATTCTCAAGTGTCTCAGCGGGTGCAGGAAGTGGCCCGGGTGCTGGAGAGCCGGGGGGCCACCGTGACCCGGGTATCCATCCCGGAATTGAAATTGGTGATTCCCGCCTATTACGTGCTGGCCTCCGCGGAGGCCTCCTCCAATCTGGCCCGGTACGACGGGGTGAAGTACGGCTTCCGGGCGGAGAAGTACAAAAACCTCACCCAGATGTATGAGAATACCCGCAGCCAGGGCTTTGGCAAAGAGGCGAAGCTGCGCATTCTATTGGGTACCTTTGTCTTGAGCGCCGGGTACTACGAGGCCTACTACAAAAAGGCCCTGGCGGTGCAAGAGCAGGTGAAGGAAGGGCTGGAGCGGGCCTTTGAGGTCTGTGACGTGCTCCTCACCCCTGTCACTCCCAACACCGCCCCCAAGCTGGGGGAGAGCCTTACCGATCCCATGGGGATGTATCTGTCTGATTTGTATACGGTCCCCGCCAACTTGGCGGGTCTGCCCGCCCTGTCCATGCCCTGCGGGGTGGACGGGAACGGTCTGCCCGTGGGGGCTCAGCTCATTGGCCTCCGGTTTGGGGAGCAACGACTGCTGAACACAGCTCATGCCTATCAGCAGGAGACAGACTATCACAGACAGGTGCCGAAAGGGGGTGGAATGGGATGAACTGGGAAATCGTCATGGGGCTGGAGACCCACGTGGAGCTGTCCACGGCGAGTAAAATTTTCTGCGCCTGTTCCACCGCTTTTGGCGGGGCGCCCAACAGCCAGTGCTGCCCTGTGTGCATGGGCCTGCCCGGTGCGCTGCCGGTCCTGAACGAGAAGGTGGTGGAGTGCGGGGTGAAGGTGGGGCTGGCCCTGGGCTGCTCCATCACTCCGGTGAGTCGCTTTGACCGGAAAAATTACTTCTACCCGGATCTGCCCAAGGGGTACCAGATCAGCCAGTTGTATGCCCCCCTGTGCCGCAATGGCCGGGTGGAGGTGGCGGGTACCTCCATCGGCATCCATGAAATCCACATGGAGGAGGATGCCGGGAAGCTGTACCACGACCCACAGACTGGAGAGACCCTGTGCGACTTCAACCGCTGCGGAGTGCCTCTGTTGGAGATTGTCACCCAGCCGGACTTTCGCACGTCCGAGCAGGTGGTGGCCTACCTCAAAGTGCTGCGGGAGGCCCTGCAATATCTGGGGGTGTCCGACGGCAAGATGGAGGAGGGCTCCCTGCGGTGCGACGTGAATTTGTCGGTGCGCCCGGTGGGCAGCGATACCCTGGGTACCCGCACGGAGATGAAGAACCTGGGCTCCTTCCAGGCCATTGCCCGAGCCATCGGGTATGAGAGCCAGCGGCAGATTTTCCTGCTGGAGCGTGGGGAGCGGGTGGTGCAGGAGACCCGCCGCTTTGACGAGGAGAGAGGGGAGACCTTCTCCATGAGAAGCAAGGAGGAGGCCCGGGATTACCGGTACTTCCCCGAGCCGGATTTGCCCCCGGTGGTGCTGACCGAGGACTACATCCAACACATCCGGGAGAACCTGCCCGAGCTGGGAGAGGAGAAGCGCAGACGCTATGCCCAGCAGTACCAGCTGCTGGACTATGACAGCCAGATGGTCACCAGCCACCCGGCTCTGGCCCGGTTCTTTGAGAAACTCATTGCCCTGGGCACACCTCCCAAGCAGGGGGCCAACTGGATCATGGGGGAGGTGCTGGGAGCGTTGTCTGCCCGGGGGTTGTCCCCGGAACAAATGCCCATGACCCCCAAGACCTTGGCCCGGCTCATTGCCCTAGTGGCGGAGGGAAAGCTGAACCGGAACACGGCGGTAAAGGTGTTTGAAGCGGTGTTTGACACCGACGGGGACGTGGACGAATATGTCACTGCCCATGGCCTGGAGCAGGTGCAAGATGTGGAACTGGTGGAGCGTATCGTGGTCCAGGTGCTGGAGGAGAATCCCCAGTCGGTGACGGACTACTGCAGCGGAAAGGAAAAGGCCTTCGGCTTTTTGGTGGGCCAGACCATGCGCAAGCTGCAAGGCAAGGCAGACCCCCAGACGGTGCGGCGGTTGCTGCTGGAACGGCTGGGTCAGGAATGAGGAAAGGGGAATAAACCATGCCCATTTGTTATATTTTCGCCTCGGGGGAGTATGGAGAAGAGTGGCCGGACCTCCAGGAGGGGGATTTGTGCATTGCAGCCGACGGAGGCTACGCCCAGATGCAACGCCATGGGGTGAACCCGGATTTGGTGGTGGGGGACTTTGATTCCCTGGGCTATGTGCCCCCACATCCCCACATCGTCCGCCACCCGGCGGACAAGGACGACACGGACACCGCCCTGGCCCTCAGTGAAGGTTGGAACCGGGGATACCGGAACTTCCACATCTATGGCTCTTTGGGTGGAAGGTTGGACCACACCCTGGCCAATGTGCAGCTGCTGTGCGGCCTCACCGAGCAGGGGGGACAGGGGATGTTGATTGGCCCCGGTATGACGGTGACGGCGGTACACAACGGTACCTTGGAGCTGGAGGGAGAGGCAGGACGCACCTTGTCCATGTTCTGCTGGGGCGAGCCCGCCCAGGGGGTGATCCTGGAGGGGCTGAAGTACCCCTTGCAGGGTGCCACCATGACGGCCCAGGTGCCCCTGGGGGTGAGCAACGAGTTTTTGGGTGGCCCTGCCCGGATTACCGTCCAACAGGGGACCTTGGTGGTCATGAGGGTGGAAAAGGCGTAAAAAACCTGGAGTGCAACTGCCAGTTGCTAACGTTTCAAGGGGAATTGGTAGACGGTTGCGCCCCTCAGATGGTATACTCAGGCCAGAACAGAGAGGAGGGATTGCCTCATGACATTGGGAGAACGGATTCATCAGCTTCGCCAGGAGCACCACCTGTCCCAGGGGGATGTGGCGGAGGCGGTGGACGTGTCCCGCCAGTCGGTATCCAAGTGGGAGAATGACGGGGCGGTGCCAGATTTGGATAAGCTGGTGAAGCTCAGCCAGCTGTTTGGGGTGTCCCTGGATCAGCTGGTGATGGGCCAGGAGGAGGAAGGGGAGAATGCGCCGCCTCCGCCGCCACAACCCGCCACCCAGCCCACCGGACAGCGGATCATCGGCGTTGTTTTGCTGTGCTTCGGCTTTTTGGTGGGGCTGTTGATGGCCCTGCTGGGCAATGGCCCCCTGGGATTTCTCTTTGGTGTGCCCTTTTACCTGTGCGGTGTGGTGTGTCTGGTGGCCCGGCGGTACCCAGGGCTGTGGTGCGGCTGGGGGCTGTTTGTGCTGGCGCGCATGTTCATGCCCTGGATGACGGGATTTGGAAGTTTTTACGGTATGGCCGGGGCTGTGACCCGGGTTGGGAGCATCCAGGGAGTGATTTGGGTGCTGGGTGTTCTGGCCCTGCTCCTGTTGGTTGGCCGGACGGCCTGGTGCTATGGGAAGAAGCCCATAAAGCCAAAGGTGGAATCGGTACTTCTGGTAATCTGCGGCTGGGGAAGCTGGGTGGGATTGATGGTGGTGCTGATGCAGGGATGTCGCTTGTATTGGCTGCAAGTGGCCTTCGATGGGCTCCAACTGGTGTTGCTGAGCCTGCTGGTGGTGACCTCGGTGCGCATGGTGCGGGGCAGACAGAAATAAAAAGAAGCTACGGGGCAGAAGACTTACCGTCTTCTGCCCCGTAGCTTCTTTACTTCATCAAATCTGCCAGGGTGACGCTGTCCAGGTACTCATTGACCCGCCGCCCCAGCTCGCACCAGAGGGAGCGGGTGGGACAGCTGTCCCGCTGCTGGCAGGGGGGCGCTCCCGCCTCCAGGCAGGACACCGGGGCCAAGTCCCCCTCGGTGAGCCGCAGAATGTCCCCCACCCGGTACTCCTCGGGGGCCCGGGTGAGCTGATAGCCGCCCCCCTTGCCCTGAGTGCCGGAAATGTAGTGGTGTTTGGAGAGCACCGGGAGAATTTTCTCCAGATATTTCAGGGAAATTTGCTGCCGCTGCGCCACATCCTTCATGGGGGTGAGACCCTGGTCCTGGTGCTGGGCCAGGTCCACCATCACCCGCAGAGCGTAGCGGCCTCGGGTGGATACCAGCATGGATGGGCCTCCTTAGTGGGCGTGGCAGTGGCCGCAGCTCTCGCAACAGGGGAACTGGCTGTGGTCGTACTCGATGCCGTTTTTGTCGTAGTAGTCCTTCAGGGCCAGCTTGATGGCCTCCTCGGCCAGCACCGAGCAGTGCACCTTCTGGGCGGGCAGGCCGTCCAGGGCCTCTACCACTGCCTGGTTGGTGAGGGTGAGGGCCTCGGACACCGGCTTGCCCTTAATGAGCTCGGTGGCCATGGAGGAGGAGGCGATGGCGCTGCCGCAGCCGAAGGTCTCAAACTTCACGTCCTCGATGATGTCGTTTTCAATTTTCAGGTAGATGCGCATGATGTCGCCACACTTGGCGTTGCCCACCTCGCCCACGCCGCTGGGATTCTCCATGGAGCCCACGTTGCGGGGGTTGCGGAAGTGGTCCATTACTTTTTCACTGTACAAAGCCATAATATCTTACCTCACTGGATGATAAATTCTTGAATACCTGCTTCCAGGTTGCGCCACACCGGGGAGATGGAGCGCAGGTAGGCCACCACGTCGGTGACGGCCGCAATCATGTAGTCCACCTCTTCCTCGGTGGTGTCCGGGGAGAGGGAAAGCCGCAGAGAGCCGTGGGCGATCTCATGGGGGCGGCCAATGGCCAGCAGCACATGGCTGGGGTCCAGGGAGCCGGAGGTGCAGGCGGAGCCGGAGGAGGCGTACACCCCCTTGTCGTCCAGCAACAGCAGCAGGGACTCGCCCTCGATGCCCTCAAAGCAGAAGTTCACGGTACCGGGCAGACGGTGCTCTCGGTGGCCGTTGAGCACGGAGTGGGGAATCTTGGACAGTCCCGCAATCAGCCGCTCCCGCAGGGCGGTGAGTTTGACCGTGTCCTCGTCCAGATGGTCGCAGGCCTCGTCCAGAGCCGCAGCCATACCCACAATGGCGGGGATGTTCTCGGTGCCGCCCCGGCGATTGCGCTCTTGAGCGCCGCCATGGATGAGGGGGAAGACGGGCACACCCTTGCGGGCGTACAGTACGCCAATGCCCTTGGGGCCGTGGAACTTGTGAGCCGACAGAGACAAAAGGTCAATGTTCTGCTCGGCCACGTTCACCGGCAGGTGGCCCACGGCCTGGACGGCGTCGGTGTGGAAGAGCACCCCGTGGCGGCGGCACACCTCGCCGATCTCGGCAATGGGCTGCACGGTGCCAATCTCGTTGTTGGCGTACATGATGGTCACCAGACAGGTCTCGTCGGTGATGGCCTCCTCCACCTGCTGGGCGGACACCATGCCGTCTTCGTGGACGTCCAAGAGGGTGACGGTGAAGCCCTCCTTTTTCAGGGCATCCAGGGTGTGAAGCACGGCGTGGTGCTCAAAGGCGGTGGAAATGATGTGGGTCTTGCCCTTCAACTTTCCGAAGGCAGCCACCGAGCGGATGGCCTGGTTGTCCGCCTCGCTGCCACCGGAGGTGAAAATCACCTCGGTGGGCTGGCAGCCCAGGCGAACGGCGATGCGAGCGCGGGCATCGGTGAGGGCCTCCTGGGCCCGCTGGCCCACGGAGTGGAGACTGGAGGGGTTGCCATACTCACCCTGGAGGTAGGGGAGCATGGCATTCAGCGCCGTGTCACTCAGGCGAGTGGTGGCGGCGTTATCAGCGTAAATCTGCATGGCAGGATTCCTTTCTTGTTATTCCGTAAACATGGGGGTGGACAGGTACCGGTCCCCAGTGTCGGGGAGGAGCACCACAATGGTCTTGCCCTCATTCTCCGGGCGTTTGGCCACCTCAATGGCGGCGTGGAGGGCGGCACCGGAGGAGATGCCCACCAACACGCCCTCGCTGCGGCCCATGAGCCGCCCACTGGCGTAGGCTTCCTCGGTGGTCACAGGGAACACCTCGTCATAAACGGCGGTGTTGAGCACTTCGGGCACAAAGCCAGCGCCAATGCCCTGGAGCTTGTGGGGGCCAGCCTGACCGCCGGAGAGGACAGGGGAGTCGGAGGGCTCCACGGCCACCACTTGCACAGCAGGGTTGCGGGACTTCAAATACTCGCCCACGCCGGTGATGGTGCCGCCGGTGCCCACACCAGCCACAAAAATGTCCACCACACCGTCGGTATCGTTGTAAATCTCCGGCCCAGTGGTCTCCCGGTGGGCCTTGGGGTTGGAGGGGTTGACAAACTGGCCGGGGATGAAGCTGTTGGGGATCTCAGCGGCCAGCTCGTCGGCCTTGGCGATGGCTCCGGCCATGCCCTTGGCCCCGGGAGTGAGCACCAGCTCGGCCCCGTAGGCCGTCATGAGCAGGCGGCGCTCCATGGACATGGAGTCGGGCATCACCACGATCATGCGGTAGCCCCGGGCGGCAGCCACGGCAGCCAGGCCGATGCCGGTGTTGCCCGAGGTGGGCTCAATGATCACCGCGCCGGGCTTCAAAGCGCCGCTGGCCTCGGCATCCTCGATCATGGTCAGCCCCACCCGGTCCTTCACCGACCCTGCGGGGTTGAACATCTCCAATTTGGCCAAAATCTTGGCCTTTAAGCCCAGTTTCTCTTCAATATGGGTCAGTTCCAACAGGGGAGTGTGACCGATGAGCTGATGGGCAGATGTATAAATATGTGCCATTGTGGATTCCTCCTCATGCAACAAATTAAAACCTACTAAATTGGTTGGTTATATGATACGCCTTTTTACCTACCTTGTCAATCGGTAATTGCGAAAAAAGAAAAATCCCGGCACGGTGGAGCCGTGCCGGGAGATGGTTTAGTCTTGGTCGGGGAAATAGTCTTGCAGGAAGGTATCCACTGCCGTCCAGTACAGTCGGGGGTTGGTACCCACGGCGTTGGCGTGTCCAGCATCGGGCATCCACAAAAAGCTCTTGGGGCACTTGGCGGCCTGATATAGCTTTCCCATCATGGAGGCGGGGACAAAGTCGTCCTCCACGCCATGGATGAACAGGGTGGGGGTTTTGGACTGGGCCACAGCCCGGATGGGAGCGGCATCCCGCAGGTCATACCCGGCCCGCCGCAGGGCGGTTTTCCGCAGCATGGAGAACAGGGCTCCGGTGGGCATGGGGAGGGGGGCGTGGATGTACTCATCCCGGAAGTTTTGGAGCACGTGGTGCATCTGGGCCTCAATGGTGGTATAGGCGCAGTCGGACACCGCGGCCTTCACTTGCTCGGGCAGGGCCCCGCCGGTGGCCATCAGCACGGTGGCAGCGCCCATGGACACGCCGTGGAGGAGAATTTCCGCCTGGGGGTCCCGGCGGAGGACATAGTTGATCCAGCCCACCAGATCCAGCCGCTCATCGTAGCCCCAGCCCACATAGTCCCCTTCGCTCTCGCCGTGGCCGCGCTGGTCGGGGAGGAGGACGTTCCACCCCTCCTGGTGGTAGTGCAGGCCGATGGCGCCCATGGCCTCGTGGGTATCGTGGTAGCCGTGCATACAGATGGCCCAACGGTGGGACTGGGTGTCGGCAGGCACCACAGCGGCCCACAGGATCAGCCCGTCCAGGGCCTGGATGGTGGCTGAGCGGAAGCCCTCTGCCTTTCTGACCCAGGCGCGGCCCTCTTTTTGGGTGTCGTTGGGGTCCTCATAGTCTGCTTCTCGCTTTTGGGGGGTCATGGCTTTGGCGTAGAGGCGGTTGCCCACGGCAGCCATGCCTCCGGCAGCTCCGGCCCCGGCAGCGGCCAGGCCCAACAGGTAAAAAGCGGGTTTTTTCTTCATAGCAGACCCTCCTAGCGTTGTTTTCTTCATGATACCCCAAGGGGGAGCGCAACGTCAAGAGAAGTTTACCCCAAATGTGGAGGGGGCATACAACGGGTTGTTTGCTGATTTTTACGCAATCATGGGAGGCTTCATAAAAGCCGGGAGCAGCCACATCGCTGCTCCCGGCTATGGGTCAAATTATTGGGGCTTGAAGCTGTCCTTCAGAGACACGGCCCGGTTGAACACCAGGTGGTCGGGCTGGCTGTCCCGGCTGTCGGCACAGAAGTAGCCCTGGCGCATGAACTGGAACCGGTCGGCCTTCTGGGCCTTGGCCAGGCTGGCCTCCACTTTGGCTCCCTGGAGCACTTCCAGGGAGTGGGGGTTCAGGCAGTCCAGGAAGTTCTTGTCACCGGCATCGGGATCGGGATCGGAGAACAGGTTGTCATACAGACGGATCTCCGCATCCACGGCGGTGGCGGCGTCCACCCAGTGGATGGTGGCGCCCTTGACCTTGCGGCCGTCGGCGGGGTTGCCGCCCCGGGACTCGGGATCGTAGGTGGCCAGTACCTCCACCACGTTGCCGTTTTCGTCCTTGACGCAGCCGGTGCAGGTGATGAGGTAGGCGCCCTTCAAACGGCACTCCAGGCCGTTGGGGGTCAGACGCTTGTACTTGGGGATGGGGGTCTCCAGGAAGTCCTCCGCCTCAATGTACAGGTTGCGGGAGAAGGTGACGGTACGGGTGCCGTCCTCGGGGCGGTTGGGGTTGTTCTCCACCTCGAACTCCTCGTGCAGGTCCTCGGGATAGTTGGTGATGGTCAGCTTCACGGGGCGCAGAACCGCCATGACTCGCTGGGCGGACTCGTTCAGGTCCTCCCGCAGGCAGTACTCCAGGAAGGCGTACTCAATGGTGTTGGTGGCCTTGGCCACGCCGATGCGCTCGCAGAAGTTGCGGATGGACTTGGGGGTATAGCCACGGCGGCGCAGACCGCACAGGGTGGGCATACGGGGGTCGTCCCAGCCGGACACCCGGCCTTCCTCCACCAGCTGGCGCAGCTTGCGCTTGCTCATGACCGTGTAGTTGATACCCAGACGGGCAAACTCGATCTGGCGGGGCTTGTGGTAGGGAATGGACACGTTGGACACCACCCAGTCGTACAGGGGGCGGTGGTCCTCAAACTCCAGGGAGCACAGAGAGTGGGTAATCCCCTCCAAAGCGTCCTCAATGGGGTGGGCGAAGTCGTACATGGGATAAATGCACCACTTGTTGCCCTGACGGTGATGGTGGGCGTGGTTGATGCGGTAGATCACCGGGTCACGCATGTTGAAGTTGCCGCTATTGAGGTCAATCTTGGCACGCAGGGTATATTTGCCGTTTTCAAACTCGCCGGCCCGCATCCGGGCAAACAGGTCCAGAGACTCCTCAATGGGACGGTCCCGCCAGGGGGAGGTGGCGGGGACACCGATGGAGCCGCGGTTGGCCTTGAACTCCTCGGGGGTCAGCTCGCAGACGTAAGCCAGACCCTTTTTGATGAGCTCCACGGCGTACTCGTACATCTTCTCAAAGTAGTCCGAGGCGTAGAAGAATCGGTCGCCCCAGTCAAAGCCCAGCCAGTGGATATCCTCCTGGATGGCCTCCACGTACTCGGTATCCTCCTTGGCGGGGTTGGTATCGTCCATGCGCAGGTTGCACAGACCGCCGTACTTCTCGGCGGTGCCGAAGTCGATGGTCAGGGCCTTGCAGTGGCCAATGTGGAGGTAGCCGTTGGGCTCGGGGGGAAAACGGGTGTGGACGGTCATGCCTTGGTACTGGCCGCCCTGTGCAATATCCTCATCAATGAAATTGTGGATAAAATTCTGGGACACTACGGGGTTGAGTTCCTCAGGCATAGGGACACGCTCCTTCATTTGTTAATAACCTATTCATTATACCGTCACAGGCGGGAAAAAGCAACGAATTTTTCCAGAGCAGGGAAAGGAAGAAGGCCCGGAACCGCCAAAGCGGTCCCGGGCCTTCCCAGAGAGGAGAGATGGGGATTATTCGTCCCCCTGGAGGGCATCGAATCCGGTTTCCCCGGTGCGCACCCGCACCACCTGTTCCACATCGTAGACGAAAATCTTGCCGTCGCCGATGTGTCCGGTGTACAGGGCCTTCTGGGCGGCTTCGATGACTTTGGAAACGGGTACCTTGGATACCACGATATCCACTTGCAGCTTGGGCAGCAGGTTCAGGGTCATGGGCACGCCACGGTAGTACTCCGTCTTGCCCTTTTGCACGCCGCAGCCCTGGACCTGGGCCACCGTCATACCAGTGACGCCAATCTTGGCCATGGTGGCCTTCAGGGCCTCGAACCGGGAGGCGTTGCACACGATGGTGACCTTGGACAGCTTCACATCCGAGGCGGGGGTGGTGGCAGCCTTGCGCACCTGGACGGGGACGGCCTCGTCCATGGCAGCTGCCACAGGGGCCACAGCGGTCTCGGAAGCGGTGGAGGCCACGGTTTCGGTGATGGCAAAGCCCGCGTAGGCGGTGGCCAAGCCGTGCTCGGTGGGGTCCAGACCTTCAATTTCTTCCTGCTCGGAGGCACGCAGGCCGATGGTGTGCTTGATAACGGTGAACACCACGGTCATGGTCACCACGACCCAGGCGATGACGGACACCACGCCCAGCGCCTGGACCCCCAGGAAAGAGGCGCCGTGGCCGTAGAGCAGACCCTGGTCCACGGAGAGAAAGCCGGTGAGGATGGTGCCCATGGCGCCGCACACGCCGTGCACCGAGATAGCGCCCACGGGATCGTCGATTTTAACCACTTTGTCGAAGAACTCCACGGCCAGGGGAAGGGCGATACCGGCAAAGATGCCGATGATGGCGGCGCCACCGATGGAGACCATGTCACAGCCAGCGGTGACAGCCACCAGGCCACCCAGGGTGGCGTTGAAGGTCATGGATACGTCGGGCTTTTTGAAGCGAATCCAAGTGAAGAGCATGGCGGTGACGGTGGCCACGGCAGCGGACATGTTGGTGGTGCAGAAGATGTTGCCCGCGGAGACGATGGCAGCGTCACTGTCCATGGCCACGGTGGAGCAGCCGTTGAAGCCGAACCAGCAGAACCACAGGATGAACACGCCCAGGGCGGCGATGGGCAGGTTGTGACCCAGAATGGCCCTGGGGTTGCCCTTCTTGTCATACTTGCCAATGCGGGGGCCCAGAATCTTGGCGCCCACCAGAGCGGCGGTGCCGCCTACCATATGCACGGCGGTGGAGCCAGCAAAGTCATGGAAGCCCAGCTGGCTCAGCCAGCCGCCGCCCCAGATCCAGTGCCCCGAGATGGGGTAGATAACCAGAGAGATCATGAGAGAATAGATGCAGTAGGAGACAAACTTGGTGCGCTCGGCCATGGCCCCCGAGACAATGGTGGCGGCGGTGGCACAGAACACCGTCTGGAAGATCAGAAAGGCGGCCAAAGGCACGCCGCTGGGCAAAATGGAGGAGTAGTCCCCTAAAACCAGGGGATCAAATCCGCCGATGAAGGCCCCGGAGCCTCCAAACATGATGCCAAAGCCTACAAGCCAGAAAACCGGGGTGCCAATGCAGAAGTCCATGAGGTTTTTCATCAGGATGTTGCCGGTATTCTTGGCTCGGGTGAACCCCGCCTCACACATGGCAAACCCGGCCTGCATGAAAAAGACCAGGGCGGCTCCCACCAGGACCCAAATGGTGTTGACTGCTGAATACGTCATAGTGATTCCTCCCTCAACAAAATGGCAAGGGGCAAACGTCCTCTTTGTGACGTTCGCCCCCTTGCGAAGAAAGCACAAGGCGCTGCGGGTTTGTTTCCGCAGCGCCTTTGCTGTTTATGGGCGCAGTATACGCCCCCTTTTGCAGCATGTCAATGGATCAATGGCAAATTTGGCGAGTTAAACCAAAAAAGTTTCCAGTGCAATGGATATTTTTGCAAGTTGATAAAAGCAAACTTGCATATTCACAGCCGCACCGGGACAGGCTGGGCCATGGTGAGGGTATCGGGGGTGACGGTGCATTCCTGGGCCAGCACCTGAACCCCTGCCCGGGCAGCCTCACGCAGAGCGGCCCCAAATTCCGGGTGGGTGGCGTCGTTGGGGGCGAAGTCCTTCATTCCCGCCATCTGGATGACAAAGCACACGGCGGCCTCGTAGCCATCCTGGAGACAGGCGGTGAGCTCCTGGAGGTGGCGTACCCCCCGGGTGGTGGGGGCATCAGGGAAGCGGCAGTGGCCGTTCTCCTCCAGGGTGCACCCCTTCACCTCCACAAAGCCTCGGCGGGAGCCCGCCTCCCAATAGAAGTCAAACCGGGAGCTGCCCCAGGTGGTTTCTGGACGCAACAGAGTGAGGCCGGGGATGAAGTGCCCGGCCCGGGCCCACTCGGCAAAGACATGGTTGGGGGCCTGGGCGTCCATATTGATGAGCAGCCCACCCTTGTCCACGGCGATGAGGTCGTAGGGGGTTTTGCGCTTGGGGTTGTCCCCGGGGGTGAGATAGACGGTGCAGCCGGGAACCAGCAGCTCCCGACAGCGTCCGGTGTTTTTCACGTGCACGGTTTCCGTGCGCCCTTCCACCTCTACCTGGGCCACAAAGCGGTTGGGTCGGGCGAGAAAGTGGGCGGGAATGACCTGGGAATAGTTCATGTTTTGGGCTCCTCCGGGGTGGTATCAGTGGTGGAAGGGGGAGGCGCGGGGTCCTCCGCCTTGGGATGGTAGGGCAGCAGCAGGTCGATGACGCAGGTCACGCCCACACCCGCCAGGGTGTCCACCATACGCTGGAGGGCAAACAGGGCGGGGGAACTGTCCGTGTTGTGGTTGACGGTGACGCACAAAAACACCACGCAGGACAGGGAGGCGCTGGAGGGCCGCTTGAGCACCAGGGCGGTGCGGATGAGGGGGATGATGGTGAGAGAGACCAGGGTGTAACGCAGCAAATCCATGTCTTCGGCGTGGAACAGCTCCAGGCCATAGAGAATGATGATACCGTACAGACCGCCCACCAGGGTGCCAATGGCCCGGTTGACAGAAGACGTGATGGTTTTATCCGTGGAGTTCTGCATGCAGATCACCGCGGCGATCATGGAATAAAAGGCGGGCTCGCCCCGGGCATAGCCAAACATACCACAGATAAACACAGCCAGAACGGTTTTAATCATGCGCATTCCCACCCAGTGGTGACGATGTTGCAGCACGCGTATCCTCCTTTCGTAACGTGGTTTTTTCTTATGATATACGACTGAAGGGAAAAAAGCAACCCAGCGGCCCTTTCCATTTGCCTCAGGGCATGGTATGATGGGGCAAAGATACAAAAGGAGGACACCCCATGCACATTCCCAGCGGCGAAACCACCTTGTTGGAACTTTTGCCCTTCCAAGAGGCCCTGGAACAGGCCCTCACCCCCAAAGAGGATTACGACGTGAACCGGTGGCTGTACGTGCCCCCGTTTTACGGCGAGTACCGGTATATTCTGGCCACCCGAGGCCAGCGGCCCCTGATCTGTGTGGGCATCAACCCCTCCACCGCCGCCCCCGATGATCTGGACAACACGTTGAAGTCGGTGGAGCGGGTGGCTCTGCACAACGGCTTTGACAGTTTTGTCATGTTCAACGTTTATCCCCAGCGGGCCACCGACCCCGACCACATGGAGCAGCACTGCAACGAGAAGCTCCACCAGGAGAACATGAAAGCCTTTGACTATGTGCTCTCCCTGTACACCGACGCCCAGCCCGCCATTTGGGCGGCCTGGGGCACCATCATTGAAAAGCGGGGCTATCTGCCTGCCTGCGTCCGGGACATGATCGCCATCGGTCAGAACCACGGGGCGGCCTGGTACACCGCTGGGAAACGCTCCAAGAAGGGGCATCCTCACCATCCTCTGTACCTGCGAAAGGACAGCGGCCTGGACCCCTTCGACGTGGAGGAATACCTCAATGGGTTGAAATAAAAAGATGCACCGGGAACCCGGTGCATCTTTCAGCGTGTCGAAAAAGTTCGACACGCTTCTCAAAAATGCCAGCATTTTTTCGAGGAGTTGCAGCCCGCTGCATGCATAATCGGGTCAAAGGGCGACCCGATTCCACACTGGCGGGCTGAGAAGTGTTTTTTTCGATGCACATGTCCCCGAAAAAACAGATTTTAATTTATTTCCCCGCCTCCGGGCGGGAAAACTTTGCCGAGGGCTTTTTTAATGATGCAAGAAAATATATCCTTCTTGCATGCACATGAGGTTTTTTGACAGTCTGAAAGATGCACCGGTACCCCGGTGCATCTTTTTATTTGGGAAGAATATAGAAGGTGGGCTGATTCTTTCTCAAATCCAAAAACAGTGCCATATCCGGCGGAAAGAAGGTAAACCAGATTATGAGCCAGGCCAAGGCCAGAGCTGCCACCAGGCAGAGGGTGGGAATACCCGGACGCTGGGTGAGAGGGGCCAGCACCTGGGCCAGCACAGACCCCGCCACCATAAGCACCACGTACAAGATGAGGTCAAAGCCCATCCAATCCCCCTGGAGAGGAATGTGGTAGACGTAGCCAATCAAAAGCATGGCGCCACCGATGATGGGCAGGGTCAACAGCCAGGGGGCTAGACCGTCCAAACCCCGGCCATGGGTGAAGTACAGCCCGGAGAGGAGCAGAGGAATGAGGAGAATTTTTAAGTGCTCCCACAAGCTTTCCCGCACCGGGGAGATGAGGGCGGTAATGGGGCTGGGCAGCCAGTGGAAGAGAAAATGGAGCCCCACGCCCAGTCCCAGGGCTGCAATCAGGGTGAAAATCACGTTTTTTGGAAAATATTTCACGACGCCACCTCGTTTCTTAGTAAAAGTTATGCCCGCAGTGGGGCAAACTATGAGGAAAACATTTGTTGAAATCAAGTTTTTTCCGTGGATGTGAGTGCTTTTCCAAAAGGCCCTCTCTTTCCCACGGAAGAAATCAAGCCGTCTCAGGCACATTAAGTGGTGGGCGAAGGCCCACACATTTCGACAAAGAGGCGGTGAGGATCATTGAACGAAGAGACGAAACCATGGGGGCCCATCACCGCAACGGCGCTGCGGATGGTGGGATTGGTGCTGGTGTTGGCTCTGGCCCTGTGGCCCATGCTGGTCAGAGCCAAAGCCGACACCTTGACTTTGGTGCCTGTGGGGCGTGCCGTGGGCATCAAGCTCTTCTCCGATGGCGTTGTGGTGGTGGGAACATCAGAAATCACCACCCAAAATGGGGCGGTAAACCCAGCCAAGGACTGTGGTCTGCGGGAGGGGGACATCATCACCCACATTAACGCCACCGAGGTGGACACCATCGAGGAAGTGACCGCCCTGCTCCAAGAGCTGGAGGGGGAGACCATGAGCATCCGGGCCATCCGGGACGACAAACAGGTGCAGTTGACCGCTCAGGCGGTGCTGTGTTCCGCCGATGGGGAGTATAAGCTGGGGGCCTGGATTCGGGACTCCATGGCGGGCATTGGTACCGTCACCTTCTACTCGCCTCAGACCGGCACCTTTGGGGCCTTGGGCCACGGCATCAACGACGTGGACACGGCCCTGCTGATGCCTCTGGAGAGCGGAAGCATTTTGCCTGCCACGGTCTCTGGGGTGGAGAAAGGGCAGTCCGGCACACCTGGTGTGCTGCGGGGCGTGTTTGACGCCGACGTGACCTTGGGTGAGCTGGACGGAAACTCCGCCTGCGGCATCTACGGTACCATGACCGACACCAGCTGGTTTGACGGGCAGGCGGTGCCGGTGGCCACCCGGGACGAGGTGAAAGCGGGGAAAGCCACCATTTTGAGCAACGTCTCCGGCACCCAGGTGGAGGAGTACGAGGTGGAGATTCTAAAAGTGTACCCGGACAGCCAGGAGGGAGGACGGGACTTCCTGGTCCACGTCACTGACCCGGACTTGCTGGAAACAACCGGCGGCATTGTCCAGGGCATGAGCGGCTCCCCCATTTTGCAAAACGGCAAGATCATCGGGGCAGTCACCCACGTCATGGTGGACGACCCCACGTCGGGGTATGGCATCTATATTGGGGATATGCTCCAGGCGGCAGGGTAAAAACAGGGCGAAGACACCGACATGGTGTCTTCGCCCTTTGATATGCTGTACATATAAAATTTAATGTTTATCATTAAAAATATATTGACAAAGATATGGTGCGTTCGTATAATGTAAGTAGCCAAGGACACTTACAAACCAAGGAGGGTAATTTATGGAGAGTATTGTGAAGTCCACCAAGCTGGTGCAGAAAATCCTGCGAATTCTGTTTTGGATTGTCGTCGTTGTCAGCGTTGTCTCTGCATGTATCATGATTGCATCGTTGATTTTTATGGATGATACAGCAGTCATCCAGGGTGTTTCCATTACGATTGGAAATTACAGGTTGAAACTCAGCCAGGGGTACTCCCGCGCACAACTGATCAACATTTTATGGATGTCCTTGGCGAACATTGTCCTTTACGGGGGCCTTTCCTGTTACGCGATCCGAATCCTTCAAGGTATTTTTGAACCAATGACACAGGGAAAACCGTTCAACACGGCGGTGAGCGACGGGTTGAAAAAGCTATCCTATGCGGTCTTAATTTTTGGTGTGGTTCGACTGATTCTTCAACTGGCAACAAACATGGTTTACGACCAGATGATTGATATTTCTTCCCTGTTTGCTGCAAACATGGTGGAATCCTGCTCCTTAACCGTGGTAGGAGATGGTGATTTTATTATTTGGTTCTTTTTGATCCGGCTGTTTCGGCGCATTTTTATGTATGGAGAAACCTTGCAACAGCTGTCCGATGAGACACTGTGACGTGAAATGAGGAGAAACTTATGCCCATTGTATTACGATTGGATCGGGTCATGGCAGACCGGAAAATGTCCCTGAATACTTTGGCGGAAAAGGTTGGAATCGCCAATGTGAACCTGTCGAAAATCAAAACAGGAAAGGTCAGCGCCATTCGCTTTTCCACCCTGGAGGCCATTTGCGAGGCGCTGCACTGTCAGCCGGGGGATATTTTGGAGTATATGCCACCGGAAACCCAGCATGACGAGTAAGAATAAAACAAGCACGGGGAACTCGCAGTGAACTGCTCCCCGTCAAGAGGACAGTGAAAAAATATAAAGTTTTCCCGGCCAGTAGCCTATGTGCTGCTGGCCGCTTTTTATGCAGCGAGATACAGCTCGTGCTTCTCCATCGGCGT
>NZ_NFHE01000040.1 GCF_002161235.1 Pseudoflavonifractor sp. An85
AAGCTGGGCCAGTACAACGGGGACAAGGAATTTGCCTACCAGCAGTATCTGGACAACTACAACAAGCTGCAAAGCTACCTCGGCAACCTCCAGGATGTCAACAACGACGAGTACCAGAAATATCTGGACGAGCAGGAGCAGAAGCGCTACGAGCAGGAGCAGCAGCAGGCCCTGCAAAAGCAGAAGCAGGAGATGGCACAGGCCCAGGTGGACGGCATCTTGCAGGCAGGGGTCATGCCCTCCTCCTCCCTCATCGCCGCCTCGGGGTATTCCCAGGAGTACATCAATGCCATGCTCCAGTATTACCGCCAGAAAGCGGCCGCTGCCGCGCGCAGTAGCAGCAGTGGAGGCAGCAGCAGTAGTAAATCTTCCACCACCACCACGACCTCCAGCGGCAAGTTTAGCTCCACGGCCAAATTGGTCTCCATCCCCCAATATGGTGAGGTGAGTGTGGCGGACGCCCAGAGGCTGAAAGCGGCAGGATTGGTGCGCTTGACCGGCTACGATAAAAACGGAAACCCCATGTATGTGCCCACAGCCAAGGTAAACGACAAAAATATCCAGTTGAGTCGATGAATCATCCAGGGAGCCGGGAAATCGGCTCCCTGGATGGTTTTACTCAAACTTTACACAACAGGCCTTGAAATTCCACACAAATTTCGGCACACTGGAAGATGAACGAAACCATGATACTGTGAGGGAGGAGACACCATGCCATCACACTATACCCATCTCTGCTTTGGGCGCCTCGTCATCGAGGCCATGCCGGAGCAGTTGCGCGATGCGGTGTGGAAGCACAAGCACTGTTATTTGGCGGGGCTGCAAGGACCGGACCCGCTGTTTTACTACCGTCCCCTGGTGAAGCATAATCCGGTGCGTCAACGGGGATCGGAGATCCACCAGGAGTCGGGGCGGGCGTTCTTTGCCCCGGCCATGCAGCTGCTACGCCGGGAGGGAACACCCCAAAGAGCCAGCTATGTGGCGGGGTGCATCTGCCACTATATGCTAGATACCGCCTGTCACCCCTACATTGAGGGGGAGTTGGCCCGCCATGGGATTGGCCATCTCCAAGTGGAGACGGAGTTGGACTCCACCTTGCTGTTGGAGCGGGGGGTGGATCTGTACCGCCCGGATTTGGTGGCCTATCTTTGGCCGGGAGAGGAGCTGACCCAGGCGGCAGCGCCTTTTTACCAGGGACTGACGGAGAAGCAAGTGGACGGAGCGTTCCGGGCCATGAAAAAATACGTGCCCTTTACCCGGTGGAAAAACAACCTGTTGCGCCGATCCATCAAGGGGGTGCTGTCCCTGGCAGGGATGAAGCAGGCGGACCTGGGGGTGTTGGTGGAACCCATCTTAAATCCAGATTTGGCCTGGGCTGTGGCAGAGCTGAGAAAGAAGATGATGGACGAGGTGGCCCCCACCGTGGAGGAAATCCAAGGATTTTTCCAGGCCATGGAGGGCAAACAGCCCCTTTCCCGCCGCTTTGATGCCAGCTTTGATGGAGAGGAGGTGGACATGCACTATGAAATTGACGCCGTTGGAGCGCAGCTGGGCACTGTATGATGTGGGCAACAGCGCCTTTGTGTTGATGGTGTCCACCATCATGCCCATCTACTTTAAAAATCTCACCTCCGCAGCTGGAGTGGCAGACTACAACTCCACCGCCTGGTGGAGTTACGCCGTGGCCATCAGCACCTTGCTGGCCGCCCTGTTGGGGCCCACCTTGGGCAACCTGGCGGATAAGCGGGGGTGGAAGCGAGGGTTGTACGCCCTGTTTGTGGTGGGCGGCGCCATCACCTGTGCTTTGTTGGGATTTTCTCCCACTTGGCTCATCTTTTTAGCCGTTTTCGTGGTGGCAAAGGTGTTCTTTTCCACCAGCCTGGTGTTCTATGACTCCATGCTCCCCGACGTGACCACTGCCGAGCGGGTGGATATGGTTTCCTCCACCGGCTACGCCTGGGGCTATCTGGGCTCCTGTATCCCCTTTGTGGCCTGCCTTGTGCTGGTGCTCACCGCCGAGCAAACGGGAATCGGTACCATGCGGGCCATCATCCTGGCCTTTCTCATCACCGCAGTGTGGTGGGCAGTTCTGTCCGTACCCCTCTACGGCCGCTACCGTCAGACCCACCGCAACACCGGCGAGTTGGCGGGCATGCGGGAGCTGGGACAGGTGGTGCGGGAGATCATCCAGCATAAGAAAATCCGCCTCTACCTCCTGGCCTACTTTTTCTACATCGACGGGGTGTTCACCATCATCGAAATGGCCACCTCCTACGGCAAGGATGTGGGCATTGGAGACACAGATCTGGTGCTGGCCCTGCTGCTGACCCAGGTGGTGGCTTTTCCCTTTGCCATTTTGTTTGGTCGTTTGGCGGGAAAGTTTGCCACGGAGTCCCTGCTGCAAATCTGCATTGCCGGGTACTTTTTCATTGCGGTATTTGCGTTGCAGCTGGATAAGGCTTGGGAGTTCTGGTTTTTGGCGGTGTGTGTGGCGGTGTTCCAGGGGGCCATTCAGGCCCTGTCCCGGTCCTACTTCGCCCGCATCATCCCAGCGGAAAAGTCCGGGGCCTACTTCGGGTTTTATGACATTTTCGGCAAAGGTGCGTCCTTTTTCGGCGCGGTAGTGCTGGGAGTAGCCACTCAGATTTTCTCCACCTCCCGGGCTGGCGTGGTGGCCTTGGCGCTGCTGTTCCCTCTGGGCCTGTGGCTGTTGCGGAAATCCATGAAAATTCCAGTAAAAATGTGACAAAATACGAGAAAAGTCCCTCTCTCATGGACGTATCGCGGTGAGAGCGGGGCTTTTTTCATCTGGTTCCGATTGACCTGGGGCGTGGGGACGGGTATAATATCAGAAGAATACTTGCCGAAGGGCAGAGAAGACGGAGGAAGGACCATATGTGGTTTGACCAGGCAGTGATCTATCAGATTTACCCTCTGGGCCTGTGTGGGGCGCCGGAGGACAACGACGGCATCCAGAAAAGCCGGATTCTGCGGCTGCTGGACTGGGTGGAGCATATCAAAAAGCTGGGAGCGGACACAGTGCTCCTGAATCCGGTGTTTGACAGTGACCGCCACGGCTACGACACCCGGG
Source organism: Pseudoflavonifractor sp. An85 (assembly GCF_002161235.1). Taxonomy (GTDB): domain Bacteria; phylum Bacillota; class Clostridia; order Oscillospirales; family Oscillospiraceae; genus Enterenecus. Next base: position 3,092 of record NZ_NFHE01000040.1, read on the forward strand.
ACTATTTCACTGTGGACTGCCGTCTGGGCAGCAATGAGGACTTGGCTCAGGCGTGTCAGGCCTTCCACCAGGCGGGCATCCGGGTGATGCTGGACGGGGTGTTTAACCACGTGGGCCGGGGCTTCTGGGCCTTCCGGGATGTGCAGGAAAAGCGATGGGACAGCCCCTATAAAGACTGGTTCCGCATCGACTTCAACGGCAACACCAACTACAACGACGGCTTTTGGTATGAGGGCTGGGAAGGTCACAACGAGCTGGTGAAGCTGAACCTGGACAACCCCGCGGTGGTGGATCACCAGTTTGCCGCCATTCGGGCCTGGGTGGAGCAGTTCGACATCGACGGCCTGCGCCTGGACGTGGCCTACTGCCTGCCCCAGCACTATCTGCGCCGCCTGCGGGAGTTCACCTCCTCTCTGAAACCGGACTTTGTCCTCATGGGTGAGACCCTCCACGGGGACTACAAGCAGTGGATGGCCCCGGATATGTGCCACTCGGTGACCAATTACGAGTGCTACAAGGGCCTGTGGTCCAGCTTCAACTCCATGAACCTGTTTGAAATTGGCCACTCTCTGGCCCGTCAGTTTGGCCCCGAACCCTGGACCCTGTACAAGGGGGCCCATCTGCTCTCCTTCCTGGATAACCACGACGTGACCCGCATTGCCAGCCAGCTCACCGATATGCGGCACCTGGCCCCCGCCTACGCCCTGATGTTTGGCATGCCCGGCGTTCCGGCGGTGTACTACGGCAGCGAATGGGGCATGGAGGGGCGAAAAGAGCCCTGGGGAGACGCCCCTCTGCGTCCAGCCCTGGAACAGCCGGAGTGGAACGACCTCACCGACTGGATCTCTAAGCTGGCGGTGGCCAAGCGGGAGAGCAAGGCTTTGTGCTACGGCGGATACCGCAACGTGGTGCTCACCAACCGGCAGATCATCTTTGAGCGGGCCTGTGACGGGGAGCGGGTATTGGTGGCCATCAACGCCGACGATCAGCCCTACACTGCCCACTTTGACGCCGGATGCGGCCAGGCCATCGACCTCATCACCGGCCAGCTCCACGACTTTGGCGGGGGAAGCCAGCTGCCGCCCCACGGCGCCTTCTTCTGGAAGATGGAACGATAAAAAGATGAATACCGCCCCGGGTTCGTTGAAAGGAACCCGGGGCGGTTCTGTTTTCGAGAGAAGTTCCATACACTGGGATGAACCAGGAGTGGAAAGGGGAGTGACCCATGAAAATTTGGGTGGTACACCGCCGGATTTTGGCGGGAATCGGGGTGGCACTGGTGGCAGCGGCTATGTTGTACCTGGTGGGGGACCCCAAGGTGGTGGGGGCATCGGGCACCACCCGGCAGCTGCCGGTATACTGCGTGCAGGCGGACTATCCGGTGGTGTCCCTGTCTTTTGATGCGGCCTGGGGCAATGAGGACACCCAGACCCTCATTGATATTCTGGCCAAGTATCAGGTGAAGGCCACCTTTTTTGTGGTAGGGGAGTGGGTGGACAAATATCCGGAATCGGTGCAGGCCCTCCACGAGGCGGGTCATGAGATCATGAGCCATTCCAACGACCACGCCCACTTCAACAGCCTCACCGCCCAGGAGATTGAGGAGGACCTCACCACTTGCGGGGAGAAGATTGAGGCCATCACCGGGGAGTTCCCCACCCTGTTTCGCTGCCCCTATGGGGAGTATGACGACCATGTGATCACCACCGTGCGCAGCATGGGCATTCAGCCGGTGCAGTGGGATGTGGACAGCCACGACTGGATGGATATCACGGCCACCGAGATCACCCAGCGGGTCACCAGCCGGGTGGGGCCGGGGAGCATTGTGCTGTTTCACAACGCCGCTCTGCACACCCCTGAGGCGCTGCCTTCCATCATTGAGACCCTGCTCCAGGACGGGTACACCTTCGTGCCCATCTCCCAGCTGCTGGTGGAGGGAGAGTACGGGGAGGACTATACCATCGACCATGCCGGACGACAGTGTCCGGTGACATAACAAAGAGGGAGCCGATGCGTTCGGCTCCCTCTGTACTTATTTATGAAGGATGTAACGTTCCACAGCCAGAGCTGCGCCATCCTGGTCGAAGGGCAGGGTGACGGCTTTGGCGGCAGCCTGGATGTGGGGCTCGGCGTTGCCCATGGCCACGGAAAATCCAGCGGCCTGCAGCATGGACACGTCGTTGCCGTTGTCGCCAATGGCCATGGCCTGGGCGGGGTCGATGTCCAGCAGGGCGCAGACATCCAACAGGCCATTTCCTTTGGTGGCCTCCTGGTGGGTGACCTCGATGGTGAAGGGGCCGGAATGGCAGGGGGACAGGGGCAGACGGGAGAGGTCGGCGGTGAGAGCCTGGTCAGAGAAGTCGGTGGGAAGCACCAGGTTGATTTTCTCGATGTGCGTCTCGGGAGAGGCCAGGGTGTGGGACAGGTTGTCCACGATGACCCCGTAGGTGGGCAGAATGTGGTCCAGGTGGAAGGCCAGCATATGGCGCAGTTTCTCCTCCTTCTGGCGGCTGTCCCGACTCATGTGGAGGTGTCCTTGAATGGACAGTTCCACAGCTACATCGTATTTCTGTGCCAACTTCACCACCTCAGCGGCCAAGTCCGAGGGAATGTAGTGGCTTTTCAGCAGCTCGCCGGTGGCAATACGGCGAATCTCACCGCCGTTGCACAGCACACACAGGTTCTCCCAGGGGGCTCTGGTTTTCACCGCGGGGGGGAGAAAATTGTGCTGCCGTCCGGTGTTGGGCACAATGATGACTCCTTGCTGGTGGGCCTCCAGCAGGGCCTGCCGCAGCCGAGGGGTGAAGCTGAGATGGTCTTCTTGCAGGGATGTGCCATCCAAATCCATGGCTAAGAGACGAATATCCATTGGTATGACCTCCTTCGAAACAGACAAAAGGTCATAAGCCCTGGAAAGAGGGCTTATGACCAGGGTGTCAAGGAAAAGGATGCACCGCGTTTGACGCACAACGCCAAGGGCAGGTAGGGGGCAGCGACGTGCCCCACCACATTGACCCGAGGGTCGGCGGGAAAATCTCCACGAAGCATCTGTACCTCTCCAGAATAACGGCCATAGGTCTGGTTGTCAACGGTGATGGAGCCGAGTCTTCGTTCCACACAGTTCCAGGGGTGGATTTGTGTTCCAAAGCAGGAGTATTCCCGAGACTCGGCAAAGCGCACCATCCAGGCGGGGGAGTCCGGACGGCAGGTGAACACCCGGTGGTACAGGTTCTGTCCCATCTCGTCCAGCTGGGTGGGGATTTCCAGCACCCCGTCCTCGCACAGCCGACGGATGCGGGCCAGCTCGTCCTCTGAGATACCCGGGTCTGCCAGAAAAATACCGTCCACCCCATATGAAATGGCCAGTTCCGCAAAGGCCACGGAGGGGGGCAGGTTGCGGTGGTGTTCCAGGGTGGGCAGTCCCAGGTGGAGGGGGCCACGCAGCAGGGTGTCTCCTGGAATGAAGGCCAGCACCTTCAAGCCTGCCTGTTGCAGCGCCTGGGTGGAGGCACGGAAGAAGTCCGGGTCCAGCCCCGTCTCAGGGCGGGGATAGAAGTTGTGCATGGCCATCACCAGCTCGCCCGCGGAGGCGATGCGACGGGCATCCTCGGGGGTGGTGGTGGAGGCGTTGAGCACCACAGGCAGGTGAGCAGCCAGAGCGGCGATCTCCTCCACGGAAAAACCGTAGTCCACCCGCAGGGCCCACACACCCAGCTCACGGGCCAGCCGGACCAAGTCCGGCTGGCCAAATTGAGCTACGGTTTTCACCGATACGTCAGCGACGATGCGGTATCCCAGCTCCACCAGGAAGGCGCACATCTCCCGCACCTTTGCCACATAGTCTGGGGAAAATTCCTCGCTGATGTGTAACGACAGAAAGATGGGGGTTCCGGGTTGGGCGTGGGCGGCCAAGGTTTCCCGCTGCGTCTCGAAGGAGGAGAGATAGGCGGAGAATCCCAGTTGGTTACGCATTGGCGATGTCCTCTGCCTTGATGCCGAACCAAGTGATGATGAAGCCCATGATGTAGGCGATGACCAGGCCCAGGAAGAACCACAGCATCATCATGGGGGTGCGCATCAGGGGGATGGCCACCAGGCCGGAGGGGCCCCAGGCGATGGCCTGCACGCCCATGAGCATGGCGAAGGCTCCGCCGAAGCCAGCGCCCAGACCGGCGGTGATGAAGGGCTTGCCCAGGGGGAGGGTGACGCCGTAGATGAGGGGCTCACCCACGCCCAGCAGACCGGCAGGCAGGGCGCCGATGATGGTCTGCTCCATGCGCAGGTTCTTCACCTTCTTGGCCTTGAGCAGAATGGCCAGAGCAGCACCCACCTGACCGGCGCCAGCCATGGCCAGACAGGGGAACAGGGTCACGCCGCCCATGGCTTCCAGCTGGATGGAGTAGATGGGGATGAGGCCGTGGTGGAGGCCCAACAGCACCATGGGCAGGAACACGGCGGACATGATAAAGCCGGTGATGATGCTCACCACGGGGTTGGTGGAGGCGATGAGGACGTTCAGGGCAGCCACAAGACCGTCAGAGAGGAAACCGGTGACGGGCATGAGCACGAACACGTACAGAGAACCCACCACCAGGATGGAGATCAGGGGGGTGACAATGAGGTCCAGCACGTCGGGCACGTGCTTGCGCACGAACTTCTCCACGTGGGCCAGAATCCACACGCCGATGACGACGCCGATGATGCCGCCCTTACCGGTGGTGAGCACGGAGTTCAGGGGCACTTCTGCGTTATACAGGCCCAGGGCAGTGGAAATGGTGACGATCTGAGCGCCAATGGAGGCGCCGCCGATGATGCCGCCCAGAGCGGGAGTGGCGCCAAAGACCTTGGCGGCGTTGATACCGGTGTAGATGGCGAAGTAGCTCAGGAAGGCGCCGCCGAACAGGGAGAACAGCTGGCTGAGAATGTAGATGGGACCGGTGGCAGAGGCGATCTGATCCGGCCAGATCTGGCCCATCAAGCTGGACAGGCCATTGAACAGGCCAGCGGCGATGATGGCGGGAATCATGGGAATGAAGATGTTGGCGATGGTGCGCAGGCCACGCTTGAGGGCGTTGTCCTTCTGCCCGGCCTTCATAGCGGCCTTGTTGGTCTGCCAGTCATTATCTGTGCTCATGGCCTGGGCAGAGTCGGCACTGTCTCCGGTTTGTACCTGGGCATCCACCACAAAGATGTCACAGACTTTCTTGGCCTTGCCAGGGCCCAGAATGACCTGGAGGGTGGCGTCCTCCACCACACCCAGCACCCCGGGGGTCTGTTTCAAAGCGGGGATGTCGGCCTTGGACGAGTCTTTGAGTTGAATGCGCAGACGGGTCATGCAGTTGGCGGCGGTGACGACGTTTTCCTTACCGCCTACCAGTTCCAGGATTTTGAGGGAAAGTTCCTGATTGGTCATGGTACACCTCTCCTTTTTTCATTGAGTTCCGGTTGCTCCGCACAGGGCGGAGTACACAACAGCCCGCAGGCTGGATGTGACAAGTTGGGATTACAAAATGGCCTGCCGCACGTGGCCCCGGGCCTTTTCCAGGCGAGCACGGGCCTCTTCGGCGGAGCACTGGGCCAGAATCATGGTGATGGCGGTCTTGGCGTGTCCGTCTGCCTGGGCGATGGCCTCCTTGGCGGTCTCCTGATCCACACCGGTGGCCTCCATGACGATCTTCTGGGCACGAACCTGGAGTTTCTCGTTGGTCTGCATCACGTCCACCATCAGGTTGTGGTAGGCCTTGCCCACCCCCACCATGGTGGCAGTGGAGATCATGTTCAGCACCAGCTTCTGGGCGGTGCCAGCCTTCAGACGGGTGGAGCCGGTGAGTACCTCGGGGCCCACCACCACTTCAATGGCCAGCTGGGCGGCCTGCCCGATGGCAGAGCCCTGGTTGCAGGAGATGGCCACGGTGTGGCAGCCCAGGGAGTTGGCGTAGTCCAGGGCCCCCAGCACATAGGGGGTGCGGCCACTGGCGGCAATGCCAATGACCAGATCGTGGGCGGTGAGGTTGCGCTGCTCCAAATCGCTGCGGCCCAGCTCACGGCTGTCCTCGGCACCCTCGATGGCCTTGGTGAAGGCCTGCTCGCCGCCGGCGATGAGGCCCACGATTACATCGGGGGACACGCCGAAGGTGGGGGGGCACTCGGCGGCATCCAGTACGCCCAGGCGGCCACTGGTGCCTGCGCCCAGGTAAAACACCCGTCCACCCTGTTCCAGAGCCTCAATGGCCCAGGTCACCGCCTGGGCGATGGCGGGCAGCACCGGCTGGATGGCCTGGGGCACCTTGGCATCCTCCCGATTCATGGCAGTGACGATTTCCAGAGGGCTCATGGTGTCCAGGTCCATGGTTGCGGGGTTGCGGGTTTCCGTGGTCATGGCGTCCAAGTTTAACTTCATCATGTACGTCTCCTTTTTCTATGGACAGAAATAGGGGATTGATTCCGGCTTTCCTCCATGAGATTTCTCAGTTCGCCCCTATCCTAATCATTTGGTTGCAAAGTGTCAATTATTTCGGAATGCTATGGCATAAAGTTTCATGCATTGACATAAAACTCCATGGGATTGTTGTGGATGTGAAATAAATACATGAGGTAGAAATGGTATTTGTGTGATATGCACAACAAATGAAAGAAAGTTTGGCCTGAACGGTTGACGGATGAAATATTGTTTGATAAACTGAGCAAAAAGGAGGGAATTGCCTTGAAAAGTGCCCTGTTGCGGCTGCGGGAGAGCCGGGATTCGCTGAGTGAGACGGAGCGAGCGGTGGCGGACTATCTGCTGGCCCATCCCCAGGAGGCCATGGAACTTTCCATCCATGAGATGGCCGAGCGCAGCTTTTCCTCCCCCTCCACCATTGTGCGCATGTGTCGGCGCATTGGCTTTGATGGCTTTAAGGAGTTTCGCCGCTGTGTGACCTACGAGATGGCGGTGCGCAAGCAGAGCCAGGAGGAGGAGCAAAAGGAGATCAGCCGGGAGGACAGCCTGGATGAGATCATCGAGAAGATCACCTACAAAAACATTATGTCCCTGGAGGATACTAAAAACCTGTTGGACGGGGAGACCTTGGCCAAGTGTGTGGACCTTATCAGCCAGTGTCGGGCGGTGCTGCTGTTTGGCATTGGGGCGTCGTTATGTGCCGCCCGGGATGCCTATTTGAAGTTTTTGCGGCTGAATAAGCCGTGTATCGTCAACGACGATTGGCATTCCCAGTATTTGCAGGCGAAGAATGCCTCTCCGGACGACTTGGGCATTGTCATCTCCTATTCCGGGGAGACGGTGGAAATGGTGGAGTGTATGAAGGCCATGAAGGAAAATGGCACCCCCATCATTGCCATTACCCGCTGCGTCAACTCCCCGGTGTCTCAGCTGGCGGACTACAAGCTGTATACTGCCGCCAACGAGTCGGTATTTCGCAGCGGGGCCATGTCTTCCCGGATATCCCAGCTGAACATCATCGACATCCTCTACACCGCCTTTGCCAACGAGGAGTATGATTATATGCTGGAGCGCCTGTCCAAAACCCACATTCGCAAGCCGGGGAATTTGCGCCCGCCTTCCACGGATGAGCCCCTATAAATAAAAAAGCCCCCTTTGACCATGCGGTCAAAGGGGGCTTTGCGGTTGCTTTTTACAGAGACAACAGGTGCTGGCCGTACTCGGTCATGGACAGCTCCTCACCCAGTTGGTGGAGCTGGTCGTGGGAGATCCAACCCTCCTGGTAGGCAAGTTGCTCGATAACACCCACATACTGCTGCTGGTTGGCCTGCAAGTCGTGGATGGTCTGGGCGGCCTGGAGCATGCTGTTTGCATTGCCGGCGTCCAGCCAGACGTAGTTCTCCTCCATGGGAACCACCTGCAACTGGTTCCGGTGGAGATACTCCAAATTCACATCGGTGATCTCCAACTCACCTCGGGCAGAGGGGGTGAGGTTGGCGGCAATGTCCATGGCCTGTCCGTCGTAGACGTACAAACCGGGGACGATGTAGTTGGACTTGGGGTTCTGGGGCTTTTCCTCAATGGAGATGGCCTTGCCGTCCTGGTCGAATTCCACCACGCCAAAGGGGCGGGGGTCGTCCACATAGCAGCCGAACACGGTGGCGCCCTGGTTGTTGGCCACGGCCTGCTTCAGCAGCTGCTGGAAGTTGGGGGACCAGAAGATGTTGTCGCCCAGCACCAGGCACACGTCGTCGCCGTTTACAAACTCACGGCCGATGAGCAGCGCGTCGGCGATGCCCCGGGCTACGGGCTGCACGGTGTATTGGATGTTCATGCCCAGCTGGGAGCCATCCCCCAGCAGTGCGGCAAAGGTGTCCACCTCTCCGGGGGGAACGATGACCAGCACCTCACGAATGCCGGCCTGCATCAGCACGGACAGAGGATAATAAATCAGCGGCTTGTCATAGACCGGCAGCAGCGGCTTGCATACAGGACGGGTCATAGGATAGAGACGGGTGCCCCGTCCGGCAGCCAAAATGATACCCTTCATAACTTCATACCTCCAGGCCGGATGAAAAAGAATCCGGCGAATTGTGTCGCAAGAGACGAACACAGTATATACAATCCAGGACAAAAAGTCAATGAACGGGAAAAGGCGTGGGGAGGAAGAATTTTTTCCAGCATGTGTTAATCATATCTTAAGACTCTCAGTGGTTGCAACTTAAGGGTAAGGTTGGTAGTATATAGACATGATGAATTATGGTCGGGAGGAGACGCGCGTGTATAAAATTCTGATTTGTGATGATGACCATGACATTGTGTCTGCTTTGAAGATTTATCTCACCAGCGAAGGATACCAGACAGTGGAGGCCTACAACGGTCAGGAAGCGTTGGAGGCAGTGGAAGCAGGGGGCATTGACCTGGTGCTCATGGACGTGATGATGCCCAAGATGGATGGCATTCGTGCCACGGCTCAGATGCGAGAGCAGGGGAACATTCCCATCATCCTCCTCACTGCCAAGGGTGAGGACAGCGACAAGGTGCTGGGGTTGAACATCGGGGCGGATGACTACATTACCAAGCCCTTCAACCCCATTGAGGTGTTGGCCCGTGTGAAAAGCCAGCTGCGCCGCTATACCACGCTGGGCGGCAAGAGCAACGTGGAGGAGCAGGGGGTGCTGCGCAACGGCGCCCTGGTGCTGGACGATGCGGCTAAAACGGTGCGTATGGACGGGGAGACCATCAACCTCACCCCCATTGAGTTCAACATTCTCCATCTGCTCATGAAGAATCCGGGACGAGTGTACTCCACGGCTCAGATTTACCAGCTGGTGTGGAATGACCCTGTGCTGGGCTCGGAGGGCACGGTGGCGGTACATATCCGGCATTTGCGGGAGAAGATTGAAATTGACCCAGCCAACCCCTGCTATCTGAAAGTGGTGTGGGGACTGGGGTATAAGATGGAGAAGATGGAATGAGAGCACGGCAAAATTCCATACTCAAAGGGCTGGCGTTTGTCGTAGCAGTGGTGAGTTTTGCCACCGCGGCTATGCTGGGCTGCTATCAACTGGCCAACGTGGATGTGATTTGGGGCCAGTCTTCCGCAGCGGAAGGGTATACCATTCGGTATATGCAGCAGCAGGATGCAGGCAACATCAGCTATTTGGTGGATCTGTACTATTTGGAGCAGGAAAACGGGGCTCTGAACAGCTACGACCAACAGTCCTTAAGCGATTTAAAAGAGAAGTACGCCAAGGAAAATACCAATTTGCGCTGGCAGCTCATGGATCCGGAGGGCAACGTGCTCTACGGCAACTGGATGGAAGCGCGGCCGACGCAGCCCCAAGGAATGTATTGGGGTGAGTATTATGTGTCCAACCTCACCATGGATGTGCGCAACGAGTTGAGCACGGTGTGGGCGGATGCAGTGGATACCATCCGCAATCCACCCAAGAGCAGCCAAGTGGTGCAGTCCAAGCAGTGGGCCAGAGAGCTCAGTGACGCAGTGAACCGCTACTGGGAGGACCCCAGCGGAGGTGTGGATCGGTATGCGGTGTACCTGGATGAGGATGGAAGCGGGGACTTGCTGCGCATTGCCACCAATTTTGGCGTGTTTCTCTATGCACCCTCGGTGGAGAACGTGATCAGCCCCAACGCCTTTGGCTACCAGTATAATTTGGATGAAGGCGGCTGGACGCAAAACATGGAGAGCGGCTGGACGGAGGGCTCGGTGGCCCTGGATCTGGTGCTGTGGGTGAACACCCCCTTGAGCGACATCGGGGATAAGTACGAAAAAGTGTACAACGGACTGACCTGGTGGAAGGAGCACAATGTGCTTCTGGGGGTTGGAACCTTTGTGTTTGTGGCCCTGGGGGTATGGATGCTGGTGTATCTGTGTTTGGCCGCTGGATACAGCAGAAAGAGCGAGGAGGTTCGGCTCAACTGGTTCCACCGAATTTCAGGCGAGTTTATATTAGCGGGTGTCATCCTATTGGGTTGTTATCCCGTCAGCTGGCTGGTGGAAGGAATTGTGTTCTACATTCCCTATTCCGGCATGCACATTGGAATTCAGATGGCTATGGCAGGGTGCGGTATGGCGGCTCTGTCGGTGCTGGCCATTGTGCTGCTGATGACGGTGAGCGCCCGGGTGAAGAGCCACACGCTGCTCACCAATACGTTGCTATGGCGGCTGTGCTCCTGGGCATGGTCTATGTGGTTGCGGATGCGTCGAGCGATTCCGCTGGTGTGGCGGGTGGCCATGGGAGGTTGTGTGTATATGTTGTTATCTATGGGGCTGCTGCTCAACGATGCAGTGCTCCTCTGGCTGGTGCTCAGTGTGGCCCTGGTGGTGTACCTGTGCAGCTGGGCCCACTGCTGGAAGCAGATTCGCCGTTCCACCAGTGAGTTGCTGAAAGGCAACCTGGATGTGCAGATTTCCTGCCGGAAGATGCCCCATGACCTTCAGGAACACGCCCAGCAGCTGAATAATTTGGGTAAATCTATCTCCGAGGCGGTGGCCGAGCAGATGCGCAGCGAGCACTTCAAAGCGGAGCTGATTACCAACGTCTCCCACGATCTGAAAACCCCCTTGACCTCCATCATCAACTATGTGGATCTGCTGAAAAAAGAGCCCATTCCCAACGAGCGGGTGGAGGAGTACCTCAACATTTTGGAGCGCAAGAGCAACCGCCTGAAAAAGCTCACCGAGGACTTGGTGGAGGCGTCCAAGGCGTCCACTGGCGTTCTGTCGGTGGAACTGGGGCGGCTGGACATGGCGGAAATGGCAGACCAGGCCTTGGGCGAGTATGAGGAGCGGCTGCAAGCCGCGGGGCTGTCGGTGGTGCGCACCTTGCCCGATCACCCGGTGTGGGTGTGGGCGGATGGCCGCAGACTGTGGCGGGTGCTGGACAATTTGCTGTCCAACTGCGCCAAATACGCCCTGGAAGGGTCCCGGGTGTATCTGGACCTGCACTACGACGACAAGTATGCCACCTTGGCCCTGAAAAACATCTCCCGGGAGGCGCTGAACGTGCCGGTGGAGCGGCTCATGGAGCGGTTTGTCCGAGGGGATGAATCCCGTTCTACCGACGGCAGCGGCTTGGGCCTGTCCATCGCTCAGTCCATGACCGAGCTGCAGCACGGCACCTTTGCCGTGGAGATTGACGGAGATCTGTTCAAAGCCATGGTGACTCTGCCCCTGGTTCCCTCCGAGGAGCTGGCGGAAATAAAAGGTTAAAAAAGAACTGGAAGGCCAAAAATCTGGCCTTCCAGTTCTTTTTTTACTCCGCCACCACAGGCTGCGAGGCGGGGACGATGCACACAAAGCTCTTGCCCACCCCCAGAGTCAGGGGCTGTCCGTCCTGGGTGTAGTAGCGCAGCTGGTCGTAGTGATCCCCCTTCTCCCAGGTGATGGGGATCATTTTTCCGCCGCAGGCGAAGTAACCTGAGCCGGAGGTGAGTTTCACGTCGCTGTAATATCCGTCATCCATGGCGGAATAGTTGGTTTGCAGCACCAACACGTTGGTGGTGGTGATTTGGCTGCCGTCGTTGCCGTCAATAAAGGCCTCCCCGTACTGCTCCACCTTGTAGACCTTGGAGGTGGCGTCATAGCGGAACACCGTGTTTTTGTAGCTGGAGAAGGTGGCAGTGATGGTGTTGGCGCTCTGGCCGTCCTTGGGGGTTCCGTCGGCGGTGAAGTCCATCTCATAGACGTACCCGTCGGAGTGTGGGCCCATGATGCCCTTGGCAGTGAGGTTTTCCACCAGGGCGGCCCCGTCGGCCATCATGGTGTGCTCAATGGCGTACTTCACACCAGGGGTACGGTTGGGGTCCCGGTAGAAAATACCCGAGGCGTTTTTGCCCTTCACTCCGTCCACGTCGTTGACCCCCAGCTGGGCAATGGTGTCGTAGACATAGTGGCTGCCGCCAGCATGGACAAACACGCCGTCATGGCCCAGGGCCAGGTCCAAGAAGCAGTCCCGGGCCGAGCGCACCGAGCCGATGGTGGTCAAGTCGGCGGGGTCCTGGTACACGGCCAGCATGCGGGTGATGCCGCCCTCGGCCACGGCTTCGTAGATGATGTCGGCGGTGGAATTGCCCTGCTGAGGCATGGCCACCTTGATGTTGTTCATCACCACGGTCACCGGTTTTTGCCCACTGAGGTCCGTGTCGGTGGCCTCACCGGTGAGGGGATTGGTGTACAACGGCGGGGTGGGAGTGGGTTCCACCGTGGGAGTAGGCTCCGGCGTGGGGGAATCCGAGGGCTGGGCTGAGCCGGAGCAGGCACACAGAGTGAGGAGCATGGCACCGGCTGCAACAAGACTGGCAAGACGTTTCATGGAAATCCTCCTTTAAATCTGTCGTTTTTTGCTTTTTTCAGTATAGCAAGAATGTGTATGTTTGTAAAGAAATCACGTTGTCACAGGGGGTAGGGAACGGTATAATGAGAGGAAAACAAGTGTGCGGGGGGAATGGAAATGCGAAAGGTGGCGGCCATCCACGACCTGTCCTGTTTTGGACGGTGTTCGCTGGCGGTGATTTTGCCGGTGTTGTCGGTGATGGGGGTACAGGCTTGCCCGCTACCCGGCACGGTGCTCTCCACCCATACCGGCGGCTTTGGGCCGGTGGCCCGCACGGACCTCACTGGACAGGTGGAGGGAACCCTGGAGCATTGGCAGCGGTTGGGGCTGAGCTTTGACGGCATATACACCGGCTATATGGCCAGCGTGGAGCAGATTCAGCAGGCCATCCAGGCGGTGGAGTGTCTGGCCGCGCCCCAGGCCCAGGTAGTGGTGGACCCGGTACTGGGGGACCACGGCAAGCTGTACTCCTCCATGACCCAGGAGATGGCCCAGGCTATGGCCCAGCTGTGCACCCATGCCCACGTCATCACCCCCAACCTCACCGAGGCGGCCATTTTGCTGGGGCTGGCGCCCGACGCCTTGCTGGGCGCCAAAGGCGCCGATGTGGCTTTAGAGCTGTCCCAGCAGGGGGAACGCTCGGTGGTGGTCACCGGAGTGACCCCTGAGGAGGGATACACCGGCGCGGCGTGGTTTGACCGCACCACGGGGCAAGCGGGCACCACTGTGGCGGTGCGGGCCCCGGGAGACTACCCGGGCACCGGCGATTTGTTTTCCGCGGTGCTCACCGGCGGGCTGGTGATGGGGGAGAGCCTGGAGCGCGCTGTAGGTCGCGCGGCCCACTTCATCAGCCGCTGCGCCAGCTACACCGCCGCCATGGGCAGCGATGTGCGGGAAGGGGTTTTGTTTGAACCCCTGCTTCCCCTTTTGTTGGGGGACGGGCTTGCCATGGACGACAGAATTTGATATACTACGCTCTTAGAAACAACCTGCAAACAACCATTTTGTGTAACACATGTGAAGGAGTACGACATGGAATTCATGGATGCAGCGGTTCCCATATTTCAGCGGCGTCTTGGCCCCCTGGGCCTGGATATTGCCCCTGCCGGCGAGGCGGAATTTGACCAGCTGGTGGAGATGTACCGGGAAAAGCTGGGACCGGGGCAGGGAGCTGTCCATATCAACTGTATGATCGGCATGGCAGAGTGCCGGGCTGCGCTGTTGGCCGCCCGGGAGTTGAGCTACGGGCCGGTGTGGGTGTCTTGGGCCTGCAACGAAGATGGGGAGTCCGTCACTCGGGTGCAGATGCTGGCCGCCCTGTTTGTGGCAGAGGGGATGGGCGCGGCTGCGTTCGGCCTCAACTGTCCCAAAGAGCTGGCTTTGGAGCTACTGGGCGAGCTGAAGGAATACGCCAGCGTCCCCCTGTTTTATGTATCGGGCGGTGACGTGGTGACCTACCCCTACGTGGTGCGGGAAAAGGATCCGGATGTGATTCCCTGCGCCACGGGAACCGCACCGTGTTTCGTCACCCGCACGGTGGACGTGGGAGAGGAGCTGGAGTGTACCCCCAAACTGCTGGAGGATATCATCCAGGCCGAGGACGACCCCGTGGGAGCGGTGAAGATCTCCATTCTGGAACAGGACGACGTGGACATCTTCGCCCAGCACCAGTATGCGGTGAACAAGGCGCTGTGTCTGTGGTCGGATGTGCCGGAACTGCTGGAGCAGGCCCTGCGGTACTATCAGGGCCGGGCATTTTACGACGGCACCGGAGACCTGGACAAACAGGAGCTGAACATCCTCAGCAATCGCTACGGGCTCATTGTTCTGTGACCCAGACAAGCCTATGCAGGAGAAAGGAGAATATGACTATGAAGACCATTCATTACATTCCCCGGGGCGTGTGCTCCCGGGAGATGGAAATTGATCTGGACAACGATGTGATCCAGGCTGTCCGCGTGGTGGGCGGCTGCAACGGCAACCTCCAGGGCATTTCGTCCCTGTTGGTGGGCATGAAGCGGGAAGACGCCATTGCCCGCATGGAGGGCATCCACTGCGGCATGAAGCCCACCTCTTGCCCCGATCAGCTGGCTCAGGCTCTGAAACAGGGTTAAATCGCCAAATATTACCGCCCATCGACGTCATGAACTGCTCCCCGTCAAGAGGACAGTGAAAAAATATAAAGTTTTCCCGGCCAGTAGCCTATGTGCTGCTGGCCGCTTTTTATGCAGCGAGATACAGCTCGTGCTTCTCCATCGGCGTC
>NZ_NFHE01000041.1 GCF_002161235.1 Pseudoflavonifractor sp. An85
GCTAAAACTTCTTCTTTGTCTGGACATAGTAATGAATCCTCTCTTTCGTATTGATTTTAGTATATCAGATTCATTAAAAATTGTCCGAAAAAGTGTCTTAATTTATGAGACCATTATATAAAATCCGGGAGAAATAAGTGAAAAGTGAAGAGTGAATAGGGAAAAAGGAAAACCCAGATGCTTTCGCATCTGGGTTTTATGGTTGCGGGGGCAGGATTTGAACCTACGACCTCCGGGTTATGAGCTGCGGATCGTTGGTGATTCTGGCTCCGTTGGGCGCTTTTTAGCCCTGTTTGCTGGGGTGCTGGATGCTGTTTGGCCCTGTGTGTTGCGTTGGCTCCGTACCGTCCAAACCCCGTATGGGTCAGGGTTTGGGTCAGGCGGAGATGGACTCGTCAAAGAAGACCTGAACCAGCTAGAGCTGAAGCTCTCGCACGGAAAAATGTCTAGGTTAAGTTCTGAAAAGTGATTTTACCGCATTGTAGGAGCAGTTTTAATGTCATCAATAAGATGGTAAAACGAAGTTTTAAGGCTTTTCGCGTTTCGCTGTAGTTACCTGTTTTGTTTTTCATCAACTAGACTCAAAAATAATTTTCCTGTTGCCAGTGCGTCAGAAGCAGCTCGATGTTGATAGGGAATTATGATATTATAGTAGTCACAAAGAGTTTCCAGCTTGTAATCTTCTACGTCATAGTCGCTCTCATAATCTGTTTCCCATATATCGTACTCTCGGTCATATTTTACTCTGGGTTTTTTCAGTAGCTTTTTTGCTTGCTCAAGTGTATCGAAGTATTTTCTTTTATCCCTTGTTATATAACTACCGGAATAATATAGAAATTTGAGGTCAAATTCCAAATTGTGGGCCACTAAGGGGCTGCTGCCGACAAAACTCTCGAATGCAGGGAAAACCTGAGAAATTGTAGGAGCATTAGAAACCATCTCATTTGTGATGTGATTTATGCTGGACACTTCGTCAGGAATATTCTTTCCTGGATTAACTAAAGTTTCGAATATTTCAATAGCAGAGCCATTAACAAAGCGAATTGCGGCAATTTCAACGATTCGGTCTCTAAATGGAGCAAGACCCGTTGTTTCTGTGTCGAACACAACGAATTCGTTGTATTTGCCTTTTGGAGTAATATTTGAGAAGGATACTTCCTCAAATCCTTTTTGTCGAACTCTTTTTTCATCGGAAATCACGATATTGTGATGTGGGAGGTTGTCTAGTTCCTGTTGTGCTTGGAATAATTTGCACTTCAAAAAATCTTCTCTTTTTTGTCGAATTTCCTCTTTCTTTCGCAGCTCTTCTTGCTGAGCGGACTCTTTTTTTGCAAGTTCACATTGCGAGCATAGCCCTTGGTTGTTTAGTTTCAAGAACAGACCTTTTCGACCACAGACAGCACACTTAGCCAAATTACATTCTCCTCTCAATTAATTCTGTCTGATCTGGATTATGTATAGGTCGCGGATTGGGTTAGGCGGAGACGGCCTCGTCACAAATAGAATACTAGGGGAGATATAGGCCGCATTGCCTGAAACCAGTGTACCATGACAGTGCCGTGTTTACAACTCAGGAGGCAGAGAAACTTTCACGCCCCATTTCCACTGTGAGCCGCTGTGTGGCCTCTTGGCGGATGGGGAGGGTAACCGCCCCAGCAAGGCCTCTCGCGGGGATTTTGGCCGATTTTCAGGGCAGAGAGCAGTCGACGAAAGAAAAGCAGGAGAAAGGAGAGGGGGCGTGACCGCCCCCTCTCCGGCCACAAATGCCCGCAGTGCGGGCATTTTCATAGGGGTCAAATAGGGCGTTGTAAACGAGAAAATCATGGCCAAAGGCTGGCGTGATTCCCTGTATCCTTAGAGCCGCAACAAATTTACAGGGGTTGTGGCTGGCTTGCAACATAGTAGCTCAGGATTTGCGCCACATAAACAAAGAAAAGGCACTTGCCAAAACTAGCACAGTGTTAACAATGAAAAGCTATGTTGCAAATTGATAACTTTCTCTTAACTCTGCCTGTGTCCCCTGGCTATTTCAGAATTCTGTGGTATGCTGTGTCGTTGCAAAGGAGGCGACACACATGGCAAAGAAACGAGCCAACGGTGAAGGCAGCATCCGCAAGCGAAAAGACGGACGCTGGGAAGGTCGATACACGGCAGGGCATGACCCGGAGACGGGGAAAGCCATCTACAAGAATGTGCTGGGCAGAAGTCAGGCAGAGGTCAAGGAGAAGCTGAAACAGGCCATTGAGGAAACCCAAGCTCTGGATGTGACCAAGGCGGGGAAGTACACAGTGGGGGAGTGGATGGAGGTATGGTTCCAGGACTATGCCAAGATCAAAGTTCGTCCCTCCTCCCACCAGACCTACCAGGGCTACATCCACAACCACATCAGGCCCAACATCGGAGAGATTCCGCTGGAAAAGCTCACTTCTCTGGACTTGCAGAAGTTCTACAAGAAACTGCTGGCCCAGGGCAGGGTAGACCGGCTGGAGGCCAAGGGGCAGCCCAAGGGCCTCAGCGCCAAGACGGTGCGGAACATCCATCAAATTCTATCTTCTGCCCTAAAGTTAGCCCAAGAGCAGAGACTGATCCTCACCAATCCAGCCGAGGGCTGCGCCCTGCCCCGTGTGGAACACCGGGAAATGAAGACCCTGACTACGGTGCAGCTGGCCTCCTTCTTCCGGGAGGCCAGGGAGAGCGGCGTGTTTGAGCTGTATTACCTGGAACTGGCCACAGGCCTGCGGCGAGGTGAATTGCTGGGGCTGAAATGGGAGGATATTGATTTGGAACGGGGTGACCTCCGGGTACGGCGGCAGGTCTCCCGCATCAACGGGGAAGTGGTGGAAGCGCCACTAAAAACCAAAAACGCTTACCGTATCCTGCCGCTGGCAGAGGATACGGTAAGCGTTCTGAAAGAACAGAGGAGAAAAGTGGGCAATAGCCCCTGGGTGTTCCCCTCCCCCAACGGCGGGCCGACCTCCCCGGACAGCGTGCTGCATATGCTCCACCGGGTGCTGAAACGGGCAGGACTGCCCAAGGTGCGGTTCCACGACTTGCGACACACCTTCGCTACCCTGGTGCTGCAAAACGGGGTGGACGTGAAAACCGTATCTGGAATGCTGGGCCACTTCTCGGCAGGATTCACCCTGGACACCTACGCCCATATCACCAGCGCAGCACAGAGACAGGCAGCGCAGACGATGGGGAGTGTGCTGGCGGGGACGATTGAGACGTGAACACTTCATATTTCCTTGCAAGTCTTTGGACGAGGAAAATTCCAAAATATATAGCAGTTTCTCGTAAAATATGTTTGGGTAGGGTGCAGATCGTCACTAGACATGGAAACCCCTGCCCGAACATAGCGATATAATTTCCTACTTATTTCCAAGCAGGGTGAGTTGCTGAGAAATTAGAAAAAACTCTCTGTCTCTGTCACTGTCAACGACATCTGGCGAGTACAGTGAAAGCGCTTTATGTCTTCCTCTAATGGTGTATTCAATGCTAATTTTGTCAATTTTAACTCCATATAATGAAATTTGTTCATAATGGGCATTAGAAACCGTGCTTTTATCTATCGTCTTTGTTCTTTTGTTAAATACAAAAACGATAGTTTCATCAAAGAAACATGCTTTTCCTGTATGAAAGATAAGGAAAGAAAAGGTTCCGTACACAGTTTTGAATAATATTGGTGCAAGAAAAGCCATAATGATGGCGGAAATGAGAATGAACAAGAATGGATTGATTGTGTCTCCCCAAAAGAAGTACTCAATAAAAGCTAAAATAAACCAAAGAGGAATTACCATGCATACTCGCAACGCTATATTTTGATGCTGAAACTCGATTTCCATCTCTGTGAGCACTTCCTTCTACTGCAAATTTTAATATAAACGAAATCTTAACATGTAACCACGACAATTTCTATACCAGAAAGAACATTTGGCGAGGGGTGACAGATCTTGTTGAGGCAGTCGAAGTGAAAACCTCCATATCTCCACCCCTAACCGCTCCAAACTCCCGTATGGGTCAGCGTTTGGGTCAAGCCTCTCTGTCGGCGCTTTGATGCCGACGAGAGAGGAAAAGCGCCACAAACCTAAACCACCGAAAAAGTCCTGGAATCCTGGTAAAGTTAGTGAATAGTGAAAAGTGAAGAGGTAAAAAGGAAATCCCAAATGCGAAAGCATCTGGGATTTATGGTTGCGGGGGCAGGATTTGAACCTACGACCTCCGGGTTATGAGCTGCGGATCGGGGGCCATTTTGGTTCTATTGGGGGCTTTTTAGCCCTTTTCTCTCGGAATGCGTATGCTGTTTGGCCCTGGGTGTTTCGTTGGCTCCGCATAGTCCAGAACCCGTATGGGTCAGGGTTTGGGTCACTATAAGTATCCTAGTGAATGATGATACATTTTCTGCTAGCTTGATGAGAATCTACAATTACCAATTCACTGAATGACTTTCCTCGAAATATAACTCAAAGAATGTGAATCTGAGGGGCGGCATCCAAATTTGCAAAATCGCCATCAAATGTGTAAAAATCGATTTTCTGTGCAATGCAATGCTGATAATAAAGATAATCGTTCATATCTACCAAATGAAGGCGGGCTAACACATCGTTTATTTGATACGGCTGCAACTCACATTTAGTCGACAGATGTGATATATCTGCCACTGCTTGAGCACATAGTGCCTTCGCGCTTGCAAAATCAGATGTGTTTCGATATTCTTTTAGATTTCCCACACCAGGTTTGGAAATTTTGTTATATTCACGCATTTTGACCTTCTGAATAGCAGAAATAACCTCTATAAGTTGTTCGTTGCATGTAACAATCTGCTCGTTTTGCTGCTGCACGTTCGCTAACAATTGTGATGCCTTTTGTGCTTGTGCCTGTTGAGTAGGATTGCTTGGCACCATGGTGCAACAGAGCTCAATCCATATGCAGGTGTCAAAAAAGACCATTAGTCAATCAAATCCTCTCGTTTCAATAAAGCTCCATCCTTAACCATTTTTATTTTCTGAATTGTATTTGCATTTGCGTTTATAATGGAGACTTTTTTCATAACGGAAGGACCTTTTTTTAAGATCAAATCCCCTATTACAGGGTTTAAAAATGCGGTGATTACAAAATCTACACCGGAAAAATCCAACTCAATTTTCTCGTGTTCATCGATAACAGTTAAGATTTGTTCCAAACACTGTCTTCCGTTCTCATAGGAAGTTGCTGTATCACCTTTCGTATAATCAGATATTTTCACAATCACCAAATGCTCCTCCTTATATGCTATCCAGGTCAATACAAACTAACTGCTTGTGTTGTGAGTCATATTTTAGAATACCTGTTGTCCTAAATAATTCTACCTTGAATGTTACACTTGTTCCTGGGAATAAACATCTATCTGCTTTACTGATTTCAGTATTTCCATGTTCTAATCGGTAATACGCATTACCTGAGAAAATAAATAGATCACCATCTACTGCTTTAATATAATTAATCAAAGTTGGCAACCCATATCCGCCAGAACCACCTCGGGTTGTATTGCCCGGTTCAATTGCCCAGCTAATACAACTGGCACTATCTAATTCTATGCCGTGTGTTCTCGCCAAATGCGCACCAACATTTCCGACAATTGTAGAACCATAATCAACGATATTAACATACAGAAAAAATTTTTCATTTTCATATACAACATCAAACATGAAATATGTTGTTTCTTGTTCGCTATGATTGATGGAATTAGAAAATATCTCCCCAATCGTAGTGGAGAGGAATTCTCTTACTTCTGTTTCGTTGATAGTCAGGCTTTTATCCACCATGGCCTTGGTTAATGAGTTAACAGGCTGTTGAATCTCGATGTCTCCTTGAAAGCTATACAGATTTAGTTCATCAGAAGATAATCTTTCCAAAAGATCAATCTCAAGATTGGTTTCTCCGCCTTTTTTGCGACGCACTGTGGATTGAATCGTTGATTCTAAAGCTGGGTTCCAAAAAGCTTTCTTTTTGCGCCTGACGTAATTCATAACATTATAAAGATAGGCTTTGCTAAGCTTATCGTAACCTATTTTCTCTTTACAGTGAAAAAAGACTTGCGAACACGGGGCGTTTTCTATGTAATACAACAGCTCAGCGGTTGCATTTAAAAAATCACAATTGAATTTGAGTTTATTAGGCAAGAAAACATATAGTTTCTGCTCTAAAGGCTGCAGAACATATTTAAACAATTTGTGATGACCCCCTTTTAGGCCCAAAATAATTATATGCTTTTTTTTAAAATGCGTCAACTACATCTACAAAATTAACGTATTTGTGCAGTATAACACTCGGTCTATAAATACACTGTTTGTATCAATAAATAGAGACTTTTATTTTACCGCAATATTGTGTTGCATTTATTTCAAGATTTTTGTTCTGTACTTGTTGTATGTAGATCCCCCTGAGAACAATAGGGCATAATATTAAAATTATGCGTATAGTGTATGGCGTAAAAAACGGTGGTACTAGCAATTCTACGATTGCTGGTCTTGTAACCCATTGTGAGCCGCTGTGTGCCCTCTTGGTGGATGGGGAAGGTAACTGCCCCAGCAGGGCTTCCGGGGCGAAGTTGGGCCGATTTTCGGGGCAGCGGAAAGCCGACGAAAGAAAAGCAGGAGAAAGGAGAGGGGGCGTGACCGCCCCCTCTCCGACCACAAATGCCCGCAGTGCGGGCATTTTCATAGGTGTCAAACAGGGCGTTGTAAACGAGAAAATAGTGGCCGAAGGCTGGCGTGATTCCCTGTATCCTTAGAGCCGCAACAAATTTACAGGGGTTGTGGCTGTTTCGTGGCTCAGGATTTGCGTTGCTAAACAAAGATAAAAGGCTCTTCTGCAGAGGAAGAGGAGCAGAACGAGGAGCAACTCTTGTCGGAAATGGGGGGCTTTGGTAGAATAAAAAGCAAGAAGTGTTTGGAGGGAACAATATGGCCAGGGCTGAAACCACAATTGTTTCGTTGGACGTAAACAAAATAAAGATTCGATTTGATGAAGTAGAAACCGCAATTGCCGTGATGCGAGAGGTTGCATCCTGGGGGCGAAAGCAGGGATTCCGGGTCTGGCCAGATGAATGGCTGACGCAGCAGGAGCTAATCACCTCCGATGCACAGCCGGAAAATTTCTGTGTTGGAGTGATTGACGGTGAGGTAGCCTGTTCGTTCATTCTACAATGGACAGATGCGGAATATTGGCCCAATGCACCGAAATATGAAGCTGCATACCTGCACAAATTTTGTGTGCGTCGAAAGTTTGCAGGGCTGGGTATGACAAAGTTGGTTACAGAAGCAATTCGGGAAGAATGTCGCCAGCGTGGCATCCAGTATATCCGCTTGGATACTGGACTGGACGAGAAGGTGGTTAGGAAGATTTACCTGAATGCTGGCTATAAAATTGTGGACATCATTGACTATCCCAATGGGGCATCTATGGCACTTTATGAAATGGAGGTCAATCAATGCCACATTTGAAGCGGTGTTAACAAGATTTTGGAGATGGGGGACACGTATGAAGAAAACGGCGGTATTGATTTATGACCAATTCTGCAATTTTGAAATTGCACCAGCGTTGGAAATGCTGGCTATTGCAGAAAAGCCTATTGCCATTTTTGCCAAATCACTTGTCCCTGTGCGAAGCGAAGAGGGGCTGATGGTCATGCCGGAAAGAAGCATGGACCAGTTGAACTTGGAAGAGTATGATAGCCTGCTTTTGCCAGGGGCCTTGGATATCAGAGACGTCATCGAGGACGAAGCAATCCTGTCTTTTATCAAGAAATTCGATGGTATGCCCATTGGTGCAATTTCCATTGCTCCTCTACTTCTGCTGAAGGCCGGTATGTTGGGGGGAAAGCCTTTCATGGCAGGCGTAAATCAAAAGGAATTAGCAGATGAGGGGTACACCAGTGAGGAACTGTCCTTGATGAAAGGATGGGACGATAACATCAGAGAGCCTATCCCAGAGGGATACATACGTTCAGGGAATATCATTACTTCTGTGTCCTATAACTTTATCAAGTGGGCACTGGGATTCGGTGAAATGTTGGGAATTAATCTGTCACCCAAAACATTTGGACTTTAACGGTACGAAAAAACATCATTTGCATGGATGATTGAAAATAGTACAGCGTTAACAAAGATCATGCACAGGACAAATTGTTACTATTCTGATAACTCTGCCTGTGTCCCCTGGCTATTTGAGATTTCCGTGGTATGCTGTGTCGTTACAAAGGAGGCGACACACATGGCTAAAAAACGAGCCAACGGCGAAGGCAGCATCCGCAAGCGAAAAGACGGACGCTGGGAAGGCCGATATACCGCAGGGCATGACCCGGAAACCGGGAAAGCCATCTATAAGAACGTGCTGGGCAAGACCCAGGCAGAGGTCAAAGAGAAGCTGAAACAGGCCATCGGAGAAGCCCAAGCGCTGGACATCACCAAGGCGGGGAAGTACACGGTGGGGGAGTGGATGGAGGTGTGGTTCCAGGACTATGCCAAGATCAAAGTCCGGCCCTCCTCCCATCAGACCTACCAGGGCTACATTCAAAACCACATCCGGCCCAACATCGGAGACATTCCGCTGGAAAAGCTCACTTCTCTGGACTTGCAGAAGTTCTACAAAAAGCTGCTGGCCCAGGGCAGGGTAGACCGGGTGGAAGCCAAGGGACAGCCCAAAGGTCTCAGCGCCAAGACGGTGCGGAATATCCACCAAATTCTATCCTCTGCCCTAAAGTTAGCCCAAGAGCAGCGTCTGATTCTCACCAATCCAGCCGAGGGCTGCGCCCTGCCCCGGGTGGAACACCAGGAGATGAAAACCCTGACCACGGTGCAGCTGGCCTCCTTTTTCCGGGAGGCCAGGGAGAGCGGCGTGTTTGAGCTGTACTATCTAGAGCTGGCCACAGGTCTGCGGCGGGGCGAATTGCTGGGGTTGAAATGGGAAGATATTGATTTGGAACGGGGTGACCTCCGGGTACGGCGGCAAGTCTCCCGGATCAACGGGGGAGTGGTGGAGGCTCCCCTGAAAACAAAGAACGCCTACCGTACTCTGCCACTGGCAGAGGATACGGTAAGCGTTCTGAGAGAACAGAGAAGAAAAGTGGGCAACAGCCCTTGGGTATTCCCGTCCTCCAATGGCGGGCCGATTTCCCCGGACAGTGTGTTGCATATGCTCCATCGGGTGCTGAAACGGGCAGGATTGCCCAAGGTGCGGTTCCACGACTTGCGCCACACCTTCGCCACCCTGGCATTGCAAAACGGGGTGGATGTGAAAACGGTGTCCGGAATGCTGGGCCACTTCTCCGCAGGCTTCACCCTGGACACCTATGCCCACATTACCAGTGCCGCCCAGAGACAGGCAGCGCAGATCATGGGGAGTGTGCTGGCGGGGACGATTTAGAACTGACTGCAAAAAAGTATAGAGAAATAAAGTAGAGCCACCAGAATTGCAAAATTCAGGTGGCTCTTGGTACAAAATGTGATTTGTCCACAGAGGCAGTGCCTGTTGACACAAAAGCTGTGGTATAATTTCTGCCGATACAATTTTGAAATTAATGTAGTATTCGCCGCTAAAATCGTAGTATATAAGTGAGGCTGGAAAGGAGGCGGTGAAATTAGTGGATGACGATAAAATCATAGAACTGTTTTTTGAACGGTCAGAGCAGGGAATACGGGAACTGGACAGGAAATACGGGAAAACTTGTTATGCTCTCTCGTACAATATTCTCAACAATAGGCAGGATGCAGAGGAATGTGTCAATGATGCCTATTTAGGCGCATGGAATGCCATTCCTCCGACAAAACCAAAACCTCTGTTGTCCTACATCGTTAAAATTGTTCGGAATATTTCATTGAAAACATACTGGGCCAAGAAAGCAACCAAGCGAGGCGGTCTCTATACGGTTGCCTTAGAAGAAATAGAAGCCTGCATTGCGGATTCCAAAAACGTAGAAGATGAAATGGAAGTTAAAGAACTTGCCAGAACCATTGAAAAATTTTTGGATACGATGACCCCGGAAAACCGTGTTATTTTCATGCGCCGCTATTGGTTTTCCGATAGCTATAAGGACATAGCCGAGTTTGTTGGACTTTCGGAGAAAAGTGTCTCCGTCCGGCTCAGTCGAATCCGCCAGAAGATGAAACAATATTTGATTGAAAGAGAGGTGTTTGCATGAATGCGAAAAAGTTTTCCGACGCTATGAGCGAGCTTGATACAAAATATGTGGATGAAGCCCTTAACTATAAGAAAAAAGCAAAAAAGCCTCGTTGGATTACATGGGGGGCCATGGCTGCTTGCATATGTTTGATCGCAGCAGGCATATTTACACTTCCCCACTTTATTGGCAACAATCCTCCTACGACCCCGCCCGTAGTGGAACCGGAAACTGCTTATGGATTTACGATGGAGGGGAGTGATGTTATCTATTTTCCGATTTCCTTTTCGCAACGTAGAGCATTTGGAATTGTAGATGAAAACGCAACAGGATTGACTGAGGAAAACACATATAAAATTACTGCTGACAATTTGGGAGACGTTATGGGTATTGTTGGTGATAGTCAGGAGGAAAGTATCGTAGGCAAAACGGTCTATCATTTCACCAAATTCCCAACCGATGACTCCATTTGCATTGTAGAAGTAAAGGGAACATATGAGTTTTATGTAAAAGAAGGGGTAAAAGGAACTGAGGAAACAAACAACATCATTGATGCCCCAGTCGATGAGGATACCTACCATGAGGTAGGACCCAACACTCCTGCTGAAGATGGAACAGAGCATGGTGATATGGAAACTTCTAATGGAACTATTACATTGGAATATATCACCGAATTACAAGCTAAAGTAAGCACAGCAATGAGCAATGGAGAGTTGCCATTTGTTTCTTCTTCTGCTGTGTACGAAAATCCGTATCGGCTTCATATTACGGTCTCTTCCAATGCGGAAGATGATCTGACAAAATTAAAAGCCTTCGATACCATAGGTGGAGCTTTGGAAATTGTATACGAAGCAAATCCCGTTTCCGTAGAGGATGTTGCAA
The DNA here is from genome assembly GCF_002161235.1 of Pseudoflavonifractor sp. An85. Lineage (GTDB taxonomy): Bacteria > Bacillota > Clostridia > Oscillospirales > Oscillospiraceae > Enterenecus. The sequence goes on from NZ_NFHE01000041.1 coordinate 11,042, forward strand.
CAGAATAATATTACTCCGCAGGGGGCATCCGAGAAATCGACTGCTCCCTAACCGCTCCAAACTCCCGTATGGGTCACGGTTTGGGTCAAGCAAGTTTGGCGGGGATTATGCGGGGGAAAGAGGGGGAACCGCCAAAAGTTGAAACCACAAAAAAGTTCTGAAATCCTGGTAAAGTTAGTGAATAGTGAAGAGTGAATAGAGAAAAAGGAAACCCCAGATGCTTACGCATCTGGGATTTATGGTTGCGGGGGCAGGATTTGAACCTACGACCTCCGGGTTATGAGCTGCGGATCGTCAGTGATTTTGGCTCCGTTGGGGGCTTTTTAGCCCTGTTCGCTGGGGTGGGGGATGCTGTTTGGTCCTGTGTGTTTCGTTGGCGCCACACAGTCCAGAGCCCGTATGGGTCAGGGTTTGGGTCAAAGCTGTTTTAGCTCCTCCAGGAACTTTGGAAGGACATCATAGATAATGGCGCAGATGACCGTCCAGTTGGTGTCCTCGTAGTGGTGAACCAGCCGATGTCTCAGTCCGGCAATTTTCACCCACGGGATGGTGTTGTGTTCCTGTTTGAACTCGGCGGTCAGGTTGGCCACGTGTTCCCCGATGTTGTACAGGGGAGTTGTCACCGCCCATTGGATGGGCTCCTCGTGAAAGATTCGTTCGGGGGTAATGTTTTCCCGGCTGATGTAGTTCAGCAATTTCTCGGTGGTTTCCTGAATCTTGGTGATTCGTTGCTCGTCACTGTACTTCATGCGATTTGCACGCCCTCCCCCATAATGGTGTCATAGAAGGTGGAATCAGGATTGATTTCCCTAAGCTCAAACACATCAACGGGCTTGTTCAGTGTCATGTGTAGTTCCTCTGCAATGCACAGCACATCGGTAGGGTCGAAATTCTTACCACCAACAACGATCAAATCAATGTCCGAGGAAGCATCCGCCTCTTGTCGGGCGTAGGAGCCAAACAAGATGGCCCGCTCTGCATGATACTTTTTCAGCAAGGTCAATACCACCGCAGAAATCTCATTCAGGGAGTAAATTTGTTCAGACATACCTGCATACCTCCTTTTGTGGTCAGTGTGCTTCTAAAAATATTATACCATGGGGGTTGAAGAAATAAAAGCGGCATCATTTTCTGTAATCAGTGTACCATGGCAGTGCAGTGTTTACAACTTTGGTGGGCAGTGCTACTTTCCCGCCTCGTTGCCACCTGTAAGCCGCTATGTGGCTTCTTGGCGGATGGGGAGGGTAACCGTGTCCCAGCATGGCGAGACGTCTAACATCAGACCAGGGTTATATAATTTTCCCGTCACGCATGGAAACAATTCTATCGCATTGCTTTGCGACATCCATGTCATGGGTAACAATGATGACCATTTTGTTTTCCTCTTTGCAGAGACGCATGAGAATCGTCATGACATTTTCTTTATTGTCGGCATCTAAAGAGCCCGTTGGTTCATCGGCTAAGATGATAGGTTGATCACACACAATGGATCGGGCGATTGCTACGCGCTGCCGTTCGCCCCCAGAGAGTTTTCCGGCTTTTCTGCGAAGCTTATCCGAAATTCCCAGAGCTTCAGCCGCATGATAAATGCGCTTTCTGTGTTCAGAACGCCTGATTACTTTGTTGTAGAGTAGGGGCAGACGAATATTGCTGTAAACTGTTTCATCATCCAGCAGAGCAAAGTCTTGCACGACGTATCCAAATGTATGGTTTCGAAAAGCACTCTTTTTACGATCCCCCAATAGGGTGATGTCTTGTCCGTCAATTTGTAAGGAGCCCTCATCAGGCGGTAATATCATACCCAGCATATTGAGAAGCGTGGACTTGCCGGAACCGGATGGCCCCACAATGGCGACAGATTCGTTTCCTGAAACGGTAAAGTCAACGTGATCCACTGCTTTTACCGTGTAGTGATTGGTATGGTAGCTTTTGCAAATACTATGAGCTGTGATAGTCGGCATATCATTCCCTCCTTAATCCCTGTAAGAACAATGCTCGAAAGTGGCGATAGCAAACGCTGGTGATAGAGAACAGGATTATGAATACGGCGAGAAATGTCACAAAGAGATTTTGTGGGGTTGCGAGCTGGTTTACTGACATGATGAAGAGGACGCCTGCCAATGGGATGACGTGGTAGAGGAGCACAAATAGAAACATTCTGGCGAAAATAAAAGAAGATGGAGCGCCAAAAAGATGATGGGTTGCGTATTCTGAAAGTTTCCGTTTTAATACTCTGTAAATGTTGATGAGCATTGCGCCTAATAGTACGCAAGAGGCCATTAGGTAGAACAACAAGTAGGTCTGATGAGTTCTGACTCCGCTTTCTGTGGAACTTTTTAAAAAGTCAGATATGGTTTGTACAGTGACGTACTCACCTGTACTTTGGGTGATGACATTGCGCATACGAGTGATATCTTGGCTGGTAGGAGCCTGGAAGATCAGGCGATTTGCATATGGATTTCCTTGTAGTTCCGTATATTGAGAGGATGGGAAAATCTCCTTGATTGCATGGAAGTCACGAGAAAAAACAAAAAGGGTATTTTTCAACATTCCAGAACTGGCGTTCATATAAAACAAAGGATGATATACCTCCATGTCAGCGGGGGCGATATACAGTGGATATTCAATTCCGTTAAATTCAATTGTGTGTGGAGCGAACTCTTTTTTGTCATACGAAACGGCAAATGTAACAGCATCTGATGAATTTCTGGTAAATGAAGTTAAATCTGCATACACACCCAGCAGGAGAATAACTTGCTGATAGCCACAGCGGCCAGGCATGATCACATAGGTACCTGCATTGCCCTGCTCTGAAAATACGTCAAGATAATACTCGTCCAAGGTTTCTGCTTGTTTCGGGTTGAAGAAAAGGCTTTCTAATTTCGGGGCTGTATTGTACGTTGTACTTCTTAGTTGTGTCAGTGTAATGTTATTTTCTGTGAATCTACGAATCGCGGAGTCTTGTGAGGCCACAAGGCTATAACTCAAACCAATTAGGATAAATACCATAAGTACGATCGCAGTCAAGAAACCATAGAAAACCACCCAGCCCAACTCTTTGGTAAGATCTGAAAATACTTGTTTGAGAAGTTTCATGTTACGCGCCTCGCTTTCTGAACTGCCGTAGGAGTCGGAAATATCCAATGCCATTGACCAATATGGTCAAAACACAGGATAGGATCAGTGCCCCAATGAAGATGCGACGCAAATCGGTGATGGAAAGATAGGTCAAACCACGGTACAAGATTGCAGAAAACAGCAGTGCAGAGATGAGGATCATGCCCAAGGACAGCGTGAGAATTCCAGCCAGAATTCCCTTTTTGGATAAACCAAATAGATGATGCACCCATAGTCTGTGCGCATTGTCCCTATATGACATAAGAATACCGTAGACAAAGCAGAACATGAGTCCCCCCAGTGCCAGAAGAACTGCCTGAGATAGAATGCTGTCGGTGATGAGGCGTAGCAGCAACTGGCCCAATGACAAAGTGTTGGCCTGACGAGTAGAGACCACAGAGTATCCATTTGATTCAAAGAGTTCAATGAGCGATTGTATATCGGTTGCATCTGTAAAATACATGCCCGACACAACCGAAGAAATGGATAGCGGATAGAGAAAATCTACATGATTTAGAATGGGGGGCAGCGCAGTGGTGTCATACGTGCCCTTGATTTCTAAGCCGGCACTCCCGGGCAAAAAGATATTATTTTGTACGTATGCGGCCTGAATGTCAGGGTCGTCGGCAATATAAATTCCGTCTTCCGTATTTGAAAGGGTGCTAATATGGAGAAATTGATTGGCCCAATCAGAATAACCACAGAATCCACAGCCAGCCAGAAGGCCGCTCTTAAATAGGATGGTTGCGTTGTTTTTTTCGGCCCATTGTTCGATGTTTTGCAAGAGCTGCACATCGCTTACGGATGTCACTGAGCTATTCTCCAATGACTCTGAGCTGCTCATGACCTGCAAGGTGTCCAAGGATCCTGTAGGACTGTATAAGTAATCCGAGTATATAATGGACAGGCCAAGGCCAATGGCGGAAAGAATGAGTAGAGAACATATCAAGGTGATACAGTTTTTCCTCTTCATTTTCAACCCTCCATTTCACGAATTTCCTTTCTGAGTTGGTGTGTGTCAAGGATTAGAAGCAAGGCGCAAAACAGCAGTGTTGCAATGAGAATGATGAGGGAGAAATCACGCTGCTCAGAATAACTGGAAGCGTTAAATCCCATGACGAAAACATGGCCGACCATATAAGAAAAGGGGAGAAGCAGCAGTTTTTTGAGCCAGAGTTTGGCACAGTCATTTCTTTTGAACACAAGTAAAATAACGCCAAACACCACAAATAAAGCAGCAGACAAAAGGAAAAGGTACCAAAGAGACAATCCTGGCAAGGAAATCAAACCGCCAGAAGATGAATTGTGAGAGCCGTAGAGCAGGATGTTTTCTGCGGACTTTCCGGATTGACTGTGATTTTGTATATAATAAACGGAGAAGGGGTTTTCATCGTTGGATCCAATGACAACGGCCTGTGTGCCACGGTCTTGAAACAGGTTATCCCAAGTAGTCGTCCACACTTCCAGACTATATACGGTAGAGTCATCGTTCTCCGATGGGGTTTCATACAAGGTATACCCAGTCACCTTTTCGTCGAATAGAATGGTTATACTGCCATCTCTGCTCTCTTCAATGGATAAGAGATTTGATGTAAAGGGGAAGTATTTAGGGGCGGTTAGATAAGCAAACAGGGAAATTGCAAGGGATAAAACTAGGGCAACGGAAAGGATGATGCTCTGAAATTTCTTTCGAAATAGTTTCTTTTTCAAGTTGATGAGGGGAGATATGTCGGTTTGTAGGGATGGTATCATGGGCATGTTCATGCACTCCATCTCTTTGCGGCACTCTGGACAGTGTTCGAGATGTTCCTGAACAAATGCTGTGGTATCCTCACTTAGCATTTCCTCAATATATAGGGGGAGAAGATCCTTAACAACACTACAAAACTTCACCTTTGACCACGCTCCATTCTTTTTCGAATCGTTGTCTTTGCTCGATGATACGTAACACAAGCCCAGTTCTCTGATTTGTTGAATAATGAGCCAATTTCCTTAAAACTGAGATCGCCGAGCACTCTCCACATAAAGACCTCTTTGTAGGGGAAATGAAGTGAATGAGATATTTTTTGTATGCGGTGAGCACTTTCCTGCCGTATAACTTGTTCATCCAGAGGAAGTTCTTCCGAGGGGTATGTTTCCAGGCCTTCAGCATTGACACACAGTGCTTTGTTTTGCCGCTTTCGATATGAGTAATAGCAGTTTTTAGCAATTTGAAACAGCCAAACCCGCACATCACAGTCACCCCGGAAGTGATCTAAGGAGCGCATGGCCTTGAAAAAGGTTTCGCTTGTAATGTCTTCGGCAATGGTCTCGTCTCCACCGGACAATTGACGAATATATTGGAATACAGAATTGAAGTATTTCAGATAAATTTCTTCTATTTCGGGCATATCATGGCCCCCTTCCTGTGCGAGGGTACTTTGTTTGCTGTATTTGTAAGCAGGCTGCCTTATTATTATCGCTCTATATATAAGACTGTCAAATCAGAAAAACCTTACAGATATTTTTTGTAGGGAGAGGATTTGTGTGAGTACGCACTAGGCAAGCACATTGTCCGCAAGCTGGCCCGATTTCATATTGAATTTAAAGGCATCCGATGAATATAATGGTCTCATAAATTAAGACACTTTTTCGGACAATTTTTAATGAATCTGATATACTAAAATCAATACGAAAGAGAGGATTCATTACTATGTCCAGACAAAGAAGAAGTTTTAGC
>NZ_NFHE01000042.1 GCF_002161235.1 Pseudoflavonifractor sp. An85
CTGGCCACGTTGGAGATTCCCGCCATCGACGTGATTCTCCCCGTGTACTACGGAACTCAGTCCACCACCCTCACCGCTGGTGTGGGGGTGGTGGAGGGCAGTTCCCTGCCGGTGGGAGGTACAGGAAGCCATGCAGTTCTGGCAGGCCACAGCGGCCTGGCCTCATCCCGGCTCCTCTCCGACCTGGATCAGCTCACACAAGGTGATGTGTTCTTCCTGCGGGTGCTGGACGAAACTCTGGCCTATGAGGTGGACCAAATCTCTGTGGTGCTTCCCGACGATGTGAGCCAGATTGGGATTGATCAACAAGGGGACTATGTAACCTTGCTCACCTGCACCCCCTACGGCGTGAATTCCCACCGACTGCTGGTGCGTGGCACCCGGACAGAATGGACAGCAGAGGACACCGTGGTTGCAACCGCCCAGAACCAAAACCACGAAAGCAGTTGGTGGAGGGAATATCGCACAGCTCTGTGCATCGGGTTTGGTATCTATCTTGCCATGCTGGCGGTAGCTGTTCCAGTGGTAATTTGGCGGAACAAGCGAGGTGTCAGGCATGGCTAGATGGCTGCTGGGGCTGGCTCTGGCGGTGGATTTGGCACTGATGGTAATTCTGTGCCAGCCCATCACTGCCCCCATTGTGTATGAGCAGACGGTGAAAGAGGAAGTTGCCGTGGTGGAGCAGGGACAGAAAAAGCCAGGTATTCATCAAGACCTGAGAGAAGCCATGGAGGCGTACAACCTTCAGCTGTCCCAGGATCAGTCCGGCCTGGACAGTGTGGACAGCTATGAAGCACCGGGGTTGAACTTAGAGGACTACGGAATGGAAGCCGATGATGCCGTAGGCTATGTAGAAATCCCCGCTATGGATGTCACCTTACCCCTCTATCTGGGAGCCTCCAGAGCGCACATGAACGATGGAGCGACGGTGCTGGGTCAGACCAGTATGCCCATTGGAGGCATCTCCACCAACTGCGTCATTGCCGCCCACCGGGGCTGGAATGGCAAGGCCATGTTCCGGGATGTGGAACTGCTTCAGGAGGGGGACTTGGTGTACCTCACCAACCTCTGGGAGACCCTGACCTACCAGGTCACGGGAATCTCCATCATCTGGCCCGATGAGGTGAAAGCTGTGGCCATTCAGCCGGGCCAAGACATGGTGACCTTGCTCACCTGCCACCCCTATATTGTGGGCACCCATCGGTATCTGGTGTTCTGCCAGCGGGTGGAGGATGACACTACCACCCAGCCAACTGCTACGACCACACCCGATGTGCAGCAGGCACAGGCGGAGGTCTCCCAACCTGCCATACAGACGGAAAAACACTTGCAGGTATTCGCACTAGGGCTGAGCATTTGTACCGCTGTGGTGCTGATTTACAGCATGATAACCACCAATCCAACAAAAAACCGAAAGACAGGTGATAAAAAGAAGTGACAAAAGCAGTATTGAGCAACAGCAGCCACCCGGAATATGGCGTTGTCTCCATCCCCCTCCCCATCCCCAAAGAACAGTACGACGGCTGCACCGAACTGCTGGAAGCGCTGGAAATTGGGGTTGCCTCCAACCGGGACTGCCATTTGGACGAGCTTCACAGCCCATGGCCAGTGCTGGATCGTCTGGAGGGAACCCAGGTGAATCTGGACGAGCTGGACTATCTGGCCAAGCGGCTGGACAGTTTCGATCGTGGCGAGGTGGCACAGTTCCAGGCCATGGCTGAGAAACTGGGTCTCACTAGCCTGAAAGACTTGATCAACCTATCCTTCTGCTGTCAGCAGGCCACCGTCATCACGGACTTCTCTGATTTGGAATCCGTGGGCCGCAGCCACTATATGAACCTCAACGGTGGCTGTGCCAGCCTGGAAGAACTAGAGAATGTAGATGGTGTGGAATCTGCCCTCCTTCTGATTGAGGGAAATCAAGGCGTGGTCACCCCCTACGGTGTGGTCTACGACAACGGGATGCAGCTGGAGCAGATCTACGATGGCAAGCACTTCCCCTTTTATCTCTACGATGACGCAGTGCTGTCCCTGGGTCTGATCTCCAAGGGACAGCCGGAAAACACCAAGAAAGCCACTTGGCTCTACCTTCCCGCCACAAGGAAACAGCTGGAACGTGGAATGCTTCGCTCTGGCATCCAAGATCCGGAGGATATGTGCTTTCAAGTGGGGAGCAGCGAATTCCCTATGGAGGTGGATGTAGCACTGGATTTCAAACAGGAAAGCATCTTCGACCTTAACGACCTGGCATGGGCTGTGTCCAGGCTTGACCGGGATGACCTTCAAAAGCTGGGGGCTGTGGTAGCCTTGGCTGAGCCAGAGAATGCCAGCCAGATCCGCTGTCTGGCCGAGAATCTGGTTTTGTTCCAGTTTGCCCCCGGCGCCCATACCCCTGCAGAGTACGGAATGTTCATGATCCAGCAGTCCGGCCACTTTGAGTATGACCCCAATCTGGACGAGTTCTATGACTACGAGAAGTACGGCCTGCAGCACATGAATCAAGAGGCTGGTGCATTTACCGACCGGGGATATGTGGCCTACCACGGCACGGTGAGCCTGGAGGTACTGATGATGGGAGAAACACACCAAGAAGAACAAACTTTTCAGATGGGAGGAATGTAGGTGTCAGTTCCCAAGGAATGGCTGAATTTCCTGCGAGAGCAATTCCCCGCAGGAACCCGAATCAAACTCAGAGAGATGAAAGACCCGTATGCCCCGCTGCCCCCCGGTAGCACAGGCACTCTAAAATACATCGACGATATCGGCCAGTTCCATATGAACTGGGACAACGGCAGCGGCCTTGCACTGATCATCGGAGAGGACAGCTTCTCCGTAATCCCGCCGGAACTTACTACCCTGAAGCTGTATATGCCCCTGACAGCGGACCTCTACACCCGCAATGAGTACGGCGAAATGGAGGAGGACTGTACCCAGTTGGATGGCAGAATGCTGCGTGGCTATGAAGGTGACATTTTCAGCGCCCTGATCAAATACCGTATGCCGGAAGAAACGGAGCGTGGGCTGATGCACTGGTACAGCGAAGATGACAGCGTCAACCGGAAAGTCCAGTCCGCTGTGTTCACGGTCGAGGATCGAGACGGTCAGCTCTGGGGTGTTGCGGAATGCCGTGTGGCCGGTACCCTGTCACCGGAAGAACTTTCTACCCTGAAAGACTATATCTCTGGACAGGCATCGGACGGCTGGGGCGAAGGATTTGAGCAGCGGGATATCTGCATTGGTGAAGACGAGCTGTATGTCCATCTGTGGAGCTTCGACGATTGGAGTATCCAGACGGAGGAGGAGCGCTTCTCCCCCCAATTGGCAGAGGGATTGCCGGAGATGTGCTACTCCACCCTGCCCACTACGGGCCAGCTGATCTGCATTAAGCGAGGTGAAAGTGGCTACCACTCCTCGGAGTGGGACACCGGCGACAAAGAGCGGAATGTGGAACTGGCCGACCAGCTCAATGAGCACCTTGGCGTAGATATGTGGCAGAGACAGGCCATGGAGGTGGGCAGTCTGTGCGGCTGGGATGTCCCAGGCGCAGACCCTGCCAAGTATCAGGAAGACTATGTACAAACCGGGGCCCCCGCCGAAGCCCAGCGCAGCGGGTTCGGTGGGGAAAGGAGTTCCGGCGAAATGAGTGAGCCTTGTCCCCAGGACGAGGCGAAGGATATGGAGCACGGAACGACGCTGGGAGGGATGACCCTTGGATAATGCGTTCTGCATTGCGCTCTACGGGAAACATAATCAATACTGCTGCCTGGAGCTTCCGGCTACCTACTATCAGCTCCAGGATGCCATGGATAAGCTCCAAATGGCACCCGGTGAAAAACCGGACCTGGAACTGCTCCATCCGGGGGCCTTTCCCTTTCTCCATGACCATCTAGGATCGGACTGCGACCTCTACCAGCTCAACACCCTGCTGACCAGGCTGGAAGGGCTGAGCGACATGGAAAAGGCCGTTTTTGAAGGACTGGTCCAGATGGAAGCCGCCAAGGACTATGGTCCCATCCCCCTCTCCACCCTGCTGAATCTGGCTTACAGCACAGACTGCTGTCATGTGGTGGATGCCGTTACAGATCATCAACTGGGCAAATTCTACGCTGAAAATGGTTTTATTCCTGAGGTAGAGGATGCCCCCGATTCCATCTTTGACTATCTGGACTTTGCACAGCTGGGCCGAAAAGCCCGACAGGAGGAGGGCGGTGTCTTCGTCAGCCATGGCTATGTGACCCAGCACACAGACCTTAAGCAAGTACATGACAGCCTGGACGTAGTTCCCAAGCCTCCCTCCTACGCCATTCGCCTGCTGGTGGCCAGAGGTTTCAATCAACAGGAACCCAGGGTTACTCTGGAACTCCCCGCCACACAGAGCCAGCTGTCCCGTGTGCTGGAGGAGCTGGGCGAATCCGCTTCCTGGGACCAGGTGGTATTCTGGAGCGAGGACAGTGCCATTCCCGATCTGCTGGAGAACCTGGAGTGCAACGACATCCAGGATCTGAATCAGCTGGCAGAGGCCATCAAATGCCTGGAGCGGTATGGACAGCTCACCAAACTCAAAGCAGTCATCCTTGCCACCGACTGCCACGAGGTCGTCGCCGCCGCTCGCATTGCGGAAAATCTGGACGACTACCTGCTCCAGCCCGACCAGCGCAGTCCCAAGGAGGTGGCACTCCAGGAGCTGCACACCATCTTGGATGAGCAAACCCTTTCCATGCTGCAAGAGCACGTCAATCTCAATGCCTACGGCAGAGACATCCTGAATCATGCCAATGCAGTCCTGACCCCCTATGGGCTGGTGGCGCGAGAAGATGGCGAACCCCTCCTCTGCCCTACCTCTGACCCTAAACTGGGAGGGATGCAGATGCAGTAAACCGTAACCATCTCATATTCCCAAACAAAACACACAGGGGCCGTACCCGAAAGGGACACGGCTCCTGCTTTTTGTTGTTCCTTGTTCGGGTATGGCCCCGGAAAGGAACAATGATGCGAGAACAACAGGTATTGGCCTATCTGAAGGCCGTGTGCAAAGGCAGAAAAAACATCCAGAAAAGTCACCAGATCGAGACAGCACTCCACATTAGCGGCACTGAACTGCGTAAACAGGTCCACCGTCTGCGCAAAAAGGGACATCCCATTGCCAGCAGCCAGGACGGTTACTTCTATGCCGTGACTGCCCGAGAGGTCTACTCCACCATTGGCCAGTTGAGAGCCATGGAGTACGGCCTGAAATTGGCCATCGAGGGTCTGGAACAAGCTTTGGACTCCTTTGGCGGTGACGCCGATTGAAGAGCTTTATCCCATGGGTGGGCGGCAAAGCCAAGCTGCTCTGGCTGATCCACCGTCTGGCTCCCCCGCACTTTTCCCGGTTTATCGACGTGTTTGGAGGCAGTGGCACCGTAACCCTCAACCGTCCCATTCAACAAGGCTGTATGGAGGTATACAACGACTTCAACAGCGACCTGACCAACCTCTTCTGCTGCGTCAAGAACCGGACCATGGCCCTGCTTCTGGAGCTGGGCTTTCTGCCCCTGAACACCCGAGATGATTTCAATGTGCTGTACAAATTCTTCTCCAAGGAAGAATTCACCGACGATTATCTCAGCCAGGAGATGAAGCTGACCCAGCGATATTTGGAGCCGCCTGATGGAGAGTCTATCCGCAGAATGATGCTGGAGAGGGCTCCTCGTGGAGACGTCCGCCGGGCCGCAGACTACTTCAAGCTTATCCGATACAGCTTCAGTGGCGGGGCCAAGTCCTTTGCAGGAAAAATCTGCGACATCCGTCGCTTTTTTCACCTGGTCTGGGAATGCTCCCGCAGGTTGGCGGAGGTCATCATTGAAAACAAGGACTGCGTGGAGATCGTTCGGCAATATGACCGCAAAGGTGCGTTTTTCTATTGCGATCCGCCCTATTACGAGGCGGAGGGCTGCTATGCGGTGGCCTTCCCCAAAGAGGACCACCAGCGGCTCCACGATGCCCTGCTGAATTGTGAAGGGTACGTCATGGTGTCCTACAATTACTGTCCCTATATCGTGGAGCTGTATCAGGAGTTTTACATCTTCTACACCACCCGACCCAACAGCATGTCCCAGAAGGCAGGCAGTGAGTACGAAGAAATCGTCATCACCAACTATGACCCCCGCCGCTACAACACCGCAAGGAATTGGCAACTGAGTATGTTTCACCTGTCCCCCACCGACGAGTACGAGGGGCGCTATACCCTGATCCATGAACCAAATCAAAATACTTAACGATATGGAGGAATGAACATGACATTTATCAACTACACCAACGACGGCAAAGCCGTCATCCAGTCCGCCGCCCTGATTCTGAGCGGTCTGGAGCGAGAGGAAACCCTGGAGCTGCACACCCTGGAAAACGCCATTGTCCTGCTCAAGCCGGAAATGAAACCTGTGGAGAAAGCCGCCGCTATGATGACGCTGATGCGCCTGGTCAACAGCCTGGGCGCAGATATGATGACTGGCTGGGAGGGCCAGGAGGGCGATGAGGATATGTGCGGCAGCTGCCACGGGTGTGACGAGGATATGCTTCCCATTCCGGCAGAGGCCTTTGCGGATGCAGGCATTCTCTTTGACAATCTCCGAGTGTTCAGCGTAGACGGCGCTGTCCTTGTGGTGTCCGACGACCACAAAGCAAAGTGGCACGAGGCGTTGACCAAAATGGCCACGGAGTGTGAAAAGGCCCATGACTAACGATTACGCTTACCTCTACCTCAGCTCCCTCTCCGAAGCTAAGCGGCAAGACGAGATAGGGCTTTGGCAGGCAAGTCACTCGGAGAATGTCGCCTGCAAGCAAGCCATTGAGGAGGCCATCCGCAAGAGCTTTGATGGGATGCATCTGGACGCTAACTGCGCCCAGAGCGTCATCGACAGCTTCGGTTTCAAGCGTGTGGGATGGGTGTTATCTTCCACCCTACAACAAAAGCAGTATGATGGGCGGTTCAGCCCTCAAAACAAAACATGGGCTGCATCCACTTTTATTCCCCCTTGTGACCGCAATTATGAGTTTGCGGTGGAAAGTCACCCTGCTGTACTGGACGGCTTCGTTAACGCTTTCCGGGAGGCACAGGCAGAGCTAAAACTGTTCGACGGCTCCCACTGCGACGATATGACCGGACAAGAGCTGGAAGGCACGGTGCTGGTCATGAGTCCCTTCACCCTGAAGGAATCCTACTGGGCTCCGGAAAACCAGCTCTGGCTGGCGACTGGGGGCTTCGGATGCACCCCCACCGCTTCCGGCCGAGCGGTATATGCCACCTGTCTTGGCGACGGAGAGCAGGCCAGGTGGAATCGCAGCGACTTTATCGGCATTCTCCGGGAGGAGCATCTGCCCGACTGGGCCAGAGAGCATCTGGAGCAGCTTCAGCAGAAATCTCTCACCGTTCCCGACATGAGCCATCCATCCATGTAAAGAAAGGAGATCAACACCATGGCAACACCTAAGAACATACAGCAGGACATTCCCACCCCCCAGGTAGAAGCACGCATCGACCGTCTGGTAGATGGGGACTTCAAAACCAAAGCCTATGCCAGTGCTACCATCGCTGGTGCCTTTGCTGTCCACGGCATCCGTATTATCGAGTCCGACAAAGGCCGGTTCGTCTCCATGCCCCAGGAGTCCTACCAAAAACACGGTCAGACCAAGTACAACGACACCTTCCACGCCATCACCGCCGAAGCTCGGACAGCGCTGGTGGAGGCGGTCAATACCGCTTATGAGCAAAAGCTCCGGGAGCAGCAGGAGCAGAACTCCCAGCAGGCCATGAGCCAGCAGATGTAATGGTTCACCTGAGTCCTTTTTTCAGTGGGCCTCCACCCCCTGATGTTCCAGAGCATCATCCGGGCCCAAATACACACTATATTTTTGTAACTGGAGGTAATATATGCGTAAATGGAACCACAAACGCTTTGCTCTCTTACTGGTGGTGGCGCTGGCCATGACCTCCCTGATGGCAGGCACAGCCCTAGCCGCTGGCAGCGGAGATGTAGCTGGAGCCGTAGAGAGCACCTGGACCACCGCATCCACCCAAATCAAGACTGTGGTCAACAACGTGGTCTTCCCTGCCATTGATCTGATCCTCGCCGTGTTTTTCTTTGTCAAAGTGGGTACCGCATACTTTGATTATCGGAAAACCGGGCAGTTTGAGTGGACAGCACCCGCCATTTTGTTTGCCTGTCTGGTGTTTACCCTCACCGCCCCCCTGTACATCTGGGGTATCGTTGGCATCTAACACCCAGCAAACCATGTAATTGATTGACACAAAAGGCCGTACCAGCTGCGGGGTCTTTGTGTCATGCGGTTGGTACGGCCTCAACCCGAAAAGAGGTGAACCAACCATTGTTTATTTGGGATTTTGTAGCTGATACTGTCCTGAGCCAGATCATTGATTGGATCTACAGTCAGATCATGGGCTTTCTGGGCAACTTCTTTGCCGAGATGGGCAACATGGGCGTGGAGCTGTTCACCATGAACTGGGTACAGAGTATTGTCCTGTTTTTCTCCTATCTGGCCTGGGCGCTCTATGGCACAGGCCTTGTGGTGGCCTGTTTTGAATGCGGCATTGAGTATTCCTCCGGCAGAGGAAACCTGAAAGAGACCGCCCTCAATGCCATAAAGGGCTTTATGGCAGTCGGTCTCTTCACGGTGGTACCCGTGCGGCTCTATGAACTCTCCGTCACGTTGCAGGGCAGTCTCACCGCCGGAATCACTGGATACGGAACCTCCATTGGCCAAGTGGCCACGGAGATCATCGACACTCTCGGCGATGTGGAGTCCCTGACCGAAATGACATCCGGCTCCTACTTCGGCTTTACTTCCATCACCAGCCCCATCATGCTCCTGTTCTGCATCATTCTTATGGCCTATGCCGTCATTAAGGTGTTTTTTGCAAACCTGAAGCGAGGCGGTATCCTGCTCATCCAAATCGCCGTGGGCAGCCTGTATATGTTCAGCGTCCCCCGCGGCTATACCGACGGCTTCATCCAATGGTGCAAGCAGATCATTGGACTCTGCCTCACCGCCTTCCTGCAAGCCACCATCCTCATTGCAGGATTGATGGTATTCAAAGAAAATGCCCTTCTGGGGCTAGGACTGATGTTGTCCGCAGGGGAAATTCCACGCATCGCCGGAACCTTCGGCCTGGACACCACCACCAGAGCCAACATCATGTCTGCGGTCTATACAGCCCAGGCTGCAGTCAACACTACCAGGACAGTGGTCCAGGCGGTGGCCAAATGAAGGCACTTACCCTTGGCAGTTTATTTGATGGGATCGGCGGATTTCCTTTGGCTGCCGTCCATAACGGGATCATTCCTGTATGGGCCAGTGAAATCGAAGCCTTTCCCATAGAGGTGACCAAACACCGATTCCCCGACATGATCCATGTGGGGGATATTACAAAGCTCCACGGTGCCGAGCTGCCGCCAGTAGATATCATTTGTGGTGGCTCGCCCTGCCAGGATTTGTCCGTGGCAGGAAAGCGTGCCGGTCTCTCCGGCGCACGTTCCGGTTTATTTATGGAGCAAATCAGAATCGTAAAGGAGATGAGAAATGCAGAAAAGCAGCGACACCCAGCAGATCTCCATGTTCGACCTCGATTCCTATTATGGGAAAACGTTCCCGGAGCCTTCTCCAGCGGCACCCCAAAAGGCGAGGACTTCCGCATCGTCCTGGAAGAGATCGTCCGCATTAAAGTTTGTGATGTTTCAGTCCCTCGACCTGACACCGGGCGCTGGGAATCTGCTGGGCGAATCATATTGGGAACTGATTACTCCCTGGCGTGGCGATGCCTTGACGCTCAATACTGGGGTGTCCCCCAGAGAAGAAAGAGAATCTTCCTTGTCGCAGATTTTGCAGGTCGATCCGCCCAGCAAATATTATTTGACCAGGAAAGACTGTCTGGGTATCCTGCGCCGAGCTTTTGAACGAGGAAAAGGACTTCCAAAAAAGCTTCAGGAAGCTCTGGAAATCCAGTCTGGGATTGCTTCATTAGGCTCCATCGCCTTTAGACCAGAGAACCACCCCACAAGTCAGCCAAATGATAGCTCCTCTTTCCGTGGGGTGCCTGACATTCCTGTTCAGCCGATTGCCTTTGCCACAAACCAACGGGATGAAGTTCGAGACCTCCACGATGTGGCGGGAGCATTGGGAGCGCAACCGGGGATGAAGCAGCAGACCTTTATTGCCGGTTTATCCACTGGAGCTGGAGCATCAGCTGGAGGCATCGGCTATGGCGAAGAACTCGCCCCCACGCTGAAGGGCAGCGCCGGCGGCAACTGTACGCCGTCGGTTTTATGCCTCAACGACCAGGGTGGCAGCGTCATGGGGTGCAGCACGGATGTGACAGGCACACTCCGGGCCCAGGAACATGGGCACCAGCCTCTGGTCTATGAGAACCATGGTATCGACTCCCGTTACACTGGCCCCCATGCGGTGGCTCCCACCATGTCCGCCAGATACGGTACTGGTGACAACAATGTGCCATTGGTGGAGCAGGAACCCGTATTCTGCATCACCGGCAATGCCATAGACCGTCAGCCCCAAAACGGCGGGAATGGCATTGGTTATCAGGAGGATATTGCCTACACACTCACCGCAACGGACCATCATGCGGTATTCAGTAGACAGCGAGTGGACGTGTTCAAAGACAGGGCAGTTGTCAGCACCCAAAGTGCCCGTCAGCACAAGGATGCAACCGACCTAGTGGTACAGCCACACCAAATAACAGTGGGAACACTGGGCTACACCGACCACAAAGGAGTCAACAACCAGTACGTCAGTGACGGCAAATGTGGTGTGGAAGGGGTAAATCTTATACGTCGCCTGACTCCTCTGGAGTGCGAGCGCCTCCAGGGCTTCCCCGACGGCTGGACAGCGATCCCCGGCGCTTCAGACTCCGCACGATATAAAGCGTTGGGCAACAGCGTGGCTATCCCATGCGTGGACTATGTCCTCTATGGTATTTCGCTGGTACTTTTGGCAAGTTAAACCCGCTTTGTTGCTTCTGCTTGGTTTACGATAGCTTCCTTGTTGGAATGTGTGAATAGCTTTCCCTGCTTAGTTCCAGTATGCTTTGCTTGCAAAATCGTAGAAAGGAGTACATCCCATGGGAGATAAGAGAAATCTCTGCGCCATGATTCCCGTAGAGCTGCACGCCAAGGTCATGGCAGAGAAAGAGCAGCTTGCACTGGGAACCCTGGCCGAATGTGTAGAAATGATCCTCACCCAACACTTTGAAGGAGGTAACGTCACCATGGCAGCAACCAAAACCCTGGCCTTTCAAATCCCCGAGGACCTGGACCGGCGGCTGAAGAAGTTCATCGCCGCTGAAAAGAAACGGGGCAGAAAAATCAGCCAGAAGGAGTTCGTCATCGGACTCATCGAGCAGGCACTGGCTGAGTACGAGACACAAATCCTGACCCAACCTACAACCGAAGCATAATCCACTGAACTGGCCGCCGGGGAAACCCGGCGGCTTTTCTCTTGGAGGTGAACCAATCTGTACATCTATCCCGATAATCTGACCGCCAAAGCAACCCTGTGGCTCTGGGAACTCCGAGACGTGAGCGTCATCGGCGTGGGCCTTCTGCTCTCTGTCCTGGCGCTCACCCAGACCGGCATCTTCGTCCCACTGGTGCTGACGGCAGTCTATACCTTCCTCAGCATCCGATTCGATGGCACCAGCATTCTGGACTTCATCCGGTATGCGGTTGCCTTTCTGTTTACCAAACGGCAATTCTACGAATGGAGAATGTAGCATGAATCATCATAATACCCCCCTCTCCCCTGCCAACCAAACTCTGATTCCCTGGACCTATGAAGAAGTCCAGCGATCCGCATCCCTGAAACTCTGGTGGAGCCGAAAGCGCAAGCGTTGGGAATGCGACAATGTCTACTTCTGGCAGGACCCAAAGACCAACTGGAGCTGCCGCAGTAAAAGCGGCAAGTATTATTACGGCTTTCGCAGTCTGCGGGCTCTGCTGAAAAGCTATGTTGCTGGCATGCTGGGCGAAAAATACGGCTGTACCGGTGTCAAGAACGTCCGAGCTAACTATCACTTCACCCAACACCCCAGGACATTGGTCTGTCACGTCACCCTGTGCTGTACTCACCTGGTCCCGCCACACGTTACGGAGGAATATGAATGAACCGAAAGAAAAAAGAAAAGTCAGCCCAGTCCACCCAGCAGCTGATGGGAATTGACAGCCTCAAGGACTACTGTATCTCCACCCACATGGGGGATCTGGTGTTCTTCATCATCAAGCCCACCAACATCAGCGTCCTGCCAGACACCAGCATCACCGCAAGGATCTATGCTCTGCTCAATGTGATGAAAGGACTGGCCGAGGTGGAAATGCTGGCGCTCAACTCCAAGGAGTCCTTTGAGTACAACAAAAACTTCTACCAGGAGCGCATGGAGCAGGAGGAGCTTCCCGCCATTGGCAAGCTTCTGGCCCAAGACAGCCAGCACCTGGATCGCATCCAGGTGTTGATGGCCTCCAGCCGGGAGTTTTATATCGTCGTTCGGCTGCGGGAAGATCAAGGCTCAGATGTCTTCCCCTATCTCTCCCGCATCGAGCAGAGCATCAACGACAACGGCTTCACCACCCGCCGGGCCACCCAGCAGGATCTCAAGCGGATGCTTGGTGTCTACTTCGAGCAAAACGTGACCACAGAAGACTTCGAGGACTTCGACGGGGACCGCTGGGTCACAACCAAAGAATAAGGAGGTATCCATCTTGGCAAGAAAACCGAAAAAGTCCGCTGCCCAGATCAGCGAGGAGGTCAACACCAAGTCCTTTCTGGACATGATCGCCCCCTCTGTGGTCAGCTTCCTGCCCGACCACTTTATCTGCGGCAACACCTACCGTTGTGTCTGGGCACTCCGGGAATATCCCACCAGCACCGATGAGCAGGCCATTCTCCGTCATCTGGGCAAGAAGGACGGCATCACCCTGCACATCTATACCAGGCAAGTCACTGCCGCCGAAGAAAAACGCATCATCCAGAATGCCACCAACAAGAACCGCCTGAGCAGCTCCAACACCAGCAATCTGCAGGAGACCATCACTGCGGAGAGCAACCTGCAGGATGTGGCCACCCTGGTGGCTTCCATGCATCGCAACCGGGAACCTCTGCTCCACTGTGCTGTGTACCTGGAGTTGGTGTCCCCAGATTACAATGCACTCAAACTACTCCAGACCGATGTACTCACCGAGCTGGTTCGAAGCAAGCTAAACGTGGACAAGCTCCTGCTCCGTCAGCAGCAGGGCTTCCGCTGTGTGGGACCCAGTGGTTACAACGTCTTCGGAGTCCAGTTTGAACGGGTGCTGCCAGCCAGTTCCGTGGCCAACCTGTACCCTTTCAACTACTCCGGCAAGCTGGACCCCAAGGGCTTCTACATCGGCAAAGACAAATACGGCAGCAACATTCTGGTGGACTTCGATCAGCGAGACCAAGACAAAACCTCCGCCAACATCCTGATCCTGGGCAACTCCGGACAGGGCAAGTCCTACCTCATGAAGCTGCTCATCCTCAATCTGCTGGAGTCTGGCAAGTCCGTCATCTCCCTGGATGCCGAACATGAGCAACAGGAGATGTGCGAGGCGGTGGGTGGCTGCTTTGCCGACCTCATGGCCGGACACTATCTCATCAATGTTCTGGAACCCAAGTGCTGGGACAACAGCGGAGACCCCAATGCCGACGATGCGCCGGAGCCCTTCCGCAAAAACACGCTGCTGGCTCAGCACATTTCCTTCCTAAAAGACTTCTTCCGAGCCTACAAGGAGTTCAGCGATGCCCACATCGACACCATCGAAATCATGCTCTCCAAGCTGTACCAGAAGTTCGGCATCACCGAGGACACCAACTTTACGCAGATGCCCCCGGAAGACTACCCCATCCTCTCCGACCTCTACGATCTGATGGAGGCGGAGTTTCACTCTTACGATGCCAGCTGTCACCCTCTCTACACCGAGAAGCTTCTGCAGGAGGTGCTGCTGGGGCTGCACTCCATGTGCAAGGGCGCCGATGCCCAGTTCTTCAACGGACACACGAACATTACCTCCAGCCGCTTCCTGGTCTTCGGTGTGAAGGGGATGCTCAGTGCGGCGAGAAATGTCCGCAATGCCATGCTCTTCAATGTGCTGTCCTATATGTCCGACAAGCTTCTGACCGTAGGCAATACCGTGGCCGCCCTGGACGAGTTGTATATCTGGCTGTCCAATCCCACCGCCATCGAGTACATCCGCAACTGTCTCAAGCGTGTGCGAAAAAAGGAGTCCGCCATGCTACTGGCCAGTCAGAACCTGGAGGACTTCGACCAGGAGGGCATCCGGGAGATGACCAAGCCCTTGTTCAGCATCCCGCCCCATCAGTTTCTCTTCAACGCAGGCTCCATCGACAAGCGCTCCTACATGGATATGCTCCAGCTGGAGGAAGCCGAGTACAATCTCATCAAGTTTCCCCAGCGGGGTGTCTGCCTGTACAAGTGTGGCAACGAGCGATACCTGTTGGAAGTCCATGCCCCGGCCTATAAGGAGAAACTCTTTGGATCGGCAGGTGGTCGATAAAAAAACAGAGACTTCAAAACGAAGCCTCTGCTTTTTATGGTGAGACGGTGGGGCATTGAACCCCAAGGGAAATCCAACCCTACACTTTCGTGCTACGGTATCCCCATCTATTCAGGTACCCAGAACTTGGCCGCTCCGTCCCGCAGATCCCCTGGCTCACCGCATTAATTCTGCTGCTCATATTAGTTTCCCCCTTGTCGATGTAACATAACACGCAACTTGCAAATGCAAGCATGAGAGAAACGGCATCGAGCGGATACCAGAACGCAATGGACGCAACAACGAAAGATGCAAGCAATATTATTTAAGTATTATAATACCACAATACAATCATTTTGTAAAGAATAGGAGGTGTACTCCATAGCTATTACTGTTTCCGCAATTTCTAAAGCCGCCGCCACGCTGCTCACCAACGAGAAAACTCGAAAAGGGTTTGGCTGGGTGCTGGTTGCAGTCTTCTCCCCTGTCATTCTTTTGATCGCCCTGCTCTGCTCCATTGGCTCGGGCGGTGCCGAACATAACAATGCCTCAGTGGAAGCGTGCTTCTACGGCAGCACACTCTCTGCTGAAGTCCCTGCGGAGTTTCGCCACTCCATTGAGGAGATGCGTTCCGCCTTCTCCCTTCTGGATTCGGCGGTGGCCTCTGCCAATGAGCAGACGGAGAGCGGCAACGGCCTTGACCCATTGCGAGTCAAGGCTGTTTTTTATGCTCTCTGCTTTGGTGAGGATGCTCCGTCCCAAAGCGAAGCGGACAGCTTCGTGGCATGCTTCTACACCACAGAAACCAGAACCCGCACCGTGGAGGTGGAGCAAGAGGACGGCACCGTCACCACGGAGGAGGAGACCTACACCGTCAACGTGCCCCTGTCTCTCTACCAGGCATACACCCATCTGGAAGCTCATCTGGGCAGAGACATCACAGAGGATGACAGAAACAACATCAACCACGTCTACACCTCAGTGGCCGGGACCGCCAGCGGTGGCAGCTACAACGGTGAGTATCTCCGTGGGGATGGAACCAGCATCGAGCTGGACATCTCCATCTTCACCGATCCCTCCACCAAGAATGCCGCAGACCTGGCTCTCTATGCCATTCACGCCTGGGAGTCCGGCTGGGGCTATGTGTGGGGAACCTACGGCAATGTCCTCACCGATTCCCTCTTCGCCTACAAGCAGGAGCAGTATCCCGACGGTGTCGGTACCTACGCAGACTTCATTCGTTCCAACTGGCTGGGCGGGCGGACCACCGACTGCGTGGGTCTGATCAAAGGCTACGGCTGGCTCGACCCGGAGACACTGACCATCGGCTATGCCACCAACGGTATGCCCGATTTGGGCGCCAACCAAATGTTCTACTCCGCTTCCGTGTCTGGTCCCATCGATACCATGCCGGACACACCTGGTCTGGCAGTCTGGCAGAACGGACACATCGGTGTGTACGTCGGCGACGGTTATGTCATCGAAGCCATGAACACTCAATGCGGTGTGGTGAAGACCCAGCTGGAAGGCAGAGGATGGACACACTGGCTGGAGATTCCCTATATCAACTACAACTGAGGAGGTACCGCATGAAGCAAGTGAACTTGGCCATCACCTTCGATTTGGCTGTGCCTGCACCCCTTGACTGGTTATCGGGATACCGATATAATCGGAGATGGGTGATGCATATGACGATTCAACAAGTCCTGCGGGAAAAGGGTCTCTCCCGCTACCAGCTCTCCAAGCGCAGCGGGGTTCCATGGGCCACGCTGGCGGACATCTGCTCGGGCAAAACGTCGCTGACGCGGTGCAATGCCGGGAC
>NZ_NFHE01000043.1 GCF_002161235.1 Pseudoflavonifractor sp. An85
CAAGTGCTATCCACATTGGGACGTTGAGCGGCAGCGGATGTAGCGGTAATGAGTATCAGCTTATCCCTGGGCCGGTTTGGGTTCTTCCAGAGCCATAGGGCTGCTGACCCCAGCGGGGTTCTTAGGGGCAAGGCCCCTAAGTGGCTTTTCGTCCATTTTGGCCACTCAAAATGGACCCTAGCGGAGCGTAACCCTGTCTGGCAGGACGATTCATGGCAGCGGCCAAAAAGACAGAGGACACATCTCCGGGATGTGTCCTCTGTTTTTTCTTATTTTGCGTATTGATTGCGTCCAATCTTGAACAGGTCGTTTCCCTGGCTGTCCACAGCCACGGTGAGGGGGAGATTCTCCACCTCCATGCGCTTCACCGACTCGCACCCCAGCTCGTCAAAGGCGATGACCTGGGCGGACTTGATGCACTTGGCAATGAGGGCACCTGCGCCGCCCACGGCGGCAAAGTAGCAAGCGCCATTGCGCACAATGGCGTCCACCACCGGTTGGGCCCGCTCTCCCTTGCCGATCATGGCGGTGAGGCCTAAGTCCAGCAATCGGGGGGCAAAGCCGTCCATACGGCCAGCGGTGGTGGGGCCGCAGGCGCCCACCGCCATACCCTGCTGGCCCGGGGTGGGGCCGGCGTAGTAGATGACGGCCCCCTTCAGCTCAAAGGGCAGGGGTTTCCCCTCGTCCAGCAGCTGGAAGATCCGCTTGTGGGCGGCGTCCCGGGCGGTGTAGATGGTGCCGGACAACAGCACCCGATCCCCAGCCTTCAACTCACCCAGCACCTGAGGCAGCTGCTGCGTGGTCAATACTTTCGCCTCACTCATGGCACTCCTCCTGTTGGGAGGCAGGTTCTTCTCCCTGCTGACCCTGTTCCTGGAGCTTTTGGGCCGCCTGGTCGGCCTGGTCAAACTGGATTCCCATCTCCCCCAGGTCCCGCATCTGCTGGAACAGGCGATCCATTTCACTGCGCAGAGTACCATACCCGGCCAGCACCTGATCCAGCCACTGGCGGGTGTCGGCCTGGATCTTTTCCGCCTTGCTCTTGGCCTCATCAATGGTCTCCTGGGCCTTGTGGTGGGCGTCCAGCTCCACCGTGGCCACATAATCCTTGAGCTGGTCATACTTCTGAGCCATGGGCTCCATCTCGTTGACCTGGCCGTGGAGACGACTGAGTTCCAGACGGGCGGCGGCCAACTTGGTCTCGGTCTGGCTCAACTCCCCCCGCAGACGGGTCAGCGTGCGAGTGGACTCCTCCAGAGATGCCCGCACCTTGGCTTCCTCGGCAGATACGCTGCCGTGGGCCTGGCGCAGGGACTCCATTTCTTCCTCCAGCTTCTTCTCCCTCTCCCGGGACTGCTTCAGCTGTTCTTCCAGACCAGCCATCTGGCTGCGGTGCTGAGCCACCAGCTTATCCACGTAATGGAGCACATCTCCCCGGTGAAAGCCCGCCAGAGAGGTGCGAAATTTTTCAATTACGGGTTCCATAGCGGTTCCCCTTTCCCAAAAATTAGCCTGGTCCCCCTTTTCTCGGAGTCCCAGCCCTTCTTTGGGAACATTTTACCACATTTCCCCCTTTGTGACAATGTTTTTCTCCCCACGCTCCCCCTCCCCTGTTGTATTTTCTCCCCAATTACGATATAATGAGCCAGAGTTTCTTGATATTCCACATTGTGAAGGATAAGGAGTGCCCTACATGAGTAATATTTGGCATGATATGGACCCCAAACGCATCTCCCCGGAGGATTTCATTGCCGTTATTGAGATCCCCCAGGGCAGCAAGAAAAAATACGAACTGGACAAAGCCACCGGCATGATTATTTTGGATCGGATTCTCCACACCTCCACCCACTATCCCGCCAACTACGGCTTCATTCCCCGCACCTACGGCGACGATGGTGACCCCCTGGACGTGCTGGTGCTGTGCTCGGAGGATTTGGACCCCCTGACCCTGGTGCGCTGCTACCCCATCGGCTACATCTCCATGTTGGACGGCGGCAAGCGAGACGAGAAAATCGTGGCCATTCCCTTCAACGACCCCACCTACAACACCACCAAGGACCTGTGTGACCTGCCCGCCCACAAATTCGAAGAGATGTCTCACTTCTTCTCGGTGTACAAGGCCCTGGAGGGAAAGGAGACCGTGGCCGGAGAGGTGAACAACCGGGCCGCTGCGGTGCAGATCATTGCAGAGGCCATTTCCAATTACCGGGACACTTTCTGCTGATTGGAAGCATATTATAACGAGGAAGAGGGAAAACGAGTTTATGGATAAAATCATTACCTTTGCTGTCCCCTGCTACAATTCGGCAGACTACATGGACCACTGCGTAGAGACCCTGCTCAAGGGGGGCGAGGACATTGAGATCATCTTGGTGGACGATGGCTCCACCAAGGATGCCACCCCGGAAAAGTGCGACGCCTGGGCGGCTAAGTACCCGGACATCATCCGGGCCATCCACCAGGAGAACGGCGGCCACGGCGAGGGCGTCAACCAGGGCATCCGCAACGCCCGTGGCCTGTATTACAAGGTGGTAGACTCTGACGACTGGCTGGACGAGGAGGCCCTGCACACTGTGATGGAACAGCTGCGCCAGTTTGCCCACATGCCCGCCCCGGTGGATATGGTGGTAGCCAACTACGTCTATGAGCACGTGGAGGACAACACCCGCAAGCCGGTGAACTACAAAAACGTGTTCCCCACCGGCCGCATCTTCACCTGGGATGAGATCCGTCACTTCCGTACCTCCCAGTACCTGCTGATGCATTCGGTGATCTACCGCACCCAGCTGCTGCGAGATTGCGGGCTGGAGCTGCCCAAGCATACTTTCTATGTAGACAACATCTTTGTCTATCAGCCCCTGCCCTACGTCAAAACCATCTACTACCTCAATGTGGATCTCTACCGCTACTTCATCGGCCGCTCTGACCAGAGCGTCAACGAGTCGGTGATGGCCGGCCGCATTGACCAGCAGGTACGGGTTACCCGCCTGATGATCGAGGCCCACGACGTGCTGGCCATCAAGGCCAGTCAGCCCCGCCTGGGTCGGTATATGCTCAATTATCTGTCCATGATGATGACGATTTCTTCTATTTTCGCCGTCATTGCCAACACCCCGGAATCTTTGGGGATGCGCACCGAGCTGTGGGAGTACCTGCGCCAGAAGGATGCCGCTTTGTATCGCCGCTGCCGCTATCGGGCCACCAACGCCGCCACCAACATTCCCGGTTACCAGGGCCGAAAGTTGTCGGTTTCACTCTATCGCATGGCAAGAAAAATATACAAATTTAACTGATTCATCAATCCCTGGGAGTAGAAGCATCTATTCCCAGGGATTTTGCATAAAATGTGCAACAATTTTCTGCCCAGGATGCTACCCCTTTTCCAGTTGCATTTTTACAAAAAGATGCTATACTGTAAGGCGTTGGGGTTGACGCTGTATACCGCGAATCCACCCCCCAACGATTTTCTAGGAGGTTACTCATTTTGCCGGACGACCCATCTATATTGCCCAAGCTTCTGGTCCTCATGGTTCTGATCTTGGTCAACGCCTTTTTCGCCGCCGCCGAGATCGCCGTCATCTCCCTATCCGAAACCAAGCTGAAAAAGCAGGCGGAGGAAGGAGATAAGAAAGCCAAGAAGCTCCTGGCCTTAACCCAGGCACCCGACCATTTCCTCTCCGCGATTCAAATCGCCATCACCCTGGCAGGCTTCCTGTCCTCCGCCTTTGCCGCCGACAGCTTTTCCGATCCCCTTGTGAATTGGCTGGTGGCCCGAGGCGTGACCCAGATTCCCGCCGGGACCCTGAACACCATCACCGTCATCATCATCACCATCATCCTCTCCTACTTCAGCCTGGTGCTGGGCGAACTGGTGCCCAAGCGCATCGCCATGAAGAAGACGGAGGCGGTGGCCCGGATGACCGTAGGCCCTGTGTGCGTCATCGCCACGGTGTGCCGCCCCATCATCTGGCTGCTGTCCAAGTCCACCAACGGGGTGCTGCGTCTGCTGCACATTGACCCCAAGGCCGACGAGGAAGAGGTGTCTGAGGACGAGATCCGTATGATGGTGGATTTGGGCGAGGAGCGCGGCACCATTGAAACCGCCGAGAAGGAGCTCATTGAGAACATCTTTGAGTTTAACAACTCCACCGCCGAGGATGTGATGGTCCACCGTACCGACATGGTGATGATCTGGGCCGGGGACACCCCCGAAGAGATCTTGAACACCATTCGGCAGTCCGGTCTGTCCCGCTTCCCCGTCTACGAGGAAGACGCCGACGACATTGTGGGTATCTTATCCACCCGGGTCTACCTGCTCAATACCCAGCAGGCACACCCCAAGCCCCTGCGGGAGCTGCTCTACCCCGCCTACTTCGTTCCTGAATCGGTGCGCACCGACGTGCTGTTCCGGGATATGCAGAGCAAAAAGGTCCACCTGGCTATCGTGGTGGACGAATACGGCGGGACCTCTGGTCTGGTGACCATGGAGGACCTGCTGGAAGAGATCGTGGGCAACATCTACGACGAGTTCGACCCCCAGGATGAGGCCGATCTGGTCCAGTTGGACGACAACCTCTGGCAAGTTTCCGGTTCCTGTGACCTGGACCAACTGGCGCAGGCTCTGGACATCACCTTCCCCGAGGACCAGGAGTTCGATACTCTGGGCGGCCTGGTCTTTG
Organism: Pseudoflavonifractor sp. An85; assembly: GCF_002161235.1. GTDB lineage: Bacteria > Bacillota > Clostridia > Oscillospirales > Oscillospiraceae > Enterenecus. The sequence goes on from NZ_NFHE01000043.1 coordinate 4,680, forward strand.
CCCAACTGTCTGTGATTCCCTCCGACGGCGAACAGCTGGAGCTGGACGCCTACGGGCTTCACATCAAGGTGCTCAACTTCACCGACCGACGGGTGGAGCTGGCCCAAGTCTCCAAGCTCCCTCCCCAAGAGGAGGAAGCCAAACACTGACCCCAGCATTTCTATTGTAGATGAGCAGGGCTCCTGGCCTTGTTTTTCTAATAGATCTTCTTAGTTATAGTGCGCCACCCCGCACCATTCTCACCCTGTAAACGACAGAACGGAGGAAACATTTCTATGCGAAAGACAAAGATTATTTGCACCCTGGGCCCTGCTTCCGACAGCGAGGAGATGATTGAGAAGCTCATCCTCACCGGCATGAACGCCGCCCGCTTCAACTTCTCTCACGGCACCCACGAGTCCCACCTGGCTGTTCTCACCCGCGTGAAGAACGTCCGGGATCGTCTGGGCTGCCCCGTAGCCACCATTCTGGATACCAAGGGTCCCGAGATTCGCATCCGTTCCTTTGCTTGCGACCGCATTGAGCTCAACGATGGCGATACCTTCACCCTGACCACCCGCGAGGTGGACGGCGACAACACCATCGTGTCCGTGACCTACCCCAACCTGCACAACGAGGTGTCCGTGGGCACCCACCTGCTCATTGACGACGGCCTGGTGGACATCGAGGTCACCGAAATCAAGGGTCAGGACATCATCTGCAACGTAGTCACTGGCGGCCCCCTGTCCAACAACAAGTCCATCAACATCCCCAACACCCACATCTCCCTGCCCGCTCTGACCGAGAAGGACAAGAGCGATCTGAAGTTCGCCGTGGAGAACGACTTCGACTTCGTTGCCGCCTCCTTCGTCCGTCAGGCCTCTGACGTGGAGGAGATCCGTGCCGTCCTGGACTCCCACGGTGGCCAGAACATCGGCATCATCGCCAAGATCGAGAACCAGGAAGGCGTGGACAACCTGGACGAGATCCTCAAGGTTGCTGACGGCCTGATGGTGGCCCGCGGCGACCTGGGTGTGGAGATCCCCGCTCAGGACGTGCCTGTCATCCAGAAGCGCATGATCAAGGCCGCCATTGCCCAGGGCAAGCACGTGGTCACCGCCACCCAGATGCTGGACTCCATGATCCGCAACCCCCGTCCCACCCGTGCTGAGGTGTCCGACGTGGCCAACGCCGTGTTTGACGGCACCGGTTGCGTGATGCTCTCCGGTGAGACCGCTTCCGGCAAGCACCCCGTGGAGGCTCTGAAGACCATGGTGGACATCGTCACCACCGCTGAGAACGCCACCAACTACTGGAAGCGCTTTACCAAGTCCACCGTGGACCACACCGCTTCCATCACCGACGCCATCAGCCACACCGCCTGCCTGACCGCTATGGATCTGAAGGCTACCGCCATCCTCACCGCCACCGAGAGCGGCCACACTGCCCGTATGACCACTCGTTTCCGTCCCGGCTGCATGGTGGTTGCCCTGACCACCAACGAGCGTGTCCGCCGTCAGCTGGCCATCACCTGGGGCGTGGCTCCCTACCTGTCCGGCACCGTGGACTCCACCGACCGTCTGTTCTCTCTGTGCGTCGAGTCCGCCAAGAAGGAGGGCGTCGTCAAGGAGGGTGACACCGTGGTCATCACCGCTGGCGTGCCCATCGGCAAGAGCGGCTCCACCAACCTGATCAAGGCTCAGGTGGTAAAGTAATTCCATATTGCCATACTAAAGGGGGACGGTGTACCACCGTCCCCCTTCGTGGTCTCGCCAAAAAAGTCTTAGGACTTCTTTGGCAAAAAAGATTGCATGACGGATGGGGCTCGATTTCTTACGAAAAAGTCACCCCACCCGTCATGAGAAGTGTCATTTCCCCGGCACATGTCCGTGAAAATGACGAAATTTCAATTTATTCCGTCATCTGCGGATGACGGAACTCTGCGAGGCTCCGAACCCCGAGAGTTTTTCCACAGCCTGAAAAAGGGGACGGTGTACCACCGTCCCCCTTCATGCTATTTTTGAATATGGAGGTTCACGCCTTTGAATATCTTCGACATTATGGGCCCCATTATGGTGGGCCCAGCCCCAGCGGCCAGGGCCGCCGGGGACCCCGTGATTTTATTTGCGCAGCGGAAGTGAATTCCGCTTTGCGCCAAGGTTTTTGACTCGTCCAAGTCAAAAACGCTTGTACGCCGCACCCGCGGCGGGGCTGGACGGCCCCACACCCACTCTTTTTATAAAGGCGGAATGCTTTTTGAACATCTTTGATATTATGGGCCCAATTATGGTGGGGCCGTCCAGCTCTCATACGGCTGGCGCCGCCCGGATGGGCCGGGTAGCCCGACATCTACTGGGCAGCCAGCCGGTGAAGGCGGAGATTCAGCTCCACGGCTCCTTTGCTGACACTGGCAAAGGCCACGGCACTGACCGGGCCATTGTGGCAGGGCTCTTAGACCTGGCCCCCGACCACCCCGACATCCCCCGCAGCTTCCAGCTGGCCCAGGAGGCTGGCATGGAGGTGTCCATTCATCCGGTGGATTTGCCTGGAGCACACCCCAACACCGCTGTGATGCACCTCACCGATGCCCAGGGCCACACCCTGTCCGTCTCCGCCTCCTCCCTGGGTGGCGGACGCATCCGGGTCAATGCCATTGATGAGATGGAGGCCTCCTTCTCCGGAGAGCTGCCCACCCTCATCATCCGCAACCAGGATCGGCCGGGTATCGTCTCCCAAGTCAGCCAGGTCTTGTCCGACCATCAGGCCAACATCGCCACCATGCAGCTCTACCGGGATCGCCGGGGTGGGCTGGCTGTGATGGTAATTGAATGCGACAACCACCTCTCTCCCGCCCTGGTGGAGGAACTGTCCCATCTGGATGGGGTGGAGAAGTGTACCTATCTCAACATGGAGGGCTGCTGATATGGCATTTCAATCGGTGGAACATCTTCTCTCCTGCTCAAACCAGCACCCCCTGTGGAAGGCGGTGGTGCTGGACGATTGCCAGGACCGAGATGTGACAGAACAAGAGAGTTTTTCCCGCATGGAGACCTTATGGCAGGCCATGGTGGAATCGGTGGACAGCTATGATCCCCAGCGCCGCTCTGCTTCGGGCCTGTCGGGTGGCCAGGGCGCTCGCATGGAGGGCGCAGAACACACCCTGTGCGGGGACTTTATGCAGCAGGTTATTGCCACTGCTCTGAAGGTGGGGGAACACAACGCCTGCATGGGCCGCATTGTGGCCGCCCCCACCGCTGGAGCCAGCGGTGTGATGCCTGCGGTGCTCCTTCCCCTGTGGCGCCGTGAGGGCCTGTCCGCCCACACCATGGTGGAGTGCCTGTTTGTGGCCGCTGGCTTTGGTCAGGTCATCGCCACCCGCGCCTCCATCTCCGGCGCCGAAGGGGGCTGTCAGGCGGAGATCGGCTCCGCCTCCGGCATGGCCGCCGCCGCTCTGGTGCACGCCCGAGGCGGTACCGGGGAACAGATGGCCCACGCCTGCGCCATGGCCCTGCAAAACGTGCTGGGTCTGGTGTGTGATCCCGTGGCCGGTCTGGTGGAGGTGCCCTGCGTGAAGCGCAACGTCATGGGCGCCGTCAACGCCATGGCCTGTGCGGATATGGCTCTGGCGGGCATCACTGCCGCCATCCCCTGCGATCAGGTCATTGACGCCATGGCCACCGTGGGCCGCTCCCTGCCCTCTGCCCTGCGTGAGACCGGCAAGGGTGGCCTGGCCGCCACCCCCGCCGGACACGCCATCGCCCAGCAGCAGACCAAACTGGTGCCCTGAGCGCTTACAGTTTTTTCAGCTCTCCAACCACCCCCTGAACCATGCTCTCCGGTATCCAGCTGGAGAGAAGGGCAGAGAGCTGTTCCAGGGTCACCGTCCGGGCCGCCCCCTTCACCGGGTGCTTGGAGAGCATGGGAATCCGCCGCTGGAAGACACTGCGGGCGCGGGAATTGTCCCATAGCTCTCCCAATGTAATCTGATTGTTGCGCAAGTCCATCTTCATCACCTCTCCCCCATCCTATGCAACACACCCCCCATCTTTGACTGGAGGAATAACTATGTCCCGAAAACATCGTCCCACTGATGCCGCCCCCAAGCCCCACCCCTTTCAGCGGCGCGGGCTCCTATACACCGTCTACTTTGTCCTGCGTGTGGCGGTGATTCTCATGCTGGTGGCGGCAGTTCTCAACCGCAACTACGAAAACGTGGCCCTGTGTGTCCTCACCCTGGTGCTGTTTATGCTCCCCTCCGCCTTTGAGCGTCGGCTGCGCATCGATCTGCCGGACACTCTGGAAATTATCATTCTGCTTTTCATCTTTGCCGCAGAAATTTTGGGTGAAATCCAGGACTACTACATCACCTTCCCCTACTGGGACACCATGCTCCACACCACCAATGGCTTTTTGTGCGCCGCCATCGGCTTTGCCCTGGTGGACATCCTCAACCGCACGGAACGAGTGTCTTTAAACCTCAGCCCCTTCTACATGGCGGTGGTGGCCTTCTGCTTCTCCATGACCGTAGGGGTAATGTGGGAGTTCTTTGAGTTCGCCATGGACTACTTTGTCCACTTTGACATGCAGAAAGACACCATCCTCAACACCATCTCCACAGTAAACCTGGACCCCAACCACGGCACCGCAGCCATTGTGGTGGATGGCATTCAGGACGTGATCCTGGTCCTGGAGGACGGAACCCAGAAGTCCCTGGGGCTGGGCGGATACCTGGATATTGGTATTGTGGACACCATGGTGGATCTGTTCGTCAACTTTATTGGCGCAGTAATTTTCTCCACCATCGGCTTTTTCTATGTCAAAGGCCGCGGCCGAAGCCGCATTGCCCCCCGGTTCATTCCGAAAGTGCTGCCGGAAGAAAAAAACGACCGCGAGGAATAAACAATTTTCCATTGGGGCATACTCCTGGTGAAGTCTAAAACCAGGAGGTCATTTCCATGTTTGAACAATCCAATCCCAACATCAAGTGCACCGTGTCCAGCTGCGCCCACTTCAAAAACCAGGCCTGCACCCTAAACGAAATTCAGGTGGGCTGCTGCCAGTCCCATGTGGATTGCTGCCAGGATACCAAGTGTGCGTCCTTCCAGCTGGGCACCACCAACAGCTGCCACTAAAAACTGGCGGAAAAGGCAAAGGTCTGGAAGTGTTCTCCCAAAGGGACACTTCCAGACCTTTTTATATATCACCAAAATTCTTTTTGCATCATCACATTATTTCGGTAGAGTGTAAAATATTTTTTACCTCTGCAATTTCTCATTGACAAATGGAGGGAAAGGGTCTATCATGGCTTTAATAATCTAAAGCAAGTAACTGCGACGATCAGGCCAGTAGCCCCCCGTGTCGGCAGCTCAGAGAGAAGGCGTTTGGTGCGAGCCCTTCCTGCTGTGTGGTGTGGTGAATCTCCCCTGGAAGCAGTCCGGCTGAACCCAGTGATGCTAGTAGGCAGGACCGGCCCCCGCCGTTATCGGGATCAAGTGCCCCTACGGGGGAATTTAGGTGGTACCGCGGAGCGCAGCTTCGTCCTAATTTAGGATGAAGTTGCGTTCTTTTTCTATCCAAAGGAGGGTTTTGCATGTTAATGAGAGGTTCTCAGATTGTCATGGAATGTCTGCTGGAGCAGGGAGTAGACACAGTGTTTGGATATCCCGGCGGCACCATTTTGAACATTTATGACGAGTTTGAGCTGCACGGGTACAAGGAGAAAATCCACCACTACCTCACCTCCCATGAGCAGGGAGCCAGTCACGCCGCCGACGGCTACGCCCGTTCCACCGGCAAGGTGGGCGTGTGCTTTGCCACCTCCGGCCCCGGCGCCACCAATCTGGTTACCGGCATCGCCACCGCCTACTACGACTCCTCCCCGGTGGTGTTTATCACCTGCAACGTCTCAGAAAACCTCATCGGCAAGGACTCCTTCCAAGAGGTAGATATCACCGGCATCACCATGCCCATCACCAAGTGCAACTACCTGGTAAAAGACGTGAACAAGCTGGCAGATGTCATTCGTGAGGCCTTTGCCATCGCCCGTTCCGGCCGTCCCGGCCCGGTGCTGGTGGACATCGCCAAAAACGTCACCGCCGCCGAGGCGGATTACCAATACCTGCCCGTGTCTGAGCATCCCAACCATGGCCGTCTGGCCAACCTGATGCGGCGCACGGGACGTGACCTGGGTACCCCCGAGCCCGACCACGGGGACATCCAGAAGCTGCTGGATCTCATCGCCCAGTCTCAGCGCCCCATGGTGCTGGTGGGCGGCGGCGTCATCCGCTCCAAGGGGGCGGTGAAGGAGTTCCGCAAGTTTATCGAGACCCTGGACGCCCCGGTGGGCTCCACCATCATGGGCGGCGGCGCCTGTCCCGGCGACCACCCCCTGTTCACCGGCATGGTGGGCATGCACGGCTCCCACGCCTCCAACATCGCCACCACCCAGTGTGATCTGCTCATTGCCATTGGCTGCCGCTTCTCGGACCGGGTGGCCACCGACCCCGCCACCTTCGCCAAGCAGGCCAAGATTGTACATATCGACATTGACCGGGCGGAAATCGACAAAAACGTCCTCACCTACCACCACATCATCGGAGATGCCAGAAGGGTGCTGGAGCTGCTCAACGAGAAGCTCCCCCGCCACAACTACACCGACTGGAAGGCGGAGGTGTTCTCCCACAAGGAGCTGCCCCTGAAAAAGGACGACGTGCTCCACGCCCACGAGGTGCTGGAGACCATCCAGGAACTCACCGATGGAAAAGCCATCATCGCCACCGACGTGGGCCAGCACCAGATGTGGTCCTGTCAGTACTACCACTTCTCCCGTCCCGGCCAGCTGCTCACCAGCGGCGGCTTCGGCACCATGGGCTTCGGCCTGGGAGCCGCCATGGGCGCCAAGGTGGGCAACCCGGACCAGATCGTGGTTCACTGCACCGGTGACGGCTGCTTCCGCATGAACTGCCACGAGCTGGCCACCCTGGAACACTACCACATCCCGGTGATTACCGTTATCTTCAATAACGGCACCCTGGGCATGGTTCGCCAGTGGCAAAACCTCATTTACAACAAGCGATTCTCCCAGACCGATCTGGACCGCGGCCCCGACTTCGTGAAGCTGGCCGAGGCCTACGGCCTCAAGGGCTTCCGGGCGGGCACCCAGGCGGAATTCCAAGAAGCCTTACAGCAGGCTTTGGAGGCTGGATGCGCCTGCGTCATCGACTGCACCATCCGCATGGATGCCATGGTACACCCCATGGTCAGTGCCGGAACCCCCGTCACCGATTTCATCTTGCATTGAGAGGAGGGCCACTATGAACAGCATTGTTACCCGTCACACCCTGTCGGTCCTGGTGGAAAACACCCCCGGCGTTCTCTCCCAGGTCTCCCGGCTCTTCTCCCGCAAGGGCTACAACATCGAGTCCCTGGCGGTGGGTACCACCGACGACCCCGAGGTGTCCCGTATCACCATTGAGGTGAAATGCGACGACTTGATGATCGAGCAGATCATCAACCAGCTGCGCAAGCTCTTCTGTGTCTACTCCGTGCGTCTGCTCCCCCCCAACTCCTCCATCCGCCGCGAGCTGGTGCTCATCAAGGTCAAGGCCGAGGGCCGGGACGTGCGCAACGAGGTAATTCAAATCGCCAACATCTTCCGGGCCACCATCATCGACGTATCCACCAAGAGTCTGACCCTGGCGGTCATCGGCCAGGAGTCCAAGGACGACGCTCTGGAAAAGCTGCTGTGTGAGTTTGGCATTCTGGAGCTGGTGCGCACCGGTATGGTAGCTTTGGAGCGTGGCGAGGCCACCATCAACGACAACGACGACAACAAAGAGACCGACGAATTTGATCTTGGTAAAAATGTTCTCTAACATTGCAATATATTCTATTTAAGGAGTGTTCTATCATGGCTAAGATGTACTACGAAAAAGATTGCGACCTGAACTACCTCGCTGGCAAGAAGATTGCCATCGTGGGTTACGGCTCCCAGGGCCACGCCCACGCCATGAACCTGCGGGATTCCGGCTGTGACGTGATCATCGGCCTGTACAAGGGTGGCAAGAGCTGGGCTGTGGCTGAGAAGGACGGCTTCACCGTCATGGAGACCGCCGAGGCCACCAAGATCGCCGATATCATCATGATCCTCATCAACGACGAGCGTCAGGCCGATATGTATAAGAAGGACATCGCCCCCTACCTCACCGCCGGTAAGGCCCTGGCCTTCGCCCACGGCTTCAACATCCACTACGGCCAGATCACCCCTCCCGCCGACGTGGACGTGTTCATGATCGCCCCCAAGGGCCCCGGCCACACCGTGCGTTCCCAGTTTGTGGCTGGCAAGGGCGTGCCCTGCCTCATCGCTGTGGAGCAGGATGCCACTGGTAAGGCCTATCAGATCGGCCTGGCCTACGCTGCCGGCATCGGCGGCGCCCGTGGCGGCGTGATGGAGACCACCTTCGCCGACGAAACCGAGACCGACCTGTTCGGTGAGCAGGCCGTGCTGTGCGGCGGCGTGGTGGAGCTAATGCGCCTGGGCTTTGAGACCCTGGTGGAGGCCGGTTACGCCCCCGAGAACGCCTACTTCGAGTGCATCCACGAGATGAAGCTGATCATCGACCTCATTAACAAGGGCGGCGTGGCCATGATGAACTACTCCATCTCCGACACCGCCGAGTACGGCGAGTACGTCTCTGGCCCCCGTGTCCTGCCCTACGAGCAGACCAAGGCCAACATGAAGGCGGTGCTCACCGACATCCAGAACGGCAAGTTCGCTGGCAACTGGATCGCCGAGAACAAGAATGGCCGCACCTTCTTCAACGCCTCCCGCCGTCAGCTGGCCAAGCACCCCATGGAGACTGTGGGTGCCGAGCTGCGTAAAAACATGCTGTGGGGCGACGACGCCGATCCCGACACCGCTTCCAACTAAGATACTTATAAAAACAGCGGCCTGACCCCCTAGGGCCAGGCCGCTGTTCTCGTACAGGCCCCCCCTCTCTGGGAGAGAGCTTTTAAACTACACTACTCAAAGGAGTTTTTCCTATGCGCTCTGATGTTGTGAAAAAAGGCATCCCCGCCGCCCCTAACCGATCTCTGCTCTATGCCCTGGGCTACACCAAGGAGGAGCTGGAGCGGCCTCTCATCGGCGTGGTATGCTCCTATAATGAGATCGTTCCCGGCCACATGAACCTGGACAAGATCGCCGAGGCGGTCAAAGCCGGTGTTCGTGCCGCCGGTGGTACCCCCGTGGAGGTACCCGCCATCGCCGTGTGCGACGGCATCGCCATGGGCCACGTGGGCATGAAGTACTCCCTGGTCACCCGGGACCTCATCGCCGACTCCACCGAGGCCCTGGCCATGGCCCACCAGTTCGACGGTTTGGTGATGATCCCCAACTGTGACAAGAACGTCCCCGGCCTGCTCATGGCGGCCGCCCGGGTGAACATCCCCACCATCTTCTGCTCCGGCGGCCCCATGCTGGCGGGCAAGCTACCCGACGGTCGCCGCACCTGCCTGTCCCACATGTTTGAGGCAGTGGGTGCCTACTACGCCGACAAACTGGACGAGGCTGGCGTGGAGGAGTACGAGAACGCCGCCTGCCCCACCTGTGGCTCCTGCTCAGGTATGTACACCGCCAACTCCATGAACTGCCTCACCGAGGCCATTGGCATGGGACTGCGGGGCAACGGCACCATTCCCGCCGTGTGGTCCGCCCGTCTGCGTCTGGCCAAGCACGCCGGTATGCAGGTGATGGAGCTGGTGCGCCGGGACATCAAACCCCGGGACATCATGACCCCCGCAGCCTTTCACAACGCCGAGACGGTGGACATGGCCCTGGGCTGCTCCACCAACACCATGCTCCACCTGCCCGCCATCGCCCACGAGTGCGGCATTGAGCTGGATCTGGACGCCTCCAACGCCATCTCCGCCAACACCCCCAACCTGTGCCACCTGGCCCCCGCTGGGGAGAGCTACATGGAGGATTTAGAGCAGGCAGGCGGCGTGTACGCCGTCATGGCTGAGCTGATCAAGAAGGGCCTTTTGAACACCGATGTGATGACCGTCACCGGCAAGACCATGGGTGAGAACCTGGAAGGCGTGGTGAACCGGGACCCAGAGACCATCCGTCCCATCGACCACCCCTATTCCGCCGACGGCGGTATTGCCGTTTTGAAGGGCAACCTGGCCCCCGAGGGCTGCGTGGTCAAGCGCTCCGCCGTGGCCCCTGAGATGATGACCCACCAGGGCCCCGCCCGGGTCTTTGACTGCGAGGACGACGCCATTGAGGCCATCTACGCCGGGAAGATCGTCCCCGGCGACGTGGTGGTCATCCGCTACGAGGGCCCCAAGGGCGGCCCCGGCATGCGGGAAATGCTCAACCCCACCTCCGCCATTGTGGGCATGGGCCTGGGCTCCTCGGTGGCTCTCATCACCGACGGCCGCTTCTCCGGCGCCACCCGTGGCGCTGCCATCGGCCATGTGTGCCCCGAGGCCGCCCAGGGCGGCCCCATCGCCCTGGTGGAGGACGGCGACCTCATCACCGTGGACATCACCAACTGTGCCATCACCCTCCACGTGGACGAGGAGACCCTGGCCGCTCGAAAGGCCGCCTGGGTGTGCCCGCCTCCCAAAGTGACCCACGGCTATCTGGCCCGGTACGCCAAGCTGGTGACCTCCGCCAGCCGGGGCGCTGTCCTAGAGTAACCAAAAAGTCCGTTGCAGAGTGTTCTGCAACGGACTTTTTTATACCACATTCCGCACGATACCCCAAATTACCAGCACCACGGCCAGACCGCTCCACGCCAGGGTCTCCCACCGTTTGGCGGGGGTGTGCCCCTGCCGCACATAGCACACCATCCGGTACCCCAGCAAGCCCGCAATCAGGGGCAGCAGCACCAGCAATACCGGATTGGCCTGCCAAGCCTCGGCCAGATCCAGCCGCAGCAGAGCCAGACACATACGGGTCACCCCACATCCCGGGCACCAAAGCCCGGTGACGGCGTGGAAGGGACAGGGGATGGCCAGATGGGTCAGGGTGACCCACAGGGCGTATCCCACCCCCGCCGCTGCCACCAGGAGTAGACCGGTGAGCAGACGGCGCAGTCGCTGTTGGGAGGTCATCTTAGAAGTTGGGGGAGTAGTTGTTCAGCTCGTTTTGCATCAGAGCCATGGTGATGATACTCAGGCCAAAGAGGTTGAGCAGCAAGAATACGATGGGGAAGGAGCCACGGCCCACGCCGTTGGTCTCTCGGGCCGCATCCAGCTTATCGCCCATGGTCCAAGCCCAGTACAAACCGTAAATGCCGCAGGTGATGATGGTAAAGACCAGGGACATGCCACCGGAAGTGCCGGGGCGGTTGGTAACCCGGTTGACGTCATCGGTGGCCACTACCATCCAATACATGCCATAAATGCCGCAGGTAATGATGGACAGTACAATGCACAGAGGAATGCTTCGTTGATGGTTCATAAAACCCTCTCCTTTCTCTTGGCCACAGAATACCATATCTGCCTGGCTTTGTCTATAAAAAATGCCCATCGACTTGATGATATGCTCCCTCTATGAGAGACAGTGAAATAAAACACTGTCAATCATGGAGGGAGCATTGTCATGCCAAGGAAGCAAAAGTTAGGTGTAGAAGAAAAGATCAAGATTATACGAGATT
>NZ_NFHE01000044.1 GCF_002161235.1 Pseudoflavonifractor sp. An85
GGGTTCTCTCCGGGCGGGTGTTTGACCGCATCCCGGTGACTTGGCTGCACCGGGGCTTTGGCCTTCTCATGCTGTATGGCGGGATACGGGCGGTGCTGCTGCTATGAATATAGTGGGCTTTTTGGTGGGGGTGGCCACCGGGGTACTCAGCGGCTGCGGCGTGGGGGGCGGCACCTTGCTGGTGCTCTACCTCACCGCCGTGGCGGGGGTGGGGCAGTACCAGGCAGGGGGCATCAACCTGCTGTACTTTCTCACCTGCGCCCCGCCTGCCCTCATGGCCCACAGCAAAAAGGGGCTGGTGGCGTGGCGGGGGGTGCTTTTGTGCGTAGCCACCGGCATTCCTGCGGCCCTGGCCGCCGCTTTTGTGGCGGGGAATATGGACGTGGGACTGCTGCGCCGCCTGTTTGGGGTATTATTGCTCTATGTGGGCGTAAAAGAGCTGTTTCATGGGAAACCTGCAACATGACAGAAAAAACGGGGATGCCGTGCAAAGCACGGCATCCCCGTTGGTTAGTTGGCCAGGGCGCCCACGGCGCTCTGGGTGCTGGGCAGAGCAAGGCTTTGCCCGGCAAAGGTGACCCACACAATGAACAGGGCGCATACAATGGCGCCCACCCAAATGCGGCGGGTCTTGACGCTGAAGTGGGTGGAGAGGATGCTGTTGATGCCAAACATGGGAATCAGGGAGAAGCAGATACACATAAAGCCGGAGTTACCCATGACAAAGGGGGTTTCCCGGTACAGGAACATGGGTTTCATGGCCACAAAATATACCACATTCCAAATGATGTACATGACGGTCAGTCCGCCTACGCCCTGGAGCACGCCAACCAGCTGGTTGATGAGCATATGTTTGCCTGTAATGGTACCGGTGGAATCGTCCTTGCGCAAAATGGCGGAGAAGGCCAGGGAGCCGCACAAGAAGCTGAGGAAGAAGGGGATGAAGTACTGCACAAAGTACACGATGCGGTCCAGAGAGAAGGTACGGATACAGGAAATGGGGGTGGCCATTTCCACCAGAAGTACCGTTTCCACCAGCCGAAGAGCGGCAAAGGAAACCACAATGAGCACCACGGCATACACAATGGTTTTGGCCAGATACTGCCCCAGAGCCTTCTTGTCCCGGCCAAAGGTGAGGCCGTAAACCTCCAGATTCCCCCCGTGCTTTTTGCCATACACAAAGTGCCAGACCAGGAAGACCACCAGCATCAACACGGCGTTGGCCACGGTCCAGATCAGGTAGCCAAAAGCGCTGGGGTTAAAGGGGAACAGAGCGGATTGGGAGACCTGATTCTCCCCGTACACATAGCAGGGTACAAAGGTAATGACGGGGATGATGGTAAACAGAATGATGAAAAAGGCGCGGTAAACCGGGCCCCGTTTGCCGGAAAGCTGCTGAGTTGGGGCGCTTTTCTCGGCAGTCAAGGGGGCGAAGAAGGGGGCGGACATCAACAGGCTGGCAAAAGCCAGGATGGCCATGACAAAGCCAATGGTCTGAACGATACCCCCTGCATAGCGCAGCATCCATACCTGGTTGGTGGCATCAATCCAGGAAGGGGCGGGCATGGAGGAATGGAAGAAGTTCAGGGCATTTTCAAGGGCTTTGGGATCGTCCACCGTGGTCACGTGGGTGCAGTCCTCCAGGGTATAGAAAATGCGCATGGTACCGTCTTCCCAACTGCCCACGCCGGTGTTGACGTACTGGGCAATGTCAGCGCCACCCCACATCTCCCCGAACAGGGCTGCGGCAGCATCCCCGTGAAGATAGTCATAGTTCCATTCGGTACCCATGGTGTGGTGCAGAAGGTCCTGGCCACACTCGTCATAGCGGGACATATTCAGGCCAATGTTGGTATGGGTCACTGCTGCATCCAAATCTCCGCCAGTGACGGAGGGGCTCATGTATCCGTTGAGCAGAATGGCCTTCACGTTATCGGGGTAGGCCTTGGCCATGCCGATGGCGGCGTTGGAGCCCTTGGAGTGGCCGGTTGCGCCCAGCTGGGTCCCATCCACAAAGTCCAGGGTCATTAAGTATTCAGCTGCGGCAATTCCGCCGTAACTGCCGTCCCCTTCCGCGTCGGGGACGTAGTCCGATTTGCCGTGACCTTCCATCTCCAGGGCCAGAACCACATAGCCCCGGCGGGTCAGCTCAATGTTGAACGCAGCCAGCGCGGAAGAATACCCGTTGTTGCCATGGGCGGTGACAATGGCAGGAGCAGGCGAGTCCGGGGTGGCGTTGTCCGGGACATAGAGATATCCGCTGATGGTGTAACCGGCTTGGTCTTGGAAATACACATGTTCCACTGGAACACGGCCAAACTGATGCTCGATGAGAGAGGCAAAGATGGCGCCCAGGAGGAACAGAGCCAGACCCAGAGCCAGCCAACGACAACTTTTTTTGGTAGATTGTGTGGTTTTCATCGTGATACTCCCTTCCAGTTTTCTCTTGACAGGGTCAGACCTGACAGGTCTGTGAAATGGGCCGGATATGTGAACGTTCACATATCCGGCCAAAAATGTGAACGTTCACACGTTCTGGGCATATCTTACCATGCCAAGGACCTAAAAGCAACCCAATTCCCCTGTGACTGCCGGAGAAAAACGGGCGGAAAATCTGTGAAAAGTACACAAATTGACATTACTTGACGGAAAAAGAGACGGGAGGATATAATACACATAGTTTCACGAGAAAAAGGATGTGGTTGGAGATGACCATCAACGATATTGCCAAAATGGCCGGTGTTTCCCGCATGACGGTTTCACGGGTACTCCACGGAGGGTACGTCAGTGAGGCGGCCAGAGCCCGAGTGGAAGAGGTCATTGGCAAGACCGGGTATGTGCCAGATGTCCGGGCGCAGGCACTGCGCTCAGGCAGCAGCAAGCTGGTGGGCATCTTGCTTCCTGCTTTGGACTCGGAGGTTGTGCGCAATATTGTGGAGAAACTGATTGAGGGGATGGAGCGAAACGGGTATCAGTCCATTCTCTTGCGCTACGGGGGCTCCATACCCCGCATGCTCCAGCAAATCCAGGCTTTGAAGGGCCGAGGGGTGGATGGAATGATCCTGATGATTATGACGGACACCCAAGAGCTGGTCCAGGCGGCAACGGAGTTTCCTGCTCCGGTGGTCACCATTGGCCCGTGTGCTCTGCCCGGTGTTTCCGGGGTGGTCCACAATGATGAGGCGGCCTTCCGACAGATGACAGAGCAGGTGGTGGAGGCGGGGTATCAACGAATCGGGACGCTGTTTCCCGGGGACAGTTCCTCCATGACTCAGCTGCGCCGAAAGAGTGTGGAACAGGTGCTGAAGGAACGGGGCATCCCGGTGTGTCAAGAGTGGATGATTCAACTGGACTATGAAACGCTGCCCCACACCGAATATGGCGTCCCCTTGGGCCAGCAGGTGTTGGCCCTGCGGGACCGGCCCCAGGTGTTTATTAGCGCATCAGATCGCATTGCCTTTGGGGTCAAGCAGCACCTCCAGGCCAACGGAATACAAGTTCCACAGGAACTTGCAGTGACGGGAGCGGGAAATACGGAGTTGGCACAGCTTACCCAGCCGCCGTTTCCCACCATTGATATGAACATTCCCCAAATTGTCCAGTTGGCCCAGAAGTACTTGCTCCAACAGATGCAAGCGCCCAAGGGAGAGCGGGAGATGTTGCGTGGATGCGTAGAGGCTACCGTAGTGTGGAGGGGGCTTTCGTGAAAGCGTGGCAAAATCTGCGGTATTCCGTGATGGGAATGACGTTTTGCATCAGCATGACCCATCAGCTGACGGTGTACGTGATGGGGCTGCGCTTTATGGACATTGACCGCTCGTTGCTGGGTCAGGGGCTGCATTTGAGCTTGTTTTCCATCGGGGCCTTACTGGCGCGCACGCTGCTGTTGACTAAGGGGAAATCCGCAGCGCCGCACAAGGTCGTGTGTTTGGGGATGGGCCTGACCCTAGCGTGTATGGCTGCATACAACGGGATGCAGGGCAGCGTGTGGGTGTCTGCGGTGCGTGTGCTGCACGGCTTTGGGTTTGGGCTGGCTGGGTCGGTGGCGCCTCTCTTTTTTACGTTTTCACAAGCCTCCAAGGATCGACAGGCCAGCGATTATGGCCTGAGCTGTGCAGCGGCATCCTTGGTGGGGCCTGCGGTGGGGCTGTGGGTGTACCAATGTTTAGTGCCTTATGGGTTTGGTGTAGTCAGCGGCTTGGTGGGCGGATGCGCTCTCACCGCTGCTTTGCTGGCAGGAAGGAGCCGCTGGGTGCAGCAGTCCAATACCGCCGTGCAGCAAGATGAGCCCCAGGGGAATCCACTGTCTGGCAAGATGTATGGGATTTTGGTGGGGCTGCTGTTGGTGACGCAGATTTTGGGCAACTTCTTTACCGCAGTTTTGCCCGCTTATGCCAAGAGCAATGGCTCGCTCAGCGACATCTCCTTCTTTTTCGTGGGTTCTGCCGTAGTCGGTCTGGTGGTGCGCCACTTCTTCCCCCATATACGGCAACGAATCCCGGTTCCGCGCATGCTCATTCTGGCATTTTTCCTGTACAGTCTCGGGGTGCTTTCCATTCAAATGTGGCCCACCATTGTGGGGTATACGGTGGGCGCTGTGGGATATGGGGTGGCCAATGCGGTGTTTATGACCGCCTTTTATTTCGTCCTGATGCGAAAGGCCAGCCCCAACCAGGTGACCAGGATCAGTTGCTTGTATCTCTATGGCATTGACTTAGGGGTGATCTTGGCCGGGTCCATCTGGTCTTTTGTGGGCGTATACACCTCTACGCAAGTGGTTTTTGGCGTGGCTGTGGGCCTTGCCTTGGCATGCGCTTGGGTGTTGACGCGCCCCAAAATCCGTCTGGCGGTATCTTGAAGAAAATGGTCAATTCTGCAAATCAAAGAGCTGTTTGCCAAGGGTTAGGCAAACAGCTCTTTTTTACGGGCCCACCGATTGATAAAACTGCCGGATGTTATGGGCCATGTCCTCCAGAGTGGCCAAATCCCGAATGTGATAACCCCGGGGGGCTTTTTCCAAAATCCCCGCCTCTTTCCACCGCCGAATGATGTAGCACAGGGTGCGGCGGCTGATGCCGATTTCCTCGCTGATGTCGTCCAGGGTCATGCCCTCCATGTGATTTTGGTGGGTGACGGCATAAAAGGCGGTGTTTTCCTCCAGAGAGAACAGATTCAGGCTGAGAATCTTGCGGTACATGTGATAGGTGCGCTGGCTGGTGCCCTGGTAGAAGCGCAGGGCGAAGTCGCCATGCTCCATGAGTTGGGTGAACACCTGGTCGGGAAACTCCAGGTAGACGCAGGGGGTGCGGGCCACAATGGTGGACTCAAAGTTATACCCTCGCAGCTTGCTGATGTGGCCGGAAAAGGAGCCGCTCTCCACCTCGTCCAGCAGCAGCCGACGGCCGTTGTAGGCAAAGCTGAACACCTTCATGCGCCCCTGGAGGATGTACACGATGTGGTAGTCATCCCCTCCTGCATCGGCCACGCAATCTCCCGCCTGGGCATGGCGCAGGTGGATGCGCCCCTGAGCATAGAAAGGGGCGATATAGGGATAGATGTCCAGTTTTTTGATCTCTGAAACATCGAAGTTCTGGGCAGAATCCTTCATATCGTGGACATTCCTTTCCATATGGTTGAAAACAGCATAGCACAACGGAAAAAATTGTACAAGGGAAAATTCTCAATAGAGTGCAAATTGCACTGTCCTCCACCGGCCAAATTTCTATAATGATATCTTGCAATATGTAAGAAAGGCAGGTCGGTGATTTTGCAGACGAACGAGAGCAAGCTTCAGGAGATCCTGAATGCCCGTGGCATTACCCCTGAGCAAATGAAAGAAGTGCAGGAGCAGGAGATCCCTGCCGCTGCTGAGAGTTTCCAGCGGATTATGGACATCTACTATCTGCTGAAAGTGACCGCAGATATGGAGAGCGCCTATTGGTATAACCGCGTGTGGTGGGCGCGGGCGGCGGCAACGTCACCGAGAGCTACGGCGAGATCATCTCCATTGCCAAGAAGTTCGGCATGCGCAAGGAGGACATTCCCGTGCTGGTGAAGGTGTCCAAGTACTGGGACGGCATTTCCGTGGAGGACATTTCGGATAAGTACGCCAAGACTTTGCCCGGTTACGGCCAGTTCAAGTCCATCATGGACAGCGTGCTGGTGATGTTCGACTCCTTCGCCATTCCCCAGGGCCGTGAGGTGATGAACTACTATGTGCCTCTGCAGTACGGCTTTGACCGCATCATTGAGATGTGCGAGGAGCGCATGGCCGAGACCATGGGAGAGGCCGACGGCGACGGCATTCTGGGCATGAGCCGTGGTTACTACTATGCCGCCATGAAGGAAGTGGTCAAGGGCCTGAGCCAGTGGTGCGAGAACTACGCCCGCAAGGCCGAGGACCTGGCTTCCCGGGAGACCGACGAGGCCTACAAAAAGAACTACCTGGAGATTGCCCAGGTCATGCACAACATTGCCCACAAGCAGCCCTCCACCTTCCGTGAGGCTCTGCAGATGACCCTGTGTCTCCACCTGGGCGTGGTCAACGAGGACCCCCAGTCCGGCCAGTCCATTGGACGTCTGGGCCAGGTGCTCCAGCCCTTCTATGAAAAGGACATCGCCGAGGGTGTCACCACCGAGGAAGAGGTCATTGAGCTGCTGGAGCTGTACCGCATCAAAATCACCTGCATTGAGTGCTTTGCCTCTGCCGGTGTGTCCGGCGGCGTGCTCTCCGGCAACACCTTCAACAACCTGTCCCTGGGCGGCCAGAACTACGATGGTCTGTCTGCCGTCACCCCTCTGGAGTACCTGATTGTGGAGGCTGGTATGCGGGCTCAGACCCCCCAGCCCACCCTGTCCATCCTGTACGATGAGAAGATGCCCGAGGATTTTTTGATGAAGGCCGCGGCCTGCACCAAGCTGGGCATGGGCTACCCCGCCTGGATGAACAACCAAGTGGGCATGAACTTCATGCTCCGCCAGTATGGCCCCGAGGGCATGGACTTGTACGACGCCCGGGCCTGGTGTCTGGGCGGCTGCCTGGAGTCCGCACCCGGCTGCTTCCAGCCCCTGGAGTACAACGGCAAGGTGACCATGATCCCCGGCGGCGCCTCTCCCACCTGCGGCACCGGCATCCACTTCACCGCTCTGCCCAAGGTGCTGGAGCTGGTGCTCACCAACGGTCTGGACAAACGTACCGGCAAGCAGGTCTTCCCGCCCCACAATGAGAAGATCGACTCCTTCGAGAAGCTGGTGGACCTGTGGAAGAAGTACCTGGACATCAGCAACCGCATTGTCAACAAGGTCAACAACATCCAGATGGATGTGTGGCGCAAGTACAACATGCCTGCGGTGAACTCCCTCCTGAAGCCCGACTGCTTCACCAAGGGCCAGCACATCGGAAACTGCGGCTCCCGCTACAACGCCTGCATCAACTTCGAGTCCTGCGGCACCATCACCTTCATCAACTCCCTGGCTTCCATCAAGAAGAACGTCTTTGACGATCACAAGTACACCCTGGAGGAGATGACGGACGCCATGCTCCACAACTTCGGCTTCCGCACCGCCTACGACACCGGCGTGTTCTCCCCCGACTACCGGGAGAGCACCGACCAGGCCGACAAGTACGCCGCCATCTTCGCCGACTGCATCAACGCCCCCAAGTACGGCAACGCCGACCCCTACGCCGACAACCTGCTGCGGGACTACCACATGTACCTGCTGCACTACCTGCCCACCATCGAGTCCTTCTTCGGCAAGCCCGAGTACCTGTGCCAGATCTCCGTGTCCACCCACGGTCCCCAGGGCTTCATCACCCTGGCCACCGCCGATGGCCGTCTGGCTGGCACCACCTACTCTGACGGTTCTGTGTCTGCTGCCGCCGGCACCGACAAAAACGGCGTGTATGCTCTGTTTGAGTCCGCTACTGTCTACGACCACTCCCAGAACCAGAACGCCCAGATGAACTTGAAGCTGCACCCCTCCGCCGTCCAGGGCGTCCAGGGTACCCGCAAGCTGCTGGAGCTGGTGCGTACTTACATGCGAAAGGGCGGCTTCCACGTCCAGTTCAACGTGGTCAGCTCGGACACCCTGCGAGACGCCCAGAAGGAGCCGGAGAAGTACCGCGACCTGATGGTGCGCGTGGCTGGCTTTACCCAGTACTGGTGCGAGATCGGCAAGCCCATCCAGGATGAGGTTATCTACCGCACCGAGTACGAGGAAGCATAAGAGGGAGGACTTTGACATGAAACACGTAGATTGTGTAAACTATATCAACTTAGACTGCGAAAAGGGTATGTGCGCCCTGAGCAAGCAGATTGTCCCCATCGACGGCGAGGGGAGCGAAGCCTGCCCCATGTTCAAGGCCGCCCCCAAGTGCGGCAACTGCGCCTGCTTCCAGGGTGCCGACGACCACGGCATTGGCACCTGCACCGGTTTTGAGAAGGAAAACTGGTCCTACGCCAACTGCGGGGCCTTCTGCTGCGAGCACTATAAGGCTGTCCAGGAGTAAGAACATGGCAGCCAAGGGAAACATCTTCGACATTCAGTCCTTTTCCGTCCATGACGGACCCGGATGCCGCACCACCGTGTTTTTGACCGGCTGCCCCTTGCGCTGCCAGTGGTGCGCCAACCCGGAGAGCTGGATTGGCGGCAAGCACCTGATGTATGCGGTGAATGTGTGCAAGTGGGATAAGGGGTGCAAGGTGTGTGAAAGCGCCTGCCCCGCCCACGCCATCACCCTCACCGGGGACGGCCCGCCCATTCTGGACCGGCACCAGTGCGCCACCTGCACCACCTTCGACTGCGTGTCCATCTGTCCCAACAACGCCCTGAAGCAGTGCGTCAAGGAGTACACCAGCGGGCAGCTGTTGGACATCCTGCGCCGGGACTTCAGCAACTGGGGCACCAACGGCGGCGTCACCTTCAGTGGCGGCGACCCCATGGGCCAGCACGAGTTCTTGCTGGAGGTGCTGCGTGGCTGTAAGCAGATGCAGATTCACACCGCCATTGAGACCAGCGCATACTTCCCCACCGATGTGTTTTTGAATGTGATGCAGTACATCGACTTTGCCTTCATTGACGTCAAGAACATGGACACCCAGGCCCACAAAGCGGGTACTGGGGTGGGCAACGAGCAGATTTTGGCCAACATCCGGGCCTTGAAGGCCAGCGGCTGGACGGGCCGCCTGGTGCTGCGCCAGCCCACCATCGGCGGGTACAACGACAGCGTGGAAAATGCCCGGGCCCTCATTGCCTTCATGAAGGAAAACGACCTGTGGGAGATCAATTTGCTGAAATTCCACCGCTTGGGTCAGACCAAGTGGGAGCAGTTGGGCAAGGAGTACGCCTACGCCCAGGGCGGGGACGTGACCATGGAGCAGCTGGAGGCGTTGCAAAGCCTGTATCTGGACGCGGGCATCGCCTGCTACGTGGGAAATCACACATCCTTTTAACAAAAAGCACCCCAAACCATTTGGTTTGGGGTGCTTTTTAATCTATCAAGCTTTCGCCCGCTTGCGGGCCACCACCACAGCGCACAGCGCCAGGGAGGCGCTGCCCAGCATGGCCACAAAGAGGGGCAGCATGTGGGAGTCGCCGGTGACAGGACCCTGCTCACCGCCTTGGGCAGGGGTGACATCGGCCAGCACGTAAGTGCTGAAGTGGTCCAGGTTGGCGGTGACGGTGTTGGACTTCTTGTTCACCGTGATGGAAATTGCCTCGGTGGAACCGTCCTGGGCCACATAGAACAGCTTCAGATGGTCCGCGGACAGGTGGGAGGGAATCTCAAACACCACCTGCACCGGTGCGCTGGGCTGCACGGCCACGCCGTCCCGCAGGGCGGTGAACTCAAACACCGCCAGCTGATGGGCCTGATCCTTCAACGCGGACATTGCCCGGTCAAAGATGGTGCCGCTGAGGATGCTCTCCACCTTCACCACCGTGCCGCCATGGAACACCACCTGGGCATTGCCCAGAGTCACATTGCTCTGCACCCCATGGGTGTCCACTACCACGCTTTGGTCAGGTGTGGAGGGCTCGGGGCTGGGCTCAGGAGTGACCTCAGGGGAAGGCTCGGGAGTGACCTCGGGAGAGGGCTCGGGAGTGACCTCGGGAGAGGGCTCGGGCTCAGGGATGGTCTCGGTGACCACAATGGTGATGACACCGGTGGTCACGTTGCCGTGGCGGTCGATGAGCTGGTAGTGGAGCTGGTGGGTGCCGGGAACATACTTGCCGTCGGCCTGGGGCAGGGGGTCCACCACAAAGTTGTCAGAAGTGAGGGCAAAGGTGCCATCCTCACTGTCCACACCCTGCAAAGCGGTGTAGATATCAAAGACATCGGTGTCTGCAATCTCCAGGGTGGTCTCAGACAGGGCGGGGGGATTTTCCTCGGGGATGGTGTCCACCCGGCCGGAATCCCGGAAAAAGGTGAGACCGCCGATGCCGGCGTGGTTGTTGCCAGCGCCCTTGTTCAGGGAGTAGATGGTCACGGAGAGGGTGTTGTCGGGCAGCTGGAGGGAGATGTGCTCGTACTTGGTGTACCAGCCCAGGGTGGCGCCCTCATAGATCACCTGGGTGCCCTCGGTGGTGGTGATGGCCACCTTGGCGGCTACTTTGCCGTTGGAGCCCCAGGCGGTGTTGGCCCGCACGGAGTTCTTGATGCCGAAATCAAAGGAGAGGTACTTGTAGTTCTGGCCCTCCACGTTGAAGGTGATGGAGCCGGCCTCATTGATGTACATGCCGTTTTCATACCACTTCTCGGCGCTGCCATCCCACAGGCCCAGAGGGGCTTGGGTGCCCGCGTTGCCGGTGGAGGAGGTGACGTCCTGGAAGTGCTTCTGGTCGGCCTCTTCTCCGGTGACCCGGACGGTGAGGCTGGAGGCGTTGGTTTTGCCCTGGTCGGCGATGGCATAGGTGACCCGGTAGTAACCGGCGGCCAGATCGCTGGAGGAGCCGGAGGCGGGGAAACTGCCGATGTTGGCCTTTACCACGTTGCCCTCCTGGTCCACCTTGTCCACGGTGAGCTGGATGTTCTCCACGGCAAAGTCCTGGTTGAAGATGCTGCCGAAGTCGGAGATGTAGGAGTACAGGTCGTAGGTGGTGCCAGCGGGCAGCAGCACCTCATCCTGGCTCAGCTCCACCCACACGGAGGGGTAGCGCAGCAGGCTCTTGTCATACTGCTGGGAGCCAAAGACAAACCATTTGTAGTGGCGGGGCTTGAAGTTGCCGCCCACGCTCAGGTTGCCCTCCATGTCCTTGGCGGTGACATACTCCAGAATGTTTTCCGGGGTGACCTGCCAGCTCTGGTTGAACTCCAGGTCGTCCACGGCCAGATAGGGGGCGTTTTCCGCCTTGGTGAAGTGGGCGTTGGCCCACACGGCCATGTCGTTGGCGTTGGAGCCCTTGGCGTCCACCACCAGCTGCAGCACCTCCACCTGGGTCAGGTCGATGTTGACGTGCTGGGCTTCGGTGGAGTGGGTGACGGTGCCGCTGGAGTACACTTGTTGGCCGTCAGCCAGGATTTTAAACTCCACCTCTCCGCCGGTGTTGCCTACCGTGGCATTGAGGCCGATGTCGGCTTGGAAGCTCTGGTAGCCGTGTTCTTGAATGTCAATAAAATAGAGGCTGGCGTAGGAATTGGAGGCGGGCACGGTGAGCAGCCCGGTGTCATAGCGCACCTCCTGGCCATCCTGAAGCAACGTCAGGGGATTCCCAGCGCTGTCCTGATCTTTCAGGAAGGTCTGGCAGCGGGAGGCGGTGGGGGTCAAAGAACTCAAGGGAACATCCATCACGGGGGCGGATGCCTGGGCTTGAAGAGTGCTGTACAATTCCACTCCAAAAGCGGCCAATACACCACTGAGCACCAGGGTGCCGCTGGCCAATGTTCTACGTCTGATCTTCATGGCAGCCTCCATCTGAAGTTAAAGTAATTTCGGTGTTGGCTTAAACCATACGATTCAGGACTATACCACAGAAAATCTATTCCTTCAATAGGAATTGTAGGGAAACGAATTTGTTTGTCAGGCCAGCTAGTTTCATGGCGGAAAACCGGTGGTAAATTGGGGGAAACAGGAGTAGGGAAAAGCACCCCCCATGGAATCCACGGATTCCATGGGGGGTGGTGTTGGTATTACGGGTGATGTTTTCCCCCAACGGGGAAGAGTAGCCCCAGCAAGAAACGTTTCCACCAGGGGGCGGCATGGCGTAGCCGGGAGACCTCTGTCTGGAACTGGCCCAAGGCCAACTTGCGCTCTTCTTGGGTCAAAGTGTGCTGACTAAACCGGGCTTTCCGGGCCAGAGCCTCGGTTTCTTCGCCTGCCTTACCACCCCAGCGCTCCAGCTGTCCGAACCAGCGGTAGGCCCACAAGACAGCGGCGTTGGTGTCCGGCTGGTGGAGCATCCGCTTCCAGCTCCGGCGTCGCACTTGGCGCACCAGTCCCAGGGCGGTCCCAAGGGCCAGAATGGGAACCAGCCACACCAGAGGAGCTAAGAAGGTGCCCCATTCCGGACCCTGGGTGGTGACCTCAGGGGTGGGCGTGGGGGTTGCCGTAGGCGCAGGAGTAGCAGTGGGTGTGGGAGTAGTTACTGGTGCGGAACTGGGGGTGGGGTCCCGGGGAAGGTTGGTAGTGGTGGCGGGAGTGACCTCCACGGGGTACCAGCCGTACCCATTCAGGTAGATTTCCACCCAGGCGTGGGCGTTGGAGTCCATGACCATGGTGGCGTACACAGATTCAACCCCTGCTGTGATATAAGAGGTGGAGGGGACATCCGCCGAGTATCCGCTGACATACCGGGCGGGAATCCCCTGGGTGCGCAGCAGCAGGGTGGCGGCGGAGGCAAAGTGGACGCAGTAGCCCCGGTGGCTCTCCTCCAAAAAGTAGGTGACAAAGTCCTCATCGGTGGGGGTGCGGGGGGTGAGCAGGTCGTACTGGGCGTTGCGCTCCAGCAGCTGGGCGATGAGGGAGGCGGTGTTGAGCTCGGAGGCGTACACGCCGGTGGCGGTGGCTTGTATGGAATCCCCGCTCTGCTCCAACTCCTCTGTAGCCTGGGTGAACCATGTCAGAAGCTGGCCGGCGATCTCATCGGGCACTTCCAAATAGGCCTGGTAGGCGTCATTTTGCGCTGGGTCAAAAGAGGTGATAATCAGGGGGGAGGGCTCCTCCTCCAAGGGGGTGTAGCCCACGGTGTACTGTTGTTGGGCAGTGGGGAAGGACACTTGCTGATCTGGGGATACCAGCAGGTTTTCCACCTGTACGGTCTGGTAGGGCAGGCAGGCAACGGAGTTGGGGGAGTCCAGGCGGGTGATGGTGGCGGTGGCAGGGGGCACATCGCCGTCATAAGGGGTCAGATCCTCGGTGGACACCGTCTGCGCCCCCGTCCACGCCCAGCCCGTATAGTCTTGGTAGATGCGCTCCCGCAGGTAGAGGGGGCCGGGGCGGGAGGCGGACACCCGGAGGATGCTTCGGCCAAGGTAGTGCCGGGGACCGGCAGAGGAGAAGAAAAATCCGGTGGCGTAGGAGTTGTCCCCGGGACGGACCAAGGTGTTGGAGTTGTCCGGTTCGGCCTCCTTCTCCCCGGGCAGCAACGCCAAGCGGTTGAGCTCTTCCCGGAGGTGTGCGGCCCAGGCGGGTTGGGTGTAGTCCTGAAAGGGGAAGAGGAAAAGAACCGCCCCAATGAGCGCCAAGGAGACGGGCAGGGCCACCAGCATCACCCGGGCGCCCCCGCTGGGGTTGTCCCGGGCGGTGAGGTTGGACAGCAGCAGACAGGCCCAACCGGCGCAGATGACCAGCATGGAGGGCCAGTCCAAATCCACCTCGGCCAGAAAAGCGGGGAGCAGCCAGGGCAGGGTAAGGACAAAGGTGAGCCAAACTGTGCGCAGGCGCAAAATGACCCAGCCCAGGGGGAGGGCCAGCAGGGCCAGTACCACCCCCAGAAACAGCTGCACCGCGGCCCAGTGCTGGGGCTCAGGCAGGGGATGGGTCAACACATAGTGGCTGGAAAATACGGTGTATTGATCCCAAAAGTCGGAAAAAGCTGCCCAGCTGGCCCGGGCTCCGTAGAGAAGGATAGATTGGTTGTAGACCACAAACACACCGGTGGCCACCAAGACCAGGAGCATCGCCCACACCCGGTGGCGGGGCAGGGCCCAGATCACCGTGGAGACCACACTCCACAGCAGGCACAGACCCACCACGGAGGGAAAGGCGGCGGGGAGCTGGTAGACCACCAGGGAAAACCGGAGGATGGAGGCCAGCAGCAGCATCAGCACCAGCCCCCCGCTCAACAGGGACAGGGGGGTGGGAGCGGGACGTGTGCGGGGGTTGCTCATGGGGCATCCTCCTCTCCGGCGGTGATGTGCAGGCGGGGTATTTGGCCCAGACGGGACAGATTCAGGGGAACAGACGGGGACTGAGCCGGGGCGGGATGGGAAAGAAGCACCGCCATGGCGGCCATCAGCTGGGTGCGGGAGGCCACTCCCAGCTCTTGTTGCCCCCGCACCGAGTCCAGCCAGAGGATGGTGTGGGACATGCCCTGTTCCAGCAGGGCATGAGAGACGGTCCACAGGCGGCCCAACACCCGGTCCAGGCGCTCCCCGTCCCCGTACAAATCCAAGGTCACTGCCGCCTGGGGCAGGCCGTATTTGGCCGGTTCCCGCACCACCAGACTGTCGTGCTTGGAGGAGAGTTTCCAGTGGATGGCCCGCAGCGGGTCGCCGGGGCGGTACTCCCGCAGTTCATAGTCCTCCATGGAGGGGCTTCCACCCCAGGTGGGGTGGTCCTGGGGGGAGACTTGGGGG
>NZ_NFHE01000045.1 GCF_002161235.1 Pseudoflavonifractor sp. An85
CATTTGGACGAATCCTCAATCCGTTGATTCTCGTTCGACTTGCATGTGTTAAGCACGCCGCCAGCGTTCATCCTGAGCCAGGATCAAACTCTCAATAAAATGGTATCTAAACGGCTTTCGCCGCTTAAATCAATTTTATTGAAGCTAATCTCTTAACTTCAAAGATATGAATTGATGAGACCCTTCATTTCACTGTGTTACCAGTTTCCATGAAGGACTCGTGTCCTTCTGGTGCTTTTCGTGTTTCTCATTGTTTAATTTACAAGGTACAAACCGCTCAAACAAGCGGAGCCTTATTATATCAGGCTCGCTCTTGGTTGTCAAGCACTTTTTCAAACTTTTTTCAAGTTTT
This sequence comes from Pseudoflavonifractor sp. An85, assembly GCF_002161235.1. Lineage (GTDB taxonomy): Bacteria > Bacillota > Clostridia > Oscillospirales > Oscillospiraceae > Enterenecus. Next base: position 353 of record NZ_NFHE01000045.1, read on the forward strand.
TCTTTCGCGCTGTCATTCAACCGGCTCGCTCGAACTTTTATATCATATCACGCCATTTCGCTCTTGTCAACACCTTTTTTGAACTTTTTCTCAACTTTCGGTTGGATTTCCGATCCGGTGTTGCCCCTGCGTCAGGCGCTCAGTTAATATACCAAATCCATCCCCAGTTGTCAACACTTTTCTTCGCCTTTTTTCGAGTTTTTTCGAACTTTTTCCTCTACCCCCAGATATGGTGGTTTTACTCATAGGTTACCACTATTCTCCCGTTCCCCTGGGGACGGGCCACTGTCAGGAGCGCCAATGCCAAATTCCCTATGGGCCATACCATAGAGGGCCATCCATCCGTCCATCCCGTCAGGGCAATGGCCACCCCTATTACGACACACCATAGAGGTCCTTTCCCGCTCCCCCATACCCGGGTGAGCAGTCCCGCCCATACCAGGTCACAGATCAGCCACAGGGCAGACAGCAGCCCTTCGGTGCGGGCGCTCTCCCCCATCACCCCTGTGGTGACAAAGAAGGGCTGGGACAGTCCTGCCGCCCCATTCCCCAAGATGCCCCGGGTGAGGGCGGCCAGCCCCACAGCCAGCACCCCCAGCAACAGCAGCCAGCGCCCCACGGCGCCCACTCCCTCTCTGCGTTGGGGAGATACTTTATATATATAGGGTAATACCCATGCCGCCACGGCCACGGTACCCGCCGCCGTCACCGCGGAGGTCCATCCCCCTTCCCCCTGTGGCCACAGGTAAGACACGTTCACCTGGGGGATGGCGAGCAGCCCCACGGCCACCAATACCGCCACCAGCACCATCCAGTAGATCTCTCCGCCCCGGAAGAAGGCCGCCGGCTTCCCCCAGCTCATCCACGCCACCGGCAGAGCCAGCAACAGGATCATCCAGCCCAGCACCCCCTGGCTGCCGCCGGTGATCTCCAACCGACTGGCCGCCTGGCGCAGCACATGGCCCTGGGTGAGGGCTGACCAGCTGGTGTATACGGCGGTAAGCACCACCCCATACACTCCCTGGTACACCGGGCCCTTTCCCACCCGTACCATCACCCAGGTGAGCAGCGGCACCGACACTGCCACCCCCACCAGGCTCCACTTCCAGTCCATCTGTCCCGCCTGGGCCGCCCCCATGGACAGTCCAGCCAGGGTCACCGCCGCCAGCACTTGGCGCAGAGACAGCGCATGCCTTGTGTTCAACCTCATTCCTCCCATGTCCAGCGGCCCGCCTGTACCAGCTGTCCGCCGTGTTGCTCCACCTGGGGCAGCTCCACCCTTCCATGGGTGGTGAGGGCCGCCAGCACCTCCACCACCGTGGGGGCCTCCACCCCCTGGTGGGTGAGCAGGGTCAAATCCGTCTCCGGGTCGTCGCACCGGTCCAGCATCCCGGACACCTTGCCCCGGGCTATCCAAACTGTGGCGGAAGCCCCCAGCTCTTCATCCTCCAGCACCTGCCGCAGCACGTCCTCCAGGGCCACATCCTCCCCCACCACCAGGTAGGACACCGAGGTCAGGGACAGTTCCTTCTCCCCCGACCAGGGCACCGCCTCCAGGGCCGCAGGAAAATCATCCCCCTGCACCGTCCCCCGGATGGGCTGCTGATCCTGGTCATCCATGCCGCACACCGCCGTCAACTCCACCGGTTCCCTGCCCTGCACCCCCAGCACCCGCACCAGGGCCAGCTGATCCGGCTCCCGGGCAGTGGGGGCGCAGCCGCACAACAGCGCTGACAGGGCCAGCGCCAACACCCACATCCGTTTCAACCTTGATTCCTCCTGTTTTGGGGATTGAGATACCGGGGCCGGGTCTTGACCCAGGGCAAAGGCTGGCGGAACACCACATGGCCCCGCTCCCCGCTGCCTCCACAGGAGGCAAAGGGGGTGAGGTAGGCCACCCCGAAGCTCTCCAGGGTCGCCAGGTGGTACACCAGGGCCATCCCCGCCAACACCAGCCCGATAAGCCCCGCTACACCAGCTGCCAAAGTAATGCCAAACCGCCACAGCCGCAGCGCCCCGGAAAAGTCCTGGCTGGGGGCGGTGTACCCGGCAATGCCTGCAATGGCCACCATCACCAGCACCGCCGGAGACACCAACTTGGCCTCCACCGCCGCCGAGCCCACCACCAGGCCGCCCAAAATGGACACCGTCTGTCCAATGGCGGTGGGCAGGCGCAGCCCCGCCTCCTGCACCACTTCAAAGGCTATGAGCATCACCAGCACTTCCGCCAGTGTGGAAAAGGGGACGTCCGCCTTGGCGGCGATGATGGAGAGCATCAACTTCACCGGGATCAGCTCCGGGTGGTACAGCACCGCCGCCACATATAGCCCCGGCAAAAACAAGGTCACCAGCATACACAGGTAGCGCAGCACCGACAGGGCCGAGGCCACCATCCAGCTGGTGCTCCGGTCCTGCCCCGTGCGGTAAAAGCTGTCCAGGGTTGCGGGGAACAGCCAACCCATGGGGATGCCGTCCACCAGCACTCCCACCCGGCCCTCCGCCAGCCCCGCGCAGAACCGGTCGGGCCGCTCGGTGTAAAAGCTCATGGGGAAGGGAGTGCGGGCCTCCTGCCCCACCATATACTGCTCCAAATTTCCCGTCATGAGCATGGCGTCGATGTCGATGGCCCGCACCCGCTCCTCCACCTGTTGGGCCAGCTGAGGATCGGCGATACCTTTTATATATAGAATGTCCACGGGGGTCACCGACTGCCGGCCCACAAAGGTCTCCCCCACCCGCAGCTCGGGGGCCCGGAGGCGGCGGCGCACCAAAGAGGTGTTGGTGCGCACGCTCTCCACAAAGCAGTCCCGGGCTCCCTTCACGTCCGGCTCGTTGTCGGGAGGGGAAATGGAACGCTTCTCCTCGGTGGCGGTCATGAGGGTGAGCACCTTGTCTTTTCCCGGGAAAAACAGGGCCACCCACCCGTTGACCAGGTCAAACACCACCTGGTCGGCAGTGGTGCGCTCGGACACCGCCAGAGAGTACAGGCACCCCTTGGCCATGCGGTCATAGGCCTCGTCCAAGGTGTTCACCTCCGCCAGGTCCTTGCACTGGGTGAGGGGGCGCAGCACATAGTCGCTGGCCCGCTCGTTGCGCACCTGGCCCACAATGTAGAGCATCTCAATGGCCCGGTCCGGATTGTCCCCCAGATAGAGAGTCCGACGCCCGAAATCCGCGCACCCCTCAAAGACCTGGGCGATGCCGTCGGCGGTGAGAGGCACGTTGACCCGGGGCTCCTTACGCGGATGCGGCGGTGGAATGTGTCGATCTGCCATGGTGTGTTACACCCCTTTCACAAATTCCAGTATGCCGCCCCTCCCATTCTTTTATACCCTTACCATACCAATTTACTAGGAAACTCTGGACGCACCCCCAGGGGGTGTGGTAGAATATCCACAGAACTTCTATGAGATGTGGAACTTATTCGAAAAAGGTGATACCATGCTTTACTCAATCATCGCCCTAGTGCTGCTGGTGGCAGACCAAGTGGTGAAATACCTGGTGCGCACGGGCATTGACCTGGGCCAGTCCATTCCCTTCATCCCCCACCTGTTGGATCTGACCTATGTGCAAAACACCGGCGCCGCTTTCTCCATTCTGCGGGAACACACTTGGCTGCTCACCCTGATCTCTGCCGTGGTGGTGGTGGTCATCGCCGTGCTGGTGCAGCGGAAGTTTTTCCAGGGCTGGCTGGGCCTCACCGCCGCCATGCTGGTGATGTGCGGAGGGGTGGGCAACCTCATCGACCGGGTGGTGTTGGGTTACGTCACCGACATGTTCCAGACCACCTTTATGAACTTCGCCGTGTTCAACCTGGCCGACTGCTATATCACGATAGGTGTGGTACTGCTCTTTCTCTACGTGCTCTTTTTCTACCCCGACTCCAATCAGAAGGAGGTGGAGCCCCATGGAGACTGCGACCTTCCCGATAACGGTACTTGAGGCAGGGAGAGCCGACGCGGTGCTCTCCGCCCAGCTGGACGGGCTCACCCGCTCGGCGGCCCAGAAATGGATGGAGGAAGGCCGGGTCACCTTAAACGGGAAACCGGTGAAAAAGAACGCCGCCCTGAAGCCCGGGGATACCCTGCTGGTCTCCCCGCCCCAGCCCCAGGACATCGACCTTGTCCCCCAGGACATCCCCCTGGACATCGTCTACGAGGACGACGACGTGGTGGTGGTCAACAAGCCCGTGGGGATGGTGGTACACCCCGCCCCGGGCCATCCCGACGGAACACTTGTTAACGCTCTGTTATATCACTGTAAAAATACACTCTCCGGAATCAACGGAGAGAAGCGTCCGGGCATTGTCCACCGCATTGACCGGGACACCTCGGGGCTTCTCATTGTGGCCAAGAACGACAAGGCCCATCTGGCCCTGGCCGAGCAACTGCAAGACCACTCCCTGTTCCGCCTCTACCACGCCGTGGTATTGGGCGGCTTTAAGGAGGAGGCGGGAACGGTAAACGCCCCTCTGGCCCGGCACCCGGTGGATCGAAAACGCATGGCGGTGTGCCGAACTGGCGAGGGCCGGGAGGCCATCACCCACTGGCAGGTGGTGGACAGCCGGAACGGCTACTCCCACATCACCTGTCGGCTGGAGACCGGGCGCACCCACCAGATCCGGGTACACATGACTTCCATTGGGCATCCTCTGGTGGGGGACGTGGTGTACGGCTCCAAAAAGCCCTTCCCGGGGCTGGCGGGCCAGTGTCTCCACGCCGCCTGTCTCACCTTCACCCACCCCACCACCGGGGAGCGCATGACAGTGGAGGCTCCCCTGCCGGACTGGTTTACCAAGACCCTTCAGCGGCTACAATTAACCTAACACCTTTGCCCATTCACTCTAGAAAGGACTGATATTCATGAATCATCGGAAAGTTGCGGTCATCGGATGCGGATTTGTAGGGGCATCCATCGCCTTCAGCCTCATCCAGAAGGGGCTGTTCTCCGAAATGGTACTCATCGACGCCAACCACGAGAAGGCGGAAGGCGAGGCCATGGACCTCAGCCACGGCCTGCCCTACCTCTCCCCCATGGAGATTTACGCCGGCACCTACGAGGACGTGTCCGACTGCGCCCTGGTCATCATCACCGCCGGCGCCAACCAGAAGCCCGGTGAGACCCGCCTGGACCTCATCGACAAGAACGTGGGCATTCTCAAGTCCATCATTCCCCAGATCACCGCCCGTCCCTTTGAGGGCATGCTGATGATCGTGTCCAACCCCGTGGACGTGCTCACCTACGCCGCCATGAAGATTTCCGGCTATCCCGCCCACCGGGTGTTTGGTTCCGGCACCGTGCTGGACACCGCCCGCCTGAAGTTCCTGCTGGGCCAGCACCTGGATGTGGACAGCCGCAACGTCCACGCCTTCATCATCGGCGAGCACGGGGACAGCGAGCTGGCCGTGTGGAGCGGCGCCAACGTCTCCGGCATCCCGCTGGAGCGGTTCTGCCAGTTCCGGGGCCACAACGACCACGCCGGAGCCACCCAGCGCATCTATGAGGGGGTGCGAGACAGCGCCTATGAGATCATCCAGCGCAAAGGCGCCACCTACTACGGCATCGCCATGGCGGTGGCCCGCATTGCCGAGTGCATCGTGCGGGACCAGCGGTCTGTGCTCCCCGTGTCCGTGTGCCTGGGCGGCCAGTACGGCCTCAACGGCCTGTGCCTGTCCATCCCCTCCATTGTGGGCCGCCGGGGTGTGGAGCAGATTCTGGAGATTCCCCTGAACGAGGAGGAGTCCAAGGCCCTCCACGCCTCTGCCAAGCAGCTGCAAGAGGTCATCGAGCATCTCAATCTGTAAGTTTATCCAAAAAGAAACAGGGAATGTGGGTTTGCGCCCACATTCCCTGTTTCTTTTTCCTTGACATTCCTCCCCCTCTGTGATACTCTAACTGTACTAGAACATCTAGTACAGTTCATACAGTTCAGAAAGGCAGGTGAGGTTGGTGTTACACCTCAACTACCGGGACGGGCGTCCCATCTACGAGCAGGTGAAAGAGGGATTGCGCCACATGGTGATCTCCGGGGCCATTCGCCCGGGGGATAAGCTGCCCTCGGTGCGGTCCATGGCCAGCCAACTGGCCATCAACCCCAACACCATCCAAAAGGCCTATGAGGCCCTGGAGCAAGAGGGGTATGTGTACTCCATCCCCGGCAAGGGCAGCTTTGCCGCCGACCGCAGCGACGTGGAAGACAAACGGCGGGAGGAATTGATGGCGCAGCTGTCCAAAGTGGTGGAGGAGCTGCGATACCTGGGAGTCAGCGAAGAAGACATTACCGCCGCGTGCGGGCGGAAGGAGGAACAGCCATGATTGAGGCGAAAGGAGTCACCAAAACCTTTGACGGGTTTGCCGCCCTGAATGAATTGACCATGACGGTGCCCCGTGGCTCCATTTACGGTCTGGTGGGCCCCAACGGGGCGGGTAAATCCACCATTCTCCGCCACCTGTGCGGGGTGTACCGCCCCGACCGGGGGGAGATCACCGTGGAGGGTCAGCCGGTGTATGAAAATCCCGCCATCAAAGAGCGCATGGTGGTCATCCCCGACGAGGTGTACTACTACGGCTCGGCCTCGGTGCGGGAGATGATGAAGTTCTACCGGGGCATGTACCCCCACTTTGATGCGCAGCGGTTTGAAAAGCTGGCCCCCGCCTTCCCCGAGGTGGACCCCAAGCGGCCCATCCGCCGCATGTCCAAGGGCATGCAGAAGCAGGCGGCTTTCTGGCTGGCCATGAGCTGCTGCCCCGACTACCTGCTTCTGGACGAGCCGGTGGATGGGCTGGACCCGGTGATGCGCCGTCAGGTATGGTCCCTTTTGATGGGGGACGTGGCGGAGCGAGGCACCACAGTGCTGGTGTCCTCCCACAACCTGCGGGAGCTGGAGGATGTGTGCGACCACGTGGGTATTTTGAGCCACGGGCGGGTGGTTATTGAGCGGTCCCTGTCCCAGCTCCAGGGTACCACCGTGAAGCTGCAGGTGGCCTTCCCCGATGGGGTGCAGCCGGGACTGCCCCAGGATTTGCAGGTGCTCCACCAGTCCCAGCTGGGCCGGGTGTACACCTATATTGTGCGGGGCAGCCTGGGCGAGGTGCGCCAGCGAGTGGAGGAGACCCGCCCCCTGTTTGTGGAGGCGCTGCCTTTGAGTTTGGAAGAAATCTTTATTTATGAGATGGGAGGGGACGACTATGCGGTGCGGGACATCGTTTTATAATGGAACCTTGGGCAAGCAGCTGACCCTGCGGTTTTGGCCCCTCATTGCCCTTAACGCTGTCATCTGGGCCATCGTCCTGCCCATTTCTGGGTTGAACTATCTGCGCAGCAGCTGTATTGGGGCTTGGGCCACCGACATCGAGTATCTGTTCCGGGTCATGGCCACCCCCATGGCCATTGTATTCGGCGTGCTGGCGGCCATGGCGGTGTGCAGCCACCTGTACACCACCCGCTCGTGCAACTTCACCGCTGCCCTGCCCCCCAAGCGCACGGCTCTCTTTGCCACCCACTATCTCACCGGGCTTTTGTGGCTGGTGGTACCGGTGGCAGTGATGACCCTGCTGGCTGCCCTCCTGGGGCTGGGCTACAGCCTGAGCGGGTTTGCCTCCGGACTAATCGTAGTGTGTATGCAAACCCTATTTTTCTACTCCTTTGCGGTGTTGTGCGGCATGCTCACCGGTCATCTGCTGGCCCTGCCCGTGTTTTACGGCATTTTCAACGGCCTAGTGGGCGGGCTTTGGTACCTGCTCACCCTGCTGTTCCACGAGTTTTACTTCGGCTACCCCGGTTCTCTGGTGGCAGTGCCTGATTGGGTGGAATGGTTCACCCCTATCTGGCAACTATTCAGCTATGGCAGCCCGGATAACGGATATGGAATGTCTATGGTATATGCCGGGGTGGGGGTGGTGTTCGCCCTGGCGTCCTGGCTGCTGTACGTCAAGCGGCCCATGGAGCGCTCCGGCGACGTGGTGATCTGGGCGGGTCTGCGCCCGGTGTTCCGCTACGGCGTGGCCATCTGCACCGGGCTGGCCCTGGGCTCTCTCACCCGGCTGGTGCTGGGCCTGGGCGAGGTGGGTTTGGCGTTATCCGTCATGCTGTGGGGCGTGGCGGGCTGCTTTGTGGGCCAGATGTTTTTGTCCAAATCGGTGCGGGTGCTGCGGTACTGGAAGGGAGCCGGCGTCATTGCCTGCGCCTTCGCCGCCCTGTTTTTGGCAATGAAATTTGACCTCACCGGCTATGAGACCCGGGTACCGGAGGCCGACGAGGTGGTGTCGGTGAGCATTTCGGGGCTGGACAGCTACCCCGTTGACACCGCCACCAACTTCCACGACATCCAGACCCGGGACCCCCAGGCCATTTCCCTCATCACCCAGCTGCATCAGGCCCTGGTAGACCAGCGGAACACCTTCAACGGGTATTATGACAACTCCACCCGTTGGGACGTGACCTACACCCTGTCCAATGGTACCCGGCTCACCCGCTCCTACACCGTGTATGTCAATGAAGGGGATCTGGACCGGGCTGGCACCGTCACCAATCTGGCCCACCAGCTGGTCAATGACAGCAAGCTCATGCTCCAGTCCTACGAGTTCCAGGAGTTGGAGGCAAACGGGTACCAACCCACCGGCGGCTCCTTCTATCTCACTTCTGAAACTGGAAATACCTCCACCGGCCACGATCTGTCCACCAGTGAGGCCCAGCGCGTCTATCAGGCCATTGTGCAGGATATCCGGGAGGGCAATATGCCCCGCACCCTGTTCTATGGGGATGGAGAGGTGCATATTGACCTGTACTGGAGTATCAGTCCCAGCGCCTTGAAGCAAATGGAATATATTTACAACACAGACCACATTCCTGGCAACTACGTTTCCGTGGCCATTACGGACCAGGCCGCACACACCCTGGAAGTTCTGGAAGAACTGGGCTACTAATTTTCCCTACCCACCCGCCCCATCTCTGGGCGCGGGTGGGTTTTCTTTGACCTGGCGGGGGTTGTCTGCTATGATGGTAGCATCAAAACCACCACAGGAGGGCCACGCCATGACACCCAAGGAAGAATTTCTGGAGATTTTTCAAACCCACATTCACCGGGAGGGTTCCGCCGAGCTGCTGGACTACCTTTTAAATAAAAGTGACTTCTTCACCGCCCCCGCCTCCGCCCGGTTCCACGGCTCCTACGTGGGGGGCCTGTGTGAGCACTCGGTGAACGTGTTCCGCTGCCTGGAGGATTACCTGGCCCGGCCCCGCACCCGGGAGGTGTACCAGCTGGACTATCCCATGGAGTCGGTGGCCATTGTGGCCCTGCTCCACGACCTGTGTAAGATCGGATGCTACAAAGCGGGCACCCGCAACGTCAAAAACGACGCCACCGGCCAGTGGGAGAAGGTGCCCACCTTCTTCTTTGAGGACAAGCTGCCCTACGGTCACGGGGAGAAGTCGGTGTACATCATCTCCGGGTTTATGCGCCTTACCCGGGAGGAGGCCATGGCCATCCGCTGGCACATGGGCTTTTCCGGCACCGAGGACAACCGTCTGGTGGGGCAGGCCTTCCAGCAGTTCCCTCTGGCCTTTGCTCTGGCCACGGCGGATATGGAGGCATCCTACTTTTTGGAGGGGAACTGAGGTTCCCCTTCTTTCCTTTCCGGGGAACTGTCCGTCCGCAATTTCCAGCGAAAAAATTTGACAACTTGGTTTTACGCTCCGCTGGGCCCGATTTCTCCACGATGAGAAATCGGGGAAAGAATCGTCTAGGGCGTTCCCCCCCTAGATACCTCCCTAATGTCTCCTTGCATGGCGCTGGAGCATCCCCTATCGACGCTGAGGTATGTGGAATTGTCTGTTCTCCTTGCGCCGCTGCCGCTAACATGTTCCGTGTAGAGCCGTGGTGGTTCTTTGGTCATAGCGTCTGGATTGGGAGCAGGCTGGCAGCCACCACCCATGGCAGGCCCTGTGCTTCTGGGGCAAATGCCCTCTACACTGGTACGGTGAGCGGCAGCGGATGTAGTGGCGTAAGAGTATCAGCTTACCCCGGGGCCGGTTTGGGTTGCTCCAAATCCGTAGGGCTTCTGACCCCAGCAGGGTACCTAGGGGTGCAACCCCTAGGCGGCTTTTTCGTCTATTTTTGGCCGCTCAAAAATAGATCCTAGCGGAGCGTCTCCACCAGTCTGGTAAGCCGGAACTGAAAAAACAAGATATGGGTATATACATATGCAGCCGGGCTTCTCTTTATTTATAGATACCATCCAAAATCTCAATGACCTGGGCCACCGCGTGGTCGTTGGTGTGGCCCACCAGCCGCGCACCCCAGTCCTTCACCGGCTGGGCGCAGTTGGCCGGGGCAAAGGGGATGGCGGACACCTCCAGCATGGGGATGTCATTTTGATTGTCCCCGATGCAGTACACATGCTGGGGGGCAATCCCCAGCATCTTGGCCACGTGGGAAACCATGGTGCCCTTGTTGGCGCCCTTGGCAGTGACCTCCAGCAGGTAGGGGTTGGAGAAAATCACCTCGTAATCCTCCCCCCAGTGGGAGAGGAGATACTCCTGCGCCTCTTGCAGCATGGGGTGGTCCTGCTCCACCAGCACCTTCATCCATGGGGTTGGCATCTGGTGGATGGGGCACTCCTGATAGGGCACCCCCACCCGGTTCAAATGGGTGATGGTGACAATGTTGGGGTTGTGGACGTAGATGTCCTCCTCGTGGTAGGCCTCAAAGGACAGTTCGGGAAACTGCTCACACAGCTGCACCATATGGTCTCGGGTCTCAGGGGTGAGCTGACTGCGCAGCACATACTCCCCCGCGGCAAAATCGTAAATCCCCGCGCCGTTGGACACCACTACCGGGGCATTGAACTCCAAATGCTCCCGTTCCACTTGAGGAGCAAAGGTGCGTTTTGCCCGCCCGGTGGCCACAGAAAACCGGCCGCCCTCCTTCATAAAGTACCGGATGGCCTCATGATTTTCTTGGGATACCGTGAGATGTTGGTTATATAAGGTGTCGTCGTAATCGGAATACAGCAACACGCCGTCAAATTTTCCCATGGCCACAGCCTCCTTTTGTCTGGGTATCGCCACAATTTTACTGTTCCCCACCACATCTGTCAACCCTGGGGAATTCTTCTGTGTTTTGCTCAAAACCCCTCAAACTTCCAGAAATTTGGTAGAATTTTTACCATAAATTTTCTCGTGCCACCACGTATAAAATAAAATGTTTACATATTACGACAGAAAAAACCCTTGACGAAGAGAGAAAAAGCGTGTAGGATATGCCTTGTAACTGATTTGTAACTATTGAAATTTATTTGTTACCAATTCGAAAGTCGGGAGGGACGTTCCGTGAGGAACTCGCAACAGGACAACGAACTGAATACGCATTCCCTGCGCCGTGTCGTCAGTGACACGGCTCTGTGGGCCAAGAATCGCCTGAAGGCCGCCGCTGCTGCCTGCAAGGCCAAGGCCAAGACCAGCGCAGGAGTTTGCCAGGAGAAGGCCAAGGCCGCTGCCACCGTCTGTCACGACATGGCTCTGGTGGGCAAGGACAAGGCCAAAGCCGCTGCCACTGTGTGCCATGATATGGCTCTGGTGGGCGCGGTCAACGGCGGCAAGCTGGCCCGTGCCCAGTGGGACAAGACCTCCGCTTGGGGCCGGGAGTATTGGGAGAAGGCCGGCGTGCTGGCCAATAAGGTGCGGGTCCGTGTGGACCGTCACCCCGTCTCCCCCCTGCTGTACATCACCCTGCTGTGTGTGGGCATCGGCGCCATCTCTTTCAACGGCATGTACACCAAGGCCTACGTGGCCTACGTGGGCGGCCAGGAAGTGGGCGTGGTGGCCAGTGAGGAAGAGCTGAGTAACATTGTGGGCAACGTGGAGACCCGCGTGGCCAGCGTGTTGGGCGAGGAGTACAGCTACGACGCCGAGATCACCCTGGCTCCCACCTACCTGGATGCCGGTACCCAGACCAACGCCCGCGCCGTTGAGGATGCCCTGTTCGAGGACACCGGCGCCATGATGGATGCCTACGCCATCTCCGTGGACGGCCAGGAGCTGGGCTACGCTCAGACCAGTGAAGAGCTGGAGCAGATGCTGGATCAGGTGGCTGAGCCCTACCTCAACGACCAGACTGTGGAGCACAAGTTCACTCAGGATGTGGAGATCTTCCCCGTGGAGCTGCCCTCCAACACCGAGTTCACCCCCGATACCCTCCAGGCCACCCTCTCCGGCAACAAGGAAGAGGCCGAATACGTCACTGTGGAGCGGGGCGATACCTTTAACAGCATTGCCGAGGCCGCTGGCCTCACCGGCGACCAGCTTCAGGAGTTCAACCCTGAGGTGAAGAGCAGCCGCCTCACCGTGGGCGATCAGCTGCTGGTCAAGCAGGCTGAGCCTCTGCTGACCGTGGAGACTGTGGTCACTGAGACCTACGAGGAGACCATCCAGAGCCCCGTGGAGTACGTGGACAACGCCAACCTCTATGAGGGCACCACCCAGCTCAAGGAAGCCGGTCAGGACGGCGTGGAGCAGGTGGAGGCCCGGGTCACCCTGGTCAACGGTGTGGAGACCCAGCGCGAAGAGGTGTCCCGCACCACCGTGCAGGAGGCCACCACCACCTACATGTACCAGGGCACCAAGGAAAAGCCCGCCACTGCCTCCAATGGTTACTTTATTTGGCCCTTGTCTGGCACCATTACTTCCGAGTTCGGTTACCGTAACATCTTCGGCGGTACCTCCTTCCACTCCGGTCTGGACATTGCCGCTCCCTACGGCACCACCATTTCCGCTGCCGACGGCGGCACCGTCACCTTCGCTGGCTGGCGTGGCAGCTACGGCTACACCGTCATCATCACCCATGACGACGGCACCGTCACCTACTACGCCCACTGCTCTTCCCTGCTGGTCAACGCTGGGGAGAAGGTGTTCCAGGGTCAGGCCATTGCCCGCGTGGGCATGACCGGCACCGCCACCGGCTACCACTGCCACTTTGAGGTGCGCGTGGGCGGCCAGAGCGTGAACCCCCGCAATTATCTCTAAAATCTCAACCGTGCTGTGAGGGGTTCTCACAGCACGGTTTTTCTTTTGCTTTTGATGGCATAGGCTTGTCAGCCCAGAAGGACACGCTCCGCTAAGGGTCCATTTTGAGTGGCCAAAATGGACGAAAAGCCACTTAGGGGCCTTGCCCCTAAGAACCCCACTGGGGTCAGTAGCCCTATGGCACTGGAGGAACCCAAACCGGCCCAGGGGTAAGCCGATACTCTGTGCCACTACCTCCGCTCACCGCTCCACGTTCCAGTGTGGAAAGCACTTGCCCCAGAAGGGCAGGGCCTGCCACAGGTGGTAGCTACCAGCCTGCTCCCAAACCAGACGCTGTTACCAAGCACCGCGGTTCTACACACAACGTATCAGCGGCAGCGGCGCAAGGAGGCCAGTCAATCCTTCTTACCTCAGCGTCGGTGTGGGATGCTCCAGCGCCATGCAAGGAGACCTCTGGGGGGTACCTAGGGGGGAACGCCCTAGGCGATTCTTTCCCCGATTTCTCATCGGGGAGAAATCGGGCCTAAGCGGAGCGCGTCCCCAGCGCAGCGTCCCCCTTGACAAAATCGAACAAATGTATTATCATATATCTAGAACATTGGTTCGACAAATTGTAACAAAGTGTCGTTTATGGGACTGTATTTGTGAGATACTACTCTCAAATACAAAAGGAGGATTGTCTATGGAGACCACATTTTACACCGTTGCCGCACGGCGACTGACGGTCAGCAGCACGGCCCCGGCCTATGAAGAGCCTATGGTGCGGGAGCTGGTGTGTCTGCGCCGACAAACCCCCGCCCCTGCCCCAAACCAGAGCCGTGTCATTGACTTTACCGCCTGGAAGCAGGATCACCCCCAGCTGGTGCCCCAGACCCAAGCGCAGCCCCACC
>NZ_NFHE01000046.1 GCF_002161235.1 Pseudoflavonifractor sp. An85
CCCATCGGAAGGCCCCATCACCCCCTACACCTTTGGCTCCTATGTGGAAGAATCTGACCCGGTGGAGGACAGCTGGTTTGAAACCGCCGCCTTCATTGGCGACTCCCGCACCGAGGGTCTGAAGGCCTACAGCGGCCTACAATACGGCGACTTTTTCTTCTCCCGGGGCATGAATGTGTTCCGGGTGGACGATGAAGACTACAAAGTGGTGTCCATCGACGGCAAGGACTACACCATTTTGGAAGCTCTGGCCCTGAAAAAGTATCAGAGTGTGTATATCATGATGGGCATCAACGAGCTGGGCTATCCCCTGGAGAGCTACCGCTCGGGGCTGTCCAAGCTGTTGGAGCGGGTCCTTGAGATCCAGCCCAATGCGGTCATCTACCTGCAAACCCTGCCCCCGGTCAACGAGGAGACCGCCAAAAAGAACAGCCTGAACGACTCCATCAACAATACCAACGTGGCCGCCTTCAACAAGGTGATCGTGGAACTGGCCACCAAGTACAAGGTGGCACTGGTGGACACCGGGGCCGCCTACCGGGACGAAAATGGCTCCCTGCCCGCGGATCTGGCCTCGGACGGCGTCCACTTTACCCCCGGTGCTTACCGCCGCTGGGTGGACTACATGGCCAGCCATACCATGAGTTTCCAGCGTTTTGACCAGAGCCGCAAAGAGGGCTCCACCCCACAACGTTCTGAGGAAGTGCATGAGACATGAGAAAGAAATTGGCATTGCTCTTTGCCGCCCTGATGGCGGTATCTTTGGTGGGGTGCTCCTCCAGCTCCCCGAAAACCCCCTCCGCCTATACCGTGGACGACGCCCAGGTGCTGATGGATGCCGGGGTGTTTGACGGAGACATGGCGGAAATCGACCTGGACACCGTGGCCATGCTCTACGATATTGACCGCGACACCATCCAGGACGGGGTCAGCTACCTGGCCGCCAACACCTCGGTGAGCGCCGATGAGCTGACCATTCTGGTTCTCACCGACGAGGCCGCCGCCCAGACCGCCGAGACTGCCTGTGAAAAGCGGCTGGACAACCAGCTGAAAACCGCCAAGGACTACACCCCCGCCGCCGTGCCCCGCCTGGAAGGGGCTGTGATCCGTCGGCTGGGCAACACGGTGCTCCTGGCCGTGGGCGACCCCTCCAAGCTGCCCAGCGTAGTGGACCAGCTGGGCAACTAACCTGAGAAAAAAGACGGAAACCAATGGTTTCCGTCTTTTTTGTTATCGAATCTGTCCGTTGCCTCGGACGATGTACTTGTACGTACACAGCTCGCCCAGGCCCATGGGGCCGCGGGCGTGCAGCCGCTGGGTGGAGATGCCCATCTCACAACCCAGGCCGAACTGGCCCCCGTCGGTAAACCGGGTGGAGGCGTTCCAATATACCGAGGAGCTGTCCACCTGGGTGGTAAAGGTCTGGGCCGCCTGGGCATTGGCGGTGATAATGGCCTCGCTGTGGCCGGTGGAGTGGGCGTTGATGTGGTCGATGGCCTCGCTGAGGCTGTCCACCACCCCCACAGCCAGGATATAATCCAAAAACTCCGTGTCAAAGTCCTGCTCTCCCGCAGCCTGACCGGGAATGATGGCGGAGGCCCGGGTGTCCAGCCGCAGCTGCACCGGGTTCTCCTTCCGCTCCTCCACCAGGCGGCAGCAGAGCTGTGGCAAAAACTCCTGGGCCACGCTCTGGTGCACCAGACACACCTCACAGGCGTTGCACACCGAAGGCCGGGAGCACTTGGCGTTTTCCAGAATGTTCAGGGCCATATCCAGGTCTGCGTCTTGGTCCACGTACACATGGCAGATGCCAGTGCCCGTCTCAATGACGGGTACGGTGGCCTGCTCCACACAGGCTCGGATGAGCCCCGCCCCACCCCGGGGAATGAGCAGATCCACCAGGCCGTTGGCCTGCATCAGCTCAGTGGCGGAGGCCCGGGTGGTGTCCTCCACCAGCACCACAGCGTCCTGGGGCAGACCCGCCTGGGCCAGACCCTCCCGCAGGGCCGACACAATGGCGGCGGCGGACTGGTGGGCCTCCTTGCCGCAGCGCAGCACACAGGCCGAGCCCGCCTTCAAAGCCAGGGCCGCCGCATCCGAGGTGACGTTGGGGCGGCTCTCGTAGATGATGGCGATGACCCCCATGGGGCTGGCGGTTTTCTCAATGACCAGCCCGTTGGGCCGCTCCTCCCGCCGCAAGACCTGCCCCACCGGGTCGGGCAGGTCGGCCACCTCCCGGATGCCAGTGGCCATGTCCCGGATGCGCTGGGGGGTGAGCAGAAGCCGGTCCACCATCACCGGGGCAATGACCCCCTGAGCCCGCTCCACATCCTGGGCATTGGCGGCCAGAATGTCCGCCTCATGGGCTTCCAACTGGTCTGCCATGGCCAGCAAGGCTCGGTTTTTCTCCTCCGTGGTGGCAGCCGCCACCTGTTTTTTGGCCGCCTTGGCGCAGCGCAGCAGTTCCTGGGTGGTCATATTCACTCCTCCTTTTGGGCGCAAAACCGGGTGCCTACCGGCTTGCCTTCCACCATATCATACAGCAGTTCCGGGTGCTCGCCGTGGGCGATGATCATGTCGCACCCTTTCTCCATAACCATCTGGGCCGCCCGCAGCTTGGTAGCCATGCCGCCGGTGCCCAGGGCGCTGCCGGCACTGCCGGCCAGAGCCAATATTTCCGGGGAAATATGGTCCACTCTGTCAATCAGTTGGGCATTGGGGTCTTTATGGGGGTCTGCGGTGTACAGGCCCTGGATGTCACTGAGCAGCACCAGCACGTCCGCTCCCACACAGCAGGCCACGATGGCCCCCAGGGTGTCGTTGTCGCCCACCTTGATCTCGGCGGTGGCCACGGTGTCGTTTTCGTTGATGACGGGGATCACACCCATCTCCAGCAGCCGCTCCAGGGTGTTCTGGAAGTTTTCCCGCCGGTCGGCGTGGTCAATGTCCTCGCCGGTGAGGAGGATTTGGGCCACGGTGTGGTTGTACATGGCAAAGAGCCGGTCGTAGGTGTACATCAGCTCACACTGACCCACGGCGGCGGCGGCCTGCTTGGTGGGCATGTCCTGGGGCTTACCGGGCAGGTTGAGTTTGCCCACCCCCATGCCAATGGCGCCGGAGGAGACCAAAATGGTCTCATGTCCCGCATTTTCCAAATCGGACAGCACCTTCACCAGCTCTTCCACATGGCGGATGTTCAGCCGCCCGGTGGGGTGGGCCAAGGTGGAGGTGCCAATTTTCACTACAATTCTCATGGTTATCCCTCTTACTTTAATGTGCCAGATTACAGGTATCATATCACGCAGGGGCAAAAAAAGAAAGCCCCTTTTCAGGGGCTTCTCTTTGCAAAAACCGTACGTCCCACCTGAGCATCGCAGAGTTCCACCGCCTGCAGGCGGTGGAAAAATTGAAATCACGTATTTTCCCAGGACATGCGCATGGGAAAATACACTTCTCAGCCCGCAAGCGTGCGAGCATGGCGAGTGCGACGCAGTGGGCTGCACCCCTCCACAAAGGGGTCTTGCCCCTTTGTGGAAATCAGTAGCGGCGAACGACAGCCACCACCCGGCCTAGGATGGAGCCCCCTTCCCCGTCAATGGGCTGGTACTCCCCGCTGGAGTTCTCCGGATACAGCCACACATGGCCATTTTCCCGCCGGAAGGTCTTCACCGTGGCCTCGTCCTCAAACAGAGCCACCACAATGTCCCCGTTTTTCACGTCCCGCTGCTGGTGCACCACCACCAGGTCGCCGGGGAGAATCCCCGCCTCCAGCATGGACTCGCCTCGCACCCGCAGGGCAAAGTGCTCCCCCACCCGTCCGCCGGTGTCAAAGGTGAGGTAATCCTCAATGCACTCCTCGGCCAAAATGGGGCTGCCGGCAGCCACCGAGCCCACCAGGGGCACCTGGTCCCGGCGGTTGTGGCTGCCATCGGTGATGGTGATGGCCCGGGTTTTGCCTTCAGCCTGGGTGATGAGCCCCGCCTCCCGCAGGCCCTTCAGGTGAAAGTGGACGGTGGAGGGGGATTTGAGTCCCACATGCTGGGCAATCTCCCGCACCGAAGGGGGATAGCCGTTTTCCTGGGCAAAGGACAAGATGTAGTCGTAGATCTCCTGCTGCTTTTGGCTCAATTTACTCATACGGCACAGCCCCTTTCCCGGACATTCCAACTGTTTTCTCCATTTTACCACGGCCCCTGGGCAATGTCAAACATTTGTTCCATTCTTTCAAATGATTCCCCCGCTTCTTGAGGGGGAGATGTTGAAATAATATCCCAACTTTGATATAATTAAAGATAATTTTTCTTAAGGAATGAACCCTATGAAATATGATCGGTGGAATCTCCGCCCTCCCGGCACTGGGGCCGCCCGGGCGGAGTTGGAGGGGGCCGGATTGCCCCCCTTGTGCGCCGCCGTCCTCTGTGCCCGTGGGGTGGACACCGCCCCACAGGCTTCGGCCTTTCTGGCCCATGGCTCCGACCTGCTCTATGACCCCTTTTTGATGCGGGACATGGACCGGGCCGTGGCGCGCATTGACCAGGCCCTACGCAACCAAGAGACCATCGCTGTCTACGGCGACTACGACGTGGACGGCATCACCTCCACCTGTCTGCTCACCCAATTTCTCCGCTCCCTGGGCGGGCAGGTGGTCAGCTACATTCCGGATCGCATCCAAGAGGGGTACGGCCTGAACAACCAGGCGGTGGAGCGGCTGCACCAGCAGGGTGTCACCCTGATTGTCACGGTGGACTGTGGCATCACCGCCACCAAAGAGGTGGAGTACGCCCAAAGCCTGGGGGTGGACGTGGTCATCACCGACCACCACCAGTGCAAGGAGACCTTACCTCAGGCGGTGGCCGTGGTGGACCCCCGCCGCCCCGACTGTCCCTATCCCTTCCCCGACCTGGCAGGGGTGGGGGTGGCGTTGAAGGTGGCCATGGCCCTCACCCCCGCCCATCTGCGGGTCCAGGTACTGGCCCAGTATGGAGAGCTGGCCGCCATTGGTACGGTGGCGGATGTGATGCTGTTGCAAGGGGAAAACCGGGCCCTGGTACACCAGGGGCTGGAGCAACTGGCTCACACCGCCCGCCCTGGTCTGCAATCCCTGCTGCGGGAGACAGGCTGTCCCCGAGGGCAAACCCCATCCACCGTCACAGTGGGTTACGGGCTTGCCCCCCGCATCAACGCCGCCGGGCGCATGGAACAGGCGGGGGTGGCCCTGGAGCTGCTGCTCACCGACGACCCCCAGCGGGGGGAGGAGCTGGCCCAGCAGCTGTGCCAGCTCAACCGCCTGCGCCAAGCCATTGAATTGGAGATTTTCCAACACTGCGACCAACTGCTCACCCACACTCCCGCCCTGGCAGGCCCCGCCATTGTGTTGGCCGGGGACGGCTGGCACCAGGGGGTCATCGGCATTGTGGCCTCCCGTCTGGCGGAGAAATACGCCTGCCCGGTGTTTATGATCAGCCTGGACGGGGACAAGGGCAAGGGCTCCTGCCGCTCCTTCGGCGGGTTCAACCTCTTTGCCGCCCTGGAGCAGTGCGCCCCCCTGCTGGACGGATACGGTGGCCACGAACTGGCCGCCGGATTCTCCATCCGCCGGGACAACATTCCCGCCTTCCGCTCTGCCCTGGCCCGCCTGGTGCAGGACTACGCCGGACACCAGCCCATGGAGTCCACCTTGGATGTGGACTGTGAGATTCCCCACTGTTCCCTGCTGTCCACCCAGGAGGTGGAGGCCCTGTCCCTGCTGGAGCCCTTCGGGTCCGGCAACCCCAAGCCGGTATTTTTGCTGCGCTCGGTGTGCGTGCTCTCCCACACGGATGTGGGAGGCGGGCGGCACTTGAAGTTGAAGCTGCGCCGGGACGGGGTGGTCATGGACGCCATTTTCTTTTCCGCCAATTCCGCCAGTTGCCAGCTGGAAAACGGCCAGCGGCTGGATATTGTCTTTTCTCTGCAAATCAACCACTTCCGGGGCAACCGCACCGTGCAGCTCCAGCTGTGCGACCTGCGCCCCGCCCCCACCCGCTCCCAACTGGAGCGTACCTTATTCCACCGTCTGCGGGCGGGGGAGTCCCTCTCCCCCTGGGAGGCCTCGCTGATGCTGCCCCAGCGCCGGGACTTTGCTCAGCTGTGGCGGTACCTGGAGCAGCTGTGCGCCGCCGGGCCTGCCCAGGCCCCCATGGACCAGCTGGTGCGTCAGGCCACCCGCTGCCTGTCTGGCCACCGCTCCTGGGGCAAAGCCCTGGTGTGTCTCCACGTCATGGACGACCGAGGGCTCATTCAGGTGGTGGTGGAGGAGCAGCTGGCCACCGTGCGGCTGTGCCGCCCCCGGGAAAAGGTGGATTTGGAGCAGGCGGAGATGATGCGCCGCCTGCGGCATGATTCCCGCCGTATTTGAGAAGAATATTGAGAGAGCGCGGGGGCTTTTGTCCCCCAGCCCCCATCTGTGGGGGAAAGGAGGTATTGCCATGGAATCCATGGAAAAACGCTACGAGGCCCTGGAACAACAGGTGCTCCAGCGCAACCCCAACGCCGACGTAAAGCGGCTGCGGGCCGCCTTTGACTATGCTGAAGCCCACCACGGCACCCAACTGCGCAAAAGTGGAGAGCCTTACATCATCCACCCCCTGGCCGTGGCGGAGATTGTCAACGAGCTGGATTTGGACCTGGATTCCATTCTGGCCGCCCTGCTCCACGACTGCATCGAGGACACCGACGCCTCCCATGACGAGATCGCCAAACTCTTTGGCTCCACGGTGGCGGACCTGGTGGAAGGGGTCACCAAGCTGACCCGGATGCAGTACACCTCCAAGGAAGAGGAGCAGATGGAAAACCTGCGCAAAATGTTCATGGCCATGGCCCAGGACGTGCGGGTGATTCTCATCAAGCTGTGCGACCGGCTGCACAACATGCGCACCCTCCAGTACCAATCCGAGAAAAAGCAACGGGAAAAGGCTCTGGAGACCATGGAGATCTACGCCCCCATCGCCCACCGCTTAGGTATGCAGCGCATCAAGTGGGAGCTGGAAGACCTGTCCCTGCGCTACCTGGACCCCATTGGGTACGAGGAGGTGGAGCAGGAGCTGGAGAACACCACCACCCGCAACGCCCAATTCTTCACCAACATCCAGCAGCAGCTGGAGCAGCGTCTGGCTGCCGACGGCATTGAGTGCAAAGTGTACGGCCGGGTCAAGCATATCTACTCCCTGTACCGGAAGATGTACACACAGAACAAAAATTTCAAGGAAATTTTTGATTTATATGCCTTCCGCGTCATTGTGCCCGACATCCCCAGCTGTTACAATGTGTTAGGCTCCATCCACGATATGTATAACCCGGTGTTGGGCCGCTTCAAGGACTACATCGGCACCCCCAAGCCCAACGGTTACCAATCCCTGCACACCACCGTCATCGGCCGGGACGGCATCCCCTTCGAGGTGCAAATCCGCACCTGGGAGATGCACCAGACCGCCGAGTACGGCGTGGCCGCCCACTGGAAGTACAAGCAGGGGCTGGCCAACGACCAGTTGGGCAGCGAAAAGGAATTTGAGTGGGTGCGCAAGCTGCTGGAGAGCCAGCAGGACACCGACGCCGAGGAATTTGTCAGCACCCTGAAGGTAGATATGTTCGCCGACGAGGTGTTCGTCTTCACCCCCAATGGCGACGTGAAGAGCCTGCCCGCCGGTGCCACCCCCATTGACTTTGCCTATGCCATCCACTCCGCCGTGGGTAACTCCATGACGGGAGCCCGGGTCAACGGGCGCATTGTCACCTACGATACCCCCTTGAAAAACGGGGATATTGTGGAGATCATCACCTCCAAGGCCGCCCGTGGCCCCAGCCGAGACTGGATGAAAATCTGTAAGTCCAACGAGGCGAGAAACAAGATCCGCCAGTGGTTCAAAAAGGAGCGCCGGGAGGAGAACATTGCCACCGGTCGGGCCACCTTTGAGACCGAACTGAAGCACGCAGGGCTCACCATGGCCCAGATCACCTCTCCCGCCGAGGTCACTGACGCGCTGCTGCGCCGTCTGCGCTTCGGCTCTCTGGACGAGCTGTACGCCGCCATTGGCTACGGCGGCATGTCCGCCCAGAAGGCGGTGGCCCGCATCAAGGAGGAGCTGCTGCGCATCCACCGGGAGGACCAGCACAAGGCCGAGCAGAAGGTGCTCCAGGATTCCCTCAGCAAGGGAGAGACCATCTTCCCCGCTGCGGCCAAGGTGTCCACCCCCACGGGCCAAAAGCCCCGCCACTCCTCCAACGGTATTTTGGTGGAGGGCCTGGACAACTGCACGGTGAAGTTCTCCAAGTGCTGCACCCCCGTCCCCGGCGACCCCATTGTGGGCTTCATCACCCGGGGCTATGGCGTGTCCATCCACCGCAAGGACTGCCCCAACGCCGACCCTCTGCGCCGCAAGCCGGAGGAGGCGGGCCGCTGGGTGGCGGTGTCCTGGGTGGACAGTGATCAGACCAGCTACCGTACCTCTCTGGAGATCTCCGCCAAGGACCGGGACGGCCTGGCCCTGGACGTGGCTATGGCCCTGTCTACCCAGAAGGTGAAGGTGAACAACCTCTCCGCCCGTGCCCAGCCCGATGGCTACGCCACCATTTTCCTGGAGCTGTCGGTGAAGGACCGCGCCGAGCTCAACACCGTCATCAACAAGCTGTCCCAGATTCAGGGTGTGTTCTTAGTACAGAGAGCAAACGGATAAAAACTCTGAAGCGAAGTTTCCCCGCCCAAAGGCGGGGAAACTTATGAAAATACACGGTTCAGCCCGCAACCGGGCTAAACCTCCTCGAAAAAATGCTTGCATTTTTGAGAATTTAGTTAAAGGAGTCCTCTTTGAAATGGAAACCCATTCCTTCCAGCCCCTGCTCTTTGGCGGGGATATCAACGTGTACAGCGTGGCACGGGCCTTTCACGAGGCCTACGGCGTGAAAAGCATCGCCTTCGGCAAGTTCGCCGCCACCTTCCCCTGCGCCTTTAGCTCCATCATTGACTACCGGCCCTGCCTGGAAAACGAAAACGCAGACGCCTTTTTGAAAAACGTCACCGACGTGGCCCGGGAAGTGTATCCCAAGACGGTGCTGGTCATCGGCTGCGGAGACAGCTATGTGAAGCTGGCCGCCCACCTGAAAGACCAGTTCCCGGAAAACGTGAAGTGCAACTACATCTCCGGGGAAATGTTGGACCGGCTCACCGACAAAGAGCAGTTCTACGCCCTGTGCGACCAGTACGGCATTGACCACCCCACCACCTTCGTCTACAACCAAGAGATGGGCCACGACTTTAAGCCTCCCTTTGGCGCCCCTTACATCGCCAAGCCAGCCGACGGCGTGGCCTATTGGGCTACCGGCCACAGCGAGCTGAAAAAGGTATACCTGTGCGACACCTGGGAGGAGCTGCTGGGCGCTCTGGACGAGGTGTACGCCGCCGGGTATCCGGGCAAAATGATTCTCCAGGAGTTCATTCCCGGGGATGACACCTACATGCGGGTGCTGACCAACTACTCCGACCAGAACGGCAAGGTCAAGCTCATGTGCCTGGGCCACGTGCTGCTGGAGGAGCACTCCCCCCACGGCATCGGCAACCACGCCGTCATCATCACCGAGCACCAGCAGGAGCTGTGCGACAAGATCCGGGGCATGCTGGAGGACCTGGGGTACGTGGGCTTCTCCAACTTCGACATCAAGTACGATCAGCGAGACGGTAAGTACAAGGCCTTTGAGATCAACTGCCGCCAGGGCCGCTCCAACTACTATGTCACCGGCTCGGGCCACAACATCGCCACCTACCTGGTGGGCGACCTGGTGGAAGGGAAGGATCTGCCCCTCACCGTGGTGAAAAACCAGAGCCTGTGGCGGATGATCCCCCGGTGTCTGGCCTATGAGTTCATCCCCAAGAACTACCACCCCCAGATGAAGGCCCTCATCCGGGCCGGGGCCGACCACCACTCCATGGAGTACCGCCCCGACTACACCCTGGGCCGCATCTGGCGGATTTGGAAAAACCACATCGGCAACATCCACCGCTTCCGCAAATACTGCAAAAAGCCCCAGAACTAAGGGAGATTCCAGACTATGAGTGAACAAAAACTGGGCATTTTGGGGGGTATGGGCCCCCAGGCCACCCAGGTCTTTTACCAATACGTGCTGGACCGCACCGAGGCCAACTGTGACCAGGAACACCTGCCCACCCTCATTTTGTCCGACACCAAAATGCCCGACCGCACCGCCGCCATCCTCTCGGGGGACACCCAGGCGCTGTATGGGCGGCTTTTGAAGGACGCCAAGCTGCTGGAGGACTGCGGCTGCACCGCCATCGCCATCCCCTGCAACACCTCCCACTACTTTGTGGACAAGCTGCAAGGGGACATTCACACCCCCATTCTCCACATGATTCGGGAGACCGCCGCCGCCATCTATGCCCAGGGCCGCCGCCGTCCTGCCATTCTAGCCACCGACGGCACCATCCAGTCGGGGCTGTATCAGGCCGCCTGCGCCCAGTACGGCCTGGAGGCTGTGGCCCCCGACCCGGACACCCAGAAGCTGGTGATGTCCATCATCTACGATGAGATCAAGCAGGGGGAACGAGGCAGCCGGGAGAAGTTCGCCGCCATCGACAAGGCGGTGCGCCGTGCCGGGTGCGACTGCGCCATTTTGGCCTGCACGGAACTGTCCGTGTTCCGCACCTACCACAACCTGCCCCCGTTCTATGTGGATGCCATGGAGGTGCTGGCGGAGACCGCCGTCACCCGCTGCGGCTACCAGCTGCGTATGATTTAACCACTTGTTGACAAATGAGGTATCTGTCATGAATCTAACCATGTACCCCTTGGAGACCTACTGCCATCTCCTCACCACCAAAAACCTCCTGGCCGCTCCTCTGCCCGCGGGGCTGGATCTGTCCCGCACCGTGGAATTGGTGTCCTACGACTCCAAAAACGTGGTGCCTGGCACCCTGTTTTTGTGTAAGGGCGCCCACTTCCGGCCCGAGTACCTGCAGCAGGCCGCCGACCGGGGGGCCTTCGCCTACGTCAGCGAGACCCCCTACCCGGAGGTGGACCTGCCCTGCTTCCATGTCACCGACATGCGCCAGGTCATCGCCCCCT
Source organism: Pseudoflavonifractor sp. An85 (assembly GCF_002161235.1). Classification (GTDB taxonomy): domain Bacteria; phylum Bacillota; class Clostridia; order Oscillospirales; family Oscillospiraceae; genus Enterenecus. The sequence continues at coordinate 11,112 of NZ_NFHE01000046.1, forward strand.
TTGCCGTGCTGTACTACAATGACCCCTCTCGCCTCTTAAACGTCATCGGCATCACCGGCACCAAGGGCAAGTCCTCCACCACCTATTACCTGAAATATATCCTGGACGAGTATCTGTCCAGCCGGAAGGTGCGCTGCGGCGTCATCTCCTCCATCGACACCTACGACGGCGTGGAGGAGTTCGAGTCCCACCTCACCACCCCCGAGCCCTTGGAGCTGCAAAAGCACTTTGCCAACGCTCTGGCCTCCGGGCTGGGATATCTCACCATGGAGGTGTCCTCCCAGGCCCTCAAATACCACCGCACCCTGGGCACCCGATTTGCCGCCGTCTGTTTCTTGAACATCGGCACCGACCACATCTCCCCCATCGAGCACCCCGACTTTGAGGACTACTTTCAGTCCAAGCTGAAAATCTTCGCCCAGGCGGAGGTGTCCTGCGTCAACCTGGACTGCGACCACGCCGACCGTGTAGAGGAAGCCGCCCGCCGGGACTGCCGCCGTGTGGTCACCTTCTCCCGCACCAACCCCAAGGCCGACGTGTACGGCTCCCACATCCGCAAGCGGGGCAACGACATCATCTTCCGGGTCACCATTGCCGGGGGCCAGTCCCGGGAGTTCCAGCTGACCATGCCCGGCCTCTTCAACACCGAGAACGCCCTGGCCGCCATCGCCGTGTGCCACGCCCTGGGCATCCCCCAGCAGTGCATCTATGTGGGCCTGATGAAGGCCCGAGTGCCGGGACGCATGGAGGTATACACCAACGCCAACGACCACATCACCGCCATTGTGGACTACGCCCACAACCGCATGAGCTTTGAGACCCTCTTTAAGTCCGTGCTGGAGGAGTACCCCGGGCGGCGCATTGTCACCGTGTTCGGCTGCCCCGGCAAAAAGGCCCTGGACCGCCGCCGTGACCTGGGCGAGGTGTCCGGCAAGTACTCCGACCTGGTGGTGCTCACCGAGGAGGACTCCGGCGAGGAAGACACCGTGTCCATCTGCAAGGAGATCGCCACCCACGTGGCCGAGCAGGGCTGCGCCTATGAGATTCAGCCCAACCGCGGCGAGGCCATTCGCCAGGCCATTCTGGGCTGCAAAGAGCCCACCGTCATCCTCATCACCGGCAAGGGGGCAGAGACCCGGCAGAAGCGGGGTCTGGAATACATCGACACCCCCTCGGATGTGGACTACTCCAAGACCTTCCTGCAAGAGTACGACGTCACCCACGGCCTGGACGGGCTGGAGAAGGTGCGCTCCATCTCCTCCGTCCTCCCCGCCCTGAAAGAAATGGCAGGCCAGACTGTGGTGGTGAAATACGGCGGCTCCGCCCTGGGCCCCGACGGGGCGGTGGACTCCATTCTCCAGGATGTGGCCACCCTGCAAATGGCGGGCCTGCGGGTGGTGCTGGTCCACGGCGGCGGCAAGAACATTACCGCCCTGCTGGAGCGGCTCCAGGTGCCCACCCACTTTGAAAACGGCTACCGGGTCACCGACGAGGCCGCCCTGGGGGTGGCGGAGATGGCCCTGTCCGCCCAGGTGAACAAAGCCATTGTCTCTGCCCTGGGCGACCTGGATGTGTCCGCTGTGGGCGTGTCCGGCAAAGACGGCCATCTCATTACCGCCCAGTGCAAGAACCCCGCCCTGGGCCGGGTGGGTCAGATCACCCAGGTGGACACCCGCCTGCTGGAGACCCTGCTGGGGGCGGGCTTCCTCCCTGTGGTGTCCCCCATTGCCGGGGGCGATGGGGCCGGGTACAACTGCAACGCCGATGACGCCGCCCAGGCCATCGCCGAGGCCCTTCACGCCCACCGTCTGGTGTTCCTCACCGATGTGGGGGGCATCCTCATCGACAGTCACAACACCAAGACCGCCGTGGCCCACATGGATGCCCAGCGGGCGAAAGAGCTCATGGACGCCGGCCTCATCGCCGGAGGCATGGTGCCCAAGGTCCAAGGCTGTCTCCACGCCCTGGAATCTGGCGTAGGCGAGGTATCCATCCTGGACGGACACTGTGAGCACGTGCTGCTGCTGGATGTACTGCACCAGCGGGTGTCTGGCACCATTCTCACCCCTTAATATCACAACTGGAGAGGCAGAAAAACTCTGCCTCTCCGGTTTTTTATCTTTGACTTACCATTTCCCTGGTAGGACGCTCCGCTGGGCCCGATTTCTCAGCGATAAGAAATCGGGGAAAGAATCGCCTGGGGCGTTCCCCCCTAGGTACCCCCCTGAGAGGTCTCCGTGCACGGCGCTGGAGCATCCCACACCGACGCTGAGGTGAGGAGGATTGTCTGCTCTCCTTGCGCCGCTGCCGCTAATGCTCCCCGTATAGAACCGTGGTGCTTCTTTGGCAAAAGCGTCGGGATCAGGTGCAGACTGGCAGCCACCACCTTTGACAGGCCCTGTTCTTCTGGGGCAAGTGCTATCCACATTGGGACGTTGAGCGGC
>NZ_NFHE01000047.1 GCF_002161235.1 Pseudoflavonifractor sp. An85
GCGGGGGAAGTAGAGGGGGCGGGAGTGGCTGCAGCGGTGTATTCTTTGTTGAGGGCGGTCTGATAGGCGCTGAACTTGGCGTAGAAGTCAGCCACGTCCAGGTTGTTCAGCGCATCGGTGGTCTGGATGTCGGCATCGGCCATCCACTGGTCCACCTGCTTGCCCATCTTATAGTCCTTCCAGCTGGCGGTGTAATCGCTGAGCTTTTCCACCTTGTCCCGGATGATGATGTGATAGCCGTACTCGGACTCCACAATATCGGACACGCCGCCAAAGTCCAGCTTCAGTGCGGCCTCCTCGTAGGCGGAAACCATCTGGCCCAGGGTGGCGGTGTAGCCGTTGGGATTGTCGCTCAGGCCCTCGTCCTCGCTGTACTCCTTCATCAGCTCATCAAACAGGGTGGAGGGGTCGTCGCTGGCGCGGAGCTGGGCCAAAATGTCCTCAGCTTTGGCCTTCTTCTCTTTGATGGTTGCCTCATCCAGCTTGGGATAGGCGTAGGTGCCGTCCTCCTGGAGGGTACGCTCCCCTTCGGTGTCCACGGTCTTGAGCAGAATGTGGCGGGTCTGGTAGACGTAGTTGTTCAGATCCTCATCGGAGGGGTTGGGAATGGTGGCCTCCACCAGGTTGTCATAGAAGTAGTTGATGGAGTAGACAAACCGCATGGTCTCGTCGCTGAGGCCGTTGATGGTCTTGCGCTGCTCATAGTCCTCCTGGCCCTTAGCCATGAGGGTCTCCTCCAGCTCGGTCTGCTGGGCATCGGTGAGGGGGCAGCCCAGCTCCTGGCACTTCATTTCCAGCAGCTTGTAGTAGGCGATGACGGACTGGCTGTCCGACTTCAGGCTGTCCACGTAATCGGCCACGTTGGCCTGATACATCTGGGTGAGGTAGGCGCAGTTCACCGCCAAAAAGTACAGGTACAGATCGGCAGGCACCGCTTCCCCGTTGACGGTGAGCATGGTCTCATCCGCCTTCAATCCGGCGGAGAAATCCAGAATGTCCCGGGACAGATCTGCCACAATCTCCTGGGTGGGAGAGGGGGAGGGGGAGGAATCGGCGCCGGGATTGGAACAGGCTGCCAGAGAGGCAGTCATACCAACAGCCAGAACGAGGGCTGCAATACGCTTTTTCAAGTTCATACTTGTAAAACTCCTTTTTTTTGCTGGCCTGTAACGCACAAGCTACCGCACATTGTACCACCAAACCGGGGAAAAGGCAAATCCTTTGTGGGGGATTCCGTTAGGATTTGGGCAGCAAAGAGGAATATTTCTCCACCAGCTGCTGGGCACACCGCAGGGGGTCCTCCCCCTGTTTCAGCTTCAGAGTCAGCAGGCCCTTGTCCTGACCCGGGGTGAACAACAGCCGCCGGGGATAGCCCTCGCCCAGGGTGGCAATGGCCTGGAGGTCAAATTCCTCCAGGGTAAATTGGAGGGACGCCCCCTTCTGGGTGATGTCCACCATGCCGCTGGAAGCGGCCTTGGAGCGCAGCAGGGCGATGGAGATGAGGTTGTTGACTCCACGGGGCGGGTCACCAAAGCGGTCAATGAGCTCGTCGGTGACGTCGTCCCCGTCCTCCTCCGCGCGAATGCGGGCAATGCGCCGGTACAGGTCCATGCGCTGCTGAGCCGACGGCACATACCGCTCGGGGATGGAGGCGGGAACCGTCAAGTCGGCGGTGCAGTCCCGCACCTTCGCCGGGGCCTCTCCCTTTTCCGCCAAAACTGCCTCTTCCAGCAGTTTCAGGTACAAATCATAGCCCACGCTCATGAGGAAGCCGGACTGCTCGGGGCCTAACAGGTTGCCCGCCCCGCGAATCTCCAAGTCCCGCATGGCGATACGGAAGCCGGAGCCAAACTCCGCATACTCCCGAATGGCAGACAGCCGCTTGGTGGCCACTTCGCTCAAGACCTTCCCGGTGCGGTAGGTCATGTAGGCGTAGGCCCGCCGGGTGGAGCGGCCCACCCGCCCTCGAATCTGGTGCAACTGGGCCAGACCCAGCTTATCCGCATCTTCGATGATGAGAGTGTTGGCGTTGGCGATGTCGATGCCGGTCTCAATGATGGTGGTGCACACCAGCACGTCCACCTCGCCGTCTCCCATGCGGGTCATGACATCCGACAGCTCTTCCTGGCTCATTTTGCCGTGGCCCACCGCCACGGTGACATCGTCTCCCAGCATCTCCTGGATTTTCACCGCCGTGGCGTGGATGGTGTCCACCCGATTGTGCAGGTAGTACACCTGGCCCCCACGCTCCAGCTCTCGCCGCATGGCGTCACACAGCACCGACCAGTTGTGCTCCAGTACATAAGTCTGCACCGGCTGGCGGTTGGAGGGGGGCTCTTCAATGGCGGACATGTCCCGGATGCCGGACAGGGCCATGTTCAGGGTGCGGGGAATGGGGGTGGCGGAGAGGGTGAGCACATCCACCTGCCGGGCCAGTTCCTTGAGCCGCTCCTTGTGGGTCACCCCGAACCGCTGCTCCTCGTCCACCACCAGCAGCCCCAGATTCTTAAAGTGCACGTCCTTTTGCAGCAGCCGGTGTGTGCCGATGAGAATGTCCACCGAGCCGTTTTCCACGCCCGCCAGGGCATTTTTCATCTGGGCAGGGGTGCGGAACCGGGAGACCACCTCAATTTCCACCGGGTACTTGGCAAACCGGGCCTTGGCGGTGAGGTAGTGCTGTCGGGCCAGCACGGTGGTGGGCACCAAAATGGCCGCCTGCTTGCCGTCCATCACGCACTTCATAATGGCCCGCAGGGCCACCTCGGTTTTGCCGTAGCCCACGTCCCCGCAGAGCAGCCGGTCCATGGGCCGGGGGGCCTCCATGTCCTTTTTGATTTCCGCAATGGACCGCAGTTGATCCTCCGTCTCCTGGTAGGGGAAGTCGTCTTCAAATTCTCGCTGCCAGGCGGAATCCGGGGCAAAGGCGTACCCCGGCTGCCGCTGCCGCTGGGCATAGAGTTGAATGAGCCCCTTGGCCAAGTCCTTCACCGCGGCCCGGGTGCGGGTTTTGGCTCGTTCCCACTCGGTACCCCCCAGTTTGGACAGCTTTTTGTGCTCGCTGTCCTCACCGCCGCCAATGTATTTGGAGATGGCGTCCAACTGGGTGGCGGGGAGGTACAGGGTGTCGGTGCCGGCATAGGCCAATTTGATATAGTCTTTGTCGATGCCGTCCACCTTCATGCGGGTCAACCCCACAAAGCGGCCAATGCCGTGGTGCTCGTGGACCACCAGGTCGCCGGGGGTCAGGTCGGTAAAGGAGTCCACCCGTCGGCGGTCGGCGGCGTGCTTCAGACGTTTGCCCTTCTTTTTGCCCTGGCTCTGGCCCTGGGTGAGTACCGCATAGGGGCAGCCAATGTAGTCAAAGCCCGCGGACAGGCCGCCCACGGCGATGGTGATCGCCCCGGGAGCGGGCAGCTCGTGGAGCTGGAAGTCCACCGCGGAGCGGATTTTTTTCTCCCGCAGCATGGCCTGGAGGTTCAGGGCCTGCTGCTCACTGCCCACCAGTACGATGGCGCCGGTGTTGGCGTTTTGCAGTTGGGTCAGGTCCGCGGCGGCGGAGTCCAGATTGGCTCCGAAGGTGGACAGCTGGCGGCCCTGGGCGTTCAAAATGGCCTTGGGGGCCAGGGGCAGGGTGGAGGTGGTAAAGGAGTCCAAAAAGCAAAGGGGGAACTGTTGCAGTTCCTCCATAAGGTGGGGGAAGGTGAGGGCGAAGGTGGCGTGTTTGCCCAGCTGCACTCCGCTCTCCACCAGGGTTTTCACGTCTTCCTCCAGCTGCCACAGCCAGTTTTTGGCCCGTTCCGCCACGCGGCTGGTCTCACACATACATACCACCGCATCGGGGGGCAGGTGGTGGACGGCGGTGTGGAACACGGGGTAGCGCTGGGGCAGCTGAGCATCGGAGACCTGCTGCCAGCTGCCGTCCTCCTGCCGCTGGGGCAGCACCTCCCGCACGGGGAGAAAGACGGCCTTTTCCAGGTGGCCCACCCGGCGCTGGGTGGCGGGGTCAAACAGGCCCATGGAGTCCACGTCGGTGTCCCAGAACTCCACCCGCACTGGATGGTCCTGGGCGGGGGAATACACGTCCAGAATGCCCCCGCGCAGGGCAAATTGGCCCACACCCTCCACCTGGTCGCACCGGGCGTAGCCCAGAGCGGACAGGGCGTCCGCCAGCTGGGTGGGGTCATAGGAACCTCCCTGGCAGATGGTCACCACATGTTCCTGAAGCTCCTGGGGGGAGAGGGTGCGCTGGAGTAGGCCTTCCACCGTGGCGGCGATGACCTTGCACTCCCCCTGGGCCATGGCATAAAAGGCAGAAAGGCGGCTGTGCTCCCCCTGGTGGGAGGACACTGCCCCGTCGTAGAAGTTGAATTCCCGGCTTCCCACCAGGGTGACCGGCCAGCCGGTGAAGGCGGTGATGTCCCGGCCCAGGGAAGCGGCCTCGTCCTCGTCGGCGCACACCAGCACCACCGGCCGATCCAGATGGGTGCCCAGACCGGCGGCAAAGTGGGCGCGGTGAATCCGGGACAGCCCCGACACCGCCGCCGGGGACTGGCCCGTCTCCAGGGCCTGCACCAGGGCAGGAAACTGGGGCACTTGTGAGAGAATGTGGAGTAATTCCTTCATAACGGCTCCTTTTCCACCAAAGTTAGTTGAACTGATTCATGGCCTTCTGAGGGCCGTCCTTGAGATAGCATTCCACCGCCTGGGCCGCCCGCCGGGTGGCCTCGTCCATGGCGGTCTTGTCCTCGCCTACAAACTTGCCCAGCACCCAGTCGGCCATGTCGTAGTCGGGGTGGGGCTTGCCTCCCACGCCGATCTTCACCCGGGGGAATTTGTCGGTGCCCAGGCGTTGAATGATGTGTTTCAGGCCGTTGTGGCCGCCAGCGGAGCCACTGGTGCGGATGCGCAGCTTGCCCACGGGCAGGGACACGTCGTCACACAAAACCAGAATATGATCTGGGGAAACTTTATAGAAGGCCGCTGCCTCCGCCACCGCATCCCCGGACAGGTTCATATAGGTGGTGGGCTTCATCACCAGCACACCCTGGCCGGAGATGGTGGCCTGATGGGTGAGGGCGTGGAACTTCAGCCGCTGCACCGGGAAGTCGCCCCGGTCGGCCAGCTGATCGATGGCCATAAAACCGGCGTTGTGCCGGGTGTTTTCGTATTTGTCGCCGGGATTGCCCAGGCCCACCACCAGCCAGGTCACCGGCAGTTTCTTACCAAAAAACATGGGAAAACTCCTTTTTATATTTGCTGGAGCAGACCAGCCATCTGATTTGCTCCGCAGGGTGACTTTCTCCCCGATGAGAAAGTCACCAAAGAATCGCCTAGGGCTGCTGACCCAAGGGAGGTTCTTAGGGGGGAACGCCCTAAGTGGCTTTTCGTCCATTTTGGCCAGTCAAAATGGACCCCCAGCGGGTAGCGTCCCACTAGGCTGGTAAGCCTAAAGGGACGAAAAAAGGGCTGTCACAGGCACTGCCTGCAACAGCCCTCCAAAGAGTCTGCTTACTGGAACAGCTTGGACACAGACCGCTCCTCGTAGATGCGGGCAATGGCCTCGGCAAACATATGAGCCACAGAGAGATACTTGATCTTGGGGCACACCTCAGCGATGTCCTCCCGGGGCTGGATGGTATCCAGGAACAGAACCTCATCCAGGCAAGAGGCGTTGATGCGCTCAATGGCGGGGCCGGAGAGCACGCCGTGGGAGGCGGCAGCGGTGACGGACTTGGCGCCGCCAATGTCCACCAGAGCCTGAGCGGCGTGGCACAGAGATCCGCCGGTGTCCACCATGTCGTCCAGCAGGATGACGTGCTTGTCTTTCACCTCGCCGATGATGTTCATGACCTCAGAGGAGTTGGCCTTCTGACGGCGCTTGTCCACGATGGCCATGGGCATGTCCAGCTTCTGAGCGAAGGCACGGGCACGGGCCACAGAGCCCACGTCGGGGGAAACCACCATGGTCTCCTCATGGACGGCGGCAAAGCGGCGCAGGAAGTGGTCCACAAACACAGGAGAGCCCAACAGATTGTCCACAGGGATGTCGAAGAAGCCCTGGATCTGGTTGGCGTGCAGGTCCATGGTCAGCACACGGTCGGCGCCGGCCCGGGTAATCAGGTTGGCCACCAGCTTGGCGGAAATGGGATCGCGGGGCTTGGTCTTACGGTCCTGACGGGCATAGCCGAAGTAGGGAATCACGGCAGTGATGCGACCGGCAGAGGCGCGCTTCAAGGCGTCAATCATGATCAGAAGCTCCATCAGGTTGTCGTTGACGGGGGAGCTGGTGGACTGCACCACGAACACGTCGGAGCCACGCACCGTCTCATGGATGGAGACAAAGTTCTCGCCGTCGGAGAACGCGCCCACCTCGGCGCTGCCCAGGGGGATGCTCAAATCCTTGCAAATGGCCTCGGCCAGAGCACGATTGGAGCTGCCGGAGAAGATTTTCAGATCTTTACCGTGAGAAATCATTGTTGTACTTCCTCTCTGTGTGATGTGTGTCAGGGTTGGAATCAAAAAACGTGCTCCAGCAGGAAAGGGACGCCTTACCATTCGAGCACATAATGCGGACAAAAATGAACCGAAAATATTATATCAGAATCCAGAGAATTTTGAAGAGGAAATTTCAAATTTGTACAAAAACCTTCCTTCTTCACAAAAAAAGCAGACAAATTTTCCACCGGCCTGTGTAATCGGCAACAGGCCGGCGAAAATTTAACAGAGATAAAATACAGAAAATGGGAAAAAGTGCCGTTAGCAACAACCCACCCGCTGCATCAGACGCCGGCGCAGGGGAATCACGCGATACAGTTGGGCCACTTCAATGGTGGCGCACAGCTTATCGGCCAGGTTCACCGCAATGGCGATGGAGGAGCGGGGCAGATGCACCGCCAGGGGGAACATGTGGGACACAATGGCGTTGGCCTCCCGGTCGGTGAGGTCGGGGCACAGAGCCTGGGCATTGCGCAGGGCAAACACGGGGTGATCCAGACACTGGTTGCCCGGGTGCGCGCTGGCATCGGCAGGGTCGTACAGGTATAAATCGTGGAGCAGACCTGCCCGAGCGGCTTCCTGGCAGTCCCAGCCAAAGAACTGGGCGATGCGGTAGGCCATATAGGCCACAAAGAGAGAGTGCTCATAGCAGGTCACAGAAAAGTGGTGCCTCCATTGCCGCATGGCATTGACCTCCTTGGAGGAAAGCAGAGGAGACAGGCACCGGAAGAACTCCTCTGCGTGGGGTGATATCCACATAGGAAAAAACCTCCCATCTCATTTCACAAAAGGTTGACATCTTTCCACCTCTAGTATAGCAAACCGGGGTGTCGTTGTCAGCAGATTTCGGGGAGAAAATTTTTTCCTGTGCACGTTTATGAGGCGTTTGGATGGTGCGGACAAACACAAGGCGCTGTGGAAAAACTTCCACAGCGCCTGGAAAACTTGTTGAAGGTTTTTACTTAATGGGCTCGCCAGCGGCCTTCTTGGCCTCGATCTCGCGCAGAGCGTCCTTGTAGGACAGGTTCACACGGCCCTTCTCGTCAATGTCAGTGACCTTGACCCAGATCATGTCGCCGATGTTCACCACGTCCTCCACCTTCTCCACGCGGCGGTTGGCCAGCTTGGAGATGTGCACCATGCCGTCCTTGCCGGGAGCCAGCTCCACGAAGGCGCCGAACTGGAGGATGCGCACCACCTTGCCGTAGTACAGAGCACCCACCTCGGGGACAAACACGATGGTCTCGATGGTCTTCTTGGCGGCCTCGCAGGAAGCCTTGTCCACACCGGCAATGAAGATGGTGCCGTCGTCCTCGATGTCGATCTTGGCACCGGTGTCGGCACAGATCTTCTGGATGACCTTACCGCCGGAACCGATGACCTCACGGATCTTGTCGGCGTCGATCTTCATCTTGATCATCTTGGGGGCGTTCTCGCTGACCTCAGCGCGGGGCTCAGAGATGCAGGGCAGCATGATCTCGTCCAGGATGGCGTAACGGGCGTCCTTGGTGATCTCCAGAGCTTCCTTGATGATGGCGTGGGACAGACCGTCGTTCTTCAGGTCCATCTGGATGGCGGTGATGCCCTTCTTGGTGCCGGCCACCTTGAAGTCCATCTCGCCGTGGAAGTCCTCCACGCCCTGGATGTCGATGAAGGTGGTGAAGGAGCCGTCGTCGTCCTGAATCAGACCGCAGGAGATGCCGGCCACAGGGGCCTTGATGGGCACACCGGCGTCCATCAGAGCCAAAGTGGAGCCGCAGATGGAGCCCTGAGAGGTGGAACCGTTGGAGGACAGCACCTCGCTGACCACACGGATGGCGTAGGGGAACTCCTCCACAGAGGGAATCACAGGCTCCAGAGCGCGCTCAGCCAGAGCACCGTGGCCCTTCTCGCGGCGGTTGGTGGAACGGGCGCCGCGGGCCTCGCCCACGGAGTAGCCGGGGAAGTTGTAGTGGTGCATATAGCGCTTCTCTTCCTCTTCCCAGATGGTGTCCAGCTTCTGGGAGGCGGCCAGAGTGTTCAGAGTACACACGGAGAGAACCTGGGTCTGACCACGGGTGAACAGGCCGGAACCGTGCACACGGGGCAGAACGCCAACCTCGGCGGCCAGAGGACGGATCTCGTTCTTGGCACGGCCGTCCACGCGGTGGCCTTCCAGCAGCCAGGCCTTGACGATCTTCTTCTGGAACTTGTAGGTGAACTCCTCCAGGTACTGGTCCATGTCGGGATAGGTCTCCAGATACTTCTCGTGCCAGTGGTCGATCATGGCGTTCCAGCGCTGCTCACGCACGTTCTTGTCGTCGGTGTCCATGGCGGCCTTGGCCTCGTCCATGAAGTTGGCTACGATATCGTCAAACAGCTCCTGGTTGAAGGAGGCATGCTGATACTCAAACTTGGGCTTGCCGATCTCGGCCACGATGCCGTTGATGAACTCCACCTGCTTGCGGATTTCCTCGTGGGCCTTGACGATGCCCTCATACATGATCTCGTCGGGGATCTCCTTGGCGCCGGCCTCGATCATGACCACCTTGTCCATGGTGGCGGCCACGGTCACGTCCATCTGGGACTCGTGCTTCTGCTCACGGGTGGGGTTCATGACGATCTGGCCGTCCACATAGCCCACTTCCATGCAGCCGATGGGGCCGTTCCAGGGGATATCAGAGTAGGACAGACAGGCGGAGACACCGATCATGGCGGTGACTTCGGGGGAGCAGTCATAGTCCACGCTCATGACGGTGCAGGTGACCACCACGTCGTTGCGCAGGTCGGTGGGGAACAGGGGACGGATGGGCCGGTCAATCAGACGGCTGGCCAGCACGGCGGGCAGGGAGGGCTGACCCTCGCGGCGCATGAAGGAGCCGGGGATGCGGCCCACGGCGTACAGCTTCTCCTCGAAGTCCACGGACAGGGGGAAGAAGTCAATGCCGTCACGGGGACGGGCGGAGGCGGTGACAGCCACCAGAACGCTGGTCTCACCGTAGGTGACCATGGCGGCGGCGTTGGCCAGCTCGGCCATCTTGCCCACTTCGATCTTCAGGGGGCGGCCAGCTACCACAGTCTCGTACACCTTATGCTGGGTAAATTCCTTGTGCTTGATGATGGTAGACATAGGTTGATACACTCCTTTTCTTTGGTGTGAGCCGGAGCGATCACCCTTTAGCACTTGAACACAGGCCCCTCCTGTTGGTGAGACCCGTGTTCAACTGCTAAAAGCAGCCACTCCGGCGGTGGAAGGAACAAAGGGCGGTGTGAGGTTCACACCGCCCTATCTTCACAAAACTTACTTGCGGATGCCCAGCTTGGCAATGATAGCGCGGTAACGCTCAATGTCCTTCTTAGCCAGGTAGTCCAGCATCTTGCGACGCTTACCGACCATCTTCAGCAGGCCACGACGGCTGTGGTTGTCGTGGATGTGCACCTTCAGGTGCTCGGTGAGCTCCTGGATGCGAGCGGTGAGGATGGCGATCTGAACCTCGGGAGAACCGGTGTCGGTCTCGTGGGTACGGTTGGCCTCAATAACGGCAGTCTTCTGGTCCTTGCGAATCATGGGTAACTTCCACCTTTCTTGTATTCTGCCCGGACGCTGAGTATCGGGCGGGTGAATCCCCCGCGTAACAAGCGGGCCATGTCCCGAAACTAAGCAGACGGGTGTGCACCGAAATGCTAAGTTAGCATATCATAAGCATTCCCCATTGTAAAGGGATTTTTTCATGGTTTTTTCCCTTTTTAGTAAATTTGGTCATTATGCTACCAAGATGCGCCATATGAGCAGCAGCATGGCGCCCGCCACCGACAGGGTGGCCACCCACTCGCTGTACTCCAGCAGACGGGAGCGCCGAGAGGGGCGGGAGGGAGC
>NZ_NFHE01000048.1 GCF_002161235.1 Pseudoflavonifractor sp. An85
CCTCCGATCTTTTTCAGCAGATACGCCCGGTTGGGGTCGTTGTCAGAGGGCTGAACATATCGGGCCACCAGGGGGTTATTGGCCCCAGTGGAGTGGACCATCACGCCTCTGGGGGTGATGGTTCGTCCCGCTTTGTAGCAGTCGTTTTTGGTGAAAAAGCACTTGATCAAATTCACGGTTATTCCTCCTTATCCGGGGCTATGGCATCCCCGGCAGCATCTACGGCATTTTTCCCAGCGGCCAATAGACGAGAAAGCCATCCTGGCACAGGAGCGCCCATTTCCACGGCATTCTCAGTGATAGACCCAAGTTCCGTAAATATGTACCAAACGAGAACCACGGAACAAATCAATCCGCTCAATTCAAATGGCAGTTGCACCACCGGGAAGTGCTCTACTACCTCGACCATTACTGCATCTGCGATGGCCGACACGACCACCACAAGGATCATCCCAGCCTTGTGCCAGATCCCATCCCTTGCCTTAGCGCTGCTCCACTCCCCAGCCCTTGCGGCAGCGGCCGACCCGCTGATGTAGTCGATGGCCATGCAGACCACCCATCCCACTACCAGCCAACCCAGCCCGCCCCACACAGTGGACAATGTGCCCACCAGAGCAGTGATCGCAAGTTTAATTTCTGTTACCTTCTGCAAATTCCTTCCTCCTTCTTACTGGTACACGGCCCCGTCTGTATTGGCCGGATCATAAGTGCGGATATACCAATTTACATAATTCTGATAGCTGGCATTGAAGCTCTCCATGCGGTTCTGGTACAGCTCCAGCTCCCCATCTGCCTGGTGCACCTTGGCCAGCAGCCAGTGCACATACAGATCACTGTGGGGCCATCTCACTGCCAGCTGGTCCTTCCATACTTTCTCCAGTGTCTCCAACTCTTCCGGGGTCTTCAACATGACATCCGCATGGATTTTTCCTTCCAGTTCTCCCAGCCATTCCAGCTTCTGCTCCTGGCTGTACTGATTGGGAGCCAGTCTGTCCACCTCATTTACAACAGAAAGTGCATTCATATGCGCTCCTCCTCCCCTGTGTGGGAGCACCCCTCCCTATGATGGGAGGGGTTGTGCTCAGGTGGGCAGTGCCACGCCGTCAGACACGCCGCCCACGGCGGCAAAGCGCCAGTCGTTGAAGGTGGCGTTAAAGCGGCTGCGGCCGCGCCAAACGTTGGCATCGGTGTTCTCGTCCACGGTGGAGCGCACCGCCAGCTGGATACGGTCGTTCCACACCGCCCCGCCGTAGGTCTGGTTATACTTGCTGTCCAGCAAAATCCAGGGCGCCTTACCGGAGCTGAGGTCCACAAACTGGTTGAGGTAGCTCCACACAATGACGTTCCAGCGGCCGTACTGGTAATTGAAGGCATTGTTGGCGGTGGTGGGCTCCTTGTCCGCGCCGATGGCGGCAAAGACCGTCTTTTTCAGAGTGGACACCTCAGGAATGAGAATGGTGTCGGGGGCCACGTCCAGAATCTCGTCGTTGTCGCCCCGGAACAGGTGCATGGCGGTCTCCATCTTGCCCAGGGCATCCACAGAAAACTCGTCGCTGAACCGGTTGGACTGGGTCTCACCGGAGACCTTGGGGGGATGGGCGGTGTGGAACATGGTCACGCCGTCGGCGCTGGTAATGTCAAACGCCCGTCCCTTGTAGGTCATCTGCTTCTGGCCAGAGATTGCGCCACTGTACAGAGCGGCACCGAACAGCTCCCGGGTACGGTTGTAGCTGGTAATGAAGGCTGCGGGCTGCTTTTTCATGTCCAGAATCTTGGAATCCTCCATCATCTCCGCAGAGATGGAGAAGGAATCCTTCCAGGTGTCGTACACCAGAAGCTTCTGGTAGCCCTCCTGCATGCCGTCCAGGGGGTACGCGCCGTTCTCGCCCACGGGTTCAAAGCCGCTCATGGCGGTCATGGTGGTCATGAGGTCGCCGTAGTTCTCACTCTTGCCCATGAGAAACAGATCCTTCAGCACAGACTGTTTCTCGCACTGCTCTCCCCGCTGCTCCAGGAACATGCGGATGGGAGCCTGGCACTTGCCATAAATGCTGTCGTTCAGGCCGGAGCCTTCGGAAAAAATGATTTTCATATGGTTGCTTGTCCTCCTTTACACAAATCTTCCCCGGACGGTGTCACCTTTCTTGGTGCCGTGGACTTCCACCAGCTCAAAGGTGCCTTCCCCCTCGCTGGCGGTAAGGCCATCGGCCTCCACCTTCATCTTCACGCCCACCTTGGCCGCGTCGTACTGCGCTTTCAGCTGGGTCTCATAGATGCAGTCTCCCTCCACCCGGGTCACAGGAATCACCTGGCCGTCGGCGGCAGTGACATCCGCCATGCACATGTAGGGGGGTGTGTCGGTGCTGGCCAGGCTCAGAGCCGCCAGCTTCCCCTCGCTGACGGTAAGCATCTGACCAGCTTTATACGTACCAGCAGCGGCGCCCAGGTACTCCCAGGGCAGCATAGCGCCGGTATCACGTTTCACAGGTACAAACACAGTTAGTTCCCTCCTTGATACTTGTTGTAATAGGCCTGAATCTCGGCCTCACTTGCGTTGGGGTTAAATGCTCGGAACATAGCCATCTCAGACCGCGGAACCGTAACCGCCCCCGCTCCCTGTTGGGTACCAGATGTGAGGTGGCTTTTGCTGCGTGCCAGGTTCTGGGCCTGCTGCCGGGCCGCGGCAGCAGTCTGCTGGGTGAGTTCATCATAGTGGGCCAGCTTGTAGGCATCCACAAAGGTGTTGCCCCGCTTCACCAACTGGTAAAACTCCTTGGCACGGGGCATGGTGAGAAGATCCTGCACAGTCTGGATGTTGGGATTGAACTGGCGGATCTGGGCCAGCTCGCCCTCCAGTTTCACCCTGTCAGCCTCTGCTTGCGCCTGGGCCGCCTTCTCCTCGCTCTCCCGGATGATCTCAGCCGCTTTCTGGATGGTCGGATTCTGGGCAATGAGTTTCCCGATTCCGTCCACCGTCAGCTTTCCTTCCTGGAGATCCTGTTGCATTTTGGCCTGGTCATACTCCTGTTTCCAGGCCCGATACTCCTCCATGTTGGTGATGGGAGCACCAGTGACGGTATTTTTCAGCCCTGCTTCTGCAAAAAAGGACTGAATTTCCTTGTCTCTCCGCTCCCGCTCCTGGGTAACCGCTTGGTTAATGGCGGCTTGGGTCTCTTCCCGGCGCCGTCGGGCAGCGTTTTCCCGTCGCTGCTCCAGGCTCATCTCCCCCGGTTTGGTGGGCTGCTCCTGGTCCTGGACAGGCTGGTCTTGCTCCTGCTGGGGCTGTTCCTCCCCAAAAGCACCTTCCCGAGACTCTTGCTGAGGTTCTTGCCGATTCTCCACCCCCTGAGATTCCACGCTGACAGATTCATGGTTTTCAATCTGTTCCACCGGATCATTGGGGGCAGGTTCTTCCTGCTGTACTTGGGGCTGTTCCAGCCCCAGACCTTCGTAAATCTGAGATTCAGTCAGTTCCATGGTTGTTCCTTTCCTGTTTGGATGTTCCCGCTATCCCTGCGTATTTTCCATTGCTCCCAGCTTACTTGCCGGTGCGCAGATCCTTGCCGGTCTTGACGGTGCCCGTCTTGGCCGCCGTGGTCTGGTGGGGTGCCTTCACCACCTGGGTGCCGGTGTTCTGAATCCGGCCGATATATCCCTTCTGCTCGTTCACATCATTCCCCCCTCTCCTTGAATTGGCATTTTCCCGCTGTTGCCCTGCGTCATATTCGCCATCTGCGACGGCCCAGCCGCTTGCGCCTGCTTCTGTGCCGCCTCCAGCTGTCGTCTCATACGTTCCTCCAGGGCCTGCTTAGTGCTGCCAGCCCCCGGATAATGCAATTCCTCCATTTTGGTCCAGAACAGGGTCAGCGTCTCCACTGCCGTGGGATCTCCGAAGGCACCGGTCTGGAGGTTTTGCCGGGTCTCCTGCCACATGGCCTCGCGGTTATTGGCCAAAGGTCCCGTGGTATCCACGGAAAAAAGAAATTGGTCGTTCCAGTAGTACTGGCCATCCTCGTCCCGCTCCAAAAAGTCGTACCGGTTAAATTCCTGGTACTTGGTATGCCCCTGGGCATCTTTGGACGTGACAGGTCTGGGCTCATCACCGTAGGCCAGCCAGAACTTAAACATCATGCAGAACAAATCTGCATATGCTTTGTTCTTCATCACCCGCTTGCTCTCCAGTCGTCCAGCGGCCTGGGCTGCCGAAAACTGCTTTGCCTTTCCACTGGTAGCGGTGGTGTCAGTGCGTCCCTGGAAGGAGTCCGTAATGCCCAAGGTCTGCCGCGCCTCCTCGTAGACGTTGGACATATAGAGCAGTTCGTACTCCAAGTCTCCCTTGAAGTCATATACTCCGATCATGGCCTTATCTGCCGCCGATCCGATATACCACCGCTCATTGTCGTTGGAATCCACCCTCAAAGAAGCATTGTCCGGCAATGTAATGCGGGTTCCAGCCTTCATCATCCGGTCAATGATCTTCTGCTCCAGGCGGTTGATGGTGTTCTGTTGGTCCGCGATCATATCCACATCCGAGTTGCCCAGCAGCTTTCCATACACAGACACGCTGCGCTGCAATACGATGGGGAACATCCCTGGCTTGTAGAATGGGATGAGTGTGGGGCGTAGGACCGGCTGTCCATTCTCATCCAGGTCAGGAGTTGCGCCCGGAATCTCCATTCCGTGCCTTGTGGTGATGGGCAACATGACCTGCTCGCACTCCTGCACTTCTCCAGTAAACTCCTCACAGCCGCACCAGGGGCACGGCCCGCCGTCGTACTCCACCGGTTCCTCCGGCTTCCCAGGCTCTACCGGGAGGCCACTCAAACCTCCCGCTCCTCCCATCGCGTCGGATGCCATCTGATGGGCCAGCATCTGACCTGCTATCTCTTGACGGAGTATTTCCTCCTCACTGGCAGTCCGCTCCACCCGGCGCTGTACCAGCTGTCCAGGCAGAGGCTTGACGCGGCCGCACTCCTTGCACACCGGCTGGCGACGGGCCTGGTAGTCTTCCAAGTCCTCCAGTTGAATGTCATTGACCCAGCAATACCGGTTGATCCCGCCCTTGGTATTTTTCTCGTATCCCACATAGCGGGTCACTGCCTCCTTCTCCGTGCTCTCTCCAGTGGCACTTCGCACATCCGGCTCGCTCTCGCTCTCGGCATCCACATCTACCCCATACTCCCGCAGGATTGCCCCCTTGGTGGTTGGAATTTTCACGATGATCCAGTCCATGTCTTGGATTCCCGTGTAAATCCCGGGCTGAGGCGCCAACTGTTTGGGGTGCAACATACGCACCACCTGTGTGCCCACCGTGTCGTGGGTGCGCTCCCGGTTGTCCCACTCCACCAGGAAGGCCACACCGCCCTGGATGGGCACTGTTCGCTCGGCCAAGTCGTTGATGTCCTCAAAGGGCAGGCGGTCCAACTCATTGCGCAAGAAGTTCTCGATGATCTCGGCCAGCTTCTCGTCCTCCTTACGCCGGGGCGTCACCTTGGGCTGGGGGATGGTGCTGGAAACCTGGGTTTCTATGTTCTCAAAAACGATGTTGCGCACATGGCTGGTCTTTCTTGGGCCTCCGTCCCGTCTGGTATCCCCCGGAACCAGTGGGCGAAGCTGGTTATCTCCGTTGTAAATCTGCTCCCGCCGGTCCATTTTTGCGTACTCAGCAGAGTATTCGGCGTTGCTGTCTGCCAGTCGTTGCTGCCATGTTTCCAGCTTGCTCCACTCCGCCTTTGTCTTTTCTTTGTCCATGCGTCCTCCTTACCTGGGGGGCGGCCCCCATAGCTTCATCATCATTTCACGCTCTGCCTGACCTGCCCGCTCCCAGTCCTGCCACATATCAGCGCTCCATTTCGCCGCGCTGGTCTCCTGTGGTCTCATGATTTGCATGGACTGCTGTGGGCGCACATAGTGGGCAATGGCCAGGGCCATGATACAGTCATCGTGGGCTCCCGGCTCTGCCTCTGGGCGCATCTTATCGTTGCGCACAAAGGTGAGCATCTCCTCCAAGGTCGCCTTATCGTTGACCCCTCCCAGATGATCCCGCATCACTCGCACCAGCTCCGCAATGATCACCGGCCGGGTGAGCCGATCGGTGCGGAATCCATAGGCGTGTCGGATTTTTCCGTCGAAATCGTCCTCTACTTCTCGGACATAAATCTTCTTGTATCCCATAAGCCCCAGCAACTTCACCGGGTAGGTGGAGAAATTACACTCCGGGGCCAGCAAGGCCCGGTTATAATGCAATCCCAGGCAGTACAGCTGCCTGGTGTAAGTGTCCTCGTCGTATTGGTGTCGCAGGGTACACACCTGTGCTCCTGTGACGTTGTCCAGGACCTGGGCCACAAACCAGTCCGATCCATCCCCAGCGGTATCTCCGCCAATCACATATGGCCGCCCAGGCTGGGGTGGCTTGTAGATTTTGATGGGCCCGCCCCTCTCTTCCACCCATCGGATGTTGGACAGGTGGATGCCGTCGGGCGCAAGGTCGTATTCAAAGAACCCCTCCCGCTCCGGCTTGGTCAAGTGCGCCAGTCGCTCGCCCACAGCCTTGCCATTGAACACCGTTTTACCCGTCACGCCCCACTGGCCCAGGCAGTAGACCATGTAGTAATATTCGTCGGTCTCTTTGAAGTCCTCCAGGGTCCGGATGGCCTCCGGAGTGAGAAAACGGTTGTCCTTATAGGTGCTCTCATGCACTCTCGCCCGCGGGTCCTTACGGTCAAAGAACCTCTTTTTCAGCCAGTGGGTGATACTGATGGGGTTAAAGCTGATAATCATCTGGAGATACTGGTTGAAGTCAGTGCGAAGACGGATGTCCAGCTGGTTGAAGTCCCCCTCCTCCAGCTCTGAGGCCTCCTCGATCCAGATGCCGGTAATGTTGAAAATAGACTTTAGCTTCTCCACGTCGTCCAGGCCTGCAAACAGTATGGCGCTGCCATTGGAAAAGCGGATGGTCATGTCCGACTTGTTGATCCTGGCCCCTGCATCAGGGTAGAAGTCCCCAATCTGTCCTACCAGCTGAGCCCAACAGCTTTCCCGCAGCGTGCGGGCCACTTTGCGGCACACCAGCCAGCGGTGCCCCGGCTCCGTGGTCACCCGCTCCAACACCTTGCGCCCGGCAAAAATACTCTTGCCACTGCCGCCGCCCCCTTTCAGAATCAGGAAACGGTGCTGGTCAAAGAACAGGGGAAGGAATGTCTCATTGTTGGTCTCTTTCAGGCCCTTGTACCACTGGGCAACCTCTACGGCCCGGTTCAGCTCTTTCTCGTTCACGGCCCGTCTCCCACCTCAGACGGCACTCCCTGCTCCCACAGCTCCCGGAGCAGGGCCAGCTTCTCCTGTGTGGTGAGGGTCTGGGCCTCCCTGGTCTGCGGCCCTGCCTCTACCTCCACCTTCTGCGAGTAGCCATAGTTGTTTTGCAGGTTGAACATGATGCCTTTGACACCCTTATCCGACCTGGTGAGCAGCTGCTCCTCGTTCCACAGTCTCAGAATGCTATTCACCCACTCCGTGGCCTCCTCCAGCTCCGGGTGGGCTTGATGGTCGCACCACCTGGCCCAGGTAGCGCGGTGGATGCCCAGATGCAGGCACAGGCCCACCACCGTGGGTGGGATGAGGTATTCCCGGGCACGGATGACCTCCCCCCGGTCATTGAGCACGGCCTTCTCCTCCATGATCATGTGCCCCTTGTCATCCAGGTTCCCAGTCGGCACCTGCTCTGTAACTTCCACGGTCCGGCTGATGGAGTCCAGGTATTTCTCAGCCGCTTCCCTGAGTGCTTTCGAACTCTTGAATTTCCTCTCCCTGGCCATGTCCCCTCCCCCTTTCTCGCTGCCGCTCTTGCAATTTATCCTTCAGCTGGGCCATGTGTACGATCCGCCCCAGCTCTTCCTCCGGGGTGCTATCCACCAACTTCCCGTAGGTGATGCCCCTCCGTCGGGCCTCCCCGGCCAGAATCTCCAGTGCAGACCGCATACCCTCACCTCCCAGTGCTTTTATTTTATTTTATCATCCATTTTTCCACCTGTCTGATTCCTAAACGCACATTTCACGCACCTAAGTGCACAATTTGGGCAGCACAAGCGGCCGAACCCATTTCGTTCGGCTGTTCGTGCTGCCCGATGATCTGAATTTCTATCACGCACGCGCAAGCGCCCCCCTACGCGCGTGTGTCGTGTCGCATTTGACCAGGCTATGAAATTGTCACGCCGCCCGCTCCGGCGGGTCCTCGTCTGGATCCTCGGTAAGCGCCTTTGCGGTGATGTATCGTATGTACTGCGCTCCGCCGAGCCGATACTCACGGCGATAGAGCAGCCGAGCCCCACGAGGCACCGCCAGCTCAGCCCCGCTCTTTGCGATCCGATCCTTTGCTTGTGGCTGTCGGAGATTCCGGGTCGGGATGTATTTCTTCGCGTCCGGCAACCGGCGCACCTGGTTCATCAGATATTCCGCCAGCCCACTCTGATCATGCACCCGCCACAGCCGCTTATGATGAGTGCTCCCCAGCTCCCACTTGGCCAGGGCAATCTCCACCGCCCGCTCGTCCATGATCACGTGATGATGCACCCGCTTGTGCTCCCCCGTCTTCCCGTCCATGTCCGATGTCACTGCCAGGCATCGGAAGGACATTCCTTCCTGCTTGCAAGCCCGCCGCACACGCCGCATCCAGAGGCGGAGCTGGTGGTGAGCAGCGTGATACAGCTTGTCCGCCCACTCCTCTCCATCGCCCTCTCCGCCAATGTACTCCACCCCGTCATCCGAGTATCCCAGCCGAACCAGCACACCTCCCTTCCCCTTCGGCCAATTCAAATTGATCAGTCGGGCCAGGCGCTTGGTTGCCTGGGATTCATTCACCGTCTGCTTGTTCACCTCTGCCTTCAGGCGCCGCTCGCTTTTCGTGGGCCGTTGTCCGCTTATCCAATATTTTATTTTTTCAGCAATGGACCCGCACTCCCATGTGCGGATCACCCAGTACCCTTCTCCCATTTTTCTCCGGCCCCTCTCTTTTTTGTCTGCTTGGTTCTAAACTTAGGCTTCAAGCGGGTCCATATAAATACGCGCGTGCGTATTTATATAATGTGCCCTCTCACTTCCACAGATGGACCCGGCTCTTGGCCCACCTGTGGAAATGCCCAGGCGGCCTAAAGAAGGTCGTCTGGGAATGCTTCCATGAATTTTTTCATCGCTCTGTAAATCGTGGTAGACGACGCTATGTGGTGTTTTTTGAGCACGTCTTTGTTTTCCTCATCACTCGTTAAGTAATCCCGGAGGGCCTCCCAGTTTTCTCCGGCAGCCGCGCGCAGCAACTCGTTTACCTTCTTTTTCTTCTGCTCCGGCATGCTGTGATATCGTTTCATGGCAAACCAGATTGCCCCTTGTCGGTTGTATGGCACATTCACCGATCGTCTGACCCTAAATTTCCTCAAAACTCTTCCCCCTCCTCGTCCATCATTTCTTGCAGGGCCATCTCGGTCAATCCCTGCACAATGTCGTCCTGCAGTTCTTTTGCAACCTCCCTCATGTGGTCAACTGTCAGGTGTAAGTATCCCTTGGCCATTCCGCCCCCCTTCAGCAGTAGAAACACGCCCACCGCTTCCACCTCGTCCTGCTCCACCTTTTCCAAAGACTCGGCTACGAATTCCTGCCACTGCTCCAGTGGCTTATCACCTACCACGATAATTGCCACACCCGCTCACCTCCATCTTGATCTGCTCCGGCGGAATCTCTCTGACTTCAACAACCCTAGACGATCCCCAGTGCTCCACCAGCATCCCCAGGGCTTCCTTGACACCCTGTGCCTCCCACGCCTGGGCGTCCACTATAACCTTGATTTCAAGCATACATTCTCCTTCACCAGCTCCGCATTCCTGGCCAGCGCAATCTCCAGCATCAGGTTTGCTTCGGCCGCCTCTTTTTTTGCCCTTTCCGCCTCCTGGATGAGCCGGACGTTGGCTGACACTTCTTCCTTCGGTGAGCTGTCTGCCTCTGCTATGCTCTGGGTCTCAGCAGCTCCAAGAGCATAGCCCAGTGTAAAAGCCGCCACGACCACCACGGCAGCCACAACCATCATCATTTCTGCGCTCATCCGCAATCATCCTCCAACCCGTTCAATTATTGCCGGAGGCTCAGGCCCCAGCAGCAGCGGCTCGCGTGCGTCCACCCTCCAGGTGTCTGTGCTCCCGGAGTCCAAAAACAGCTGGTGCCGGATCACCTGCCAGATGTCCTCGGCTATCAGCTGCTGGTCATCCTTGGGCGGAACCTCATAGCCCCAAAGGATTTTACCGGCAGCTTC
>NZ_NFHE01000049.1 GCF_002161235.1 Pseudoflavonifractor sp. An85
GGCTCCACATCACGGGTGCTGGGCAGCATGGGCACGAGGATCATGTCCGCCGCGCGGCACCAGTCATCCATGCCGTTCTTCAGCACGCCCGCCGTGTCCACGATCTGGAAATCGCAGGACTCCGCATAGTCCGGGTCGTCGCACACCTCATGCACGTTGCCGCCCTGCGGGTCCGTGGACACGAACGCCACGGTCATGCCGCGCCGCTCGAACGCGAACGCCAGCTCGTCGGCGATGGTCGTCTTGCCGACCCCGCCCTTCTGATTCAGCAACAGAATCGTATACATAATAATCAGTGTCCTTTCTTGAATTTCATTTGAAGACGATCGCCCAGTTCGGCGGCCCTGCCCATCGCCACACAGAAGATCAGGACAATGGGGATGAGCAGCGCCACGATGATCGCGGCCACGATACCGCCCACCGCCCAAGCGATGAAGACCAGCAGCGCATACCAGACGACGGTAAACGCGATGAGAAGGATGAAGCTCAGCATAATCCGGTCTGCTCCCACACGTCCTCATCATAGAAATCCGAATCGGTGGTACCGGGGGACGCCGGTGCCGCCGTCTGCTCCTGCGACATGGCGTTCTCCTCCCGTGGCTTCACGTTCCCGAACTCCAACTGATCCACGACGACACTCAGAGAGGAGCGCTGCTCATCGTCCTTCATGTAGGAGGAGTAGTGCAGCCTGCCGTCGATCATCACCTTCGTGCCCTTGGTCATGTACCGGGCAAGATGCTCGGCCCGCTGTCCGAACACTGCACAGCGAACGAACACGGGCGCGTCCACATACTGTCCGCTCCCCCGATCCTTGCGCTTCTCGTTGATCGCCACCGTGAAACCGAGGACGGCAAGGTTCCCGTTCACGGTGCGCAGCTCCGCATCCCGCGTCAAATATCCGGCGATGCTCACCCTGTTGATGCTCATGATCTGCTCCTGTTCCTTATATATATGGTCACCGGTCTTCCGGCTCCCGAAAATTCCTGCCCCTATACATGGGGTGCGGACGCCAGTCATAGCCCCGCCGGTCCAGCCGGTATGTCAGCCACTCGACCACACGACTGAACTCCTCGTCGGTCCATGCGCGTGAGCGTTCTCCGCCCACGTCAATGACGCCTTCGCTTGCGTCAGGCCGGAGGAGTGTATTCGCGTAATAGTCGGCGACCACCTCGCCAGCAGGATAGCGCTCTCGGTTCACGTCCATGTCGTAGAACTCCACGAGGGGAAGGAGGCCGCCGTGAATCCGGCATTCATCAAGACCATATATATAGGAGTGGCCCTTTCCAAACCGTCCTCCCACATCGATGAGCCGGGCACGGAAGGCGCTGAGAATCAGATCGCCGTCTTTTGTCATGCCAACCCCGTGCTTTTCACAGATGACGGATTCGATTTGCAGAGACTTGTCCTGTTCGCGGTTCCACGCAATCCGAAAGCCCATCGCCTCCGCAGCATCGGAGAAGCCGGACGCATACGGGTAGGCGTCCCCGCCTTTGAAGAAGGCAAGGCCCTCGTTGTACGTATCAATGAGAGCGAACAGGCCATCGTGCTCGTGACCGACATCCATCGGAAACTCCTTTCGCCTTGCCGTACATCCACCAGTGTAGCAAGCTATTTTGATAGAATAATGGCTTCTCCATGTTCTGCACACCACATTCACATCTTGCTATCAAGGCAGCAACACAGGAATGTGGGCCTTCATTCTCAGCACGCCCGCGAGGGGCGATCCTGCCAAGGCAGGGACTAAAGGACCTCTAGACATAACTTGAAAAAGGCGAACACGCCCGCGCCGACTAATTCCAAGATAAGAACCATCGCCACCACCTCGAAGCCGGTCAAGCGGACGAAGTTGGCCTGTTCCTCCTCCGTCATCTTTTTCCACCTCTTCATGCCGTCCCTGACGCCTTTCCACATCAACCAGAGGATAGTAAAATACCCCAGTACGGCGCTCACCATGGCGCAACCGATTAAGAAAAGGTTAACCAGTACGATACTCATTCGTTTTCCTCCGACTGCTCATTCTTACCGCCTTTGCGAATGCGGCGGACAGGGCCGAGCTTGACGTTGCGCCCGCCCTTGGCTCCGATTGTGCGGGGGTCGCGGGCCTCGATGACGCGATAGCGGAATATCTCGGAGTTGACGACTTCGGTCACGACCACGGTGTCGCCTGACCTGATGACAATATCACCGATGTTGAGTTTGGAGGCGTTGTCGATTTCCTCGTCGCACTCCTCGGTCTCGGCCTCCGGCTCAGCGGCCTTGGCGATGTTGAGTGCGATCAGCTCGGCGATGTCCTCGCCGTAGAGTGCCCACTCGGTGTAGATGCTGCCGTTCTCAATGAAGGTCTTGGTCCAGCGGGTGTAGGCACGGGAGTTGGCTACACGCACCACTTCGCCGTCGGCGTCGATGTAGGAGCAGCGGCGCACGTTGCCGGACTTGTAGAACTCCACATCGAGGCCGATAAGGTCCTCCAAGGCGTCCACGCTCAGATAGAAACGGGTGATGCCGCTGCGGGGATTCCTCCACACACGGGCCTTGTGTTCGTCCACAAGCCGTTGGGCGGCATCCTCGGAGACTACGGTGGCCGATTCATGATAGCGGTCCATTGCGGTTCCTTTCTTTGTAGGATGCTATCATTGTAGCATGGTAGTCGGACGGCGGTGGTGGCGTGTCGCGGACATGGAAAGACCCCGGCGAATCGCCGGGGTCACGGAAGCGCCAGCAGCGGATCAGCGCACATGGAACCGCGCCTTGAAGTCCCACAGGTCACGTCCGTGATGCTTGTGGGATTCCAACCGGTCCACCTTCACGCGCAGCCCTCGCACCGGGCCTCCCACTCACGGTTGCCCGCATCGTATTCCACCGTGATCCACGTCACGCTGCCCTCGCCATCCATCACCGCCATCATGTCCTCCTTCCATAGGGATGGCCCCGGCCTGAAGACCGGGGCATTCGGTTCTCAATTCCCGCCACACAGATGGATCATTCCGCCATGCGTTACCATTGTGGGTCCTGCGCCGGGTCCGACACGGCATAAAGCGCTCTGTGCAAAGCGCCGTGGGTCCCGAACCTGCGGGCTTGCCGGACGGCCTCAGCGGCTACCACCACCATCCCTCCGATGACGAAGGGCGAGACGGCAACGGCGCTTTCCACCAACGCCGAGACCACCATGGTTCCTATTCCACTCATTTTTGCTCCTTCCTCAATGGGTGCCCGACCCCGTAGGGCCGGGCGGTCGGCACTTAGCGCTTCTCCTCACGTTTCCTGTTCTTGCATTCCTCACAATCACACGGTTCGGACGCGCTGACCGCCTCCCACAGTTCCCGTTTCGACCACTCATGCTCCGTGTGGACGCACTGAGCCGGACTGTGACCTAGGTCGGGCGTGCCAAGCGCTCCGCTGCACCAACCGGGCTTGTAGTCCACCCAATACCCGTCCTCTCCTTCCGACCAAATCTGCTCGATGCGGTCGGCGTATTTGCTCATGCTCTTCGGCAATTCCAATTCCTTTCCTCGACGGGTGCCTCGGACTACACCCTCAATTCGCACCTCCGGCGCTCTGGCGTTCTCGCCTACATTCCCGAACCTATCGGACTGGCCGTCGTAGATGTACCAGTAGGCTTCCTCCGGAGTAAGCTGGCGGCGTTTCCCGGTCTCGGCGTCGGTGCCATAGAGCCGTGCATCCGTGTCGTAGACGTACCGGTGGTCATGCGTGCAGGCCCAACAGACCTTGCCGCAAAGATCGCACCAATAGTCGATGTCGTCCGAGGCCCAGACCGCGACCTTGCCGCCGCAGTAATCGGTCTCGGTGACGCTGACGTTGCCGAGGGTGAGGGTATCGATGGCCTGTTCCTTAATCATTTCTGCTCCTTGCCGGGGTTGATGGGTGGTGCCCTATCCTTGTTGGATACTATCATTATAGCATGATAGTAAGACAGCAGAGGTGGCGTGTCGCTGACATAAAAAAGCCCCGGTATGAAGCCGGGGTCGAAATAGCACTTTTCAGCAGCGTCCGTAGCGTCCGATGCTGATTTGAACGGCGGAGTCCCCGGCGATGCAGGGGAACTCGCCGCCGGGCCAGTCGATCCCGGCCTGACGGAACCAGTCGGCGATGACGGTGGGATCGGCGCAGGCGAACTCGAACAGAAAGCCGTCCGCGTTGGTGAGCGTACTGACTGCGGTGTGATACGCGCTCTCCTTCATGTGCCGGAGCATGTCGCACAGGCCGATGATGCTGTTTCTCTGCTCCTGCTCCACGATGATGCTCTTGGTGAAGGTGATGGACGTGGCCCAGCAGCCGGGGGCGATGTGCTCCACGATCCCGGTGATCGCCACCCTGACCAGATAATCCGACATTGCCGTTCTCCTTCACTGTATGGAGGCCCGGCCCCGCAGGGCCGGGCGGTTGATGATTCAGACTGCCAGCGCCTTCAGGACCTTGTGGCAGTACCAGATGCCATTGCCGTCGTGGGGGTCCTCCTCCACGTAGAGGACGTGCTTCTTTTCGAGGGAGGTGAGCAGAGCGCCGAGCTGCCTGCGATCCTTCCACTCGATGTGTTCGACGCGCTCGAAGTTGCAGCCGAAGACCGGCTCACCGGGGTCCTGCTCGAACAATGCCACATCGTTGTTGTACAGCTCGAAGCCGTCCTCGCCCGCCGAGAGATCGAGGATGGTCCGTGCCAGCTTTTTCTCAAGGCCGGTGAGGGTGATGCTGACCGGCTTGCCGTCGAAGTAGAGGGTTTCCATTGCCACGTCCTTTCCTTGTTGGATACTATCATTGTAGCATAATAGTGAGACGGCGGAAGTGGCGTGTCGCAGATACGGAAAGGCCCCCGGACGAACCGGGGGCCTTCATCACATCAACCATATGCAGGAGCACTGCAATTCCATGATACCACGCTGCGGGCCAATCCGCATGGCCCATGGGATCAGGCCAGCAGCATCCAGAGAGACAGGAGCATCGCCGCCACCGCATCCACGATGGCCCCGATCGTGAAATAGAGAAACGCGAGATACACCGTGGCCTTCATGATAATCCAGCTCCGCCTCCGCCAGCCAGCGTGCCTCCACTCGTCCGCGCCGGACATGATGAATTTACCGTTCCAGACGAACCTGAACCGTTTTATCAGACTCCACTGCTTCCAGCCGCTACCGTCGGCAGCCTTGGCGTTGTCCTCGGGGATGTCTCCCTCCGGGGCGGTATCCCCGATCACGTTCTTGTCCGTCATCTTGGTTTCTTTCCTTATCGATCTATGGAATGCTATCATGATAGCAAGATGTAATGACATTTTACTTTATTCGTATCCCAGAATCAGATACGCCACAAGGGATACGCCGAGGACCAGATACATCGCCACCGGCGGTATCGAGGAGATCATGGTCAGAATCCTGTATTGACTGGCGGCGAGGCCCTTCGTGGCGTCGAACAGGCTACGGTCTATCCGCCCCCGGAGGGATTGAAGCGCATCCCTGATCCTGCTTTCAAATTTCCGCAGTCGGTCCATCGTTTCCGCTCCTTTCCCGTTTACTATCATTCTATCATAACAGGAAGATGGGAATGTGGGGAGGTAGCTATGTGTGTCCGCAGGCATGACCGACTGCCTGACCACCCCTGCCGTTCACACCACGGAAGATCGGCCCCGATTCAGTCCCGAGGGAAAGCAGACCGGAGCGCGAAGCGCGGAGGGCTTTCCCGTCGGGTTTGCTCCACGCAACCCGGCCTCGACGCGAACCCGTTGCTCCGGTCGATACTATTGAACTATTCTGCTTTCTTCGCGGATTGCTGTATTACTGTTTTCCCACATTGATTGCGTCCCGGAACTCCATGGTGAGGCCGCGCCGTTCCTTGGCACGCTGGGCCACGGCCCGCGCCCATGCGGCGGACTGCTCGGAGCCGGTGCAGTCCCGATCACGCCGGGGCACCTCTACCACTTCGCCGCCGTTCTCCACGAGGCGCTGCACCTCGGCGTCGAACTTTCTCTTGAGGTCCAGCATGTCCTTGGCGAACTGTGGTGGCGGGGTGCGGCTGCCTTCCCAGCGCTTCACGCTCTGCACTGTCACGCCCCACCGGATTGCCAGCCATTTCAGGGTCAGACCCATGCTCTCCCGCAGGGCCTTGTTCTCAGCAGGGGTCATCCATGCTCCTTTCCGTAATCGCAAAGAATGTGCCGTCCCCATTTTACCGTCACCGGTATCCAAAGGACACCGCTGTTTGACGGTGCCTGTGCATGGCTTGTGACAAAATGGGTACCGATATACCGTTACACGAAAGGACATGCCCATGAAGCCAACGAAGATGAAATCCAGCGGTGAATTGGAAGAGTACATCGCCGAACTGAAGGAACAGCTCAAACAGGCCAAGCTCGACAAGAGGGAGGCTTTGGCGCGGGAGCAGAAGCAGGCCCGCGAATGGCGCACCGACCTCGCACATGCGCTGGGCGAAACCGTGCTCACGGTGACCGGCTGCGACTGGACCCGGCTCGACCCCGAAGCGCTGCGGGAATGGCTGGTGGATCACGCCGGGGAGATGCAGACCCTGCTCGTCGGCCCGGAGCGCACCCCCGAGGAGGCCCACGACGCGCTGATCGCCTTCCGTCGCGGACAGGCCGCGGAGGCGAAGCAGGAGACGCAGCAGGCGGAGGTTGACGCCCCGCAGGAGGATGCGCCCGCCGCCGGGCCGACGGAGGCGGAGGTTTCCGCCACGAATGATGGCGGTTCGGACATCCCCACCACGGATTCCGTGACGGCTGACGGCAATGACAATGAGACTCAGGACACGCCGTGGTCCCCGCAGGGGGAGTCATGGCAGCCCCAGCAGGGGTGGAACTGAGCTTGAATACGAGGGGGACGAAGCCCACCGGCGCGAAGGCATCGGTGGGCTTCGATCCTTTTTGAGTTGGTAACCCAATCCAAAAGAAAGGACGCCTCCATCATACAACGGTTTATCCCGTGATTCACCGGCCTTTGGCAGGAGGCACGGCATCCGGCGTGTCGTTTTCGGGGCCTTGCCATCCACCCCATATAGTATGATAGCAAAATAGCAATGCAGGATTCTGTTGTGATGGCAGGAAAGGAGCGGACCATGAAGGACGAGGAGTACTGCGTCCGGTTCCCGTTGGACTTCTTCGACGACGCCCGCGTGAAGGTCATCGAGGCGATGCCCTCGGGGGACACGATCATCTGCCTGTGGATACGCTTCCTCTTTCTCCGCGTCCGGGTGATGGACATGGATGCGGATGGGGGCTACCTCCTCCGCTGCGAGGACGGCAGGACGCTCACCGAGGAGGAGCTGTGCCGGATCACCCACAACCCACCGCAGGCCACACATTACGCACTGTCGGTGCTGGACAGGTTCGGTGTGGTCCCTTCGGAGACGGAGGGGGCGGCGCGATGAAGCTCACATGGGTGAAATTCCATCTCGATTTCTTCGATGATCCCCGTGTGAAGGTCATCGAGACCATGCCGGAGTCCAATACCATGATCGCCATTTGGTTCAAGCTGGTCGCCCTCGTGGGCGGGCAGAACACCGGCGGCAGGTTCGTGCTGCGCACCGGGCGCAAGGAATCCGAGATGCCGTTGAACGAGGAGATCATCGCGGGCATCGTGAACGAATCCCTGACCACCGTGCGCCTCGCCCTGCACACCTACGAACGGCTCGGCATGATCGAGGCGGTGGATGGCGTCTACGTCATATCGGACTGGGATCGGATCGTGGACGAGGAGCGTCTGCGCAGGCTTGAGGCCCGCAGGGAGGCCAAGCGGCTGGAGGCCGCCCAGCCGAAGAAAAGCCGGGAGCAGGTGGTCCACGAATACTTCGCCGCGCATCCGGACGCCTCGCAGGTGCAGATCGCGCGGGAGACGGGCGTGCCCCGCAGCTCGGTCCAGCGCTACCTCAAGACCTACCGTGGGCTGCCCGCCCAAGGAAATGCCCAAGCAGGGGTGCCCACCCCTGCCCAAAAAGGTGCCCACTTGGGCGCCCAAATGGGCTGCCCACCCCTGCCCATGGGCACCCAACCGGGCACCCCTGTGGGCACCCCGGAACCCCTTGAAAACACTGGTCTCCGGGAGGGTGCCCAAAATTCCGGTAAAGATGAAGAATTAGATATAGATATAGATAATACATCTACAGCTGGGGACGAAAAAAACGGGCACCCATCGAAACGGGCGGGACGGCCCACATTGGAGGAGGTGACGGCCTTCATCCGCTCCGAGCGCCTGCCCATCGACCCCCAGCGGTTCTTCGACTGGTTCGAGCGGCACGGATGGGCCACGAAGACAGGCAAGCCGCTGGACGACTGGCGGCGCATGGCCCGCACATGGGCAAAGCACGAGCTGCCAGCGACACCCACAGCCCCGGCACCCGACCTTGGGCGTGAGGTGCCGACGGTGGAGCAGATCATGAAGGCCAACAAGGTGGACCGCAGCGTGGCGCAGGACATGCTCGACGCGGGCCTCTACTGACGACGGAAAGGAGCGGATTCACATGGAGGAGAAACAGCGTGTGGTGCCGAGGGAGGACTACCGGGACGAAACCGGCCTGCTGGTCTGTGGACGCTGCGGCCAGCCCAAGGAACGGAGACTGCCCGCCATGGACCTGTTCGGCGGGAAGGAGCGCATCGTGCGCGTCCTGTGCGAATGTGATATGCGGGAGCAGCGGGAACGGGAGGAGCAGGAACGGCTCAGGAAGGCGGCGGAACGCGCCAAGCGGCTCCGGGACGCCTGCTTCCACGGCAGCCCCTTCCTCCGGGACTGCACCTTCGCCACGGACGACGGGCGCACCCCACGGCAGTCGGAGCTGTGCAAACGCTACGCGGAGACCTTCGACCCGTCCGACCCCGGCGGCCTGCTCCTGTGGGGCGGCGTGGGCACCGGCAAGACCTTCATGGCCTCCTGCATCGCCAACGCCGTCATCGACCTCGGCTTCTCCGCATACCAGACCGACATCGCGGGCATCGCCACGCTGATGGAATCCTCCTTCGCGGACCGCCGCGCCAACCTCGACCGCATCCTGAATCGAGACCTGCTGCTCATCGAGGACCTTGGAGCGGAGCGCTGCACCGAATACATGCTGGGCCATGTGTACAACGTCATCGACGGGCGCTACCGGTCCGGCAAGCCCATGGTCATCACCACCAACATTCCCCTCAAGGACATCTACCAGCCATCCGCCTCAAGCCCATGGCAGCGCATCTTCGACCGGATCACCGAACGCTGCTATCCCATCGAGTTCACCGGAGCCTCCCGCCGCCGCTCCAAGGCCGCGCTCATGCGCCGCTCCATGGAGGAACGGCTGGGCATCCGGGAAAAAGACTGAATCCGGCGCTAAACCGCCGTTTACCGCCTCTTTTCTTGGCAGGCAGCCCCCTTCCTTTCGTGTCTTACGATGAAAGATAGAAAGGAGGCAAACTGCCATGATAGCAAACTATGAAAAAAGCAAGGAGGAACAGGAGGCCACGGTGCGGATGTTCTGCACCTACTGCTGGAAGTCCCTGCTCAACGCGAGGAAGGACATCGCCCGAAGGCAGGAGCGCCGGGCCAAGCGCGTCCGCCTGTTCTGCGACATGCGTGAGAGCGAGCTGAACCGGCTCACATGCCCCGCCTGCGGGCACTGCTTCGAGTCGCTGTTCGACGTAGGCGGCGTGGGCGTGACG
Organism: Pseudoflavonifractor sp. An85; assembly: GCF_002161235.1. GTDB lineage: Bacteria > Bacillota > Clostridia > Oscillospirales > Oscillospiraceae > Enterenecus. The sequence goes on from NZ_NFHE01000049.1 coordinate 9,647, forward strand.
GTGGCCGATCCGGACATGGCCGACGCCATCCGGGCCTTGGACGCGGACGGACAGGC
>NZ_NFHE01000005.1 GCF_002161235.1 Pseudoflavonifractor sp. An85
GGGGGTGACGGTGGGCCGGGGCGCAGGGGTGACGGTGATGGATGCGGTGCCTGCGGCCGGCTCATCGGCCAGCTTGGACACATTGCTGCGCACGCTTTGAATGAGGAAGTAGGCGGACAGACCGATGACCATCACACACATCAGCACCGCAAGATAAAATCCCTTCCCCGTGACAAAGTCCACGGCTCGTTTCCATAAATTCGGTTTCTGGTTCATAATAACACCTCCACGGCTATTTTGGACAGGAGGTGAGTACCCTATACCGGAGAATGGAAAAATGATGGAGGAGATTCCACACCGGGAATCTCCTCCATGAAAGAAATGGAAGTTATTTTACTTTGATGGTCATCAGCAACTCACCGGCCTTGACGCTGGAGCCGTCGGTGATGTAAACCTGATCCACCACACCGGACATGCGAGCCACCACGGAGGTCTCCATCTTCATGGCTTCGATGACGGTCACTACCTGGTTTTCCTCTACGGTATCGCCGGGTTTCACGGAAACCTTGGACACCATGCCGGGGATGGAGGAGCCCACCTGGCTCTTGTCCTCCGGGTCAGCCATGACCACGGTGCGGCCCTTGACCTGAGCACGCTTGTCTGGCACAGCCACCTCGCGGCGGGTGCCGTTGAGCTCGAAGTTGACGGTGCGGGTGCCATCGTCGTTCTGGTCCCCCAACCCCAGGTACTTGATGACCAGGGTCTTGCCGTCCTCAATGTTGATCTTGTTGGTCTCGCCAATGGCCATGCCGTTGAAGAACACGTGGCTGCTCATGCGGGTGATGTAGCCGTATTCCTGACGGTGGTTGCGGTAATCCTCATAGACCTTGGGGAACAGACAGTAGGAGAGCATGGCCCGGGTGTTGATGATGTCGCTCTCCATAAAGCGGGTCATCTCCTGACGCACGGCATCGAAGTCCACAGGGGGCAGCAGCTCGCCGGGACGGCAGGTGATGGGCTTCTCGCCCTTAAGTACTACCTCTTGCAGACCCTCAGGCTGGAAGCCCCAGGCGGGCTGGCCCATCATGCCCTTGAAGTAGCTGACCACCGAATCGGGGAAGGCCAGACTCTTGCCCCGCTCCAAGATGTTGTCGGGGGTAAGGTCGTTTTGCACCATGAAGATGGCCAGATCGCCCACCATCTTAGAGGAGGGGGTCACCTTTACCAGATCGCCCAACATATCGTTGACGGTCTTGTACATCTCCTTGACTTCTTCAAAGCGGGGGCCAAGGCCCAAGGACACTACCTGAGGATACAGGTTGGTGTACTGACCGCCGGGGATTTCGTAGCGATAGATGTCGGTGGTGGGGCTCTTCAGACCCTCGTCAAAGCTGGCATAGCGCAGACGCACGTCGGACCAGTAGTTGTCCAGGCGCTGAATGTCTCGCAGGTCCAGACCGGTATCTCGCTCCTGTCCTTCCAGGGCGGCCACTACGGCAGACAAAGAGGGCTGACTGGTGAGGCTGGACAGGGAGGCGGTGGCACAGTCCACAATGTCCACCCCGGCCTCAGCGGCCATGAGATAGGTGGCCACCTGGTTTCCAGTGGTGTCGTGGGTATGCAGGTGGATGGGCAGGCCCACCTCCTGTTTCAGGGTAGAGATTAGCTTCTTGGCGGCGTAAGGCTTGAGCAGGCCGGACATATCCTTGATGCACAAGGTGTGGGCACCGCGGCGCTCCAGTTCCTTGGCCATGTCCACGTAGTACTTTAAGGTGTACTTGTCCCGCTTGGGGTCCAGAATGTCACCGGTGTAGCACATGGTGGCCTCCAGCACCTTGTTCTGGCGCAGTACCTCGTCCATAGCCACTTCCATGCCGGGAATCCAGTTCAGAGAGTCGAACACCCGGAAGATATCAATGCCGGACTGAGCGGCTTCCCGCACAAACTCCCGCACCAGGTTATCGGGGAAGTTGGCGTAGCCCACCATGTTGGAGCCGCGCAGCAGCATCTGGAAGGGAATGTTGGGGATCTTCTGGCGCAGCAGGTCCAGGCGGTCCCAGGGAGACTCATGGAGGAAGCGGTAAGCGGTGTCGAAGGTGGCGCCGCCCCACATCTCCAGGGAGAAGCAGTCGCCCAAAATCTCTGCAGTGCCGTCCGCTCCGTGCACCATGTCTCGGGTACGCATCCGGGTGGAGAGGAGGGACTGGTGAGCGTCCCGCATGGTGGTGTCGGTGATGAGCAGTTTCTTCTGATTCAGCACCCACTCCTTCACTGCCTCGGGGCCCTTTTCATCCAGTAACTGCTTCAGGCCGTGGAGCGGCTTGCCGGTGGTCTCGGGGAAGCGGGGCTTGTGGTACTGCTTGCGCTCAGTGTCGGGGTTGTCCACCTGAATCTGAGCGATGTACTTCAAGACCTTGGTGGCGCGGTCCCGGCTGTTCTCAATCTCAAACAGCTCAGGGGTGTCGTCAATGAACTTGGTGTGGCAGGCTCCAGCCAGGAAGGCGGGGTGGTTGAGGATGTTGGTGACAAAGGGAATGTTGGTCTTGACCCCTCGCACGTGCTCCTCGTTCACCGCGCGGGTGGCCCGGCGGCAGGCGCCTTCAAAGGTATTGTCCCAAGTGGTCACCTTCACCAACAGGGAGTCGTAGTAAGGGGAGATGACAGCCCCGGCAGCCGCGTTGCCGCCGTCCAAACGCACGCCAAAGCCGCCGCTGGAGCGATAGGCGGAGATTTTGCCGGTATCGGGGGCAAAGTTGTTGGAGGGGTCCTCGGTGGTCACCCGGCACTGGATGGAGTAGCCGTACATACGCAAGTCCTCCTGGCGGGCCAGACCGATGGCGGGGTGGGAGAGGGGATGGCCCTCGGCGATGAGAATCTGGGCCCGCACCAGGTCCACGCCGGTGACCATCTCGGTGACGGTGTGCTCCACCTGAATGCGGGGGTTCATCTCAATGAAGTAGTGCTGGCCCGTCTTGCCATCCACCAGGAACTCCACGGTGCCGGCGTTGACGTAGCCCACATGCTTGGCGATCTTCACCGCGTCCGCCCGCAGGGCTTCCACGGTAGCCTTGGGCACTGACCAGGCGGGGGCGTACTCCACAACCTTCTGATAGCGGCGCTGGAGGGAGCAGTCACGCTCACCCAGGTGCATCACGTTTCCGTGCTCATCGGCCAGGATCTGCACCTCGATGTGCTTGGGCTCCACCAGGAATTTCTCGATAAAGATATCCTCGTTGCCAAAAGCCTTGCGGGCCTCATTTTTCACCAGCTCGAACTCCCGGCGCACGTCCTCCTCGCTGTCGCAGCGCCGCATGCCACGACCGCCACCGCCGGCGGCGGCCTTGAGGATGATGGGGAAGCCATAGCTCACGGCCTTTTCCACCGCCTCGTCCGCATCCTTCAACGGCTGGGTGGAGCCGGGGATGATGGGCACATTGCAGGCAATGGCCGTGGCTTTGGCCGCCAGCTTGTCGCCCATCTGGGCCAACACGTGGGAGGGAGGGCCGATGAACTTGATGCCATTAGCCTCACAGGCCCGGGCGAAGTCGGCGTTTTCCGACAAAAATCCATAGCCCGGGTGAATGGCGGTGACGCCCCGGCGCTTGGCCAGGTCGATGATGGCGGGAATATCCAGATACGCGCCCAGAGGGGACTGGTTTTCTCCAATGAGATAGGCCTCGTCGGCTTTGATGCGGAACATGGAATTGGTGTCCTCGTTGGAGTACATGGCCACCGTATGCAGCCCCAAATCGTGACAGGCACGGAAAATGCGAATGGCGATCTCGCCTCGGTTGGCGGCGAGCACCTTGGAAAATTGCTGTGCCACGTTGATACCTCCTTATCCTTGATGGTTCACTGTAATAATGTACATTATAATGGCTGGTTTTCCCTTTTGCAACGGAGAAAGAGTGTTAAAAAATAAACTTGGTACTTTTGACATGAAACGCTTTATCTCGTCAAAGAAGTTGTGACAAAGAGACGAAAGTCCGCCGCACAAAGACAGATGTCGGAGAGAGGGGGGTGTTCATAGAGGGGGAAATGTGGTACAATGAAGGCCTGCAAATTGGGGGATTGCCCCAAATGGAGGTGAAAGGCATGGAGCAGAGGAACAATGTGGCGCTGTCCTCACTGTCTGGCGTGGGACCGGTGCGCAGCGGGAAATTGGCCAAGCTGGGCCTGGAACGGCTGAGCGACGTGCTCTGGCACTTTCCTCTACGCTATGAGGACCGGCGCAAGGTCTACACCGTGCGGGAAGCGCCCGAGGGGCAGATGTGCTGTGTCAAGGCCATGGTGGCCCAGCTGCCCCAGCTCTCCCGGGTGCGCAGCGGCATCGAGCTGGTGAAGGTGCGCTGTGTGGATGACACCGGGGTGCTGAACCTGACTTTTTTTCACCAAAGCTACCTGCGCCATACCTTTTCCCCAGGCGATCAGTACGTATTCTACGGAAAAGTGGAGCGGCAGGGGCGAGGCATTTCCATGGTCAATCCCCTCTTTGAAAAGGAAGGGGAGGAGAAGTATACCGGGCGCATCGTCCCCGTGTATCCCCTGACGGCTGGCGTCCACAATGCGCTGCTGATGAACTTGGCCCAGCTAGCGGTGGAGCAACTGGCCCCCACGGTGGAGGAGGTGCTCCCCCTGTGGGTGCGGGAGGAGTACCACCTGTGCCAGCAAGAGTTTGCCCTGCAAAACATCCACTTTCCCCAGAGTTTTGAGGGGCTGGAGTGGGCAAGACGGCGGCTGATTTTTGAGGAGCTACTCACCCTGACCTGCGGTTTGGCCATGTTGAAAGGGCGGCGGCAGCACTTTGACGGATTGCGTCTGGCGCCCCATTCTCCAGAGGAATTCCAATCGCTGCTCCCCTTTATCCCCACGGATGCCCAGCGTCGGGCCATGGAGGACATCTTCCACGATGTCACCTCGGGGCAGAGCATGAACCGCCTGGTGCAGGGCGATGTAGGCTCGGGCAAAACGGCGGTGGCCGCCTATGGGGCGTGGGTGACAGCCCTCAGCGGCATGCAGTGCGCCCTTATGGCCCCCACCGAACTGCTGGCCGAGCAGCACTACCGCACCCTGTCCACCCTGTTGGGCCCCAGCGGCATTCGGGTGGAACTCCTTACCGGATCGGTAAAAGGAGCGGGGCGAAAAAAGTTGCTCCAGGCACTGGCCAGCGGAGACGTTCAGGTGCTGGTGGGCACCCATGCCCTCTTTTCCCAGGGGGTGGAGTACCACCGGCTGGGCCTGGTGATTGCCGATGAGCAGCACCGGTTTGGCGTGGCCCAGCGGGGTGCGTTGGCCGCCAAGGGGGGCGAGATTCCGCCCCATGTGCTGGTGATGTCCGCCACCCCCATTCCCCGCACCTTGGCGCTGATGATCTACGGGGATATGGAGGTGTCCATCATCGACCAGTTGCCTCCTGGACGCACCCCGGTATCCACCTATGTGGTGGGAGAGGACAAGCGACAGCGCATGTACGGCTTTGTCCGCACCCAAGTGGGGCAGGGAAGACAGGTCTATCTGGTGTGTCCCGCCGTAGAGGAGAACGGAGGCGAGGATGAGGAGGGACAGACATCCTTGTTTCCCGCCATGGACCTGAAAGCAGTGACCACCTATGCCAAACACCTGCAAGAGCAGGTGTTTCCCGATTTGAAGGTGGGGTTTGTCCACGGCAAAATGAAAAGCAAGGACAAGGAAGCCATCATGTCCGCCTTTGCCGCCGGAGAGATTCAGGTCTTGGTGTCCACCACCGTCATTGAGGTGGGGGTGGACGTGCCCAACGCCACCTTGATGATTGTGGAGAACGCTGACCGCTTCGGCCTGTCCCAGCTGCACCAGCTGCGTGGCCGAGTGGGTCGAGGCAAGCACGAGAGTTACTGTGTGCTGGTCACTGCCAGCCGCAGTGAGACGGCCCGACAGCGGCTGCGGGTGCTGACCCAGACCACGGACGGCTTCCAAATTGCCCAGGAGGACCTGCGTCTGCGTGGCCCTGGCGACTTTTTCGGCCAGCGGCAGCACGGCTTGCCCCAGTTGAAGGTGGCGGACTTTGCCTCCGACCTGGAAGTTTTGAACCAAGCCCGGCAAGCGGCTCAGGCGTTGGTGGATGGGGACCCGGATTTGACCCAGGCCCAGCACCTTCCCCTGCGCCGTCGGGTGGAGCATATGTTCCGGGACAACCCGGATATTTTTCATTAACACAAGCGGAAATGGAGCGAACCAATATGACCAGAAAAGAACACAGCAAGACTCTGCGGGCGGATACCCAGGTGCACTACAACTGCGCCCAATCGGTGCTTATCCCCTTTGCCCAGGACATGGGGCTCACAGAGGAGCAGGCCAACGCCTTGGGCCTGAACTTTGGCGCCGGCATGGGCTGCGGCTCGGTGTGCGGTGCCATCACCGGGGCCTTTGCGGCCATGGGCGGCTTAGGGCTTCCCCAGGAGAAGCGCGCTCAGCTGTTGCGGGAGTTTCGCCAGGACCATGGAGACGTCCACTGCGCCCAGCTGTTGAAGAGCGCCGTGGAGCGGGGCGAGGAGCGCAAGTGCCACTGTGACCGGATGGTGGAGTGGTGTATGGACTGGGTCAGCCGGGAAAGCGGCCTGGAATAAAGGAGAATACCCATGGAAGAACTGATCAAGCGTTTGGCCCAGGAATTTTCTGTCTCGGCCAAGCATGTGGAAAATGTCATCAACCTTTTGGACGAGGGGAATACGGTCCCCTTCATTGCCCGGTACCGCAAGGAGATGCACGGCGGCATGGATGACCAGCTCATCCGGCAGCTGGCCGACCGGCTGCAATACCTGCGGGGGCTGGACAAGCGCCGCCAGGAAGTGAAAACCGCCATTGAAAACCAGGGCAAGCTCACCGACGAGTTGGCCCAGGCCATTGACGGGGCTCAGACTCTGGCCGAGGTGGAGGATTTGTACCGTCCCTACCAGCAAAAACGGCGCACCCGGGCCACCATGGCCAAGGAGAAGGGCCTGGAGCCTCTGGCTCAGACCCTCTATGCCCAGAAGCGGGACTGTCCCGACCCGGAGACCCTGGCCCAAGACTTCATCAACCCGGACTTGGGGGTGGAGGACGTGGAGGCGGCCCTGCAGGGTGCCTCCGATATTGTGGCGGAGTGGATTTCCGACGATGCGGACATCCGCAAGGTGTTGCGTACTCTCTATGCGAAAAAGGCTGTTTTGGTGTCCAAAGCTGCCGCCAAGGAGCCGGAGGACAGCGTATACCGGCTTTACTATGACTTCTCCTCTCCCGTCAGTAAGGTGATGGGCCACCAGGTGTTGGCCATGAACCGAGGGGAGCGGGAGGATATTTTAAAGGTGTCCGTGGACATGGACGAGGAGGAGGCCCTGGTGGCGGTGCGCCGCCAGGTGGTGCGCCCAGGCACCCCCGCCATGACCTTTGTGAAAGCTGCCGCTGAGGATGCCTACCGCCGTCTCATCGCACCCTCTCTGGAGCGGGAGGTGCGCAGTGATCTGACGGAAAAAGCCTCGGAAGGTGCCATCGGCCAGTTTGCCCTCAACCTCAAGCCCCTTTTGATGCAGCCCCCGGTGAAAGGGCATGTGACCATGGGCCTGGACCCCGGCTACCGCATGGGATGTAAGGTGGCGGTCATCGACCCCACGGGCAAGGTGCTGGACACCACCGTAGTCTATCCCACCCACGGGGAGCGAGGGAAGCAGGAGGCCATTGCCAAGCTCTCCGCTCTGGTGAAAAAGCATCATGTGCAGCACATTGCCATTGGCAACGGCACCGCCAGCCGGGAGACGGAGCAGATGGCGGTGGAAATGATCGGGAAGCTGAACTGCGGGGTCACCTATATGATGGTCAACGAGGCGGGGGCTTCGGTGTACTCTGCCTCTAAGCTGGCTGCCGAAGAGTTCCCCGACTTCGACGTGAACCTGCGTTCGGCGGCGTCCATTGCCCGCCGCCTCCAGGACCCCCTAGCAGAACTGGTGAAGATAGACCCCAAGAGCATCGGTGTGGGCCAATACCAGCATGATATGCCCCAGGCCCGTCTGGGGGAGGCTCTGGACGGCGTGGTGGAGGACTGCGTCAACGCCGTGGGTGTGGATGTGAACACCGCCTCGGCATCGTTGTTGACCCGAGTGGCGGGCCTGACCCAGACCACCGCCAAAAACATCGTGAAGTATCGGGAGGAGAATGGCCCCTTCACCACCCGGAAGCAAATTTTGAAGGTGCCCAAGCTGGGTCCCAAGGCTTTTGAACAGTGCGCCGGATTCTTGCGGGTGCCTGAGAGCAAATCTCCCCTGGACAACACCGCCGTCCACCCAGAGAGCTACGCAGCCGCCCAAGCACTACTGGAGCTGTGCGGATGCACCATGGAGCAGGTGAAGGCGGGGGCTATGCAGGATCTGATGGATAAGGTGAAGGCATACGGCGTGGAGCGGGCGGCCCAGGCCTGTGGCGTAGGCGTGCCCACCCTGTTGGACGTGGTGGGCGAGCTGATGAAGCCGGGACGCGATCCCCGAGACGAGCTGCCCGCCCCGGTGCTGCGCACCGACGTGCTGGAGATCAAGGACTTGAAGCCGGGCATGGAGCTGAAGGGCACGGTGCGCAACGTCATCGACTTTGGCGCCTTTGTGGACATTGGCGTGCACCAGGACGGCCTGGTGCACATCAGCCAAATCTGCGACCGCTTCATCAAGCATCCCTCTCAAGTATTGTCGGTGGGAGATGTGGTGACCGTGTGGGTCAAAGAGGTGGACGAGAAGAAAAAGCGCATTTCTCTGACCATGAAAGGTGCCGCGGCAGCGGTGCCGGGAAAGTGAGGAAACGGCTATGAGTGGAAAGTTGTATTTGGTTCCCACCCCCATCGGCAATTTGGGGGACATTTCCAGGCGTATGGCGGACACCATGGCAGAGGTGGACTTTCTGGCCGCGGAGGATACCCGAGTGACGGTGAAGCTGCTTAACCACCTGGGGCTGAAAAAGCCCATGGTCAGCTACCACCGCCACAACTTCGCCACCGCGGGCCCTGCCATTGTGCAGCGGCTGCTGGCGGGGGAGAGCTGCGCCCTGGTCACCGATGCGGGAACCCCCGCCATCTCCGACCCCGGAGAGGATTTGGTGGCCCTTTGTGCCCAGCATGAAATTGAGGTGGAGGCCATCCCCGGCCCCTGTGCTCTCATCTGTGCCCTGTCTGCCTCTGGGTTACCCACAGCACGATTTACCTTTGAGGGATTTCTCCCTCAGAACAAGAAAAACCGCCGTGCCCACCTGGATAGTCTTAGGAATGAGCAGCGCACCATGATTTTTTATGAGGCCCCCCATAAGCTGGAGGACACCCTGGAGGATTTCGTGGCTGTGTTCGGACCCCAGCGCCGAATTGCCCTGTGCCGGGAGCTGACCAAGCTCCACGAAGAGGTGGTACGGACAACTTTAGCCCAGGCAGTGGAGGACTGTACCAATCGCCCACCCAGAGGAGAATATGTATTGGTGGTGGAAGGGGCAGAGGAGGCTCCGGTGGAGCAGGCCGATCCCCAAATGGCTTTGCAGCGGGTAGAACAGCTGCGAGGAGAGGGGCTGTCTCTCAAGGAGGCCTGCGCCAAAGCAGCAGAGGAATTTGGCACGAAGAAGCGTCAGCTGTATGATATGAGCCTAGGAAAGTGATTACATATAGTATAAAATGGCGGCTTTATTTTCTGCCGAATTTAGGAATAAAATGACAAAAAACGCCGGTGGAAATTGTTTCCACCGGCGTTTTTTCTAATAAAAGTTTTACTTTCCTTCCAATTCCCGCAGGCAAGAAGCGCAGATGTTTTTCCCTTTGAAGGTGGTTACATCGGAAGATTCTCCGCAGAAAATGCAGGCGGGCTCGTACTTCTTTAGCACGATGGAGCCTCCATCCACGTAGATTTCCAGGGCATCACGTTCTGCGATGTCCAGAGTACGGCGCAATTCGATGGGCAGAACAATACGGCCCAATTCGTCCACTTTGCGGACAATTCCAGTAGATTTCATATGTGAAGTCCTCCTTAATAAATGTGCAACTTTACGAACCTACCCCATTATAACACAGCGTATAATGTTGTCAATCCGAAAAGTATAAAATTAATAGAACTATAATAAATTTCCAAGAAAAATGTCGAAGGTGTCATTGGGAAAAAAAGGGGGGCATAGGGTGGTAGAGAAAGGGGTGGGAGTATGGCGATGTCGTGGATCTGGGTGGTGATGGTGGGGGTCTCCATCCTCTGTGGAGCGGCCACTGGACGCATGGAAGAAGTGGCTGGAGCGGCATTGGAGGGGGCCAACGCCGGAGTGGAACTGTGTTTGGCCATGGTGGGGGTCATGTGCCTGTGGATGGGGGTCATGCGGGTGATGGAGAAAAGTGGCATGGTGCAGGGGCTGTCCCGCTGCCTGCATCCTGTGTTATCCCGGCTCTATCCGCAACACGCCCGGGACCAGGAGATCATGGGTGCGGTCAGTGCCAATGTGGCCGCCAACCTGCTGGGGCTGGGCAATGCCTCCACACCGTTGGGCATTCGGGCGGCACAGCTCATGGCAGACGGGGGAGGAGTGGCCACGGACAGCTTATGTATGTTAGTGGTGTGCAACACCGCCTCGATCCAGCTTATTCCCGCCACTGTGGCCAGTTTACGACAGGCCGCAGGTAGCGCTTCGGCCTTTGATATTCTTCCGGCGGTGTGGTTGGCCTCTGCCATATCGGTGACGGTGGGGGTTGTTGCGGCCAAGGGGATGGCTCGGCTGTGGAGGTGACGGCGCTATGATGTCCATGGTGGTGCCCTGCATTTTACTAATGGTAGGGGTATGGGGCCTGAGCCATGGTGTCGACGTGTGGGCCACCCTGGTGGAAGGGGGCGGGCAGGGCCTACAGACGGCCGTGCGCATGGTGCCCACGTTGGTGGGGCTACTGTGTGGGGTGTACATGCTGCGGGCTTCTGGAGCCTTAGAGCTGCTGGAGGGGGTGGTGGCTCCCCTTTTGACCCGAGTGGGTATTCCGCCGGAGACGGTGGGGCTATTGGTGGTGCGTCCCATCAGTGGTTCGGCGGCTCTGGGGCTGGGGGCAGAGCTCATCCAGACCTACGGCCCCGATTCTCTGGTGGGGCGCACGGCTGCGGTGATGCTGGGGTCCACCGAGACGACGTTCTACACCGTGGCGGTTTACTTTGGCGCGGCCAAGATCAGCCGCACTCGGTATGCCATTCCAGCGGCATTGTGTGCAGATATTGCGGGGTTTTTGGCCGCCAGTTGGGTGGTGCGGTGGCTGTTTGGGACATAAAAAAGAACGGGCCGAGGCCCGTTCTTTTTTACGCTTCTTCGGTTTCTTTGGAGAGCTTGCGCACGGAAATCTCCAGCACCCGGTGATGCTCCACGCTGGTGACAGTGACGTCCAGGTCCTCCCAAACGAAGTGGTCGCCTACATCGGGAATACGGCCCATCTGCTCCAGCACCCAGCCGGAGACCGTGGCGGCATCACAGGAGCCGGTGACGGAGAACAGGTCGTACATGTCGTCCAAATTGGCCGAGCAGGCAATGAGATAGCTGCCGTCGGGTTGGGGGCGGAACTGCTCCACCACTTCGTCGTGTTCGTCCCAGATATCGCCCACCAGTTCCTCCACCACGTCCTCCATGGTGAGCAGGCCTTCGGTACCGCCGTACTCGTCCACCACAATGGCCATGTGGGTTTTGGTGCGCTGGAACTGGCGCATCAGATCGTCAATTTTGGTGCCGGTAGTCACATGGAGCACCGGGTGGATCAGGGGGGCCAACTGGGTACGCCCGTGGTAGCGGGCGGCAAACAGATCCTTCTGGTGGATGACACCCACCACGTTGTCCAGAGACTCGTGGTACACCGGCATACGGGAGTAGCCCTCCTGAGCAAACAGGGCAGTGGCCTCCTCCATGGTGGCGGTGTCCTCCAGAGCCACGATATCCACCCGGGGGGTGAGAATGTCCGAGGCCTCCAGATCGTCAAAGCGAATGGCGGAACAGATGAGCTGGCTCTCCTCAGCGTCCAGACCGCCCTGGTCCTCCGCCTCGGTGACCATGGTCACCAGCTCTTCGTTGGTGATACCCACATCCTCTTTGGTGTGGAAGATCTTGGACAGCAGCTTTTTCCACAGGGTAAAGAAAAAGGTGGCAGGGGTGAGAATCACCATGAAAAACCGCAGGAAGGGAGCGGAAAACAGGGCGAAACTCTCGGGGGACTCTTTGGCCAGGCTCTTGGGAGAGACCTCGCCGAAAATCAGGATTACAATGGTAAGCACCACCGTGGACACAGCGGGGCCTTTACCTGGGCCCAGAAAGTCAATAAACAACACGGTGGATAGGGTGGTTGCCACATTGTTGACAATGTTATTGCCAATCAGGATGGTGGACAGGAGCTGGTCGTATTTTTCAGCCAGGGACAGCACACGGGCTGCTCGGGCGTCTCCGTTGTCCGCCCGACTTTTCAGCCGAATGCGGTTGAGGGAGGTAAAAGCCGTTTCGGTGGCGGAGAAATACGCACTCATCACCACCATACACAACAAGACTACCAGCAGGACTATACTGTCATCACCCAACACGGAATCATCACTCCTCAATTCATTTCTCTTTTTTCATGTGCTTGGGTATTGTCACCAAATATACCACATCCACTGGAAAGATGCAAGAAAAAGTCGTGTAAAGGAATTGTGCCATGCCGCAGCATACCTGCGGCATGGCACAAAGAGAAGTTTAAAGGGTTATTCCTCTGCCATGGCCTTTGCAGCGGCAATGGCCTTCTCCTGAGCGGCAGGGGGGCAGTCCTCATAGCGGACAAAGTGGAAGGTGAAGGAGCCGCGGGACTGAGTCATGGCCCGCAGGTCAATGGCGTAGGTCATCATCTCAGCCATGGGAACCTCGGCGGTGATGATCTGGCCACCGTCGTCGGTGGGATCCATGCCCATCACACGGCCGCGGCGCTTGTTCAGATCGCCGATGACATCGCCCATGTAGTTGTCGGGGATGGTCACCTTCAGCTCACCCACTGGCTCCATGAGCACCGGGGAGGCCTCGGGCAGAGCGGCCTTGTAGGCCAGCTGAGCGGCGGTCTTAAAGGCGATTTCCGAAGAGTCCACGGGGTGATAGCTTCCATCATACAACGTGGCCTTCAGGTTCACCACGGGGTAACCGGCTAGCACACCGTGCAGGCAAGCTTCCCGCAGACCCTTTTCCACAGCGGGGAAGAAGTTCTTGGGCACAGAGCCGCCGAACACCTCTTCACAGAACTCCAGTTCGTCGTTCTGGCCGGGTTCGAAGCGAATCCACACATCACCGAACTGGCCGGAACCACCGGTCTGCTTCTTATGACGGCCCTGCTTGGATACGCTCTTGCGGATCTTCTCACGGTAGGCCACACGAGGCTCACTGAGCACCACTTCCACGCCGAAGCGGCTCTTGAGCTTGCTCACCAGTACGTCCATCTGGATGTCACCGGCGGTGGTCACCACCATCTGGTGGGTTTCGGCGTTGTTGACCACGTGGAAGGTGGGATCTTCTTCATTGAGACGGGCCAAACCGGCGGCAATCTTATCCTCCTGGCCACGGACCTTGGGGGCGATAGCCTTGGAGTAGTTGGGCTCGGCAAAGGGGATGGGGTCCAGCTTCATGAACTTACGGGCATCACTGAGGGTGTCCCCAGTCTTGACCTTATCCATCTTACCGATGGCGCCAATGTCACCGCACAGAAACTCCTTGACCTCGGTGCTCTTCTTGCCGCACATCACATACAGACGACCCAGCTTTTCGTTGTTGCCAGTGTTGGTGTCCACCAAAGTCATGTCGGGGGACAGGTGGTCGGAGAGCACTTTGACGAAGGAGAACTTGCCGTACTGGTCAGCCACGGTCTTAAAGACGTAAGCAGCGGGAACGGCGCCCTGGGAAACGATAAACTCGGCGGGCTCACCCTCACGGTCAGTACCCATGGCGGGGATGCCTTCCAGAGGAGTGGGCAACAGGTCGATGATCAGATCCAGCAGCATCATGGTGCCCAGGCCGGTGTAAGCAGAGCCGCACAGCACGGGGATGATGGAGCCATCCCGGACGCCGGCCTTCAGGCCCTGCACCACTTCGGCGTAAGTAAAGGGCTCGCCAGAGAAGTATTTATCCATGAACTCCTCGCTGGTTTCTGCCACAGACTCCATGAGTTTCTCATAGATTTCCTCGATGACAGGAATCTTGTCTTCGGGAACGTCGATCTCCACACGCTTGCCGTCGTGGAGCTCGAAGGCACGCTTATGCAGCACATCGGCAATGCCGGTGACCTTCTTGTTCTCGTCCCAGATGGGCACCACCATGGGGGCGATGTTCTTGCCGAAGTGCTCGCGGAGGGTATCGAAGGCAGAGTTAAAGTCCACATTGTCTTCGTCCATCTTGGAGATGTAGACCAGGCGGGGCAGCTTGCGCTCGTTGAGCATCTTCCAAGCCCGCTCGGTGCCCACGGACAGACCGCCCTTGGCAGCACACACCAGAATACCGGCGTCGGCCACGGACAGGCACTCGGCCACCTCACCGGTGAAGTCGAAGTTACCGGGAGTGTCCAGCACGTTGATCTTACAACCCTTATATTCCACAGGGATCACAGAGGCGGAGATGGAGATCTGACGCTTGATTTCCTCGGGATCATAGTCGCTGACGGTATTGCCGTCGGAAGTTTTGCCCAGACGGTCAATGACACCAGTCGTGCGGAGGAAACTCTCCACCAGAGTGGTCTTACCATTACCACCGTGACCCAACAGACAGATGTTTCGAATTGCATGCGGAGAATAGCTCATTTTTCTTCCACTCCTTAATGTTTGCCATTTGCGCCATTCCTGGGGAATGGGCTTGAATGAATTATACAATGTGAATTGGCAATTTGCAACGGTTATTTGACAAAATGACGAAAACTTTTTTGCGCTACTGTGAAGCAGAGTGGAAAATGCGTAAAGGGAAATGGGTTTACCCTCGTTCGGACAAAAGAAAATACAGGTTTTGGAGAGTTCCAAAACCTGTATCAAAACTCAAGAGGCTGGCCACACAATGGCGGTGTTTCCGCTGCCATCCGGGGAGGATGGGGCGGTGCGGGTGAAGTTCACTCCGGATTGCTCCAGCAGTTTCACCAGGGCAGAGGTGGTGTCTGGGTCGGCCACACAGCACACCGAGCCGTCGGCCAGGGTAGAGGTGGGCAGGTTTTCCAAAAGCTCCAGACCCTCTTGAGAGAGGGGGGCGGAGAGGAGGAGAATCTGGTCGCAGTTAGGAACATCCACCGAGCGGGGCTGAACGAAGAAGGCCGCCGTTGTGGGGGTGGAAGGGGAGTCCGCCACTGGGGTGCGGTTCTGGGAGAAGTAGCCCAAGGTGACCACCAACGCCAGACAGGCGGCCAGAGGAGCCAACATCTTCCACGCCTTTTTGGGGCGGTGAACGGAGACCTGCGGGGGCAGATGCTCCAAAATATCTTGGTGCAGGTGAGGAGGAAGGGTACAGTCCATGGCTTTTATAGCCTGACTCTGGGCAGACAACTCCTGATAGAGCTGGGCACAGGAGGGGCAGGTGCGCAGGTGCGTGTTCAGTTGTTCCCGTTGGTGGGGGGAGAGTTCGCCGTCCAAATCGGCACTGATCCACTCCAGGTAGGTCTCATGCTCCAACATGCACACCCTCCTTTTGTCACATAATTTTCTGATGGGTTAGACGTAAGTCAGGGAGAAAAGTTCCCGCTTTGACGTAAATAATTTGCCAGGGCCAGACGCGCCCGGGCCAGCCGGGACTTGACCGTACCGGGAGAGAGGTTCAACATGGCCCCAATTTCCTGGTAGGACAGGCCGCTGAGCTCCCGCAGCACCAGAATGCGCCGGTGCTCCTGGGACAGCTGGGCCAGCCCCTGTTCCAGGGTATCTTGGCGTTCTTGGGCCTCCACCCGTTCCTGGGGAGAGGGATCGGGGTGGGGCAGTTGTTGAGCCAGGGAGGAGCCCTCTTCCTCTTCTAACGAGGCGTCTCCCCGGCGTTTTTTCTCCCGGCGCAGCAAATCCACACAGGCGTTGTCGGTCAAGCGGTAGAGCCAGGTGGAAAAGCTGCTTTCCCTGCGAAAGGTGGGTAGAGCCCGCCAAGCTTTCCAAAATACTTCCTGGGAGATGTCCGCGGCGTCTTCGGCATTTCCCACCAGGCGCAGGGCGTGGTGGTACACCTGTTTTTCATATCGCTCCACCAGGTGTGCAAAGGCGTGGGAGTCACCGGAAGCGGCCTGAGAAATCCACACCTGTTCCTCCACGTCCATCACCTCCTTGGGGAGAATCGGGTGTCAGTCACACAGATCTCGACGAATGCCAGCGGTTACCTTATAGAAATCCTCGGCGGTGGACATGGAGCAGATCTGCTCTTTCCAGTACCCGGCGTAGGGTACGCCTTTGAGGTACCAGGCGTAGTGGCGGCGCATTTCCAGGCAGGCGATGCGCTCTCCCTTGTGGGCCATGGCCAGCTCAAACTGGCGCACTGCCACGTCGCAGCGTTGGGACAGGGGCGGAGTTTCCGGCACCTCTCGGCCCTCCAGAGCGGCGGCACACTGCTCCATGAGCCAGGGGTTGCCGAAGGTACCCCGGCCCACCATCACCATGTCCGCCCCGGTGTAGGACAGAGCCCGCAGGGCGTCCCGAGCGGAAAAAATGTCGCCGTTGGCGATGACAGGGATGGACACGGCTTGTTTGACCTCACGGATATAGTCCCAGTTGGCCACGCCGGAGTACATCTGGGTGCGGGTGCGTCCGTGGACGGCCACGGCGGCCACGCCCACGTCCTCCATGCGGCGGGCAAACTCCACGCAGTTGATGGAGCCCTTGTCCCAGCCCAGGCGGAATTTCACCGTCACCGGCTTACTGCCAGCGCCGCGCACCACGGCGGCAGCCACGCGGGCGGCCTTATCCGGGTCTTTCATCAAAGCGGAGCCGTCCCCGGACCCGGCAATTTTAGGCACAGGACAGCCCATGTTGATGTCAATGATGTCGGCTCCCGACTGCTCCAGGGCCAGCGCGGCGCCTTTTTCCATGGCAGCCTCTTCGCTGCCGAAAATCTGCACGGCGCAGGGATGCTCCCCTTCACCCAGAGTGAGGAGGGAGGATGTCTTTTTATCTCCGTAGCACAGGGCTTTGGCGCTGACCATCTCGGTGACGGTGTAGCAGCCGGACAGCTCCCGGCACACGGTGCGGAAGGCCACGTCTGTGACCCCGGCCATGGGGGCCAGGATCAGACGGGTATTGAGTTCTACGTTGCCAATTTTCACAAAGCGTTCTCCTTTGCTCATCAATGCCTCCCATCATACCACAGATTGCCCCACCGGGCAAGACAGGTTACGACCTCCTTCTTGACGGGGACAAGCTATAATGGGCCAAACAGGACGAATGCGAGGGATTTCTATGACCGGGAAAGAAGGAACACTGGGCCGGGTTTGGTCGAAGGGACGGCGGGTGATGCCTCTGCGGGCCAGACTGGGCGAGTGTGCCATTGCGTTTTTGCTCACAGCGGTGCTCACCGGAGCCGAATTTTTGGAGGGACACACCTTTTTCGCTCTGGCGCTGGTGGCGGTGTGGGGCTCCGGCCTGGAGGGCGTGTGCGCGCTACTGGGGGCGTGTTTGGGCTACCTGTCCTTCCTGGGGTTTGTGGGAGGATTGCGCTACATAGCCGCCTCTATGATGGTGTATGCGGTGGCTCTGGCGGTGGGAGAATTTCGCATCTACCGCAAGAGCTGGTTTATGCCCTTGATGGCGGCCTTGCTCAACGGGGCGGTGGGGTTTGTCTACCAGTCGGCGGTGGGGTGGAACACTCAGCAGGTGGCCGCCTATCTGGCGGAACTGGCTCTCACGGCAGGGGCGGTGTATTGCTATCGCCAAGCCATGGTCTTGCGCACCCACAGCCACAGCGGCCCGTGGACCCCGGCACAGGTGGCCGGTGTACTGGTGCTGGGTGGCACTGTGATGATGACATTGGCCCGGGTGATGCTGGGCGGGATCATTTCCTTGGGGCGTGTGCTGTGCGTGCTGGTGGTGATGACCGCCGCTTGGAAAGGGGGCGTTGGCGTGGGCGCTGCCACCGGCGTGGTGGCGGGCGTGGCCATGGATGCGGCCCAGGGTACGATGCCCTATGGCACCCTGGTCTATGCTCTGCCCGGGTTGCTGGCTGGGGCCTGGGGGAGCCGAGGACGGCTGGTGTGTGCCTTGAGCTATGTGGTGGCTGGGGCTGCGGCCGTGCTGTGGATGGGGAACGAAGAAAACCTCCAGACCGTGGGCCTGGAGGTAGTGCTGGGGGCGGTCCTCTTCCTGCTCCAGCCCGAGGGGCTGGTCAACCGGTTGGGCCGGGTGCTGCACCAGGAGCAGCGGGAGGATGTGGGAAAGCTGGGTCGAGAGTTGGCGGCCCAGCAGCTGCGCCGTACTGCCACCGCCTTCCGGGCGGTGACGGGAGGACTGAGGGAGGCCTTCGCCCCGGTGCCACCCAACGATCAGGACACCAGCCGGATTTTTGACCGGGCGGCGGAAGAGGTGTGCGCCAAGTGCCGCCAACGGGAGCGGTGCTGGCAGCAGGAGTATCAGGCCACCCGCACCGCTTTGTCCGACGCGCTGATCCCCATGATGGAGCGGGGAGAGGGGATTCGGGAGGACTTTCCCCTCCACTTTGCAGGACGGTGCACCCAATTTGAAAGCTTCCTGGCGGCGGCCAACCGGGAGCTGAGTAGCATGTTGGCCCGTCGACGGTATGATAGCCGAGTGCGGGAGAGCCGGGCGGCGGTGTGCGCCCAGTATGGACAGCTGGCCCAGGTGTTGGACAAGGCTGCCGGGCAGCTGGACGAGGAGCCCAACGTGGACCCGCGCCGCCAGCGTCTCACTACCCAACGCATGAAAACCTTGGGCATTCGGGGACAGTGTACCGTGTCCCAGGACCACCACGGCCATGTGCACATTCGGGCAGAGGGGCCAGATGTGGAACGGTTGGTGCAGGGAGGAGAGTTGTCTCGACTGTCCACGTTGCTGGGCTGTCCCTTGCGCCAGGAGGGCAGCGCCAAAGGTCAAGTGGTGCTGGTGCAGCAGGAGCCCCTGGTGGCTGTGGCAGGGTTGGCTGCCGCGGACCGTAGGGGACAGTCGGTGAGTGGGGACAGCGGAGCCTGGTTCAAGGACGACAGCGGGAAGCTCAACTTCCTGCTCTGTGATGGCATGGGCAGCGGACTGGCTGCCCGGGAGGATAGCAACTGCGCCCTGGGCCTGCTGGAGAAATTTCTCCGAGCAGGGTTGGATGTGGAAGCGGCCCTGGCCACGGTGGGGGAGGCTCTGGCCCTGCGGGGGGAGGCCCAGGGAGGCTTTACCACGGTGGATTTGTTCCAGGTCGATCTGTTTTCCGGGCGCAGTGCCGTGTACAAGCTGGGGGCAGCTCCCACCTACTTCAAAAAATCCGGTGGAGTGGAGCGGGTGGTGGGCCGCTCCATGCCTGCCGGAGTGATCCCCGGCATGAAGGCAGACACATTCCCACAACAGCTGGGAGCAGGCGACTGGGTGGTGATGGTCAGCGATGGCGTGGTCAGTCCGCGAGAGGACGGTTGGATGCGCCACCTGTTGGAGGATTACGAGGGCACCTCGCCCCAAGAACTGGCCGCCCAGATTTTGACGGAGAGCGGCCAGCGAGAAGGGGAGGAGGACGACCGCACGGTTATGGTAGTCCGTTTGGAGGTGCGCTCTCCCCAGCAGGTGTAACCGGGTCCAGAGCCTGGCACAAGAGCTGGGCGCAGGTATCCAACTCCTGGGTAGGTAGACCGGCATACCCCACCACCACGGTGGATGGGGGTGGAGAGACATGATGGCAGTAGCGGCTGAGGGGGTAGACCCGGAGGCCGCTTTCTGCTGCCCGGGCCACCATGTCGCTCTCGGTCAGGTGGGGAGCAGTGAGAAGAAAATGCAGGCCAGCGTCTTGCCCAGACAGGGCCAGATAGCCGCAGGATTCCAAAGCCCGGGTGAGGGTCAGGCATTTCCTGCGATACAGGTTACCGGAGCGGCGCAAATGGCGACTGTACAGGCCCTGGACCAGAAATTGCCGCAATGTCTCCTGCTCAAAACGGGACACGGTGCAGGCGCCTTGGGGAAAGACTCGTCGATACCGGGCCAGCAGTTGAGGGGGCAAAATCAGGTAGGCCACACGGATGGCTGGGGCGATGGAGCGGGAAAAGGTGCCCAGGTAGATGACCCGACCTCCGTGATCCAGCCCCTGCAAGGCGGGAATGGGGCGGGAGACATAGCGAAATTCGCTGTCGTAGTCATCTTCCAGCAGATAGCGGTCTGGGGCCTGCCCAGCCCAATGCAGCAGTCGGCTGCGCCGCTCCACCGGCATAGTCACCCCCAAGGGGAACTGGTGGGAGGGGGTGACATAAGCCAGCGTGGCGTTGGAGCGCTCCAGGGCTTGGGGGTCCATACCATCCCGGTCCACGGGCACGGACACCGGGTGGTGTCCGTGTCGTTCCACGGCTTGCCAAGCGGTGGGATAGCCCGGGTCCTCCAGGGCCACAGTGCTGCCCTGGGGAAAGAGCTGGAGCAGGAGGGAGAGCAGGTAGTCAGCGCCCGCTCCCACCACGATCTGTTCCGGGGAGCAGCGCACCCCACGGTATTGAGCCAAAAGTCCAGCCAGAGCCACCCGCAAAGGCTCGTCTCCCTGGGGATGGCCCGGCTGGAGCAGCCCGGGGTTTTGGTATACAGCATCTTTGTTGATGCGGGCCCAGGAGGAGAAGGGAAACACGGTGGTGTCCACCGACGAGGTGGAGCAGTCATACCGCCACTGGGAGATAGGGGGAGGTGCTGGCGGCAGGTCTGGCACCGACTGGGGCTGCACATCGTGCAGCTGCGCCGCCACATAGCCGCTGCGAGGCAGGCTGCGAACGTATCCTTCTGCCAAAAGCAGGGAGTAGGCACCCTCCACCGTGCTCATGCTCACCCCCAACATGGCGCACAGCCGCCGCTTGGAGGGCAGCTTTTTGCCCGCACCTGGCCGCCCCTGTTGAATCTCCCGGGCCAGGTGCTGATACAGTTGCAAATATAGGGGCTCCGTGCCCTGAAAAACCGGCATGTGAATGGGATGTTCCATGGCCACCTCCAACTGACCCTATAAAAAATATGAAAACTGGCCATTTTCATGATGTCAGATGGGAGTATAATACCACTCAACAACAGCGCCGTCAACGTCTGCGGTCTGAGAGGAGTGGAAGAACATGAGACAGGAACATAAGAAGCTGCTGCGGCTGGTCATCGCCGCATTATTAGTGGCTTTGGTGTTTTGTGGCAGTAAAATTGAGATCATTTTGCCTTTGAGTGTGGGAGGAAATTCCCGGTTCCATCTGGGCAACATCATGTGCGCCCTCAGCGGTATTTTGCTGGGGCCGTGGTGGGGCGGTTTGGCGGCAGGGCTGGGTTCGGCCCTGTATGACTGCACCAACGTGCTTTACATCACTGAGGCCCCCATTACCTTTGTCACCAAGGGGCTGTACGGCTTGATTGCTGGAGCTGTGTATCTGGGGGTGTTCCGCCGCAAGGCCACGTATCCCGCCATGGCGGTTTCCACCGTTTGTGCTGCGGTGAGTTATATGGTCATCTATCTGGCCAAAACCTTCTTCTATAACTCCATGTTGCTGGAGGGGATGACGGCCAACGCCGCCTGGATTGCCGTGGTGGCAAAGGTGCCTTCCGCTCTGTTCAACGGGGTGGTGGCCATTCTCCTGGCTCCGCTGCTGGCCATGGCCGTGCTGCGTGCGCTGCGTACAGCACACTTAAATGAAGCGTTGGAACAATGAGAAAACACAAAACCGCTGAGGCTATGGCCTCAGCGGTTTTGTGTTTGTTTGTTTGAAAGAGAAAAGAGAGAGGGAGGATGTTCAATCAAGTATTGTTTGCTTCTTCCTGACGCTGTAATCATAACAGAGTGGAGAAAGGCAGTGATGGATAAAATGAGAACCTTTTGTGAAGGAATTATGAATGCTTCGTGGTAGCTCTTTGGGCCTTGCCGGGAGACGCAAAATCCCCTCCGGCTGGGTGACCGGAGGGGATTTTCTAGAAAAGAGAAAAGAGAGAGGGAGGATTTTGAAAATGTCTGGTGTATTTCTTCCTGACGCTGTTATCATAGCAGAAGGGGTGGGGGAATTGTTGTATAATTTGCAACGAAATTATGAAAAAATCGTGAATGCTGCCATTAGCGGCGGCGGCCCCGATATCCACTGCGCCGGGTGCCGGAGTAAGAAGATCTGCGGCGGCGACCCCGCTGGGCGGGACGAACAAAGATGAGATACAGCAGACCCAGAACCAGGAGAATCACCACGGCAATCACCAGCAGTTTGACCCACCACAGAGACCAGGTGTCGTGAACCACTTTCATCACGTACTGGAAGTTGGAGCGGGACACGTCATCGGTGGCCACCATATCCAAGGTGCCGTAGGTGACTCCGTTGTACACCAGGGACACGCTGCCCACCACCTGGCCTTTTTCCACGGGAGCCTCCAAACTCTCGGGCAAATCCATTACCACTTGCGCCTGACTGGGATCGTAGTCGGTGGGCATGGTGGCCTCAATGGAACCCACAGGCTGGGCCAGTACGTGACCGGTGTCGCCGGACAGAGTGACGGGAATCTCCCGGATGACGTTATCGGAAGTGTCGCTGAGCAGCGTGGTACGCTTGAAATTCTGGAAGCCCCACTCCAGCAGACGGGAACTCTCACTGAAGGAGTAGAACTTCCAGTTACCTGCGGAATCCTGAGCGTATTCCGAGCCCAGCACCACGCAGTAGAAGGTACGGCCCTGCTCATCGGTGGCGGCGGAGGCCAAGCAGCGGCCTGCCTCCTCGGTGTAACCGGTCTTAATGCCGATGGCTTTGGAGTAGGTCACGCCGGACACATACCAGTTGCTGATGAGAGCGTTGGTGCTGTGGAGCACCCGGGGCTCAGAGACCTTGTTGGTGGGCTCCAGAGTGTAGGTGGGGGTGGATACGATTTTGCGGAAGATGTCATACTTCATGGCAGCGGAGGCCATAAGGTAGATGTCATAGGCGGTGGTGTAATGATTGGGGTCATGGAGACCGTGGGGGTTGGCGAAGTGGGTGCCGGTCATACCCAGCTCGGCGGCGGTCTGGTTCATCCGTTCCACAAACTCCTCTTGGGTGTCGCACAGGGCTTCGGCCAGAATGTTACAGGCCTCGTTGCCCGAGGGCACCAAGTCGCAGTAGAGCAGCTGCTCGATGGTCAGCACCTCGCCCTCCACAATGCCGGCGGTGGAGCTGCCTTCGGGGAGGGTGACGGCCCCTTTGGAGGCGGTGACTTGGGTGTCCAACGTGAGCTCTCCGGCATCAATGGCTCGGAGAATCACCAGCGTGGTCATGATTTTGGTCACCGAGGCGGGATATCGCTGCTCGAAGGCATTATAATCGTAAAGGACCTCGTTGTTGTCGCCATCCACCACAATGGCGGCGGTACAGTGGGGCTTGGGGTCATCCAGGGCGAAAGCAGGGAGGCTCAGGGAAACAGCCAGAACCAGAGCGGTGGCCAGTGCCAATCCGCGACGCAAGTATTTTTTCATATGATTCTCCTGTAAACTATGTTATAATGTGAAGCAAGTGGGCAGGGTCAAGCCCTGACTGCACATATATAGAATACTATAGCAGAGTTGATGTAAAAACGCAACTCAGCAGCGAGGAAAAAGAGGGGTGGAAACATGCGGCACACAGGCAAGGCGCTGGGCGCGATCTTGTGCAGTGTGGTCTTGTCTATGGGGCTGGTTTGGCTGGTGCATATGGAACGCTTGGACACCTTGGAGTTGCGCCCAGGGCCTCAGTCGGGGGTAAAATTCTCTGTGCTGGACCGGGGCAAGGTGAACATCAACCTGGCCAACCAGGAGCAGTTGGAGACTTTGCCTGGGATCGGGCCGGAGCTGGCCGCAGCCATTGTACAACACCGGGAGGCCAACGGCCCCTTTGAATACGCCGAGCACCTCATTGAGGTGCCGGGGATCAGCAAGACCATGATGGAGACACTGCTGGATTTGATAGCAGTTTAGGATACGGGGAGGAAGAGTTATGCCCAATATATTAGTGGTGGACGATGAGCGCCTGCTGGTAAAGGGAATTAAATTTAATCTGGAAAACGAAGGGTATCAGGTGGAGACGGGCAGCGACGGGGAAGAGGCGGTGGAACTGGCCCGCACCGGCCGCTTTGACCTCATCATCCTGGATCTGATGATGCCCAAAATTGACGGGCTTCAGGCGTGTATGAAGATTCGGGAGTTTTCCAATGTGCCCATTATCATGCTTACCGCCAAGGGAGAGGATGCGGACAAAATCATGGGCTTTGAGTGCGGCGCCGACGACTACATCACAAAACCATTTAATATCTTGGAGGTGAAGGCGCGGATTCGGGCCTTATTGCGTCGGGCGGGAACTTCCGCTCAGCAGAAGAAGGTGGGTAACAGCCTGGTGCATGGGGCAATCACTCTGGATCTGGACCAGCGGGTGGCCCGCCGGGACGGCCAGGTGGTGGAGCTCACCGCCAAAGAATTTGACCTCATGGAACTACTTATGCGCAACCCCGGGCGGGTGTACAGCCGGGAAAACCTGCTGAATGTGGTGTGGGGCTACGAATATGTGGGGGAATTCCGCACGGTGGACGTGCATGTGCGCCGCCTGCGGGAAAAGTTGGAGCCGGACCCCGCCAACCCCACCTACATCCTCACCAAGTGGGGCGTGGGCTACTACCTGAATAGTGAGTGCCCGGGATGAAGGAAATGTGGAAACGGTGGCGCAAGAGGGCGCGCCACGAGAGTTTGGTGCTCAAGGCGGGAGAGGTGCCCTTTTTCCGCAGCCTACAGGCCAAATATGTGGTCACCTACCTGATGTTGGTGGTGGTCATCGTGCTGGTGCTCAACACCTACCCGCTGCTCATGGCGCAGAATGTGGTGTTTTCCGCCAAGGAGACCTCTTTGAAGCGGCAGGCCCTCACCATCGCCAACGCTCTGGCGGTGTCTGAGACTCTGACCCAGGAGAGTGTGACCCAGGCCATGGAACTGCTGGACGATATGCAGGGTACCCGGGTGCTGGTCACCGACGAGTCAGGGCTCATTCTCTACGACAGCTCAGGACTGGAAAACCGCACCGGGGACTACGCCATCATTTCCGAAGTGGTGGCGGCGCTGCGTGGGTCTGATGTATGCCGTGCGGAGTATCGACAGGGGGCGTTCCGCACCCGTGTGGCGGTGCCTGCGGTGTATCGCGGGGTGACCCTGGGGGCGGTGTACCTTTATGAATACGACACGGAACAGGCGGAGGTGCTGCTGTCCATTCAGTCCAACCTGCGCTATATCTCCGTGGTCATCTGCGTGGTGGCGCTGGTGGTCTCGCTGATTTTATCCAAGGCTCTGACCCGTAACACCTCCAAGCTGCTGGGGGGTATTCGCTCGGTACGGGAAGGCGAGTACAGCCACCGGGTGCAGGTACAGGGCAAGGATGAGCTGGCCCAGCTGGCCATGGAGTTCAACGAACTCACCAACCGGCTCCAGACCATTGAGGAGGTGCGCCGCCGGTTTGTCTCGGATGCCTCCCATGAGCTGAAAACGCCTCTGGCCTCCATCCGGTTGTTGGCCGACTCCATTTTGCAAACCGAATCGGTGGATATGGAGACGGTACGGGAATTTGTCTCGGACATCGGGGAGGAGGCGGACCGTCTGACCCGCATCAGCCAGCGTCTGCTCACTTTGACCAAACTGGACTCCAGCCCCCAACGGGAGCGGGTGCCAGTGGACGTGGGCGAGCTGGTGGAGAAGGTGGGGCACATGTTGCTGCCCCAGGCCCAGGCGGTGCAGGTGGAGTTGGTGTACCATCTGCGGCCCTGTTGTGTGGTGATGGCCACCGAGGATGACCTGTACCAAGTGGCCTTTAACTTGATGGAAAATGCGGTGAAGTATAATCTGCCCGGAGGCCGGGTGGAGGTTTGGGTGTACCGGGAGGACGGACAGATCGTCTTGGCGGTGCAGGATACCGGCGTGGGCATTCCGGAGGAGGATTTGCCCCGAATTTTCGAGCGATTTTACCGGGTGGACAAGGCCCGATCCCGGGAAGCGGGAGGCACCGGTCTGGGCCTGTCCATCGCCCGGGATACCGCCCGCCTCCATGGCGGCGATATCACCGCCCAGCCTGGAGCCAATGGGGTAGGAGCCCGATTTGTGGCCCGGTTTCCCATGGCGGCCCAAGGAGAGGTGAACCATGAAGAAGTATAAAGCATTGGCCTGCGGAGTAGCCCTGGCGCTGCTTTTGCCCACGGCAGGCTGCTCCAGCCGCCAGACCGAGGAAGAGGCCAGCCTGTGGTACCCCACCGACCTGGAGAACTGGGACAACGCCACCACTGCCTTGGATGCCATTTCCTATACCGGCGAGATGACGGTGTCGGGGCTGATGACGGCGCTGCTGGAAGGCCCCCCCGAAGGGAGCAATTTGCTCTCGCCGTTTCCCGATGGCACCAACTTGCAGCAGTATAAGCAGGAGGGAAAGCGGCTGACGGTGGATCTGTCCTGGGTCTATGGAGACCTGGCAGGCATTGAACTTACCTTGGCTGACTACTGCATCACCCTCACCCTCACCCAGCTGGAGGGGGTGGAAGAGGTGTGCATCACCGCCAACGGCAACCAGCTGCCCTACCGGGAGCGGCAGGTGTTCACCGCCCAGGACGTGATGTTCACCGGGGCGGAGGAGGAGCCGGTGGAAGTGACTGCTGCCCTGCATTTCCGCAGAAAAGACAGCCAGGAACTGGGCTTTGAGTTCCGGGTGTTCCGGCTCACCGAGAGTGATTCCGTGGCCCAAGTGGTGCTGGAAGCCCTCTTGTCCGGCCCCCAGGATGAGGGGCTGGAGCGGGTACTGCCTACGGATCTGAAGGTGCTTTCGGTGCGCCAAGAGGGAAAAGTGTGCTATGTGGACTTGTCCGACGCCCTGTTGCGGAATGTACCCACCGAAGAGTGGGAGCAGCATCTGGTTATTGACTCTCTGGTCAACACCCTGTGCAGCCTGGAGAGCATCGAGCAGGTGCAGCTGCTGGTGGAGGGGGAGAATCTGGAGTGGTATGGGGATATTCTGGTGGGACAGCCCACCCAATCCCAAGACCCGTCTCCCCAGCCCACGTGAGTTGACAGTGCCACTTTACTGTGTTAGGATATCAAAGACTATCCCGAAACTTTGGAAAGGAAGCGTTCCCATGAAATTTGACACCAGCTGTCTCCACGCCGGATACCGGCCCGCCAACGGAGAACCCCGCAACATTCCCATCATCCAGTCCACCACGTTCCGTTACGAGACCAGCGAGGACATGGGAAAGCTGTTTGACCTGCAGGCCTCCGGCTATTTCTACACCCGCCTGCAAAACCCCACCAGCGATGCTGTGGCGGCTCGCCTGTGTGAGCTGGAGGGCGGCACCGCTGCCATGCTCCTGGCCTCGGGCCAGGCGGCTAACTTCTTTGCCGTGTTCAACATCGCTTCTGCCGGCGACCATGTGGTGGCCTCTGCCACCATCTATGGCGGTACTTACAATCTGTTTGCGGTGACCATGAAGCGCATGGGCATCGACTTCACCTTTGTGGACCCTGACTGCTCCGAGGAGGAGCTGCAGGCCGCCTTCCGTCCCAACACCAAGGCCGTGTTTGGTGAGACCATCGCCAACCCCTCCCTGGTGGTGTTGGACATTGAGAAGTTCGCCCGGGTGGCCCACAAAAACGGGGTCCCCCTCATTGTGGACAACACCTTCGCTACCCCCGCAAACTGCAAGCCCTTCCAGTTTGGGGCCGACATCGTCACCCACTCCACCACCAAGTATCTGGACGGCCACGCCAACGCCGTGGGCGGCGCCATTGTGGACTCGGGCAACTTTGACTGGGCGGCCCACGCGGATAAGTTCCCCGGCCTCACCACCCCTGATGAGAGCTATCATGGGCTGGTGTACACCCAGGCCTTTGGTCAGGGGGGAGCGTACATTACCAAGTGTGTGGTGCAGCTGATGCGGGATTTGGGCTCTACTCCCGCCCCCATGAACTCCTACCTGCTGGGTGTGGGTATGGAGACCCTGCCTCTGCGTATGGCCAAGCACTGTGCCAACGCCCAGGGTATGGCGGAGTTCCTGTCCAACCATGAGAAGGTGGCTTGGGTGCGCTATGTGGGCCTGCCCGGCGACCCCTACTATGAACTGGGCCAGAAGTACCTGCCCAACGGCAGCTGCGGCGTGGTCTCCTTTGGCGTCAAGGGCGGACGGGCTGCCGCTGAAAAGTTTATGGCAGGGCTGAAGCTGTGCTCTATCGCCACCCACGTGGCAGATGCCAAGACCTGTGTACTCCACCCCGCTTCCTCCACCCATCGCCAGATGAACGACGAGGAGTTGGCGGCTGCCGGTGTGTCCCCCGATCTGGTGCGTCTGTCTGTGGGCATTGAGGATCTGGACGACCTCATCGCCGACGTGGAGCAGGCTCTGGCCGGCGTATAAGAAGAGAAAGGAATGTGATTCCCATGGCTGAAAAGATTCAAGCAGTGGTTCTGGCAGCAGGGAAGGGTACCCGTCTGCAAACCGAGGGCATCGACCTGCCCAAGGTGTTGCGTGAGGCGGATGGAAAGCCTTTGCTGCACTATGTGTTGAAATCCCTGGATTTTCTCCCCAAAGAGGACACCATTTTGGTGGTGGGCTGGATGGGGGATAAGGTACGTGCCCGTTTCCCCGACTACCCCAGCGTGGAGCAGGAGGTGCTCAACGGCACCGGCGGGGCCGTGCGCTATGCCGCCCCTCTGCTCACCGATCCCGACAGCCATGTGCTCATCTGCTGTGGAGACACTCCTTTGATGCAGAAAGAGACCTTCCAGAGCCTCATCCGTACCCACCTGGATAGCGGCTGCGCCTGTACCATGCTCTCCGCCCACTTGGACGAGGGTGGCAACTACGGCCGCATCATCCGGGACGAGGACGGCAACTTTGCCGCCATTGTGGAGGCCAAGGACTGCACCCCCGAGCAGGCCGCCATCACCGAGGTGAACGTGGCCACCTACGTCTTCCGGGTGGGAAATCTGCTGGCTTGGCTGGATAAGCTGACCACTGACAACGCCCAAGGCGAGTATTACCTCACCGACGTGCCTGCCCTCATTGCCAAGGCCGGGGGCAAGGTGGCTCTGTGCGACACCTGTTCCCCCATGGAAATGCTGGGTGTGAACACCGTGGAGCAGCTGCAGCAGGTGGAGGACGTGCTGCGTCAACGCTAAGACGTTTTGGAACAAGGAAAAGGAAAGCGGAGCCATTAAAGTGGCTCCGCTTTTTGTATAGTCCTATAAACGGGACTTCGTTTGTGGTATACTATTCGAGAAAAGGAGGGGATACTATGCCAAAGGGGAGCAATCAGAAACGGAAACTGATGGTTTTGGCCCGGTTTTTGCTGAAACACAGTGACGAAGAGCATCCCGTCACCCTGGGACAGCTCCAGGAGGAACTGGAGCGGTGGAACGCCCCTGCCGAACGCAAGAGCATCTATGACGACATGGAGCAGCTGCGCCAGCTGGGGCTGGACGTACAGACCCGGCGGGGAGTGGGCGGCGGCTGGTTTATTGGGGAACGGGAGTTTGAACTGGCGGAGTTGAAGCTGCTGGTGGATGCGGTGCAGTCCAGCCGTTTTCTCACCCAGAAAAAGAGCAACGCCCTCATTCATAAGCTGGAATCCCTGGCCTCAGTGTACCAGGCCCGGCAGCTGCAACGGCAGGTGTATGTGGACCGTCGGATCAAGACCATGAACGAGAGCATCTTTTACAATGTGGACCGGCTCCACGGAGCCATTGGAGCCAACCAAGTCATCACCTTTCGCTATTTTGAGGTCAACATGGCCAAACAGCGGGTGTACCGCCGAGGCGGGGCGCTGTACCGGGTGACCCCGTACGGACTCATCTGGGACAACGAGAATTACTACCTGGCAGGGTGGGACCACACCAAGGAAGAGGTGCGCCACTACCGGGTGGATAAGATGGCGGAGATCCAGCGAACTGGAGAGCGGGGCAAGGACCGGGAAGGCTGGGATTTGGAAGGATACACCCGCCGCCACTTTGGCATGTATGCTGGGCGGCCCTGCCAGCTGCGCCTGCGCTGCGCCTCCTCGCTGGCAGGGGTGTTTTTGGACCGGTTTGGGCAGGATATTATGCTGGTGCCCCAGGATGAAGAACGTTTTACCGTGACGTTGGACCTGGTGGTCAGCCCGCCCTTCTGGGGGTGGCTGTTTGGACTGGGGGCGCAGGTAGAGGTGCTCTCGCCCACCTGGGCAGTGGAGGAGTTTCGCCAGCGTCTGGCCCAGGTGCGGGCCATCTACGACATGGCAAAAACCCAAGAGGAATGAGCCCAAAAATTCAGAGGGTTTTACATGGAAAAAAACCGGGAATGTCTTGAGAAAAACAGACCAGAATGGTATAATATAACGATTAATGCTTGATGCGGAGAAAGGATGTATGAAACATGAACTATCGTGAGGAATTCATTCACTTTATGGTGCGCTCTGGGGTGCTGACTTTCGGGGATTTTGTCACCAAGTCTGGCCGTAAGACCCCCTATTTTGTCAACACCGGCAACTACAAGACCGGCGCTCAGGCCGCCCGTCTGGGCGACTACTATGCCGCCTGCATCCAGGAGAACATGCCCGAGGGCATCACCGCCCTCTTTGGCCCTGCCTACAAGGGCATTCCTCTGGCTGTCACCGCCGCCGCCTCTCTGTACCGCAACTATGTGCGGGACATCCCCTACTGCTTCAACCGCAAGGAGGCCAAGGACCACGGCGAGGGCGGCTCCATGGTGGGTTACAAGCCCCAGGATGGAGACCACATCGCCATCATTGAGGACGTGGTTACCGCCGGCACTGCCGTGCGCGAGTCCATCGAGCTGTTCAAGCACGTGGCCGACGTACACATTGACGCTCTGTTCGTCTCCGTGGACCGTATGGAGCGGGGCACTCGGGATTGCACCACTCTGGACGAGCTGCGTGAGGACTACGGCATCCAGGTCTATCCCATCGTCACCATCCGTGAGGTGATGGAGTGCCTGCACAACAAGCCTGTGGACGGCAAGGTGTACATCGACGATGCTATGCTGGCTCGCATGGAGGAGTATCTGGCCACCTACGGCGCGAAAGGCTAAGAACGTGGCGGACAGTAGTCCCAAAATGAAACCCGGCGGGGTGCATCAAGGGCACCGGCAACGGGTGAAACGGGAATTCATGGCCCGTGGTCTGGCAGGGATGCCAGACCATCGGGCCTTGGAGTTGTTACTCTTCTATTCCATCCCTCAGGGGGATGTGAACCCGCTGGCCCACGAGCTGGTGGAGCAGTTTGGCTCTCTGGCCGGGGTGTTCCAGGCCACCCGGGAGCAGCTGCTGGCGGTGAAAGGGGTGGGG
Source organism: Pseudoflavonifractor sp. An85 (assembly GCF_002161235.1). Lineage (GTDB taxonomy): Bacteria > Bacillota > Clostridia > Oscillospirales > Oscillospiraceae > Enterenecus. The sequence goes on from NZ_NFHE01000005.1 coordinate 31,363, forward strand.
GAGAACACCGCTACCCTCATTCAACTCATGCCTGCCTTGGCGGGACGGTATCTGGAGGAGCGTTCCAGCTTTTCCGGCCAGCTCACCGACAGCTGGCACTTCAAAGAATTGCTCATGCCGCTGTTTTTCGGGGCCCGCAACGAGATGGTGTACCTCATCTGTATGGACGGCAAGCAAAAGCTCATTGCCTGCCGCAAGCTGGGCGAGGGCGTCCCTGACCGGGTGGACGTCACCGGGCGACAAGTGGTGGAGGCGGCGCTGGCCTGTGGAGCCACCCGCGTGGCCCTGGCCCACAACCACGTCTCCGGCATTGCCTTGTGTTCGGCCCAGGATATCCAGACCACCCGATACATGTATCAGTTGTTAAATCAAGTGGGAATTTGCCTGGTGGACCACTTCATTGTGGCTGAGGATGAGATGGTGTCCATGCGGGAGTCCGGCTATATGAATCTGTAACCAATCATAGGAGGGAGGTATTTCATGCAACAGCGTTTCCAAGTGGTGTCCGACTACACCCCCAGCGGAGATCAGCCTCAGGCCATTGAAGCCCTGGCCCAGGGCATTGAGAACGGCCTGGACGAGCAGACCCTGCTGGGTGTCACCGGTTCGGGTAAGACTTTTACCATGGCCAAGGTCATTGAGGCGGTGCAACGGCCCACCCTGGTGTTGGCCCACAACAAAATTCTGGCCGCACAGCTGTGTGCGGAGTTCAAGGAGTTTTTCCCCAACAATGCGGTGGAATACTTCGTCTCCTATTACGACTACTACCAGCCCGAGGCCTATATTCCCCACACCGACACCTTCATTGAGAAGGATTCGGCCATCAACGAGGAAATTGACCGCCTGCGCCTGTCTGCCACCGCCTCGCTGTTGGAGCGGCGGGATGTGATCGTGGTATCTTCCGTATCCTGCATTTACGGCTTGGGCGAGCCGGAGGACTTTGCCAAAATGATGGTCTCTCTGCGAGTGGGAATGGAGATTCCCATTCCGGAGCTTTTGAAGCGGCTGGTGGCCATCCGCTATGAGCGCAACGACATTGCCTTTGAGCGCAACATGTTCCGGGTGCGGGGGGACACGGTGGAGATCTGGCCCGCCTACTGGAAGGACACCGCCTTGCGGGTGGAGTTTTTCGGGGATGAAATTGACCGCATTAGCGAGGTCAACGCCCTCACTGGCTCCATCATCCGGCGGCTGAACAACATCCCTGTGTGGCCTGCCACCCACTACGTCACACCCAAGGAGAAAATGGACGCCGCCATCCAGGAGATTTACAAGGAGCTGGAGGAGCGGGTGGCCCAGTTTGAGGCCGAGGGGAAGCTCATTGAGGCTCAGCGTATCAAGCAGCGCACCATGTACGACATTGAGATGATGCAGGAGATTGGATACTGCTCCGGCATCGAGAACTATTCCAGAGTGATTGAGGGCCGTCCCGTGGGGTCCCCGCCTCACACCTTGCTGGACTATTTTCCCAAGGATTTCGTGCTCTTCATTGACGAGAGCCACGTGACTCTGCCCCAGGTGCGGGCTATGTATAACGGCGACCGGGCCAGAAAGACCTCTCTGGTGGACTACGGCTTTCGGTTGCCCTGTGCCTATGACAACCGCCCCTTAAAGTTTGACGAGTTTGAAAAGCGGCTCAACCAGGTGGTGTATGTCTCCGCCACCCCTGGCGAGTATGAGCGCACCCGGTCCGGGCAGGTGGTGGAGCAGGTCATCCGTCCCACCGGCTTGTTGGACCCCCTGGTGGAGGTGCGGCCCATCGAAGGACAGATGGACGACCTCATTGGGGAGATCAACCAGCGCACCCAGAAAAACGAGCGGGTTCTTGTGACCACCCTGACCAAGAAAATGGCGGAGACCTTGACGGATTATCTGAAAAATGCTGGAATTCGGGTGCGGTATATGCACCACGATATCGACACCATGGAACGTATGGAAATCGTGCGGGACCTGCGCCTGGGCGAGTTCGACGTGCTGGTGGGCATCAACCTGCTGCGTGAGGGTTTGGACCTGCCCGAGGTGTCTCTGGTGGCCATTTTGGATGCGGACAAGGAGGGTTTCCTGCGTTCCGAGACCGCCCTCATCCAGACCATTGGCCGTGCGGCTCGAAACGCCCAGGGCCGGGTCATTTTGTATGCCGACACCATTACCCCGTCCATGGCCCGCGCCATGGCGGAGACGGAGCGCCGCCGCTCCATCCAGGACGCCTTTAACCAGGAACACGGCATTGTGCCCAAGACGGTGCAGAAGTCCGTGCGAGAGCTGGTGAGCGTGGCCCAGGAGGCGGAGGAGACCACCAAGCGGGCCAAGAAGATGACGGATGCGGAGCGCAAGGCCACCATTGCCCGACTGGAAAAGGAAATGAAAGAAGCGGCTCGTATGCTGGAGTTCGAGCTGGCTGCCCAGCTGCGCGATCAGATTATCCGTCTGAAAGAAAAGGACTGAACAGACCATGGCAAAGAAAAAAGAGGAAAAAACCAACGTTATGCGGGTTCTGGAGCAGAAAAAGGTACCCTATCAGGGCCACACTTATCCTCACGATGGGGAGACCGCCCCGGATGGGGTGAGCGTAGCCCAGAGTATGGGCCAGGACCCTGCCTGCGTGTTTAAAACCCTGGTGACCCGTGGGGCCTCTGGGGGATATTATGTGTTTGATATTCCGGTGGCTGCCACCTTGGATTTGAAGAAGGCGGCAAAGGCGGTGGGGGAGAAGTCGGTGGCCATGCTGCCCAGCAAAGAGCTGTTGCCTCTCACCGGCTACGTCCACGGCGGCTGTTCTCCGGTGGGAATGAAAAAACAGTTTCCCACCGTGTTCCATGAAAGCTGCCTGGACCAGAACACCATCTATGTGTCCGCCGGAAAGATTGGGTTTCAGGTGGAAGTGGCGCCCCAGGCTCTCATGGATCTGGTGCGTGCCACAGCTGCCGATGTGATTGTGGATGAATAGGGGAGAAGAAATATGAACATGGTAACATTGGGAAACACCGGACTGAAGGTATCGGCCATCTCCTTTGGTGGCATCCCCATCCAGCGCTCCGATGCGGCCAACACTCTGGCGGTGGTGGACGAACTGGAGAAGTTCGGCATCAATTTCATTGATACCGCCCGGGGTTATACGGTGTCCGAGGAATATCTGGGTGCTGCCCTGAAGGGCCGCCGGGAGAAATTCATTCTGGCCACCAAGTCCATGTCTCGCACCCGGGAGGCCATGGCCCGAGACATTGACATCAGCCTGGGCAACCTGCAAACCGACTACATCGATCTGTACCAGATTCACAACCTGCCATTGAAGAACTTTGACCAGGTCTTTGGCCCCGACGGAGCCTATGAGGCTCTGGCTGAGGCCAAAGCGGCAGGGAAGATTGGACACATTGGAGCCACCGCCCACTCCCTGGACGCTCTTCGTCTGCTGGTGGAGGAGCACGCCCATCAGATCGAGACTGTGATGTTCCCCTACAACATCGTGGAGATGCAGGGCCATGAGGTGCTGGCCCTGGCCCGAGAAAAGGGCATTGGCACCATCGCCATGAAGCCCATGGCGGGCGGAAATCTGGAGGACTGGAATCTGGCCCTGCGCTTCGTTGCCGCCTCTGGGGTGATGGATGTGTCCATCCCCGGCATGGGCAGCGTGGAGGAAGTGCAGCGCAACGCTCAGGTGGATTTGACCACTCCTTTGACCCAGGCCGAGCTGGAGGAGTGCCAGCGCATTCGGGCCGAGCTGGGCACCCACTTCTGCCGCCGCTGCGGCTATTGCGCCCCCTGCACCGTGGGCATGGACATCCCGTCCCAGTTCCTCATGGCCAACTACGCCCGCCGCTACGGCCTGGCCGACTGGGCGGTGAGCCGCTATCAGTCTCTGGCCCACCACGCCGGAGAGTGCGTGGAGTGTGGTGCCTGTGAGACACGTTGCCCCTACGAGCTGCCCATCCGGGAAATGCTTCGTGACGTGGCAAAGGAATTTGGCTACTAATGGTAGCCTGTAAACTTGAAGGAGACCCAACCCATGCTAGACCATATTTTGATCAAGGGCGCCCGAGAGAACAACTTAAAAAACATTGACGTGGAGATTCCCCGGGACAAGCTGGTGGTGCTCACGGGCCTGTCTGGCTCGGGCAAATCCTCCCTGGCCTTTGAGACCTTGTATGCAGAAGGACAGCGCCGCTATGTGGAATCCCTGTCCTCCTATGCCCGTATGTTCTTGGGGCAGATGGAAAAGCCGGATGTGGACTACATCGAGGGTCTGTCCCCGGCTATCTCCATTGATCAAAAGACCACCTCCAAAAACCCCCGCTCCACCGTAGGCACGGTGACGGAGATTTACGACTACCTGCGTCTGCTGTGGGCTCGGGTGGGTACCCCCCACTGTCCCAAGTGTGGCAAGGAGATCCACCAGCAGACCATTGACCAGATCATCGATCAGGTGTTGGCGCTGCCCCAGGCCACCCGCATTCAGGTATTGGCCCCCGTCATCCGGGGGAAAAAGGGCGAGCACGCCAAGGTGCTGGAGGATGCCCGCCGATCCGGCTACGTCCGGGTGCGCATTGACGGCGCTTTGTATGATCTGTCCGAGGAGATCAAGCTGGAGAAGAACAAGAAGCACAACATTGAGATCGTGGTGGACCGTCTGGTCATCCGGGAGGACATCACCCGCCGCCTTACCGACTCGGTGGAGACCGCCACCGCTCTGTCCGGCGGTGTGGTCATCGTCAACCTGGTGGAGAAGGATGAGGATCTGCTCTTCTCCCAGAACTACGCCTGTGAGGACTGCGGCATCTCCATTGAGGAGCTCACCCCCCGTATGTTCTCCTTCAACAACCCCTTTGGAGCCTGTCCCACCTGTACCGGCCTGGGGGCGCAGCTGAAGGTGGACCCGGATCTCATCATCCCCAACCGCAGCCTGTCCATTTTGGAGGGGGCTATCACCGCCTCCGGGTGGAACAACATCAAGTCTGACGGCATTTCCCGCATGTACTTTGATGCCCTGGCGGCCAAATACCACTTTAAACTCACCGATCCCATTGAGAAACTCACTCCGGAAGTGCTGGACATCATCCTGTATGGCACCCGTGGCGAGAAGCTCACCATCCACTACGACCAGCCCCGGGGTAAGGGAGTTCTGTACCAGCCCTTTGAGGGTGTGATCAACAACCTGGAGCGTCGGTACAAGGAGACCCAGTCGGACGCCATGAAGCGGGAAATTGAGGAGTGCATGAGCGAGTCCCCCTGTCCCGATTGTCACGGGCAGCGGCTGCGCCCGGAGTCTCTGGCGGTGACGGTGGGGGGCATTTCCATCCACCAGTTCTGCGAGATGCCGGTGGACGAGGCTCTGGCCTTTCTGGACACCATCACTCTCACCGAAACCCAGATGATGATTGCCGACCGCATTTTGCGGGAAATCCGGGAGCGGCTGGGATTTTTGAAGAGCGTGGGTCTGCAATACTTGACCCTGAGCCGTCAGGCAGGCACTCTGTCCGGCGGTGAGAGCCAGCGCATTCGTCTGGCCACCCAGATTGGATCCTCCCTCATGGGGGTGCTGTATATTTTGGACGAGCCCTCCATTGGCCTGCACCAGCGGGACAATGACCTGCTGCTGGGTACGTTGAAGCACCTGCGGGATTTGGGCAACACCCTCATTGTGGTGGAGCACGACGAGGACACCATGCGGGCAGCCGACTATATCATCGACATTGGCCCTGGGGCCGGTGTCCACGGCGGCCAGGTGGTGGCCTGCGGCACGGCCAAAGAGGTGATGGATACTCCCGGTTCCATCACTGGCGACTACCTGTCCGGACGGAAAAAGGTGCCCATCCCGGAACACCGTCGAGAGGGTAACGGCAAAGTGCTGCGGGTGCTGGGTGCCAGTGAGCACAACCTGCGCCACATTGATGTGGATTTCCCCTTGGGTACGTTTATCGCTGTGACTGGCGTATCCGGCTCGGGTAAATCTTCCCTGGTCAATGAGATTTTGTACAAGAGATTGGGAGCGGAACTCAACCGCACCAAGGCCCGACCGGGCAAGCACGATGGCATCGAGGGCATCCAGCATCTGGATAAGGTCATCGCCATTGACCAGTCTCCCATTGGGCGTACCCCTCGGTCCAATCCTGCCACCTATACGGGGCTGTTTGGAGATATCCGGGACCTGTTTGCCTCCACTCCCGATGCCAAAAGCCGTGGCTATGGCCCGGGTCGGTTCTCCTTCAATGTCCGGGGCGGACGATGCGAGGCCTGTGCCGGTGATGGCCTTCTGAAAATTGAAATGCACTTTTTGCCCGACATCTATGTGCCCTGCGAGGTGTGTAAAGGCAAGCGATACAACCGGGAGACCCTGGAAGTGCGCTACAAGGGCAAGAACATCCATGAAGTGCTGGAAATGACGGTAGAGGAGGCTCTGGGCTTCTTTGAGAATTTGCCCCGGCTGAAAAATAAGCTCCAGACCCTCATGGACGTGGGACTGGGCTATGTCAAGCTGGGCCAGCCCTCCACTACCTTGTCCGGCGGAGAGGCCCAGCGGGTGAAGCTGGCCACGGAGCTGGCCAAGCGTTCCACCGGTTCCACCATCTATATCCTGGACGAGCCCACCACAGGTCTGCACACCGCCGACGTGCATCAACTGGTGGATGTGCTCCAACGTTTGGTGGAGGCTGGGAACACGGTGGTGGTCATTGAGCACAATCTGGACGTCATCAAGACCGCTGACTACCTGGTGGATTTAGGCCCCGAAGGGGGCGCCGGGGGCGGCACCGTGGTGTGTTGCGGTACCCCGGAACAGGTGGCCCAGTGTCCAGAGAGCTATACGGGCCGCTACCTGAAACAAATTTTAGAAAAAGACAGAGGAGTTTAAGAGATGGATTTGATGCAATGGCTGACCACCGACCTCAATGGTGAGTTTGTGCTCACGCTGCTGGTATCCATGGTACCGGTGATCGAGTTGCGAGGGGGCATTCCCTTTGGTGTGGCTGCGGGACTGCCCGTGTGGGCGGCGTATCTGGCAGCTGTGATTGGAAACTTGATCCCGGTACCCTTTATTGTGGTGTATATTCGCCGCATTTTCATGTTTATGCGCCAGCATATGCCCCGGCTCAACAGCCTGGTGGACAAGATGGAGCAGAAGGCCCATCTGAAAAGCGCCTCAGTGCTCAAGTACCAGTACTTGGGGTTGGCCATCTTTGTGGCTATTCCGCTGCCTGGAACCGGAGCCTGGACCGGGGCCTTGGTGGCAGCGTTCCTGGACATGCGCTTAAATAGGGCGATGCCCTCCATTGCTGGAGGCGTATTGTCTGCGGGTTTGATCATCAGCATCCTCTCTTACGGAGTGAAGAGTCTGTTTTAAAGAATATCCTGTGACCACCTGTGCTTAGAGGGCATAGAATGGCCCAAAGGTGGTGGTTGGTTGTGGGAGTGTATCTGGTTTTGGGGCTGCTGGCAGCCCTGGGACTATTGGGAGTGTGCTGGCTTTTGCTGGGCAGATTGCTTATGCCCATCCCTTTGGACCTTACCGTGTCTCTGACGGGACATGGGGATGGGGAGGGACTGGAACAGGGGGTCAAAGCTCTGCACTGGCTGCGCCGTACTGGCCTGTGGCGGGGAAACATCGTCATCCGTGACGGCGGCATGTCCCCCCAAGGGCTGGCCGTGGCTCGACGCCTGGTGGAGGACTACCAGGCACAATTGAACATGTAATACCTAAGCCCCCCAGAAATCTTCTGGGGGGCTTATACGAAAGGAATGATCGCTATGGAGATACAACAGGCCATTGAAAAGCTGGACGAGCTGCAAAAGAAGCTCTATGCCTACACGGTAGCCCAATCCTCCCTGTACTTAGATGGTGTCACCGTGGCCCCTCGGGATACCTCAGCCGGGCGCGGCGTAGCCCTGGGCATTTTGGCTGGAGAGCAGCACAAGACCCTGTCCGACCCGCAGGTGGGAGAGATGCTGGAGGTACTGGCCCAAGCCGGGGAGCAGCTCACGGGGGAGCAGCGCCGCCAGGTGGAGCTACTGGGCCGGGAATATCGCCAACTCTCTCGCATCCCTGCCCAGGAGTACATGGAGTACGCCATGCTGGTCAACGAGGCCAGTGACGTGTGGCACCGGGCCAAGGAGACCAACGATTTCCCCCTCTTTGCGCCTCTGCTGGAGAAGCTGGTGGATTACAACCGCCGCTTTGCCGGGTACTATGACCCCAACAAAGCCCCCTATGATGCTCTGCTCAACGAGTACGAGCGGGGAGCCAACATGGAGCAGCTGGATCGGTTTTTTGCCACCGTGCGGGACAAGCTGGTACCCCTCATTCACGCCATTGGGGAGAAGGAACAGCCGGACGTGAGCTTCCTCCACCGCCACTACCCGGTGGAGGCCCAGCGCAAGTTCTCCGACTACCTCATGGAGGTCATGGGCCTGGATCGGGCTCACTGCGCCATTGGGGAGACGGAGCATCCCTTCACCCTCAATTTCAACAGTCAGGATGTGCGCATCACCACCCACTACTTGGAGGACGATGTGGCCAGCTCCATGTATTCCGTCATTCACGAGGGTGGACACGCCCGGTATGAGCTGGACGTGAACCCCGCCTATGATTACACCTGCCTGAGTGGCGGCTCCTCCATGGGTGTTCACGAGAGCCAGTCCCGGTTCTATGAGAACCTCATTGGCCGCTCTTTACCCTTTATTGAGGCTATTTTCCCCAAAATGCAGGAGCTGTTCCCGGAGCAGCTGGCTGATGTCACCGCCCAGCAGATGTACCGCGCGGTGAACATGGCCCAGCCCTCCCTCATCCGCACCGAGGCTGACGAGCTCACCTATTGCCTCCATGTCATGGTACGCTATGAGATGGAAAAGCAGCTCATCGGCGGCACCCTGGAGGTGAAGGATGTACCCGCAGAGTGGAACCGGCTGTACAAGGAGTATCTGGGTGTGGACGTACCCGACGACACCCGCGGCTGCTTGCAGGATTCCCACTGGTCCGGCGGCATGATTGGCTACTTCCCCTCCTATGCCCTGGGCAGCGCCTACGGAGCTCAGATGCTGCGCAACATGGAGCAGGATGTGGATGTGTGGGGCAGCGTGGCCCGGGGAGATCTGAGCCCCGTCACCCAGTGGCTCACAGAGAAAATCCACCGCTACGGACAGATGCTGGACCCCAGGCAGCTGGTGCAGCAATCCTGCGGGGACTTTGACCCCACGGTGTACACCGACTATCTCGCGGAGAAGTACTCCAAACTTTACAACTTGTGAGGTGACAGATATGACGTGGACCTTGGAACAGATTGAGGAACAGAGCCGACAGGCAGCCACCCAGCTGCTGGATGTGGCGGGCATGGAGCCGGGCCAGATTTTGGTGGTAGGCTGTTCCTCCTCGGAGGTGGTGGGAGGTCACATTGGAAAGGCCTCCAGCCTGGAGACGGCCCAGGCCATCTTCCGGGGAATTTGGCCGGTGGCCCAGCAGCACGGCGTGTTTTTGGCCGCCCAGTGCTGCGAGCACCTGAACCGAGCCCTCATTGTGGAGCGGGCGTGCGCGGAGAAGTACGGTTACGAGCCGGTTTGTGTGGTACCCCAGCCCAAGGCGGGAGGCTCCTTTGCCACCACAGCCTGGGTCCAGTTTGACCACCCGGTGGCGGTGGAGCATATCCGGGCCCACGCTGGGCTGGATATTGGCGGAACCCTCATTGGGATGCACTTGAAGGACGTGGCTGTGCCAGTGCGTCTGAGCCTGAACCACATCGGGGAGGGGCTGCTGCTGTGCGCCCGCACCCGGCCCAAGTTTATTGGCGGAAGCCGAGCGGTGTACGATGGAGAGCCCCGGTAACCGCCTGTTTGCGGGGGCGGTCATCCGGGGCGAGCGGCTGCGCCGGGACTGGAGTCAGGAGGGGCTGTGCCGTGGCATTTGCACCGTGTCCTACCTCTCCAAAATCGAGCAGGGCAAGGCAGAGGGCAGCGGCGAGGTGCTGCGCCTACTGCTGGAGCGGCTGGATGTACCCTGGTACGAGGACCCAGAGACCCTGACGGCAGGGGAGAAGTGGGTGGAGCACTGCTATGAGGCGGTGCTGTCCTGCGAACCAGAGGACCACAGGGACCCGGCTCCGGAATTTGATGCCCTGGCACCCCGGCTTGCAAGCAGCCCCTATGGGCTGGACGTGGCAGTGCTGCGGGGCTTTGTCCACCCGGAACAGGCCGTGGAGGACATGGAGCTGGAGGAGTATCTGGACCGCCGCCAGCTGGCCCTGTGGCGGGTGCAGCAGCAACGCTACCAAGAGGCTTTGGACCTGTACCCCTGCGCCTATACCTGGCTTCGAGTGGGAATCGACCACTATTTCCGAGGGGACAGCTACACCGCTGCGGTGGAGTGCCTGAGCCAGGTCTACCAGCAGGCCAGTGAGCAGGGCTATGTGCGCTTGATGCTGCTGTCAAAGGTATATATGGGTAACTGCTACTGCGGTCAGTTCCAGGTGGAGCAGATGGAGGAGCAGTACCGGGTGGCCAAGCGGCTGATCCAGGCTTTGGGGGATGAGAGTACCCTGCGGGTCATGAACTACAATCAGGCCTCGGGATACCTGGGGCGGGGAGAATACCAGAAAGCCTATGCGTATTTCTCCACCGTGGATCAGCCCACGGGGATGGAACTGCAAAAGCTGGCCCTGTGCTGTGAGAAGCTGGGGTTGACCAGCCAAGCTTTGGAGGCGCTGGACCGGGCGGACAAGATAGACTGGCACTTTGAGCTGGGCCGTCCGATGTGCCATCTGGTGCGCTATCGCCTGGAGCATCCCGACTATCTGCATCACCCGGAATACGGCACGCAGCTCTTGCAGGTGTTTCAGGACTGCCGGGCTCAGCTCCCCATCAGCTTTGCGGCGTTCCACCTGCCCTGGGTGCTGGAATGGTACACCGCCAATCGGCAGTACCGCAGTGCCTACGAGCTTTTGCGGGATTTTCCCGTTAAGCCGGAATTATAATGGCGTAAGGCCTCTCTACCAGAGAAAAATTTCTCAAGATTTGGGGCTTTTTCTCCTCTTACCCTCTGTGTTACCATAGGGGAGTATAGAAACATGTCTTTGGTCAGTCCGTTCCCTGGACCGAGTCTCAGCAAGGAGGTATCATCCATGGAGAACATGTATGGAAACGTCATCCCTTTTCATGGACGCAAGCGGCCGAAAGGGCGGTTCACCATGGGCATTCTCATTGTCGTTGTAGTGGTGTTTTTTGTCCTGTGTCTGTATCCCCCGGTGCGCATGATGGCGCATAAGACCCAGTACAAGGAGTTTGTCACGGTGTTGTCCACGGCTACCTACCGTACCTCCTCCACCCAGGTGCTCACCGCACAGGTGGACGGCCAAACCCTGGCCATCAGCCAGGACAACGCCTACAAGCTGTGTGGGGCCATTGTCAAGCAGGGACCTTGCTATATTTCCAATGAACAGCCCCAGCGGGAGCCGGATGTGCGCCTGAGCTATGGCATCTACGGTACCATGGATCTGTGGGACGTACCTCTGGAAGACGACTCCAATGGCTTCTCCAACGGGGTGTACATCCACTTCACCTCGGACACAGAGGACGTGGACTTCTCCTATCTTATGGTGGGTGACCCCTTGCGGGACCTTCTCACCGCCTACCTCTCCCCGGAACTGAACACCGTTTTGGACTGATCCCCAGAAAGGAGCATACCATGTCCGGCATGTATGAAAATGTTGTCCCCCGCAACCAGCGCCAGCCCCACAGCAAGCGTGGCTGGCTGGTGGGAATTGTGGTAGTGGCCGTGGTGGTACTGGTCGCTTGTATCTACCCCGTGGCCCGTACGCTTCTGCACCAATACCAGTACAAGCAGTATCTGGCCGCCCTCTCCTCCCAGACCACTCAGGTTTATACCAAGAACAATTTGCGAGCCGAAGTGGACGGCGTCTCCCTGCGTATTACCCCTGACAACGCTTTCACCATCTACAACACCATGGTAGCTCTGGGCGCTGGGTCGGTGGCAGGACAGGCCCCGGAGGAGGCGCCCGTGGCCACCTTGTACTACGCCGACCAGGCGGTGATGCAGCTGTGGGATGTGTCCACCGACGGCACCTCCCGGGTATATGTCTCCTTTGACGGCCCAGATCGGGACTTCTCCTATATCATCGGTGAAAAGGGGATGGAATACCTGATGAAGCCCCTCTCTCCGGACCAAAATCCCGCTTGGTAGTAATTGATACAAAAAAGGGTCTGTTGCAAAATCACAAATTTGCAGCAGACTCTTTTCGTTAGTCATGCATTTCTTTCAGCCTGTTGCGTGGGGTGGATTTGCCAACTTGAGCAGAAATGAGGGCGATATGTATGTTTCTGGGGTTTTGAGACAGAATACCAGAAAAGGAGGCGCACGCCATGCCTGTTCTTACTCTCTGTCTCACCACCGTGGGGTCCTTTGCTGTTCTGTTTTTATCGGCAAAAATCATTGGACACAAGCAGATTGCCCAGCTGGATTTCTTTGACTATATCACCGGAATCACCATCGGCTCCATTGCCGCTGAGATGGCAACCGAGTTGGAGGAGCCGTGGAAGCCCATGGTTGCCATGGTGCTCTACGGCGGCGTTACCTTGTTCCTGAGCCTCATTTCCAGCCGCTTTCCCAGAAGTCGAAAGTACCTCAACGGTACCCCTACCATTTTGCTGGACCACGGGAAACTATACTATGAGAACATGAAGAAGGCTCGGTTGGATTTGAGCGAGTTTCTGGTCATGTGCCGCCAGCAGGGGTATTTTGACCTGACCACCATTCAGAGGGCCATCTTTGAGTACAATGGCAAGCTCACCATCCTGCCGGTCACCACCCAGCGTCCGGTGACGCCCCAGGATCTAAACTTGAGCCCAGATCAGGAACTTATCTTCACCGAGCTCATCATGGACGGGCGCATTTTGGAGGACAATCTTCGCCGCATGGGTCTGGACCGGACCTGGCTGGACAAGCAGCTGAAACAGCGCCACATTTCCTCTCCGAAAGAGGTGTTTTTGGCGGCATGTGACCGCAATTTAAAGTTTGTACTCTTCAAAAAATGACTAGGAAAGCCCCCGGATATGTGTATCCGGGGGCTTTCCATTATGCATGAGCTTCTTCCAGCCCGTTGGGGGTCAGTGTTAGCACCCGCCCACACACCTGGGAGAGGTACTCCCGATCGTGGGACACGCTGAGAATGGCGCCCGGGAACTCTGCCAGAACTTTACGAATCACCGGGGCGGATAGGGGAGAGAAGTTGCGGGTGGGCTCGTCCAAAATGAGGACGTTGCTACCACGGAGCACCATGGCCAGAAAGAGTAGCTTGGCACACTGGCCTCCGCTGAGGGACGTGGCGGGATGGTCCATCTCCTCAGCTTGATACTTCATGGACCCCAGCAAGGTGCGGGCCCAGGTGATATCTTCCTTCCGACCAGAGGGAGCCAAAATTTCCACAGGGGTCTGGTCTCGGGGTAACTGATCGAAGTAGTTCTGGGCCATATAGGCTGCCCGAATATCGTCACGAGGGAGTAGTTGCTGGGCAATGAGCTTGAGCAACGTGGACTTTCCCACTCCGTTGGGGCCGACAATGCCGATTTTCTCCCCGCCAGTCACCCATAAATGAATGTTTTTAGCCAATACCCGGTCTTCCACGGTCAATTGAGGTAGGTCTAACCGCAGCACCGCTTTTCCGGCGGGAAGGGCTGCCTTTACAGGGTCAAAGGCGGCTAGAATGGCCTCCTCCCATTCGGGCATGGGGGTCATCTGCTCTGCCTCCCGCTGGAAGCGGCGGCCCAGAGACTGCACAGCGTGCATCTTCTTTTTCAGCAGACGGCCGCCGTGGGGGTCTTGCCGGGAGATGGTGGCCTGTTGGTGGTTCACCTTGTCCCGTATTTTTCGGTAGGTTTCCAGCTTGGCCTGGTATTGGGCGTGCTCCTTGCGGGAGATCTGCTCCTGTTGGGCAAAGGCTACCTGGCGCTGGGCGGTATAGGAGGCATAGTCCAGATTGGAGACGGTGCACCGGGCGGTGGTGCGGCGACGTAGCCGCTCCAGATGGATGACCACGTTGGCGGTGCGGGTGAGCAGCAGCTGGTCGTGGGAGACATAGAGGACGGGGACAGGGCAGGAGAGGAGAAATTCCTCCAGCCACTCCACGGTGTCCACGTCCAGATCGTTGGACGGCTCGTCCAGAAGGAGCAGGTCGGGCTGGGCCAGCAGCAGTAGGGCAAGGCGCAGCTTTACCCGCTCGCCCCCGGACAGGGTGGACATGGGCCGCCAATCGTAGAACAGCCCCTCGTCCAGTCCCAACTGTCGAGCGGTGCGGGAAATCTCTCTGGGGTCGGCGTCCTCGAAGGTGGGAGTGGAGCGGCAGTAGTCCAGCACGGGCAGTTCCAACGTCTCTGGTGGGAGCTCCTGGGCTAGGTAGCCCTTACGACACCCGTGGTCTATGATTTCTCCGGTCCATTCGGCGTAGCTCTCCACCAGGGAGGGGGCAAAGAGAAGCTTGAGCACCGTGGATTTTCCGTTTCCTTCCTCGCCAATGATAGCGGCCCGATCTCCGGGGGCCAGCACGAAGCTCAAATCGTCCACCAGTACGGTGAGGTCTTTTTTATGGGTGATGGTGAGATGTTTCACTTGCAGCATGTGTCAATCGCTCCTTTCGCAGCAAAGAAAAAGTCTGTCCTCAATGACACGAGGACAGACTGACGCAACGAAAGGCAGGACCCTGCACCGGGGGAGAACCTCCCTGAACAGAGTGTCAGTAAACAGTTCCTCGCGTCACGAAAACCAAAGCCCATGGATACATGGACCGAATTGGCAATATCATCATGACAAGAAACTGTTTACTTGCGCATGTTTTCACCCTTTACCTTATGAGATTAACTACAGTGTAGCATAGTCGCAAGCTACCGTCAAGTATACGCCGGAACTCAAGCAACGTTGTGCACACCGCTTTCCAGCCGCCGGAACAGGCGGCTGAGTGTAATGACGGCCGCAATGCTGAGGATGACTTCCGCACAGAATTGCGCCCAAGCCAGACCGTACAGGGGGAACAGTTGGTTGAGGATGTACAGAGCGGGAATTTCCAGTACGATTTTGCGCAAAATAGCAAAGATCAGAGAGTTTCGACCCAGTCCGCAGGCCTGGAACACGCCCACGGCCAAAAAGTCCGTGGCAAAGAAGGGAAGAGCCAGACACATGGCGCGCAGGAAGGTGGAGCCGTATTCCACAACCTCGGGGGTACTCATAAACAGGGTGATGAAGGTGTGGCTGAAGAAGAAATATACACCTGTGAGAACCACCAGGAAAGCCACGGTAATCTGCCCGGTAAAAAGAATACCTTTTTTCATGCGCTGGTAGTTTTTACTGGCGAAGTTATAGCTTACCAGGGGCATCAAGCCTTGGGACAGGCCCATAGCCACATACATGGGTACCATGTTGATTTTCTGGGCAATGCCCATGGCAGCCACGGCGTTGGCGCCAAAGGGGGCGGTGAAGTTGTTGAGCACCGTCATACCGGTGACGTTGAGCAGGTTTTGGATGGAGGCGGGGATGCCAACGCCACACACCCCTTTGACAATGTCCGGGCGGAATGTGAAGTGCTTGGGATGGATGCACACATAGGTGTTTCCCCGGCGTACCCACAGCAGCACGAAGAAGTACAGGCAAGCCACACAGTTGGAAATGCAGGTGGCCAAGCCGGCCCCAGCCGCTCCCATGTGGAAGCCCCAGGGCAGGATGAAGATGGGGTCCAGCACAATGTTCAGCAGACATCCACTCATGGTGCCAATACTGGCGTGCAGAGCCGAGCCTTCCGAACGCACCAGATAGGCCATGACAACATTCAAAATGGCGGGGACAGCGCCCAAACCGGTGGTCCAGTTCAGATAAGCGATGGTTCCCTGGGTGGTCTGGGCGTCTGCCCCCAACACCACCAGAAGCGGGTCCCGGAGGAGAAAATAGAACAGGGAGAATAGGGCTCCGCAGATGAGGGAACAGTAGAAGCCGAAGGCAGAGCTTTTGTATACAGTGTCGTAGTCCTTTCGGCCCAAGGCGCGACTCATCATGCTGGAGCTGCCCACTCCGAAGAGATTGTTTACGGCATTGAAGGCCAACAAAACAGGGGCCGCCAGGGTGACGGCGGCATTTTCCACAGGATTGTTGAGCATGCCCACGAAAAAGGTGTCGGCCAAGTTGTACAGCACCATCACCAGGGAGCTCATCACCGTGGGAATGGCCAGAGATGCTATGGCTCGGGGAATGGGGGTTGATTCAAACAGTTGGGTTTTGTCGCTGGTAGCCAAGGGAAAATTCCCCTCCTTTGAAACAGGATACATTCTATTATACGCCAAATGGAGGAATAGGGCAAGAATGGGGGAATATGTCCGTTTGGACCATGGCAAGTTGCAGGAGAACCTGAAAATATAGAAGGGAGCGGTGGAAGTGTGAACGGTGGAACATGGGGGGGAAAACTGCTGGGATGGGTGCTGTGTGGGGCTGTGATGATGTGTCTCAATCCTGTGTCCATGGCCCAATCCAGTGAGAAAATCTGCTATGTGGCCCTGGGGGACAGCGTTTCCAGCGGATACGGGCTGGAAGAGGAGGAGCAGAGGTTTACCCAGCAGGTAGCCCTTGAGAATGGCTTTCAACTCACCTCGCTGGCACAAAATGGAGAGACCTCTCAAACGCTGTTGGAGTGTTTGCAGGACCCGGAAGCCATGCAGACGGTGGCTCGGGCGGATGTGATTACCGTGACCATTGGTGGCAATGATTTGATGCAGGCATTGTATGAATACCTGGCCCAACGGTATCATGCCTGCTATCCCGATGAATCTCCCACGGGGGAGAACATGCAACAGGCGTTGATGGGGGGAGATATGACCAAGGTCACCTTTGCTCTGGGGGAGATTTCAGGGTTTTCCACCTCCCAAGAGGAACAGGAGGCGCTGGGCCAATTTACGGATAACCTGATTCAGGTGGTCACAGAAATTCAAACGGTCAATCCCCAGGTGCATTTGGTAGTGGCCAATCAGTACAACCCGTATCGCTATCTGCTACAGGAATTTACCAAGTATCCGCCGCTGGCCACCGCAGCACAGGACATAGAGGAGGCGTTGGAAGATGGTGTTTCTGCCCTGAACACAGCCATTGCCACGGTGGGGGCACAGATGGGGTATTCGGTGGCAGATGTCTATACGGCCTTCGAACAAGCCCAGGAAAACCCTTGCAATGCAGCCGTATCCGTATTTGCAAAGGTGAATCTGGACTTTCATCCCAATGCATATGGACACAGTCTGATCGCGCAGGTGGTTGGGGCAGCCACCAACCCACAGCGTTGGGGCTCCGGCGAACAGGCCCGGACGGTGAGTGGCACCACAACAGCAGTGGTTCAGCCACAGAAAAAAGACGGTGACTGGCGGTGGTCAATTCCGGTGTGCGGGGCAGGGTTGGCCTTTCTGGCTATCCTGGTCTGGAGAAGGAGCGCCCGCAATCAAACACCCTGAATGAGCCTCCACATACAACCTTCACAGGAACTTTACAAGACATAGGTGGCCTCTCCTACGTCATAGGTTTATACTGGAACCATGAGAGGAGTGGGATGCACCATGTTGCCTTGTCAAAAGACCTGTCCGAACTACTATGAGGGATGCCATAAGAATTGCGCCAACTGGATGCTGTTTCAGAGCAGACAAAAAGAGCAGCGAGAGGCGAAAAAAGCCTATCTTCGGTATCATATGACTCGGTGTACCCAGGCAGTGCACCAGTTGGAGGGGTTACAGGTGCGCCGACAGGTGTGGTGAAAAGCCCTTCCAAGTGTCATCCAACCGTTGAAAAAGCCCCAGCCCTCCGGTTTGACCCGGAGGGCTGGGGCTTTCTGTCATCCAAGGGGGGCTTGGAGCCAGTGGAGTTCGTTGGAAGCCATCTCGAACAGCTTACCTGTCCATTGTAGACTACAACACATCAGAATGCAAGAATCATAATAAAAAATTAATATGAAATTATATGGAATTAACTATATTGCAGATGGCACACAATAACTTTGAAGAAAGCAGAGAAAATGGCTGCCTATGGACGTAACTCATGCCTTTCCAAGGAAGATAATTTTTATGGTATAAATATGCAGATTTTCGGCAGTTTATCAAGGGAATATGGGTGGACATTCCAGTCAAAAACATGGTATAGTACTCAACTGGGTATTCACCCAATCGAAAACAAGATCAAGAGGGAGAATTATTGCGTATGAGCAAAAACGAAAAAGCAAAACACCCCCAGGTGGATGCGGACTACTCTTTGGAGGCGGTCCCCGAATCTGCCCGCAAAGGCTTCTGGAACATGTTCTTTGTCATGCTGGGCTTTACCTTCTTTTCTGCCAGCATGAGCGTGGGAGCCAAGCTGGGTAACGGACTGGATCTGTCCGGTTTTGCCTGGGCCTGTTTGATTGGCGGCCTGATTTTGTCCGCCTATTGTGGCATTCTGGCCTACATTGGCTCTAGCACGGGCCTGAACATGGACCTGCTGTGCCGGAGAACCTTTGGGGAAAAGGGTTCCTATCTGTCCTCCGCCATTCTGGGCTTTACTCAGATTGGTTGGTTCGGCGTAGGTGTGGCCATGTTTTCCATTCCTGCCGCTGAGCTGATGGGGGTCAACCAGTGGGCGCTGACCATTGTGGCTGGCCTGCTGATGACTGCCACCGCCGCCACCGGTATGAAGGCTTTGGAGATCGTCAGCTATATTTCCGTGCCCCTCATTGTCATTTTGGGCATGTATTCCATGATTACCTCCATCGGAGAGGGCGGCGGCCTCACCGCCATCTTTGCCCAGTCCGCCGGTGGGATTTCCCTGGTGACCGGCATCGGCTACGTTATCGGTTCCTTTATCTCCGGTGGTACCGCCACACCCAACTTCATCCGCTTTGCCAAGAACAGCAAGATCGCCGTGTGGACCACGGTCATTGCCTTTTTCCTGGGAAATACCCTGATGTTCTGCTTTGGCGCGGTGGGTGGCGCCTTCACCAGCAAGGATGACATCTTCTACGTGATGATCGCCCAGGGCTTGGCCATCCCCGCCCTCATCGTACTGGGCGCCAACATCTGGACTACCAACAACAACGCGCTGTACACCGGCGGCCTGGCTATTTCCAACGTCTCCGGGGTGCGTATGAAGTTCACCACTTGGATTGCCGGTATTGTGGGCACCGCCCTGGCCATCTGGCTGTACTGGAACTTTACCGGCTGGCTGAACATCCTCAACTGCGCGCTGCCTCCCATCGGCGCTATTGTCATTCTGGACTTTTTGAAAAACCGTCAGAAGTTCCGGGACTGCACCAAGACGGTGGCGGTGAACTGGTTTAACATCGCAGGTATCGTAGTGGGCGCTGTGGTGGCCAATGTATTCCCCTGGGGCATTGCCGCTTTGAACGCTATGATCGTGGCTGGCATCTGCTTCTTCCTGGGTGAACTGCTGGGGAAGAAGAATAAGAACTAAGAGAGGAAGGGAACAACCATGCTGTTTCAAAAGCTGCACCTGGCCAATGACCAGGAGACCGTGGATATCCGGGTGACGGATGGAAAGTTTGAGCGCATTGCCCCTCACCTGGAGCCCCTGCCTGGGGAGGAAGTGGTGTCCGACTGCGCAGGCAAGATGGCGCTGCCTCCTTTTGTGGAGTCCCATGTGCACCTGGACACCTGCCTCACCGCTGGCCGCCCCCGCTGGAACCTCACCGGCACTCTCTTTGAGGGGATCCAGTGCTGGGAGGAGTACAAGCCCTCCCTGACCCATGAGGACGTGAAGGCCCGGGTCAATCAGGCCATCCGCATGCAGGCGGGCAACGGCATCCAGTACGTGCGCACTCACGTGGACATCAATGACCCCAAGCTCACCGCCTTGGAGGCCATGCTGGAAGTGCGGGAAGAGGTCCGTGACTTCATGGACATCCAGATCGTGGCTTTCCCCCAGTACGGCATTCTCAGCTATCCCAACGGGGCCAAGCTGCTGGAAAAGGCCCTGGAGATGGGGGCGGATGCCGCTGGCGCTATTCCCCACTTTGAGTTCACCCGGGAGTACTCCGTGGAGTCTTTGAACATCTGCATGGAGCTGGCCGCCAAGTATAACAAGCTGGTGGATGTCCACTGTGACGAGATCGACGACGAGGCCTCCCGGGGCCTGGAGACCCTGGCCACCCGCGCCTATGAGATGGGCATGGGGGAGAAGGTCACCGCCTCCCACACCACCGCTATGCACAGCTATAACAATGCCTATGTCATCCGCCTGATGCGCCTGTTGAAGCTGTCCGGTATCAACTTTGTGGCCAATCCCTGCGTCAACGTGCACCTGGGCGGCCGCACCGACACCTATCCCAAGCGCCGCAGCATGACCCGGGTCAAGGAGCTCACCGACGAGGGGATCAACGTCTCCTTCGGCTCCGATGACATTTTCGACCCCTGGAATCCCCTGGGCAACGCCAAGATGCGGGATCAGGTGTTCATGGGTCTGTACGCCGGCCACATGCTGGGCTACGAGGAGATTATCAACTCCTACCGCTTTGTCACCACCAACGCCGCCCGCACCCTCCACCTGGGGGATGCCTACGGCATCCAGGAAGGCAATGACGCCAACTTCATCATCCTGGATGCCAAGGACTGGTACGACGCTTTGAACTTCAACGCCAATATCCTGCGCAACTACCGCAAGGGTAAGCTGATTGCCAGCACCGCTCCGCTGGATCAGAAGGTATTTTTCTAATTTCGCAATGCTAAGCCTCGCTGGGATTTCTCCCAGCGAGGCTTTTTTATGGTTGGACTTGACAGGGACTGTCTAATGGTTTAGACTCAAGGTGAAGTGACTAATCCATTAGACAAGGAGGCCGTTATGGAAGTGCCCAAGATTTTTGAAAGTGAATATCGCTTTTGCCTCATTTTGTGGGAGCACGAGCCGGTGACTACCACCGAGCTGGTGCGGCTGTGCCGGGAGAAGCTGGAGTGGAAACGCACTACCACCTATACGGTGATTAAACGGCTGTGTGAGCGTGGGGTGCTGCGCAACGACGGAGGAGTCGTCACTACTCTGGTCTCCAAAGACCAGGCCCAGGCCGCCGAACTGGACGAGTTGGTGGAAAAGAAGTTTGAGGGCTCCATTCCCGCCTTTGTGGCCGCCTTTGGGCGGCGGCAAAAGTTGTCCCAGGAGGATATCCAGCAGATGCAGCAGCTCATTGACCGATATCGGAAAGGGGAGGGCATGGATGAGTGATTTATGGCTGAAGGTGTTGCAGATGAGCTTGTCCGCCAGCGGTATGGTGTTGGCGGTGGCGGTGGTGCGCCGGGTGGTGGATCGGGCACCCAAGTGGATGTGGGTGCTGCTGTGGGGCCTGGTGGGAGTGCGCCTGATGTGCCCCATTTCCCTCAAGAGCGTGTGGAGTATGGCCCCTCGTACCGATTTGGTGCTGGAGCCGCTGATCCTCTCCGCTGCTTCCCAAGCTGCGGACGGCGCAACTGTGACAGGCCAAGGTGGAGCATCAACCATCGCCAATGCCACGCCGCTGTCTGGCTGGAATTGGACGGCCCTGTTGGCGGTGATCTGGCTGCTGGGTGTGGTGGGCATGTGCGTCTATGTGTGTCTCTCCCAGGGGCGGCTGCGTCGGAAGATAAAAACCGCCATTCCGCTGGAGAAAAACCTGTATGAGAGCGAGAATCTGGACTATCCCTTTGTGCTGGGAGTGATGCGACCCCGCATCTACCTGCCAACCCACCTCAGCCGGCAGGAGAGGACCAGTGTGGTGGCCCACGAGCGGGCGCATATCCGGCGCGGGGACCACTGGTGGAAGCCCTTGGGCTTTTTGGTGCTGGCAGTGCACTGGTTCAACCCCGTGGTGTGGCTGGGCTATGTGCTGTTCTGCCGGGATTTGGAGCTGGCCTGTGATGAAAGCGTCATCCGCTCTATGAACCGGGAGGAGCGGGCAGACTACTCCCAAGCGCTGCTCACGTACAGTGCAGGGTCAAAGGAACGTGTGGTCACTCCCTTGGCCTTTGGCGAAGTGGGGGTGCAGCGGCGTATCCGGGAGATTCTGTTCCACCAGCGTCCCACGGTGTGGGGGATTGGGGCGGCGGTATGCCTGGGTGTGGTGGTGTCGGTGTGTTTCCTCACCGACCCCGTGGATGCAGCGCAAAAGGCCCCGGTGGTAGAGGTGGTGACGCCGGAAGAGGACGTTCCACAGCAGTCGGATGAGGGGGAGAACTGGCTGGACTGGTACACCCAAACCGTCCCGGAGAACACCGGTTCCCTGGAAGAAGATAAAACCGGCGACGCCAAAGTGGATTTGTTCAACCAGATGCTCAATACTATGGAGTTTTATAACCGCCTGGATTTGACCATGGAGACCTCCATGCTTAGTCAGGCCACCACCACCGTGGAATACCACATCGACCTTGACGCAGGCACGTCCTACCAGGCCACCTGGGAAAACGGAGAGCTGTATACCGAGATGTACAGCCAAAATCACTCTAAAATCACAATAAATCGGAAACAGCGAGTCTATGAAGTAGAACATAGTGGGTACTACTCCCGGGAAGACGCCTATTATATTTCCTTGGCCCAGCGTATCGCTGTGGAGGAGGATGGTATGCCCTGTTACCGCTACCGCCGGGATGCCACCAACTGCTCCCTCTCTGCCTATTGCGTGGATCCCCAGGAATTGGCGTATAGTTACCTGGCAGATATGGAGCGGTGGGACATCGTGGACGACGGGGTGGAGTATCTGGGGAGAACCTGTGTGAAAATACAGGGCACTACCTCAGATTATATTGCGGAAAAACACAGCGCCGACCATTTCACCATGCTGGTGGACAAAGAGACGGGAATTCTCCTGGACTTCCAGGCCACTCTGGACGGACGGGTGACCCGCTATATGTCCGTGACAGAATTGGAGCTGGAGGGTAGCAGCCCAATCAAGACCTTTGACTTGGAGGATTACAGCGGATTTTCACCCAGGTACCAGTGAAAAACGAATGGAGGAGAAAGATGATCATTCGAATTGGAGGAAGAGGGCACAGAAGAGGAAAGCCATGGAATACTTGGCTCATCTTTGGTATATTTCTGGTGATCGGTGCGCTGTGGGGGTTCTGGAGTGGAACCGAAGCATACCAAGAGAGGCTGACCCAGGTAGATTGGCCCACCACCCAGGCTACAGTGGTTCAGGTGGAGGTCTTGCGGGAACGATCCGGAACAATAGATCATCCTATTTACAATAATTATTACAATGTTACCTATGAATACGTGGTCCATGGAACGGTGTATACAGAGTTCATGGAACACCAAAGCGTCCAGGCATCGGTGGGAGATACGTTCCCAGTCAAGTACAACCCCCAGGCACCGGAACAGTCCACCGACATTCTGAAGCCCACAAAAGACTACATTTGGGTCAATGCCATCCTGTGTGTGGCGGGTATTACGCTTGTGGTGCTGTCAATCTGGAGAAAGGTGGCGTGGCCACAGGAGTCTTGACGCGGAAAAGAGGGACGTATATAATCCCACATATAGGGGGGATTGTATGGTCATTCACAGGCAGAAAGGGGATGGAAAACCGGATCCTGGTTTCTGGTTTGTACTAGGTCTGATCCTCTTTTTTGGCTCCCTCATATGGGCTGGAAACAACCATATGAAATACCAGCAACAGCTCTCTCAGGTGGATTGGCCGATGACCCAGGCAACGGTGTTCCAAGTGGACATACATCAGGAGCGGAGCGGACGCCATCATCTGGAGGACTGCTATGATGTCCAGTACCACTATGAGGTGGACGGGCAGACGTACACCGGGGCGGCTTGGCATCAACGAGATGAAGTGCGTGTGGGAGATGTGTTTCCGGTGAAGTATAATCCGGAGCACCCCAACCAGTCCAATCACATTCTGGAGCCATCTCGGGGACTTTTGATTGCAAGCTTGCTGTTTTGTGGTGTGGGTGCGGTGATATTGGTTACTTCTTTGGTTCGAATGATATATTTGCGTAGGATTCAGAGAAAGAATCAAGCATAAAATTTCCCCGGGAACGTTTCAGTTCCCGGGGAAATTTTATGCTTCAAGGTAAGAACGCCCAATCTTCCAGAGAAAATGTCTGGGCGGGGGTGGAGGCATCCGGGTCATAGACCAGGGTGTCGCCCACTTTACGGAATACATAGGCGTTGTGGCCCTCGTTGGTATAGAGAATCACCCCGTCGTCTGTCTGCTCGTAGAGTCCAATGGTGGCGGCGCTGGAGATTAGAGCCGGGGACCAGAAAAAGGTGCCATTGCCGCTCAGGCTCAGATAGGGGGAATCCAGGCCACCGGGGATATCGTTGGCCACCAAGGTGCCGGGAATATCTGTCCCCACATAGGTACCCGCTGGGACGCTGCTTTCACCGCCATAGAACAGGTGGATGACATCCTCTCCGGTCCCATGATACCCGCTGTCTTCATTTGCATAGAAGGGCTGTACTTGCAGGTGGATGTACCACCCGTCAATGGCTCCTGCACCTTTGGGGGTGTAGGTGATGGTGCGGTCCCAGTCGTCCGGCGTTCCACTTTCCACCATGGTCACGGAATACAGATCAGCATCCGGAGCCAAGCGGCGGATTTCCTCCTGGGGTAGGCATTTCAGTGCATCCAAATAAGACTGCAAGCTGAATACGGTGTTCTGCCAAGGCCATGAGGTGGGGGCGGTGACAGAATAGGTTTCTTCTTCCGCCGACATCTTTAGCTGGGCGCGGTACGTCCGCTGTTTTTGAACATAGAAGAACGATACTTCTCCGGATTTCCGAATTTCAAAATTGGAGGTGAGGTATACAATTTGATTTCCGTTGATGCACAGAGGTGTGCCGTCCTTCAATCCCTCCATGGCTGTAATTTCATCTATGATCCATTGGGGGTTCAGGTCAGATACCCGGCTTCCATCCATGGGAAAGCTACGGTTGGGGATGGGATTGGTGAGAAATGCCACCCCCACCAGAGCACACAGCAATACCGAAGCGGCTACCGTGGTGAGAGCAGGGCGGCGGTAGCGCAGCACAGCCTTGACCCGCTGTTTGACCCCCACTTCTCCGAAGCACAGGGGACCAGCCTTCCAGGAGGCGCGGCCCACACTGCACAGAAGCAGGGCTTGGGAGTAGTCTGCTCGGGCCTGATGGTCCAGATGCTTTACCACCGCCTCGTCACAGGCCAGTTCCACATCCCGGCAAAATGTCCCGTAGGCTACCCACACCAGAGGATTAAACCAGTGGATGCACAATAGCAGGAAGCCCAGGGCTTTCCACCAGTGATCCCGCCGTTTCAGATGGGCCTGTTCGTGGGCGATCACGTGAGACAAGGTGTCCGGGTCCATGGAGTGAGGCAGATAGATGTTAGGATGAAATAGACCCAGGACAAAGGGAACGTGGGCCGCTGGGCTTTGGAAAATGTGATCCTCCACCTCCACAGCATTGGACAAACTACGGCGCAAGTGTAGGTAGCCAACAGCGGCATACCCCATCCATACGACCATTCCCAACACCCACAACGACGCCAGTGTAGGCAGCCAAATTTCTAAAAGGTTCGGTGTGGCATCCGGGGTGGCCGCCGCGGCTTGAGACAGTGCGGGATTGATGGACTGGTTCAAGGTGGGAAACCCGGTCTGCACCGTGGGAGTGGAATCGGTCAAGAGAGTGGGGGAGATGGTCTGAGCGCTGGGGATCAGGCTCCAGATGCTCTCCAACGAGATGGGGCACACCAGACGAATCCCCACCAGACCCCACAGCAGGACGTGGGCCCATTTGGGTGCACGCCGCATCACCACACGGGCCAGCAGCACCGCCAAAATGAGCCAACTGGCCGATATGCTCAGGTTTACCACGTGGAGAAATAATTCTGTCATGGTGTGGCCTCCTTTCGGTTGGAAGGGGATTAGTCGAATGTGTTAGATTACAATGTAAGTCTAACAGATTAGATTAAACTTGTCAAGCGGTCAGAAATGATGGCGTTTTTGAGACACGCACAAAACCCCCGGCCACCGGCCGGGGGTTTTGATTGGTACGTATGAAATTGAAATTACTTCTTCTGCACGTACTTCAAGCAGTCCAAGGTCACGGCCACCAGGATGATGATACCGGAGAACACGAACTGCAGGTTGGCGTCGATACCCAGAACGGTGAGGGCGTAGGTCAGAGCGGTGAAGATGAACACGCCCACCACAACGCCGGAGATCTTACCGATACCACCGGTGAAGGACACACCGCCCACCACGCAGGCGGCGATGGCGTCCATCTCCCAGCCTTGGCCGTAAGCAGCGGAACCAGAGCCGTACATACGGATGCATTCCAGCCAGGAGCCGAAGCCGTAGAGAATACCAGCCAGGATGAAGGCGCCCACGGTGACAGCGAACACGGAGATACCGGACACGGCAGCAGCCTCGGGGTTGCCGCCCACGGCGTACAGGTTCTTACCGAAGGTGGTCTTGTTCCAGATGAACCATACGATAGCCACAGCGGCGGCGGCCCACAGGATGATGGTGGGGAAGGTGCCCAGCTTGGGGATTACCATGTCGGGGATGGTGCTCTCAATGCCACCGAAGGACACGCCCTTGGTGGCGTAAGTAGCCAGACCGAAGATGACCAGCATGTTGGCCATGGTGGAAATGAAGGGGTGCATCTTGAACTTGGCGGTGAAGAAGCCAGCGATGATGGTGAAGACGGTACACAGAACGATACACACCACCAGAGCCAGGATGATGCGGCCCACCAGAGGGATTCCGGTAAAGTCAAACACATGGCCGAACACAGAGCCGGTGTTGATGCCCTGGTGCATGACGATGGTGGCGGCGGTCATGCCCATACCCATCATACGGCCGATGGACAGGTCGGTACCGGCCAGCATGATCAGACCAGCAACGCCCAGAGCCAGGAACATACGGGGAGAGGCCTGCTGAAGGATGTTCAGCACGTTGGTCACCGTCAGCAGCTGCATGCCCTTGACGGCGGGGGTGATTACGCACAGTGCGGCAAAAACCACGATGATGGCCAGATACAGACCGTTACGCAGGAAGAAGTCCCGGCGGTTGAAGGTGTAGCGGTAGTTCTCCACCTTCTGAGCCATGGTCTCAGCAAAGGTGAACTTGGACATGCGCAGCAGGTCGATGAGGTGGAACTTGTGCTCATAGGCGGCGTGGCGGCGGTCCTTGATCTCTTGCAGATCCTTGGCCAGCTGCATCTTGGCGTCAAAGAGACGGTTTTTGTGGACGTACTTCTCGTCCTTAATCTCGTGGGAATCGGTGAGCTTAGCCAGGGTCTTTTCGTGCTCCTGGTTCAGCTGTGCCACAGTGGCACGATACTTCTCCTGAGCGAAGGCCTTCTCTTCCTTGCAGCTGGCAGCCACGTACTGGAAGTAGTCCTGGTTGAAGTGAGCCTTCAGATAGGTCTCAGCGTCAGCCACCAGCTTGGCGACCTCAGCCTTGTTCTTGGCCTCCACAGCCTTAGCCTTCTCCAGCTCCTTGCGCCAACCAGCGGCGATGGAATCCTTCTCCTGCTGAGTATAAATGCGATCCCGCTTCAGGCTGTCCAGATTGCCCTGGATTTCCAGCACTTTGTCAGCGCCATCTGCCCGCAAAGCGTCAATTTTCTCCTGAATACTGCCGACGTATTCGTCGATGGACTGGCGGAGCTTTTCCTCCTGCTCAGCCGTCAAAATATTTGTTTTCACAGATGCCATATGCCACTTCTCCCATTAAAGGTATTTTGCGCTCAGACGCAAGAGCTCTTCCTGGTCAGTTTCCTTGGTGTTGACGATACCAGACAGACGTCCGTTGGACATCACGCCGATGCGGTTGGTGATACCAAGGATCTCAGGCATTTCGGAGGAGACCACGATGATGGTCTTGCCCTGTTTTGCCATGTTGATGATCAGCTCGTAAATCTCGTACTTTGCACCCACGTCGATGCCTCGGGTGGGTTCGTCCATCATAAAGATTTGGGGTTCGCGCTCCAGCCAGCGGCCAAAGATGACCTTCTGCTGGTTACCGCCGGACAGGCTGGTAATCATGTCCTCGGGGCCCATACACTTGGTGTGCATGATGCGCAGCTCCTTGTTGGTGGCCTTCACCATCTTCGGATCAGACAGAGCTACGCCGCTCTTGTACTGATTCAGGTTGGCGATGGTGGTGTTGAAGGTCAGGTCACACTTGAGGAACAGACCGTTGGCCTTGCGTTCCTCGGTAATCAGTGCGAATCCGTGGTCGATGGCTTCCTTGGGGGTGTTAAAGTTCATCAGCCGATCCCGGAAGTACACGCGGCCAGAGGCACGAGTACGCATGCCGAAGATGGTCTCCATCAGCTCGGTACGGCCAGCGCCCACCAGACCGTACAGGCCGAAGATCTCGCCCTCTCGCACATCGAAGGAGATGTCGGTGAGGTGAGGGGCAAACTTGGTGGACAGGTGCTGCACCGACAGGATGGGTTTTCCGGGGGTGTTGTCCACCGGGGGGAATCGGCTCTCCAGGGAGCGACCCACCATGGCGCTGATGAGTTCGCCCATGTTGGTTTCCTTGGAGGGCTTGGTCATAACCAGATTACCGTCACGCAGCACCGAGATCTCATCACAGATCTCGAAGATCTCGTCCATCTTGTGGGAGATGTAAATCAGGGAGATGCCCTGATCCCGGAGCATGCGCATCATTTCGAAGAGCTTGTCCACTTCCTTCACGGTCAGGGAGGAGGTGGGCTCGTCCAGAACGATTACCTTGGCGTTGTAGGAGATGGCCTTGGCGATCTCACACATCTGCCGTTGAGAAACTGACATGTTCCGCATGGGCTGGGTCAGGTTCACGGTGATGCCCAGCTTTCGGAACAGCTCAGATGCTTTCTTCTTCATAACACCCTCGTCGACCACGCCCATGGCGTTGACGGGGTAGCGGCCCAGGAACAGGTTGTCAATGACGCTGCGCTCCAGGCACTGGTTCAGCTCCTGGTGCACCATGGCGATTCCGTTTTCCAGGGCATCCTTGGGGCCGGAGAAGTTGATCTCCTTGCCGTTAAAATAAATCCTTCCCTCGTCCTTTTGGTAGGTGCCGAACAGGCACTTCATCATGGTGGACTTGCCGGCGCCGTTTTCTCCCATCAGACCCATGACGGTTCCTTTTTTGATGTCCAGGTTGATGTGATCCAGCACGCGGTTTCGACCAAAAGACTTGCACATACCACGGATGGACAGGACAATATCGTCTTTTGTATCTGCCATTCTCGTTACTCCTGTTTCAGATTGACAGGGCAAAGCCTGTCGAAGGTTTCCTTTAAACATGCTATTAGGGAGAATTCCTTCTGCCGAACAGGAAGATTCGTTCTCCTGCCGGAGAATTCCTTCTCCCTAATAGCTTATACTACACTAATGGGTGAACTGGAAGATTACCAAATCTTCGGGGAATTACTGCTTGAGCTGGTTGATGTAGGAGCTGGCGTTATCGGTCTTGATCATGTTGATGGCGAAAGCGTCATAGGCGCTGGGATTGGTCAGACGGTTGAGAACGCTGCTCTCGGACTGACCGTCGCCGCCGATGTACTCAACATCCAGGTTCAGCAGCTTGTCGTACTGCTGCAGCAGGGGCTGATAAGTGGAGCTGAGGAAGGTATCGTTGGAGTTATAGATGTCCAGCCAAACCTTCTTCACGGGGCTGGTCTTCTCATCCAGCTGGTTGGAAACGGGAGCCCAAGTCACCTTGGAGTCCAGGAAGTCCTTGTAGTTGTCCTTGGTGACAGCCACGTTCAGAGCATAGTAGGAACGGGACTCGGCGTCGTAACGGAACACGTCCTCGCTGAGCTGGTTGCCAGCGGCGTCCTTGGTGCCGATGCCGGTGTCAGCGTCCACGCCGTCCAGAGCGTTGCGCAGCACACGCAGGGTCAGGTAGGCCTGCACGTCAGCGTGCTGGCTGATGGTGCCGCCGTAACCATCGGCGATGGCAGCCACGGCGTCGGAGTTGGCATCATAACCAAAGGTGGGAACTTCCTTGGCCTTGGCCCAGGCGTTGAACATAGCCATGCCCATGCCGTCGTTGTTGGAAACCACCACGTCGATCTGATCACCGAAGGAGGCGGACCAGGTGCCGATGGCGTTACCAGCGGTGGACTGATCCCAAGTGGCACCGGTGGAGTTCTTCATCTCCTGGGAGGCCAGCTCACGGATGGTGTAGGTCTTGCCGTCCACTTCCAGAGTGCTGTCCTGTACATAGGTGGACTTGCCATCCACGTTGGTACCAACAGCCTCGCTGTTGATGTTGCCCTTGTCATCCTTCACGCCAGTGCCCAGAGCGGAGCGGACGCCGCGGGTACGAGCAATGGAGTCGTTGTGGCCCTTATCGCCGATGGCCAGAACGTAACCGATGATGCCGTCGCCGTTCTTGTCGATGGTATCAATGTTGTTCTTGATGTAATCCAGAACCATCTGACCCTGAAGCTCAGCACCCTGGTTGGCATCGAAGCCCACGTAGTAGGTGTTGTCATTGAAGCTCAGAGCCTCCATGTTCAGCTCACCGGTGGTGGAGTTGGAAGGCTGACGGTTGAACCAGACCAGAGGCTTGTCCTTGTTGGCTACGGTTTCACCACCGCCATTGCCACCCTCAGAATTGCTAGGAGTAGAGCCGCAGGCGGCCAGCCCCAGAGCCATAGTGGCGGCCAGAGTCAGTGCAAGAGCTTTCTTCATAACGATTCTCCTTTTCTTGTCTGAAATTTGATGGGATGCACAAATGCAGCCCCAACTTCTGTACACAATGTTATAGAAAATTGGGTAAAAAAACAAGGTGAAAATTCACCGATGAAAGGGTGAATTTTTTATCCCATCCAGACAGAATGTGAAAAGGAAAAAGAAGAAATATGTGCAACATCACCAACGACTTTGGGATTCAAAGGCAAATAGGGCTTTTTGACTATCCATGGTGAACAAATTTGTACGGTCCACAATGCGGGTTGAGGTGTCCACGATTTCCGGTAAATTTTTTTTCTGACCTGTGAGTAGCTTGTAGGCGCTTTCCAC
Source organism: Pseudoflavonifractor sp. An85 (assembly GCF_002161235.1). Lineage (GTDB taxonomy): Bacteria > Bacillota > Clostridia > Oscillospirales > Oscillospiraceae > Enterenecus. Next base: position 62,337 of record NZ_NFHE01000005.1, read on the forward strand.
GCCCAGGTATCCCATGGCATAGGGATTTTGCACAATGAGGGCATCCACCGATCCGTCCTGCAGACCGTCCACGGTGTGGACGTTGGAGTCGAAGCCCACCAGAAACACTTGGTCAGATTGGTTTCTGTCCTGGATGGCCTGTGCTGCGCCCACACTGGTGGGCTCATTGAAGGCCAGTAGGACGTTGATGTCCGGGTTCTGCTGAAGCAGGGCCTCGGTGTCGGCTTGGGCGCGGTGGGCATCGGACAGGGTGTTGACCACCGTGACCACCTGTGCCCGTCCACTTTTTGTGAAGGTTTCTACAGCGCCGCGCTCGCGCTCTTGGCCGTTGGCACTGCTGACATCATAGTTGATGATGCCCACGTTCAGTTGCCCGGACACCCGTTCCAATGCGGCCTGAGCGGCCATCTGGCCTGCGGCATAGTTGTCGGTGCCGATGTAGGTGGATACGGCAGAGGAGTTGACGTTGCTGTCGATGGCCACAATTTTCAATCCCGCTTGTGCGGCTTGATTGATGGCATCGGCGTTGTTGTCGTAGTGGATGGCGGAGAAGACCAGCGCTTCGCTGCCAGCCCCTACGGCATCCTGAACCATTTGGTTTTGGGTCTCGTAGTCCTCCTCCGCACTGGGGCCGATGATGTTCAGGTCCAGGTTGTACTCGGTGGCTGCTGCTTTGGCCCCAGCAAATACAGACAGCCAAAATTCCGTCTGTGTGGATTTGGCAATGAGGGTCACCGTATGCTGGGGGGAAATGGTGGACATGGGGGAACATCCGCACAGCAGGGAGAGCGCCAAAGCCAAGACAAGGAGCAGAGCGGTTCGTTTATTTCCCTTCATAGTTTCCCTCCTTGATCTTCGGCATGCGGATTTCCACACAGGTGCCTGCGTCCAACTTGCTGGTGATGGTCAGACCGTATTCCTTGCCAAAATAGATTTGCAGTCGGTCATTGACGTTTCGAATACCAATGCCAGACCGATCTTTGGGGCCGTGTTCCATGATGGCCACAATCTGCTCTTGGCTCATGCCCACGCCGTCATCCATCACCCGGAAGACGATGTCATCCCCGTCCTGGCGCACATATACGTCAATGCTTCCCTCATCCACCAACAGGTCCAGTCCGTGGTTGATGGCGTTTTCGATGATGGGCTGCAGGGTAATTTTATTACACAGATAGTCCAGACAGGCGGGGTCCACATGGAACTGATAGGTGAAGCGGTTGCGGTAGCGATACTTTTGAATTTGCAGGTAGCTCTCGGCGTGCTGAATTTCCTTGGCGATGGGAATAAGCTCGTGACCTTTGCTGATGCTGATGCGGAACAATCGGGCCAGAGCATGTACCATTTTCACCGCATCAGCATTTCGGCCCTGTTCACACATCCAGGCGATGGAGTCCAGGGTATTGTACAGGAAGTGGGGGTTGATTTGGGCTTGCAATGCTTTCAATTCCGTTTTGCGCAGGTTGACCTCCTCTTCGCGCACCGTGGTCATCAGCTGCTGAATGCGCATGACCATGTGGCCAAAGGAACAGGACAGCTCTTGTACCTCTCGGGTACCGCCTACGGGATGGTAATTGAAGTGGTCGGCATCGGCCTCAAAACTCTCCATGGCAGAGGCCAGCGCCCGAAGGGGGCGACCCAGCAGCCGGGAGAGTAGCCAGCTGGTGAGCAAGGAGAGAATGAGGACGATGACCACACCCAGCATGGTCAGATGAATCATCTCGGTGACGTTGCGTCCTACCAGCTCGTCTACATAGCTGACGCCCACCACCCGCCAATCGCTCCCCGCCACGCTGGTCAGAGAGTAGATGACGGTGTCGTTGACGTGGGCCCCATCGCTCAGCTGGGAGAGTTGGGAGGTATCCTCGCTTTTCAACCCCGAGTAGAGTAGTTGCTGCTGAGGATGGTAGACCATGTTTCCCTTCTGGTCCATCAGGAAACAATATCCACGCTGACCAATGCTGACGCTATTGATATAGCTGGACAGACTGGAAAAGCTCAGGTCCAGAGAGACCCAGGTGGCGGAGCTTTTGGGGGGCAGCTGGGAGGTCATGGTGACCACCCAGGGATAGTACCCCTCAAAAATGCTCTCCACATGGGGTGGGGACATATAGGCTGAGTTTGATGCCTGAGCCTGTTCCAAATCAAAGGACAGATTTTCCAGAATGTGCTCCTTGGGTTGGCGGCCAGGAGACCAGCACTGCAACAACTGGCCTTGAGAAGAGTAGCTGGTGACGGCCACCACATCAGGGCGGAATTCCAAAAACGCGCCCAGAAGTTCGTCTCGGCTGGCGTCGTCTTCGGTCATGGACTGTTCCACCAAGGCCATGGCCTGCTTCATATCGGATAGATAGGCGGCCACGGTATTGGAGACCTGAGAGGAGGATTGTACACTGTTGGTACAGGCGCTTTGCACCATGGCGCTGCGGTACTGGTTCAAAAACAGCACAATGAAGCAGCATACGATGATGGAGACCACACCCACCACCATAGCTACCAGGATGGTGGTAATGCGCAGACCGGTTTGAGAGAGCTTTTCGTTCAAGTGGGGACACCCACTTTCTCCAATTCCAGACGGCGGCGCAGGGCGTTGGGGGACTCCCCGCAGTATTTTTTAAAGCAGTAGCTGAAGTAGTGTTGGTCTGTGTAACCACACCGCTGGGAAATGTCCTGAATCTTTAAATTGGAGTGGATGAGCAGATCCCGGGCCGCCTCCATGCGTTTGCGGATGAGAATGTTGATGAAGGTTTCTCCGGCATATTTTTTGATGCAGGCGCTGAGGTGGTTGGGGCTGACATCCAACATGCCGCTGAGGGAGACCGGGGACAAATCCACATCCATATAATGTTGATCCAGTTCCTCCAAGGCCCGCTGGCACAGCAGATGCCCGCCTTTGGAGGCGGGAGCTAAATCGCTGATAAACAGTACACAGCTCTCTCCGGGGTCTCCTTGACGCAAGGCATCCATGGCCTCTTTATAGGCCGCGTGCAGCGTGGAGAGGGAGCGAGCCATGCGGCTGACGCCAATGCGACAACGCTTGGTCAAAATACGGTCAGCCATTTGGGCGATTTCGTCGGCCAGGATATGCAAATACTCGTCAAAATCGGAGGGATTACCCAGTAGCACCGATATGACTTTGCCGGAAGCGTAAAAACTGACTCCACGCAAATATTTGGCTGCCAAAGTGTCCACAGAAGACACAAAGGAAGGGGTGGTGCGGTTGGAGCCATCCTCTTCCATCAGGCATGTGACCATGATGGAATAGCAGGGTTTGTCCAAATCGTCCCGCAACAGACCACATTGTCTGGCATAGGCCACCAGCTGCTCCTCGTCACCCAATTCTGCATAATCATCCAAAACCAAGGGCATGAGCATGCTGGCCTGCTGGTTGGGACCCGTTCCCTGGGACGCTGCCTGACGGAACATGGCGAATTGCGCGTCGATTTTCTGTCGGATGTTGTCCAATTCTACCCCTAGCCCCTCCAGAGTTAGGGGCTTGAGCATATAACTGATGATATTGTACTGAATAGCCTGCTTGGCATACTCAAAATCGTCGTAGCCGCTGAGGAAAGCGATGTTGGTGGCCGGACGTACCTCTCGGACGCTGCGGGCCAGTTCGATGCCAGAGATGAAAGGCATGCGAATGTCGGTCAGGAGTAAATCCGGTTCATACTGTTCCACCAGTTGTAGAGCATCGAGACCATTGCTGGCACTGCCTAGTAACTGAAAACCATGGTCTTGCCAAGGGATCATGGCGCACATGGCCTCTCGCAACTCATCCTCATCGTCTGCTACAACCACGGTGTATAAGGTTTTGTTGGACATTGAAGTACTCATCCTTTCCCAAGTGACAGCTTATAGGGAGCATGATATGGTGATATCACGTAAATTCAATGCAAGTCCATGAGTGATCTTTATCTATTGTAGCAGAAAGAGAGAAGATGCACAAACTTTTCTTCATCCCAACAGAGAAGCATTCTGTCAGTTGTCACCTAGACGGGTCACCGTCATGGATACGGCATCTGCTTGGTAAGAAGTGCCGGTGGGGACGATTTGCAGGGTGGTGGGGACATTGGTGACAGAAATAGGTACGGTGAAGGATTGCTCCGAGGCGTCGGAGGCAGATTGAAAGTTGAACGGGACGGAGCCTCCAGGGACGATGGAGCCGTTGGCCTCCAGAGAGGTGATGATGGTAGCGGGAAAGGTGTCAGTGTCTGCAGGGGAAATCACCCCATGAAATTCTACGGAATATATCCCAGGTGTGGTGATGGTAAAGGTGTCGCTGCCTGAGGTGTGGGAGATATCGTTGCCCAGGCTTAGAGAATTGCGGTCAAAAGTGATGGGAGTGCCGGAGGTTCCGGGTTGGGTGGGGGTGGAGTATGAGGAAACCAGACTGGGGGATGGGGAAGAGCCCGGTTCTCCCTGGGGAATGGTGAAATTGAGTACGGCATTTTGGGGTGTACCGGAGTTGGTGACTTGGGCGGGGGTGCCGGGGGCACCGGTGGTGACGGTTCCGATGGTAATGGTGGCAGCTGCACCCGCAGGGCCCGGGGGACACACACAACAAGGGAGCTGGACGGGGCAGGGTGGTAGGGAACAGATGGTATGTGCCAGACAGCAGCAGTGACAACGTCGTCTCATAGCGGCCTCCTTTTATCCATGAATCAGGTGTTGGCCCAGTCTATGATTTGGGAAAAGAAGATGTTCCACACACGGAGGGGAAGTTTTCGTTGACGAATGGGGGAGCAGGTGTACAATATATTATAAGAAGGAAGGCCAGCGACCGGCCTTCCAAGGCACCTGGGAAGGAGTGAGATTATGCAGTATCACATTCAATTAGACCAAGCTATGCTGGAAGGAGCGAAATACGCCATCCTGGCTGGAGACCCAGGCCGGATCGAGACCATTGCCCAGGGGTTGGACTGCCCCAAATTTTTAGCTCGTAACCGAGAGTACACCAGTTATTTAGGATATCTGGCGCAACAGCCTGTGTTGGTGATGTCCCACGGAATCGGTGGCCCATCCACAGCCATTGCGGTAGAGGAATTGGCCCAGCTGGGGGTGACCACCATGATTCGGGTGGGAACCAGTGGCGGGATGCAGCAGCAGGTGCGGGCTGGCGATGCGGTGATTGTTCAGGCGGCTATTCGCCAGGACGGGACCAGCCGGGAGTACTTGCCCATTGAGTATCCGGCGGTGGCGGACTTTTCTGTGACTGCTGCACTCAAGCAGGCTGCCATAGACCGAGGCATGCCCCATCACGTGGGCGTGGTCCAGTGTAAGGATAGCTTTTACGGGCAACATTCACCCCAGCGCATGCCAGTGCAAGGAGAACTACTTGCCAGGTGGGAGGCGTGGATCAAAGGGGGCGCTTTAGCCAGTGAGATGGAGACGGCGGCGCTGTTTGTGGTCTCGTCCGTGTTGCGCATTCGGGCTGGAGCGGTCATGTTGTGCATTTGGAATCAAGAGCGGGATCGAGCTGGACTACCCCACGAGGAGTGTCACGACACCCAGGGCGTCATTGACCTGGCCATTGACGCCGTGAAGCACATGATAATCCAGGATGGGATGATTCGATAAAATGTGACAAAAAACGGCGAAACCATGGGGAGTTACCTAATTTTTTGTGCAAAATTCATACTGTAAATAAGTGGGGGTTGTTGACATGGAGAACGGAATGGTGTATGATAAGTGAAGTCTGAACGTGGACTGTGTCATACAACAGGAGGTTTATCCGTGAGGAACTCGATGATAAAAGCACTGTTGCTGAGCAGTGTGGTGGGGGCGCTGACGATGGTGTCCGGATGTTCCACCAGCATTGCGGGGCAGTGGCTACAACAACAATCCGTGGAGGCATATGAGCCGGTGGTGGAGACCACCCCGGAGCCCCAGGAGACTTCGTCGATTGGCAGTAAGGAAATGGATGTGCTGGTGGAGCAGGGCCCGTTGTCCCCCAGTGGAAAAAGCTACGGCTACTACGATTCTGTGGAGCCTACGTATGTGGACGGGGTGCTTCTGGTCAACAAAGACTATGCCCTTCCCCGTAGCTATGGAAGCGGGGAGGATCCGGAGGCCTACCAGGCGTTGCAGAAGCTCCAGTCTGCGGCTTGGAATGCGGGGTATTCCTTGCCCATGATGAGCGGCTTCCGCTCTTTCGACTATCAGGAAGAACTGTACAACGACTATGTGGCTGTAGACGGGGTGGAGAAGGCGGACACCTACTCTGCCTGGCCGGGACACTCGGAGCACCAGACGGGGCTGGCTTTTGATGTGGGCTGGGTAAATTTGCAATTTGCCTATACCGGAGCGGGAAAGTGGTTGGCAGCTCATGCCCATGAGTACGGTTTCATCATCCGCTATCCCAAGGGGAAAGAGAATGTGACGGGATATCAGTATGAACCTTGGCACATCCGGTATTTGGGGACGGAACTGGCTGAAAAAGTGTATGAAAGCGGACTTTGCCTGGAGGAATATCTGGGCGTTGCATAAAAATAAGGAGAGCAGCACAGCTGCTCTCCTTATTTTTATGCCGTCAAAAACAGCCAGAAATAAAACAGTACGATGGCCAGGACCACGCAGCCCAGCCCCATCAGCAATGCCTTTTTCATGTATTACCTCCTGCTTCTCCACCTTCAAATTGAATCTCATATTGCTCCAGATCGTAGACGTTTCCGAAGAATCCAGTGAGAATACTCTCGACATTAGTACGGGCGTTTTCAAACAATCCGTTGGCAATAGCATCTGCTTGCGCTTGCTCTTCCAGTTTTTGCAGTGCAGCGTTGGTTTCCCCCAGCTTGATTTGACGGAAGATACTCTCGTCTTCCAGGTAAATCTTCAAAGAATCCAGAAGGATTTCGCTGCTGAGAATTTTCAGCTCGGGGAGATGTACGACGATGGTAGAATCGTCTTTGATCGACCAAGTGATGCCGGCAAAGTCGTAGCCGGCTTTGATGACTACGTCATAGCTGTAGATGTATTTACTCTGTGTAAAGGGAATGGAGATGCCGAACAACTCGCGGTCGCCTTCGATGACCCCCACAGGAGAACAGTAGGCAGACTGCGTAGCCAATTCCCCAATGTTTTCAAAGCCCAGTTTGGTGGTTTTTTGATCGGTAAAAAGGGTGGGACGCACCAGGGACAGGGCCACAACAATGACCGCCACTGCGACTACGATGGCCAGCAGTTTGCGCAGCAAAGGGGATCCGGGCAGGTGGAAGCGCCGCCGCTTCCGACGGGGGGATTCGGTTTCAGGCATGGTAGGTTTCCTCCAATTTCCAAAGTTTCTCTCTTGGGCTCATTATACCGCAAAAACTGCGGTATTTCAATGAAACTTCACGATTTTCTCTTGTGTAGACAGCGGACAGATTCGGTGATATAATCGACCCAAATACTCAAAGGAGGAATGCATATGATCGACTTTGAAAATGCGGATTTTCTCAAGCTCAAACAGGTGGACAACAGCACTTATGAGGATCGGCTGATGCCCTTGTTTGCGCCGGGTGAGGAGATTGTGGCCTCCTTCCGTACGGTGCGAGACGGGGTGGTGTTCACCAACAAGCGGGTCATCACCATCAACGTACAGGGGCTGACAGGGAAGAAAACGGATTATTCTTCTCTGCCCTATAAAAAAGTGCAGGCGTTCTCCATTGAGACCTCCGGCGTGTTTGATTTGGACAGCGAACTGGAGCTGTGGTTCAGCTCCTTGGGCCGGATTCGCTTTGAGTTTACTGCCGGGGCAGACGTGGCTCGCATTTGCTCCGTGATTTCTCAGTACGCATTATAAAAGAAAAGGACCTCATGTTCCGGAGAACATGAGGTCCTTTTTGGTAGGGTTACTTGCGCTCCAAAATCACCTTGGCAATCTGGATGACAATGGTGGGCAGGAGGGCCAAGCCAACGATCTCGCCCAGGTTGGCAATGCCAAAGGCGGGGGAGACCAGGAACAGGGAGTTGAGACCGGGCACGAAGAGCACCAGCAACAACAGCACCACACCGGCGAAGAAAGCCATAATGGAGGACTTGTTGGTGGAGAGCTTCAACGTGAAGATGGACTCGGCGCCACGGCAGTTGAAGCCATGGAACAGACGGGCCAGCGTGAGGGTGGCAAAGGCCATGGTGGAGGCCAGAGCAGCGTCCCCGTTTTGATAGCCCAGGTAGAAGGCCACCATGGTGACGATGGCAATAAGAAGACCCTGGATGCCGATGCGGGCCAGCAGAGGTTGGGTGAGGATGGGCTCCTTGGGGTCACGGGGCTTCTGGTTCAACAGGCCTCTGCGGGCAGGCTCCATACCGATGGCAATGGCGGGCAGGGAGTCAGTGAGCAGGTTGATGAACAACAGGTGCACCGGCTGGAAGGGGACGGGCAGAGCCAGCAGGGAGGCGTACAGCACGCAGAAAATACCGGCGGCGTTGCCCGAGAGCAGGAACTGGATGGCGTTTTTGATGTTGGCGTACACGCTGCGGCCATTGACCACCGCTTTGACGATGGTGGCGAAGTTGTCGTCGGCCAGAATCATGGAAGCGGCATCCTTGGACACCTCAGTGCCGGTGATGCCCATAGCCACGCCGATGTCCGCCTTCTTCAGGGCAGGGGCGTCATTGACGCCGTCACCGGTCATGGACACGATGTTACCACGGCGCTGCCAGGCGTTGACGATGCGGATCTTGTGCTCGGGAGAGACGCGGGCGTAGACGGAGACGGAGGTCAGGCACTGGTCCAGGTCCTCCTCGCTCATATTGTCCAGCTCCACACCGGACAGAGCCTGATCGCCCTCCTGGAAGATGCCCAGCTGTTTGGCGATGGCAGTGGCGGTGATCTTGTGGTCGCCGGTGATCATGATGGTGCGAATGCCGCCCTGCTTGGCATCGGCCACAGCCTGGATGGCCTCGGGACGGGGCGGGTCGATCATGGAGATGAGGCCCAGGAAGGTAAATTCCTGTTCGTCTTCCAGAGACAGAGGACGAATGGCGTCCAGTTCCCGGTAGGCAAAGGCCAGCACACGCAGGCCCTCGGAGGAGAGCTGGGTGTTGATGCGGCCGATCTCCTCTTTCATCTCCTGAGTGAAGGGCACGCGGCCATCGCTGGTGAGTAGCCACTGGGAGCGATCCAGCAGCACATCCATGGCGCCCTTGGTGAACAGAGTGGGCACTCCGTCAATGTCGTGGAGGGTGCTCATGAGTTTGCGGTCGGAGTCAAAGGCAAGCTCGCCCAGGCGGGGGTGCTGAACACGATAGGTTTCCTCTTCCACGCCGAACTGCTCACCCAGCATCACCAGAGCTACCTCGGTGGGGTCACCAATGGAGACGCCGGTCTCCTCCTCGTGGGTGGCATCACTGGCCAGCAGAGCCGCTTTCAGCAGTGTGCGCTGGACGTGGTTGGCCAGGTTCAGATCCTTGCCCTCCAGCAGGGCGCCGTCGGCGTACACCTTCTGGGGGGTCATCTTGTTCTGGGTCAGGGTGCCGGTCTTATCCGAGCAGATGACGGAGACGCTGCCCAGGCTTTCCACCGCTTTGAGGTCCTTCATGATGGCGTTTTGTTTGGCCATCTTCTGAGTGCCCATGGCCAGCACGATGGTGACGATGGAGGACAGAGCTTCGGGAATGGCGGCCACGGCCAGAGCCACGGCGAACATCAGGGAGTCCAGAATGGTCATGTGGGTGCGGAAAATAGACAGGCCAAAGACCACGGCGCAGATGACCATGATGACAATGGCCAGCTTGGCGCTGAAGTTATCCAAACTCTCCTGGAGGGGAGTCTTGCGCTGCTGGGTCTGATTCATCAGGGTGGCGATCTTACCCAGCTCGGTGTTCATACCGGTGGCAGTGACCAGCACGGTGGCACGGCCATAAGTGACCAGGGAGCCGGAGAAAACCATATTTTTCTGGTCGCCCAGGGCCACCTGATCGGCATGGATGGCATCGGCCGTCTTGTCCACGCCTTCGCTTTCACCGGTGAGGGAGCTCTCATTGACCTTCAGGGAGTAGTTTTCCAAAATGCGGCCATCCGCCACCACCATGTCGCCGGCTTCCAGCAGTACGATGTCGCCGGGCACCACCTGGGCAGAGGGGATTTCCACACGCTTGCCGTCCCGCAGCACTTTCGCCGAGGGAGAGGACATGGCTTTGAGGCTTTCCAGGGATTTTTCCGCTTTGAAGTACTGGACCGTACCCAAAATGGCGTTGAGGATGAGCACGGCAAAGATGACGATGGTGCTCTCCAGGTTGCTGGATGCGGCGGAAATCAAAGCGGCGATGATGAGGATGATCACCAGCAGATCTTTGAACTGCTCGGCGAACACCTGGAGCACGCTTTTCTTCTCGCCTTCGGCCAGTTGATTGGGGCCAAACTGCTGGGCACGGGCTGCAGCCTCTTGGCTGGACAGTCCGCTGGCACTGGATTTCTGGCTCTCCAGCGCCTGTTGCGGGGATTGTTTGTAGTAGGCGTCTGTCATTGGTATTCCTTCCTTCCATGTGTTGAGTGGGGGCGGAGAGGCAAACAAAAAAGACTCCCCGCCAACCGCCGCAATACGACAGTTGTCGAAAAGTCTTGTTACCACAAGGGTGCATACCGCCAGGTCAGGAAACTGACCGAGGTGTTGACGGCATAGCTTTAAACTACTCCCTTTTCAACTGCCCTCATTGTAGCATGGGGGGATGGGGAAGTCAAGGGGAGAATTTGGTGGAAAGCAAGATGGAGGCGCAGGCACAAAGTTATTATGACCCAAAAGAGGGGAGGGAAAACCTCCCCTCCATGGGCTGTTATTGCCCGCTCAGGCCGTAGTTGGACAGGACTCGGGCGGAAGGGTCGTCCACATCGCACCCTTCCCAGGCGCGGTTGGGCATCCAGAAGTCTGCCACCATCTGGCTCTGACCGGGATAGTATTTCTCAAACAGCTCTCGGTAGAGAAGGGACTCCTTGGTGAAGGGCTTGGCATGGGTGTACCGGGCGCGGCGAGCTTGGAATTCCTGGTCGGTGTAGCAAGTCTCTGCATAGGCTTTCAGGTCGTCCACCATGGAGTGTCCCACGGCGTCGGAGAAGGCTGCCTTCTCCCGGTACAGAATGTCCAAAGGAAGCCAATCCCCCTCAAAGGCACGGCGGAGCAAGTATTTTCCCTTGCCGTAGGTGTTGCACTTGAGACCGGGGTCAATGGCCATGACATAGCGCACGAAATCCAGATCGCCGAAGGGCACCCGGGCCTCCAGGGAGTTGACCGAAATGCACCGGTCCGCCCGCAGCACATCGTACATGTGCAGTTCCCGCACTCGCTTGGCGGCCTCCTCCTGGAACGCCTGAGGAGAGGGGGCGAAGTCGGTGTACTTGTAGCCAAACAGCTCATCGGAAATCTCTCCGGTGAGGAGCACCCGAATGTCCGTTTGTTCATGGATGGCTTTGCAGATGAGATACATGCCCATGCTGGCCCGGATGGTGGTGATGTCATAGGTGGCCAGCAATTCCACCACACGCTCCAGGGCGGCTAGCACGTCCTCTTTGGTGATGATGATTTCGGTGTGCTGGCTGCCGATATACTCGGCCACCTCTCGGGCGTATTTCAGGTCAATGGCGTCCTGATCCATACCGATGGCAAAGGTACGGATGGGAGCGGCAGAGGCCTTGGCGGCCACGGCGCACACCAGAGAGGAGTCCAGGCCACCGCTGAGGAGAAAGCCCACCTTGGCGTCGGAGACCAACCGCTTTTCAATGCCTGCCACCAACTTTTCTCGGATGTTGCGGCAAATGGTGTCCAGATCACCATCCACCACCTGGTCCACACGGGTCATGTCGGTATAGGCCACAAACTGTCCATCCAGATAATAGTGGCCGGGAGGGAAGGGGAAAATCTCTTTCACCAGATCCATCAGGTTTTTGGGTTCGCTGGCAAAGACGATGGCTCCCGCCTCATCATAGCCATAGTAGAGGGGGCGAATGCCAATAGGGTCTCGAGCGGCCACCACATGGCCGCCGTCGGTGTCCAGAATGATGCAGGCAAATTCGGCATCCAGCTGTGCAAACAGGTCAACCCCGTATTCTTTGTAGAGAGGCAGCAAAATCTCACAGTCTGACTCACTTTGGAAGGCGTACTTGGCTTTCAGCTGCTCCCGTACCGCCTCAAAGCCGTACAATTCTCCGTTGCATACGCAGTAACAGCCGTCCAGCTGGAAGGGCTGCATGCCCTGGGGATGGAGCCCCATAATGGCCAGACGGTGAAAGCCCAGCACACCCAGCGGGGTTTCCACCAGTTTGGAGTCGTCCGGGCCTCGGGACTTGGTTTTGGAAAATCCCCCAAGAAAGGCAGAGAAATCTGCATCTGGGGAGCAGTATCCCATGATGGAACACATGTCAATTCCTCCTTATACACAGGCGCCCACGTCCGGAAGATCCGGGTGTGGGCGCCCATGGTATGTTTGATGTTACCGCACTCCAAACAGAAGCTGTCCGTAGGAGGGGTAGGGCCAGTACTGGCTGGCGGTGATGGTCTCCGCCTGATCGGCGGCGTGGCGCAGGGCTTCCATGGCGGGAAGCACCTGATCCCGGATGGCTTCCGAAGCGCCAGTGACGTCGGAAGACTGAGCCACCTGATAGGTCACATCTTCCAAGTGCTCCATGCGCTGGGCGATCTGATCGGTGAGCAGGCTCAGCTGCTCCAGCGTGTTCTCTTCGTAAGAGCAGGTCAGAGACGGATTCACAGCGCGTTTGGCGGTAATGCCCTGGGCCACATGGGCGGCGTAGCTTTGAACGGCGGGGAGAATGTCCTGACGGGCCATGTCAATCATGGTGTTGGCCTCAATCTCCACTGTCTTGCAGTAGTTATCCAGCATGATCTCACACCGGGAGTTAATCTCGGGCACGGAGAACACCCCGTGGCGGGTGAGCATCTCCACATTCTTTTCATGGAGCAGGTAGGGCATGCAGTCGGCGGTGGTGGGCAGATTCAACAGGCCACGGGCTTTCGCCTCTTCAATCCAGCTCTCATCATAGCCGTTGCCGTCAAAGAGAATGCGCTGGTGCTGGTGGATGACGTCACGGAGAATCTGGTGGATCTCCGCCACTCGATCGGTGGCATGCTCCAACCGGTCGGCGTACTGGCGCAGGGACTCGGCCACGGCGGCATTGAGCATCATGTTGGCACAGGCGATGGAGTTGGAGGAGCCCAGCATGCGGAATTCAAACTTGTTGCCGGTGAAGGCAAAAGGAGAGGTGCGGTTGCGGTCGGTGGTGTCCCGGGTCAGAGGAGGCAGGGCATGAACGCCCAGCTTGACGCTCTCGCTCTGAGGAGCGATGTACTGGCTTCCTTCTTCGATGGACTTTAGAATCCCGGACAGCTCGTCGCCCAGGAAGATGGACACCACGGCGGGAGGAGCCTCATGGGCACCTAGGCGGTGGTCGTTACCGGCGGTGGCCACGGACAGACGCAGCAGATCCTGGTAGTCGTCCACTGCCTGAATGACGGCACACAGGAAGAGGAGGAACCGGGTGTTCTCGTGGGGTTTCTCTCCGGGAGAGAGAAGGTTCACGCCGGTGTTGGTGGCCATGGACCAGTTGTTGTGCTTGCCCGATCCGTTGACCCCTGCAAAGGGCTTTTCGTGGAGCAGACACACCAGACCGTGCTTCAGAGCCACTTTCTGCATGATCTCCATAGTCAGCTGGTTGTGGTCGGTGGCGATGTTGGTGGTAGTGTAGATGGGGGCCAGCTCGTGCTGGGCGGGGGCCACCTCATTGTGCTGGGTCTTGGCCAAGATGCCCAGTTTCCAAAGCTCTTCGTTCAGTTCCTCCATGTAGGCGGCCACCCGCTCCTTGATGTTACCGAAGTAGTGGTCGTTGAGCTCTTGGCCCTTGGGGGAGCGGGCGCCAAAGAGGGTGCGTCCGGTGTAAATGAGGTCGGGGCGCTGGTCGTACAGGGCCCGATCCACCAGGAAGTACTCCTGCTCGGGGCCGACGGAGGTGCGCACCGATTTCACATCGGTGTCTCCCAGCAGGTGCAACACCCGCAGGGCCTGACGGTTCAGGGCCTCCATGGAGCGCAACAGCGGGGTTTTCTTATCCAGGGCCTCACCGCCGTAGGAACAGAAGGCGGTGGGGATGCACAAGGTCTTGCCCTTGATAAAGGCGAAGGAGGTGGGGTCCCAGGCGGTGTAGCCCCGGGCCTCAAAGGTGGCTCGCAGTCCGCCAGAGGGGAAGGAGGAGGCGTCCGGCTCCCCTCGGATCAGCTCCTTGCCGGAAAACTCCATAATCACACCACCGTCGGGGGCGGGGGAAATGAAGCTGTCGTGCTTTTCGGCAGTGACGCCGGTCATGGGCTGGAACCAGTGAGTGAAGTGGGTGGCGCCCTGTTCCACGGCCCAATCCCGCATGGCGGCGGCCACCACGTTGGCCACGGGCAAATTTAGGGGCGTGCCCTCTTCCATGGTGCAGCGCAGAGAGCGGTAAATATCTTGGGGAAGGCGAGCCTTCATCACACGCTGGTCAAATACCTTGCAGCCAAAATAAGTGGGTACGTTGGTCATGTTCATCCATCCTCTCCAGAAAATGAAAACGGACAAGGGCGTCACAGAAGCGAGCTCCATGACGTCCTTGTCCGTTGGATGGGCCTATGATACGCCCCTTTTTCTTCCGCGTCAAGTGTAAAAATGACGCAAAATGAAGTGGTTGTTTCTGGAATAAACTTGTGGAAACTGCCATTTGTGTCCAGAGGGGTTGACAATGGGGCGGCAGTGTCGTATACTTTAACGAAATAAATAGTCCGTGCGTGGCGTACGGATGTATTTGTAAATCAGAATGCGAGATGGACAAGGGTGTCAGAGAATCCCGCGGGCAAGGTGGCCCGGGAGGTTCTTTGGCGCCCTTGTGTCCGTTTTGACTGATATTCCAAAGGGGGAGTCACCATGACCAAGCAATCCGAGCAAACCTTGTATTGCAAGCAGCTGGAGCACGATAACTGCGGCATCGGGGCTGTTGTGGACATCCGAGGCCGGAAAAATCACAGCGTTGTGGCCGATGCCTTGCACATTGTAGAGAATCTGGAACACCGGGCAGGCAAGGATGGCCAGGGCAAGACTGGAGACGGTGTAGGCATTCTGGTCCAGATCAGCCACCGCTTTTTCACCAAAGTGTGTGCTCCGTTGGGAATTCCGCTGGGCGGGGAACGGGAATACGGCGTGGGCATGTTCTTCTTCCCGCAAGACGAGCTGCGCCGCAGCCGAGCCATGAAGATGTTTGAGGTCATCGTGGCCAAGGAAGGGCTGGAGTTTTTGGGCTGGCGGGCGGTGCCCACCGCGCCCCAGGTACTGGGGGAGAAGGCTCTGGCGTGTATGCCTGCCATTTATCAGTGCTTTGTGAAAAAGCCTGTGGATGTGGCCCCCGGGCTGTCCTTTGACCGAAAGCTGTACATGGTGCGTCGGGTGTTTGAGCAGAGCAATGACAATACCTATGTGCCCTCGCTGTCCAGTCGTACCATCGTATATAAGGGAATGTTCCTGGTGGGGCAGCTGCGCACCTTCTTTACGGATTTGCAGGACGAGGATTTTGACTCTGCAATCGCTCTGGTGCACTCCCGCTTTTCCACCAACACCAACCCCAGTTGGGAGCGGGCTCACCCCAACCGCTTCATGGTCCACAACGGAGAGATCAACACCATCCGGGGCAACGCCGACAAGATGCAGGCCCGGGAGGAGACCATGTCCACCCCCACCTTTTCGGAAGATGATCTGAGTAAGGTGTTGCCGGTGATCCATGCCGACGGCTCTGACTCGGCTATGCTGGACAACACCCTGGAATTTCTGGTTATGAGCGGCATGGAGCTGCCCCTGGCGGTGATGGTGGCCATCCCCGAGCCCTGGAGCCATAACGACACCATCTCCCAGCCCCTCCGGGACTTCTATCAGTACTATGCCACCATGATGGAGCCCTGGGACGGCCCCGCCTCCATCCTCTTCTCCGACGGTGACATCATGGGGGCGGTGCTGGATCGCAACGGCCTGCGCCCCTCGCGGTACTATATCACCAGCGATGGGCGGCTCATCCTCTCCTCAGAGGTGGGCGTGCTGCCCATCCCCGAGGATCAGATTGAGAAAAAGGAGCGGCTCCATCCGGGGAAAATGCTGCTGGTGGACACGGTGCAGGGCCGGGTGTACACCGACGAGGAGATCAAGGAGCGCTACGCCGGGAAAGAGCCCTACGGCGAATGGCTGGACAGCAATCTGGTGGAGCTCCATGACCTGAAAGTTCCCAACCAGCCGGTGCCCCCGCTGAGCCGGGAGTACTGTGCCCGGCTGCAAATCGCCTTTGGCTACACCTATGAAGAGTACCGCAACAGCGTCTGCTCCATGGCCTTGAACGGCAGTGAATCCATTGGTGCCATGGGCATTGACACCCCCTTGGCGGTGCTCTCCCACCAGTACCAGCCCCTGTTTCACTATTTCAAGCAGATGTTCGCCCAGGTTACCAACCCGCCCATTGACTCGGTGCGAGAGAAAATTGTCACTTCCACCACCGTCTACGCGGGGAAAAACGGCAATCTGCTCCAGGAGCAGCCGGAGAACTGCCGGGTGCTCAAGATCAACAACCCCATTTTGAACGACCTGGATTTGTTGAAAATCAAGACCATGAGCCGTCCTGGCTTCCAGGTGGCCACTGTATCTACCTTATATTATAAAAATACCCCCATGGATCGGGTGCTGGAGCAGTTGTTTGTCCAGGTGGATAAGGCCTACCGCAAAGGTGCTACCATCCTCATCCTCTCCGACCGGGGCGTGGATGAAAATCATGTGGCCATTCCGTCTTTGCTGGCGGTGTCGGCGGTGCACAAGTACCTGGTGAAGACCAAGAAATGTACCGCCATGTCCCTGATTCTGGAGTCCGGGGAGCCCCGGGAGGTGCACCACTTTGCCTGTCTGCTGGGCTATGGTGCCTGCGCGGTCAATCCCTATCTGGCCCACGCCACCGTGGCGCAGCTGGTGCAGGACGGCCTTCTGCAAAAGGATTACTACGCTGCGGTGGAGGACTACGACCACGCAGTGCTCCAGGGCATCGTGAAGATCGCCTCCAAAATGGGTATCTCCACCATTCAGTCCTACCAGGGGAGTCAGATTTTCGAGTGCATCGGCGTCAGCCGTGATGTGATTGACACCTACTTTACCGGCACCATCAGCCGCATTGGCGGCATCACGCTGGAGGACATTGCCGCCCAGACCGATGCCCAGCACTCCAAGGCCTACGATCCGCTGGGGTTAGCGGTGGACCTGACTTTGCCCTCGGTGGGCCGCCATAAGATGCGCAGCCAGGGGGAGGAGCACCGTTACAATCCCCAGACCATCCATCTGTTGCAGCAGTCCACCCGTACGGGGGATTACCGGCTGTTCCAGCAGTACACCGCCCAGGTGGACCAGGAGCGGTATGGAACGTTGCGCTCTCTCATGGAGTTCAACTACCCCGAACAGGGGGTGCCCCTGGATGAGGTGGAGAGCGTGGAGAGCATCGTCACCCGCTTTAAGACCGGGGCCATGTCCTACGGTTCCATCTCCCAAGAGGCTCACGAGGCCCTGGCGGTGGCCATGAACCGACTCCACGGCAAGTCCAACAGCGGCGAAGGCGGCGAGAGCGACGAGCGGTTGGAGTCGGCGGGAACCGACCATGATCGCAGCTCTGCCATCAAGCAGGTGGCCAGCGGCCGCTTCGGCGTCACCAGCCGCTACCTGGTCAGCGCCAAGGAATTGCAAATTAAAATGGCTCAGGGAGCCAAGCCTGGGGAGGGCGGACACTTACCCGCCCAGAAGGTGTACCCCTGGATTGCCAAGACCCGCCACTCCACCCCTGGGGTGAGCCTGATCTCGCCGCCTCCGCACCACGACATTTACTCCATTGAGGACCTGGCCCAGCTCATTTACGACCTGAAAAATGCCAACAAGTATGCCCGCATCTCGGTGAAGTTGGTGTCCGAGGCCGGCGTGGGTACCGTGGCCGCCGGTGTGGCCAAGGCGGGAGCCCAGGTGATTCTGATCTCCGGATATGACGGTGGCACCGGCGCCGCTCCTCTCAGCTCCATTTTGGATGCAGGACTGCCCTGGGAGTTGGGACTGGCGGAGACCCACCAGACCCTACTGCAAAACGGCCTCCGGGACCGGGTACGTATTGAGACTGACGGCAAGCTCATGAGCGGCAAGGACGTGGCAGTGGCGGCCCTGCTGGGCGCTGAGGAGTTCGGCTTTGCCACCGCGCCCCTGGTGACTTTGGGATGCGCCATGATGCGGGTGTGCAACCTGGATACCTGCCCCATGGGTGTGGCCACCCAGAATCCGGAGTTGCGCAAGCGCTTTATGGGCAAGCCGGAGAATGTGGAGAACTTCATGCGGTTCATCGCCCAGGAGCTGCGGGAGTACATGGCCAAGTTGGGGGTGCGCACCGTGGACGAGATGGTGGGCCGCACTGATCTGCTGCGGCAGAGAACTGATCTCACGGGCAATGCCGCCAAGGTGGATCTCAGCGGCGTACTGGCCCAGGTTCCGGACAGCCAGACGGTCTTCGATCCCCAGTGCGCCTACGACTTCCACCTGGAGCGTACCAAGGACAAAACGGTGTTGCTGAAAAATGCCAAGGTCAAGGACAGCCTGTCCAGTGGCCGGGCTCACAGCGTAGAGGTGGATTTGGTGAACACCGACCGCAGTTTTGGCACGTTGCTGGGTTCTGAGCTCACCCGCCGCCATCCCCAGGGTCTGCCCCAGGATACCATCACCGTCCGCTGCCACGGAGCAGGCGGACAGAGCTTTGGCGCCTTTATTCCCCAGGGCCTTACCCTGGAGCTGGAAGGGGACAGCAACGACTACTTCGGCAAGGGCCTGTCCGGCGGCAAGCTGGTGGTGTATCCATCCAAGCAGGCCAAATTTGTCCCCCACGAGAATATCATCATCGGCAACGTGGCCCTGTACGGCGCCACATCCGGAGAAGCCTACATCAACGGTATGGCCGGCGAGCGGTTCTGCGTGCGCAACTCCGGGGCCCGGGCCGTGGTGGAAGGCGTGGGCGAACATGGCTGCGAGTATATGACCGGCGGCTGTGTGGTGGTTCTGGGACCCACGGGCAAGAACTTCGCCGCTGGTATGAGCGGTGGTGTGGTGTACGTGTTGGATGAGGAAAACCGGCTCTACCGCAATCTGAACAAGGGCCAGGTGCTCATGGAGAAGGTGGAGAGTAAGTTTGACCGGGAGGAGCTGAGGCAAATGCTCCGTGCCCATGTGGCCGCCACCGGTTCGGAGAAGGCCCGCCAGATCCTGGACGATTTTGACCACTATCTACCCCGGTTTAAGAAGATCATTCCCGGGGAGTATAAGAAGCTGATGCAGCTCTCTGCCCAGTTTGAGGAGCAGGGGATGAGCCGGGAAGAGGCCCAGATCGAGGCGTTCTACGCCAGTGTGGCCGGAAAGGAAGGTTGAGGAAGATGGGAAAGCCCACAGGATTTATGGAATATCAGCGCCAGGACGGGCCTTCCGTTCCGCCTCTGGAGCGCATCAAGAATTTTGACGAGTTCCACACCACTCTCACCCCTCAGCAGCAGCAACAGCAGGGGGCTCGGTGTATGGAGTGCGGGGTGCCTTTCTGTCAGGCAGGAATGATGATCGGCGGCATGGCCTCCGGCTGCCCCCTTCACAACCTGGTGCCCGAGATCAACGACCTGGTGTACCACGGCAACTGGGAGCAGGCGTACATTCGCCTGACCCGCACCCACTGTCTACCGGAGTTCACCTCCCGGGTGTGTCCCGCTCTGTGTGAGGCGGCCTGCACTTGCGGAGAGTACAGCCAGCCGGTGACCACCAAGGACAACGAGCGGCAGGTCATCGAGTATGCCTTTGCCCACGGTCTGGTGAGCGGTGAGCCCCCCAAGGTGCGCACCGGCAAGCGGGTAGCTGTGGTGGGCAGCGGTCCGGCTGGGCTGTCTGCAGCGCTGCTGCTCAACCAGCGCGGCCACTTGGTGACGGTGTTCGAGCGCAGCGACCGCCCGGGTGGATTGCTTCGGTACGGTATCCCCAACATGAAGCTGGATAAGAACGTCATTGATCGCCGCATTGCCCTCATGGAGCAGGCCGGGGTGGAGTTCCGGTGCAACGTGGACGTGGGCCGCACTGTTACCGCCCAAGAGCTGCTGGAGGAGTACGACCGGGTGATTTTGGCCTGTGGGGCCAGTCAGCCCCGGGACTTGCCGGTGCCTGGCCGGGAGGCTCAGGGTGTGATGTTTGCCGTGGATTTTCTGGGTCAGGTCACCAAGGCTCTGTTGGACAGCGATTTCCAGCAGGTACCCACCCATCTGGCCCAGGGCAAGCAGGTGCTGGTCATTGGTGGCGGTGATACGGGCAACGACTGCGTGGGCACTGCCATCCGCCTGGGGGCGGCAGGGGTGACCCAGTTGGAGATGATGCCCAAGGCTCCGGAGACCCGTGCCCCCGGCAACCCCTGGCCCCAGTGGCCCCGGGTGCTGAAAACCGATTACGGCCAGCAGGAGGCCATTGCTGTGTTTGGGGAGGACCCCCGCCGCTATCAGACCACCGTCAAGGAGTTCAAACAGGACGACCAGGGCAAGGTGTGCGGGGCGGTGCTGGTGAGCCTGGAACCCAAAGGGGACGAGGCCACCGGACGGATGCAGATGGTGCCCGTGGAGGGCAGTGAGGTGGAGGTGTCTGCGGACCTGGTGCTTATCGCTGCAGGTTTTTTGGGCAGCCAGGAATATGTGGCCCAGGCCTTCGGGGTGGAACGGGACGGCCGCACCAACGTGGCCACCCAACCCGGCGGCTATGAGACCAGCGTGGAGCGGGTATTTGTGGCCGGAGACATGCACCGGGGCCAATCCCTGGTGGTGTGGGCCATTGCCGAGGGCCGGGAGGCAGCCCGGGCGGTGGATATCTCATTGATGGGATACAGCAATTTGTGATAGAAAAGGCCGATGCAGAGGTTCCTCTGCATCGGCCTTCGAAATAAAAATGAAAAGACCTGAAACCGATCGGTTTCAGGTCTTTTGGTGGAGATAAGCGGGATCGAACCGCTGACCTCTTGAATGCCATTCAAGCGCTCTCCCAGCTGAGCTATACCCCCGAATGTTTGTTTGTTTTGAGCGGCTCTCTCGTGCCGACAAAAAGGAGTATATCAAAGACAAGGTGGTTTGTCAACGCTTTTTTCAATTTTTTTGAAAAAGTTTTTACGCGCTCTGTTTGGCCTTCACCAGATAGTTGCCAGCGGTAACACCGCGTAGAAGAAAAACTCGCCACCATCGGCGGCATAGGTGGAGGAGGCAGCCACGTTGCCTGTGGCCATTCAGGTGTTTTTTGCACATCCCAACGGTCCAGCGTCGAGGTCGGTGACGGACAGGACACCGGCGATGGCCCCCCAGATTCAAGGTCGGACCGGGGATACACAGCAGGGGAAGTTCCAAGGTGCTCTCCTGAGAGAGGGTCAGGCCCACCTTATCGCTGGGGCGACAGATGCCCTTGACGAAACAACGGTGTAGGCATGCATGGAGGCTCCAAAACGCGCCAGGAGTGGGCGAGAAATAAGAGGAAAAATTTTTTGAAAAAGCTATTGACTTTTGTCGAGCCTTCGGTTATACTAACATTCGTTCCGCAGGGGACGCGACAAAAACAAATACGACCTGGGGGTATAGCTCAGCTGGGAGAGCGCTTGAATGGCATTCAAGAGGTCAGCGGTTCGATCCCGCTTATCTCCACCAAAAAGACCTGAAACCAATCGTTTCAGGTCTTTTTCTGCTGTTGGAGGAAACACCAGTTCTGTGGATGGATGATTGTCAACGATTCTTTACCGAATTTGGGTTGTGTTTTTTACCGGCGAAAGGCATTCTTTTTTTGCGTAAGAATGGAAATGGGGGATAAGAATGAGAAAACTTCGATTCTGGGACCGAGTGTCAGCGTTGTTGGTTTTGGCAGGGGCTTTGTTGTTTGGTATACCGTGTTTCCACAATGAGACGATTACGCTGGTGTCCATGTTGGGTGGCGGAATGATTGTGCTTGGGGCGATTCTGGGGCTTGTCAAGGTGCGTTGTCCCAGCTGTGGAGCATATTGCGGAGGACGGATTACGCCCAAACGCCCGTATTGTCCCAGGTGTGGATGCAACATGGAGGAAGAAACAGAAGAATAGCCTGGGACCAATTTGGCTCCAGGCTATTTTTATCGGTTCAGCCAGTAGATAGCGAAGTTCAAGTACCCTGCAAAGGCGACCCAGATCAGATAGGGGATCATCAGATACCCAGCTAAACGCCGGATCGCGGCAAATTGCAGTGTGGCGAGCAGAATGATGCACCACAGCAGGATCAGCCAGAAAAAGGACACCAGGTATAGACCCAGGTTGAAAAAGAGCAGGCTCCAGGCAAAGTTCAGCCCCAGTTGGATGCCATAAAAGATCAGGGCCTTTTTGGTGATGGGCTGCGGGGCGTCGGCTCGCACTACCAGATAGGAGGCAATTCCCATGAGGAGAAACAGGACGGTCCACACCACGGGGAACAGCCAGCCTGGGGGAGACAGGGGCGGCTTGTTCAATGCCTCAAACTCTGCCATCGCTCCCATGGTCAGGTAGGCGGATAGACCACCCACCGCCAGGGGGATGGCAAGACACAGAATGAATTGACGTAGTTTTGGGCTCATGCTCAGCACCTCCGTTGCATCTATAATATGCAGGAGGAGAAATAATTAACCGTAAAATGCCCCGTGTACCACAAAAATGGTACACGGGGCAAAGTGCTTTATGCCTGGGAGGCGTTCTCGTCCAATTTGCGATAGTGTTCGGCCTGTGCCGAGGAAAGAGTCTTGACGCCAAAGATGAAAAAGAGAATGTGAAACAGCCATACGCAGCCCAGGATGATGCGGCCCACGGGCACGCTGCCCATCATGAAAAAGCCAATGGACATCACCAGGGTGACGGTGACCATGATGCGAATTTTAGTTTTCCAGGTCATGCCCCGGCCTTTGACAAAGCTCTCCAAGTTGCTTTTATACAGCTTGGTGGAGGTAAACCAGTTGTGCAGCCGCTGGGAACTGCGGGCAAAGCAGTAGGCGGCCAGCATCAGAAAGGGGAAGGCGGGGAGAAGGGGGAGCACGGCGCCAATGGCGCCCAGCACCAGGCCCAAGCAACCCACGACGATATAGAGAGCTTTTTTCATACCAGCATCATCTCCTGTTTTGTTGTCTTTTTTCTTTGGCGCTCTCCCACACGTGACGAATGGCCATCACAGGGTGGTGGAGGAGCATACGAGGCCCGGCATAGCGCATGACCTGTCGGATTTGGGTGGCCATGTCACCTCGGTAGCAGTGTACTTTGCAGTTGGAGCAGAAGGTTTTCTCCTGCATAAACGGACATTTGTCGCTGCGCTCCATGGCGTAGTTGTTCAGCGCTTGGCACTGGGGACACAGCTGTCCGGTGGGGGTGTGGTGAACGCCGTGGCAGTAGATAGCGATCATCTGCCCCACCACCTTCTGCTCCCGCTGGCGTTTTTTCTCCACCGCGGAGGCCATCAGCTCACCCTCCCATGCTCCACCGAGTGCACCTCGTCGGCAATGCCCATGGTAGACCGGCGGTGGCTGACCAAGATGACTGTACGCTGCTCCCGCTCGCGGTGGAGAGAGCGGAGAATCTCGGCCTCATTGAGACTATCCAGATTGCTAGTGGGTTCATCCAGCAGCAGGAAGGGGGCGTTGTGGAGAAAAGCCCGAGCCAGACCCAGACGCTGCCGCTCGCCCCCGGACAGGGTGTCGCCCAGCTCGCCCACCGGCGTGTCATACCCCTGGGGTAGGGTGAGGATAAAGTCGTGGATGGAGGCTTTTTTGCAGGCCTCTTCCACCTCGTCCCGGGTGGCGTTGGGGCGGGCAATGAGGATGTTTTTCAAAATGGTATCGTGGAACAAGTCGGTGTCCTGGGTCATGTACCCTTCCATGGTCCGTAGATCGGCGGTATTGATCTCTTTCACGTCCCGACCGGAGAGGGCCACATCGCCCCCCTGGCGGTCCCAGAAGCGCATGAGCAGCTTGAGCAGGGTGGACTTGCCCGAGCCACTGCGGCCCACAATGCCCACCACTTTCCCCTTGGGGAAGTCCAGGGTCAAATCGTCCAAAATGGTCTCGCCGCCGTAAGAGAAGGTGAGGTTTTGACAGGCAGCGCCGTCAAAGGTGGTGGCGGCCTTACCGGTGACTTCTTCCACCACTGGGCTCTCGTCCAGAATGTCCAGCACCCGGCGGGCGGCGGCAAAGGTGCTTTGCAGGGTGGTGCCCAGATTGGCCAGCGCTACCACCGGGCCAAAGGAGGACATGAGGGTGATGAGAGGGATGAGTACCCCGCCAAAGTCCACCTGGCCCTTCTCCAGCAACACCAGCCCCAGGGTCAGCAGAGCCAGGTCAAAGACCCAGATGACGGTGTGAGTGACGGCGGTGTTGCCGCCGGTGATGCGGCTCATCTGTCCCTGCACCCAGCCCAGATCGGTGGTGCGTCCCTCCAGCTCCTCCAGGCGCTGGGCCTGGCCGTGATACTGGATGGTCTCATCCACGCCTCGCAGGCTGTCCAGCACGAAGGCAGAGAGTTGTCCTGCCTTTTGGCGCATGCGGTTGCCGGTCTCACCGGAGCGGCGGGAGGCCAGCACCGGCAGAAGGATACCCACCGTGGCATAGGCCACCAGGGCCAGCACCCCAAAGGCCCAGTGGAACCAGGCCAAAAAGGCGGCGGTGATGAGGCTCATCACCAGGGCAATGGCAGCGGGGGAGATGGTGTGAGCGTAAAACACCTCCAAAAGCTCAATGTCTGAGGTGATGACCGAAATCAAATCTCCCTTGTCCCGCCCATCCAGTTTGGCGGGGGCCAAACGGCGCAGGGCAGCAAACACCTTCTGGCGCAAAATGGCCAGCAGTTTAAAGGCAATGTAGTGGTTGCAGGTCTGCTCGCCGTAGCGGAACACGCCGCGAAGCAGCGCGCACAGGGCGGCGATGAGGAAGATAAGGGGGAGAGCATCCCAGTGGTTGACCACTGAGAGGATGCCCACGCCGCCCAAAACCGGGATGAGGGTGGCGGCCAGGAAGCCCAGCACACCCAAAAGAATGGCCACCAGCATCACGCCGGTGAGGGGCCCCACCAAGGTGATGAGTTGCGCCATACAGGCTAAATTGCTTCGCTGTTTCATGCGGGGACCTCCTCCTGGTTGTTGTAGTGTTCCAATTCCCGTTGCTGCTGCCACAGGTGGGCGTATAGGCCGCCCTGGGCCAACAGCTCTTTGTGGGAGCCATGCTCCACCACGCGGCCACCGTCCATGGCGAAGATGGTGTCTGCCCCGGCCACATTGGCCAGACGGTGGGAGATCACCAGCACCGTGTGGGTGCGGGAGAGAAGATAAATTTGCTCCATAATCTCGTTTTCACTCTCCACATCCACGTTGGACGTGGCCTCGTCGAAGATGTACATGGGGCTGTTGTGCAAGAGGGCGCGGGCCAGGGCCAGACGCTGACGCTGACCGCCGGAGAAGTTGCTGCCGCCCTCTTGCAGATGGGTGTCCAGCCCCTGCTCGCCCCGGAGGAAGGGGGCCAGATTCACCTGTTGCAGAACGGCCCACAGCTGGTCGTCCAGAGCGTCGGGACAAGCCAGCAACAGGTTGTCCCGCACCGTCCCCTTAAAGAGATAGCTGCGGTGGCCAATGTAGGTGCAGTGGGCCATGAGACTGTCCTCAGACAGGGAGGACAGCTCTTTGCCACCCAAGGTGATGTGTCCGCCATACCCCTGGTTGCGGCCCATGAACAGAGCGGAGAGGGTAGACTTGCCGCAGCCGCTCTCGCCCACCACGGCGGTGAGAGTGCCGGGGACAATGGTCAGATTCACGCCCTGGAGAATGGGCCGCTGTCCATCGTAGGAGAAGGTCACGTCCCGGCACTCCAGAGTGGGGGTGCCCTCTACGGTTTCAGTAGCGGGGGTGGGGACCTCCAGATCCAGCAGGGCATAGATCTTCTGAGCAGCCGCCATGCCGTTCATGGCCACATGGAAGAAGCTGCCCAGCAAACGCATGGGGAGGAAAAACTCTGCCGAGAGGAGGATGATGGCAAAGCACCCGGCGGGGGTGATGTGCCCCTGGGACAGCTGGAGCAAGGCCAGAATGGCGCCCAGAGCGGCCCCGCCGTAGGCGATGAGGTCCATAATGACAATGGAATTGAGCTGCATGGTGAGTACCTTCATGGTCACCTTGCGAAACTCCTCCGCCTGCTGGGCCATTTCCTCCTGGCGGGCCTCGTCCGCCTGGTAGATTTTTAGGGTGGTCAACCCCTGGAGATTTTCCAGGAAATGGTCACCCAGGCTGGTGTACTTGCCCCAGTATTTGGCCAGCAGCTTTTTGGCAAAGGTCTGCACCGCGGCAATGGCTACGGGAATAAGGGGCACACACACCAACAGCACCACGGCACACAACAGGCTGATGGGAGCCAGGAAGAAAAACAGGGTTATTGGAGCAAGAAGACTGTAAAAGAATTGGGGCAGGTAGGAGCCGAAGTAGATCTCCAGCTGATCCACGCCCTCCACGGCCACCTGCACCACTTGGGCGGTGGTGGTGCGCTGGCGGTACGAGGCGCCCAGCGTATACAGCTTTTCAAACAGAGCCCGGCGCAGGTTGCCCTTGACCTGTCGGGAGGCCAAGTGACTCATGCTGGCAGCGGTGCGCAGAGCAAACCACCGCACCACCAGAGCCACCAGGGCAATGCCAGCCACCCAGGGCAGTTTTCCCTGTACGGACTGCCCATTCAGCAGCAACTCCACCAGCCAGCCCAGGGTGAAGACCAAGGCAGTATTGGCCACCATGGAAATCCACTGGCAGGCCACATTACCGGCAATAAATTTTTTGCTGTCTGGCACCATACCCAACAGCCGTTTGTCCATCATCATGGGAATTCAATCTCCTTCCAATTAGCTGCGGCTAACAATAACCACAAAAAAGAATGTTAGCGGTGGCTAACATTTTGTGCAAAAAAGAACAGGGTGTGGTTACCCTAAGCAAACTATAGCATACATGTGGATTTTGTGCAAGAGATTCTTATGGAAAAACTGGGGGTGCACGGCACTCTTGAGGGGAGAAAACGGTGGTGTTATACTGAGATCAAAAGGGAAAGAAAGGAGAGAATGGCTGTGAAAGTTGTCATTGCCTGCGATTCCTTTAAGGGGAGTGTCACAGCGGTTCAAGCGGTGTCCTATTTGGAGGAAGGGATTCGTCGGGTGTGGCCTGAGGCGGAAGTGGACGGCATCCCCGTGGCAGATGGCGGGGAAGGGACGGTGGATGCGTTTTTGCACAGCGTCCCGGGGCGCAGAATTTGCGTGTCGGTCACTGGCCCGCTGGGTGAACCGGTACAGGCGGAATTTGCCCTACTGGAGGATGGAACGGCGGTCATCGAGATGGCGGCGGCCAGTGGCCTGCCTCTGGTGAGCCCAGAAAAGCGAAATCCCATGCTCACGACCACATATGGCACAGGGGAACTCATCTTGGCGGCGCTGAATGCTGGGTGTGCTCGTCTGGTGCTGGGCCTGGGAGGGAGTGCCACCAACGACGGTGGTGCGGGCATGGCACAGGCTTTGGGGGTGAAGCTGCTGGACGGGCAAGGACGGAGCCTGCCGCCGGGAGGCGGCGCCTTGGAGCGGCTGGAGCGGATGGATGTGAATGGGATCGACCCCCGATTGGCCCAAATCCCCCTGGTGGTGGCCTGCGATGTCACCAATCCTCTGTGTGGTCCTCAGGGAGCCTCGGCGGTGTTTGGGCCACAAAAGGGAGCAGATGGGGAAATGGTGGCCAAGCTGGACCAGAATCTGGCCCATTTTGCCCGGGTGGGGCAGGCCTGCACCGGGCGGGATGTGGTAAATGTCCCGGGGGCTGGCGCAGCCGGTGGCCTGGGAGCGGGTTTGCTGCTCTTCACCAACGCTCAGATGTGTTCGGGGATCACCACCGTTTTGGACACCGTGGGGTTTGATGCCCGGGTTACCGATGCGGACTTGGTGATTACGGGGGAAGGGCGTATGGACGGACAGTCCGTGTGTGGGAAAACTCCGGTGGGGGTGGCTCAACGGGTGAAGGCCCAGGGTAATATCCCCGTGGTGGCCATTGTGGGCAGTATTGGCCCTCAGGCGGAGCGGGTCTATGACTATGGCATCGACGCCATCTTTTCCACGGCTCCGGGTCCCATCACATTGGAGGAGGCCATGGGCAACAGTCACACCTTATTGGCCTCCACTGCGGAACGGGTGGCCCGACTGATGCGGGCGGTTCGCCCCTAGTGGGAGCGGGCAGACAAAAATCTTATCCGGGCATAGAATGGCTGGGGGATAGAACCCCCAGAAGTAGGATGCCCAGATGGGAATTACCAGTTCCAACAAAGTGGTGGACCGGGATCAAATTGGGTGCGATGGCGTACTCAAGGTGACCTTGGCCCTCACTGCTTCTCCCGATATCATCGAAAATCCCACCGACATCGTGTTGGTGTTGGATCGCTCCGGCAGTATGGCCGGGGAGCCGCTGGCGGCGGTGAAGGAGGGAGCGGACACATTCATTGATATCATCCAGCAGGCCACATCCGACGGGAGCGGAAGCGGAGACTTGGGCTCCGGCACCAAAATGGGGGTGGTGAGCTTTGCCTCCACCGCCCGGAAGGATACGACACTGACCACCTCGGTGGCAGATTTGAAAGCGGCAGTGAATGGTTTGGCGGCGGGAGGCAGCACCAACCACGGAGATGCCTTTGCCCAGGCCACCCAGTTGCTGGAGACGGGGAGCAACCCGGTGAAGGTGATGGTGCTGTTTACCGACGGCAACACTACCGCTGGCCCACCCCCGGCTCCCATTGCCGATTTGGCTAAGGCCAAAGGGATCATCATTTACTGCATTGGTCTGGTGGGCACCGATGGTCTGGATGTGAGTGCGTTGAACAACTGGGCCAGTGACCCGGACTCCATCCATGTGGCCATTGCCCCCACACCAGCAGACCTGGAGGAGATCTTTGCCGAGCTGGCCGCCAACCTCACCAAGCCCGGGGCCACGGACTTGAAGATTGAGGAGGCACTCAATCCGGATTTTGAAATTACGCAAATTCTTCCCCCGGCCAAGGGGACGGTGGACCAGAGCTCGGATACCCAGCTGACCTGGCGCATGGACAGCTTGGGGGTGAGCGGGGTGGAGAGCGCTACTCTGTCCTTCCTGGTGCGCCACCGCAGCCAAACGGGAGGGTTGAAGCTGGTCAATCAGTCCATCCAGTACAGCGACGCCCAGGGCAACCTGGTGGTGTTCCCCGACCCCACGGTGCGGGTGGGGTGTGACATCATTGTCCAGCCCGAGCCGTGTCCCACGCCGGTGGAAGTGACGGCGGAGGGGTGCACCGATGCCGTGGTGGTGGATGCCGGAGAGATAGCCCTGGATGCGGTGGGGCGCATTGTCCAGGTGGATGTAACCGTGAAGGACGTGTGTCCTCAGCGCCGGGTGTCTCTGGCGGTGATCCTCACCGAGGTCAATGACAACGAGGAGAAGGAGACCCGGGGCGTGAAAGTACTGCCCATCCCGCCCCATCAAGAGAGCGGCTGCCGAGACGTTTTGGTGCGCTGCGTGCGCTTTGCTGTGCCGGAGGATAGCGGAACCTTGTGCCAGCCGCGGAAGTTCCAGGTCCAGACCTTTGCCCACTATATGGACTCCGATTTTGTCTGTTGCCCGGAAGATGTATAACGTATGCCAGGTGGGATGTGTTCCCACCTGGCATTTATTTCATGAATCAAGTGTTGTTATAACAACAGAAATGCAACGAAACCTGTGATAGGATGTGTGACACAGCGAGGAAGGTTTAAGACATTGGACACGGTGGCATTCTAAAGGCATCCCATGAAAAGGAGGTGCTTTGTATGAACGCTACGGTGGATCAGTATCTGTGTATCGGATGTGGGGTATGCGTGGGGTTGTGTCCCAAGGTGTTTCGCATCGGTGAGGACGGCAAGTCCGGCGTGTGCCAACCTGTCACAGAGGAGACCTTGTCGCCGGTGCAGGAGGCCATTGACTCCTGTCCCGTAACCGCCATCAGCTGGCTGGAAAACGACGAAAGGACTTAAAAACATGGAACAAAAGATGTTTTGCTATCAGTGTCAGGAGACTGCTGGGTGCCGTGGCTGCACCATGGTGGGTGTGTGCGGCAAGCAGCCCGATGTAGCTGCCATGCAGGATTTGTTGGTGTACGTCAGCCGGGGGATTTCCGCGGTCACCACCGCGTTGCGCGGAGAGGGAAAAAACGTCTCCCGGGAGATCAACCACCTCATCACCCTCAACCTCTTTATTACCATCACCAACGCCAACTTTGATAAGGAGAGCATTGAGGCTCGCATTCGGACCACCCTGGAGGAGAAGGCCAAGCTGCTTACTCAGCTGAGCACCACCCAGGGTCTGCCCGAGGCCGCTTTGTGGAATGGTTCTGGCGACTGGGAGGAAAAGGCCAAGACCGTGGGTGTACTGTCCACTGAGAACGAGGACATCCGCTCTCTGCGAGAGTTGATTACCTACGGGCTCAAGGGACTGTCTGCCTACTCCAAGCACGCCAATGTCCTGCTCCAGGACGACGAAGAGGTGGATGCCTTCTTGCAGCGGGCTCTGGCTGCCACGGTGGATGACAGCCTCACCGTGGACGACCTGGTAGCCCTGACCTTGGAGACCGGCAAGCACGGCGTGGCTGGCATGGCTATGCTGGACAAGGCCAACACCTCCACCTACGGCAACCCGGAGATCACCAAGGTGAACATCGGGGTGGGGAAGAACCCCGGCATTCTGGTTTCCGGCCACGATCTGAGGGACCTGGAGATGCTGCTGGAGCAGACCCAGGGCAACGGCGTGGATGTGTACACCCACTCGGAGATGCTCCCCGCCCACTACTATCCCGCCTTCAAAAAGTATCCCAACTTTGTGGGCAACTACGGCAACGCCTGGTGGAAGCAGAAGGAGGAGTTTGAATCTTTCAACGGTCCCATCCTCATGACCACCAACTGCATTGTACCCCCCAAAGACAGCTATAAGGACCGTGTGTATACCACTGGTGCCGCCGGATATCCCGGTTGCAAGCATATCCCCGGTGAGATCGGGGAGCGCAAGGACTTCTCTGCCATCATTGAACACGCCAAGAAGTGTGCTCCGCCCACCGAGATTGAGACCGGGGAGATTGTAGGCGGTTTTGCCCACGCCCAGGTGTTGGCGCTGGCGGATAAAGTGGTGGAGGCGGTGAAGAGCGGCGCCATCCGCAAGTTCGTGGTGATGGCTGGTTGTGACGGCCGTGCCAAGAGCCGGGACTACTACACCGAGTTTGCCAAGGCTCTGCCCCAGGACACCGTGATCCTCACCGCCGGTTGCGCCAAGTACAAGTACAACAAGCTGCCTCTGGGCGATATTGGCGGGATTCCCCGGGTGTTGGATGCCGGTCAGTGCAACGACTCCTATTCTCTGGCTGTCATCGCCCTGAAGCTCAAGGAAGTGTTTGGCCTGGAGGATATCAACGACCTGCCTATCATCTACAACATCGCCTGGTATGAGCAGAAGGCGGTGATCGTGCTGCTGTCCCTTCTGTACCTGGGAGTGAAGAACATCCATCTGGGACCCACGCTGCCCGCCTTCCTCAGCCCCAACGTGGCGAAGGTGCTGGTGGACAACTTCGGCATTGCCGGCATTGGCAGTGTGGAAGATGACATGAAGCTGTTTTTCGGCGAGAACGCCTGAGCCATTGTGGGAGCGGATGAAGATGGACGTAAAAATGAAAAACATCAGCAAATCGGAAGTGCTGGTGTTAAAAGACCAGATTTCGTATCAGCAGGGCCAGGTGGTCAGCAAGACGCTGGCGCAAAACAGCGCGTTGAGTATTACTCTTTTCTCCTTTGATCAGGGAGAGGGGATCAGCACCCACGAATCCGGTGGAGATGCGTTTGTAACCTGCCTGGACGGGGTGGGGAAGATCACCATTGATGGAGAGGACTATCTGCTCCATGAGGGGGAGTCCATTGTGATGCCTGCAGGGCACCCCCATGCGGTGTATGCGCAAGAGACATTTAAGATGCTGTTGGTGGTTGTGTTTTAATCCAGGCGCAGGAAACCCGCGCCAGAGAAAAGCCGGAGTGTATCATACGCTCTGGCTTTTTCTCTGATGATTGCAAATCCTGCGAAATCTTGTATAATGGAGAAAAGCAAGTTCTAGGAGGAAAATGACTATGTATGCACAGACCTCTCGTGAGGTGTTAAACTTCATTCAACATAGCCCCAGCTGTTTCCACGCTGTGGCAGAAATGGCCCGCATGCTGGAGCAGGCGGGGTATCAGAAGCTGAGAGAGAGCCAGCCTTGGTCTTTGACCAAGGGAGGAAAGTACTACACCACCCGCAACGGCTCCTCCATCATCGCCTTCCACGTGGGCGAGGAGCTGGACAACTACCACTTCCAGATTACCGCCTCCCACAGCGATTCTCCCAGCTATAAAGTGAAGGAGAAAGCCGAACTGAAAGGAAAGGGCGGATACCTGCAACTAAACACGGAAGGCTACGGCGGAATGATCTGCGCCAGCTGGTTGGATCGGCCGCTGTCCCTGGCTGGACGAGTGCTGGTGCGCCAGGGGAACCGGATTACCGCTCGTCTGCTGAACATTGACCGGGATTTGCTCCTCATCCCCAATGTGGCCATCCACATGAATCGGGAGGTCAATTCCGGCATGAAGTTCAACCAGCAGGTGGACATGCTCCCGCTGTTCTCCGCTGGAGCATGCGGGGAGAACAGCTATCGGGAACTGATTGCCCAAGAGCTGGGGGCGCAGCCGGAAGACGTGGTGGGCAGCGACCTCTATCTCTATCCCCGGGTGGCCCCCAGTGTGTGGGGCGCCCAGGAGGAGTTTATCTCCTCTCCGCGCCTGGATGACCTCCAGTGCGCCTACACCTCCCTCAAGGCCTTCTTACAGGGAGAGAACCCCCACGGAGTCAACGTATTCTCCTGTTTTGACAACGAGGAAGTGGGCTCCGGCACCAAGCAAGGAGCGTTGTCCACTTTCCTGCGGGACGTGCTCCAGCGCATCCACACCTCTCTGGGCTACGGTGTGGACGAGTACTGCTGCGCGGTGGCCAAGAGCTTCATGGTCTCCTGTGACAACGCCCACGCCGTGCACCCCAACCACCCGGAGAAAACCGACGCGGAAAACTGCGTGTATATGAACCAGGGCATTGTGGTGAAGTTCTCTGCCAACCAGAAGTACACCACCGACGGCATCAGCGCCGCCATCTTCGTGCAGCTGTGTAAGGATGCCCAGGTGCCGGTGCAGACGTTCGCCAACCGCAGCGATATGGCAGGGGGCAGCACCTTGGGCAACCTTTCCACCCAGCAGGTGTCGCTCCACACCGTGGACGTGGGCTTGCCTCAGCTGGCCATGCACTCGGCCTATGAGACCGCTGGTGTGAAGGACTCTGCGTACATGGTGCAGGCGCTCACCGCCTTCTACTCCACGGATTTGAAGATCACAGACAGCGACGAATTTATCTTGGACTGACAACACACATCCAGGGGCGGGAAACTGCCCCTGGATTTTTTCACATAAGGGTTGACAAAAACTGACGGTTAGCGTATACTAACTACCTGTGAGTTAGCTATGACTAATTGGAGGTTTGTTATGAATAAGGGTTTAAACTGGGTGATGCTGATTTCTCTGTTGTTGGTGTTTGCCAGCGGGTTGCTGCTGAAGCCCATGCCGGGTATGTGGTTGGGAATTTTGCACGGAGTGTCTGGTATCGTCCTGTTTGTCAGCACGTTGATTCATGTGCTCCAGCGTGTTAGAGTCGGGAAAAAGGCCAAAACAGCCGGATGAGAAGAAGAAAACCGTCACAGAGTTCTGTGGCGGTTTTTTGTACATTCTTGCAGATGTTTGTTGCATAACCCGGGGTATCCCTCTATAATGAGAGCAAGAAAGCACAGAGAAGGAGGGACCGGTGTGGATTACAACCAATCGTTCCAAAAACTGCTGGAAAAGATGGCGGAGGAACCAGGCCTGAAGGCCAAACGGACACAGCTGAGGCAACAACAGACGCGGTTGAAGGCCCAGGCGAAAGAGCTGGCGGAGATTCTGGAGAAGGAACAGATGGATGTACAGCGCATGGAGCGCACCAGTTTGACCTCCATCTTTTATGCGATGGTGGGAAAAAAAGAGGAGGCGCTGGATCGGGAAAAGGCCGAGGCGTATGCAGCCAAACTCAAATATGACACCGCAGCGCAACAGCTGCAAGGGGTGGAGGAAGATTTGGCCCGCGTAGAGGCCAGACTTCAGGACATAGCTTCCTGTGAGCGGGAGTATGAGCGCCTGTTGCGGGAAAAAACAGAGGCAGTGAAGGCGTCGGGAAGCCAGGAGGCCCAGCGGATTCTCCGCCTGGAACAGGAGATTGCCCAGCAACAGAGTCAAAAGCGGGAAATCCAGGAGGCGTTGTGCGCAGGTTCCCGTGCGCTGGATACGGCCCAACAGGTGCTCTCCAGCCTGGACAGTGCAAAAAACTGGGGGACCTATGATTTGCTTGGGGGTGGTGTGTTTGCTGACATGGCCAAGCACGGCCATTTGGATGATGCCCAGGATTACGTGGTGCAGCTCCAAAATCAGCTCCGCCGCTTCCGAACCGAATTGGCAGACGTGCAGGTGGATGGGAACATGCAGGTGAACGTGGAGGGATTCCTTCGGTTTGCCGACTACTTCTTTGACGGGCTGTTTGTGGACTGGACGGTTTTGGACAAAATCAAGCAGTCTCAGGCCAATGTGTGGGATACCATGGACCAAATTCAGAATGTAATGTCTCAGCTCCGCTGCATGGATGAGGCGGTGGAAGAACGCCTGTCCAATCTGGAGAAAGAAAAGGAGGATGCCGTGGTGAGTGCCCAGTTGTGAAATAAGGGACATGCTATTTAGGGTTTGAGCGGTGCTGATCAGATCGTAATCTCCGTGGAATCGGCGCATTGGTGAGCGTCCGGTTCCACGGAGATTTTATGCCTATTTTTTAACCTGCAGTTGAAAAAATCACAACGAAGGCGAGATACCAGGACAGAGGCAGATGTGTTACCATACATGCAAAGGAAAGGAGGGACATGGACATGAGTGAGAAGATGGGACACCGCATCCGGCAGCTGCGCAAAGCGAAAAACATCTCTCAGGAGGTGTTGGCCCAGTTTTTAGGGGTGACGTTTCAAGCGGTGAGCAAGTGGGAAACGGGAGCGGCAATGCCGGATGTGGCATTGATTCCTGTGATTGCCTCGTTTTTTGGAGTGTCCACCGATGAACTGTTTGATTATAACCGCCTGGAATCGGCGGAAAAGGTGCGAGAAATCTGCCAAAGGGCCTATGAAATTCGAGATAGAGACCCGGAGGGGGCCGAGGAAATTCTTCGGGAGGGACTGCGAAAGTATCCGGGCAATGACGTGATTTTGAACAACCTCCTGTACACCATGGATTCCCCACGGCGGGGCGAGGAGATAATTACCCTTTGCAAAACCCTCATTGCCAGCACCCAGGATGACGAGGTGAAATACGATGCTCTGCGTATTTTGGCCCGGACTTACCATGAGCTGGGTCAGCAGGCCCTGGTGGCGCCTACGCTGGAGAAAATTCCAGAACTGTATTTTACCAAGTTGCAGTATATGGCGCTGTTGCTGGAAGGAGAGAAAGCCAAGAGGGCGGCTCGGCAGCACATGGGGTTGTGCTTGGTGCAGACGGTGGAGATGCTAATGGTGATGGGCCGAGGAGAAGGGGGAGAGGCATGGAAGAACATGGCGCAGCAGCTCATAACGGTGGTGCGACAGGAGATGGGTGCAGATAGTACGTTAGCCTGCGCCATGGAAGAGGCGTTGACCGCGGAGGAAACCCTGTGAGAGAGAAGTCTTTGGCCCGGCATTTTTCTCGGTCCGTGGGACTGGGGGCATGCTACAATCTGGGGAAATTCTCCATCCAACTGGCGTGTGGCTACCTGGTATCCCAACTCCTGGCCGGTGTCATGGAAAGGAGGCTGGGAGAGTGGATGCCTTTGGGGATGGGAATCCTGATTCTGCTGATGTGTAGCGTGCTTCCACTGTACTGCCTCAAACAAGCATATGCCAAAGCCATGGCCTGGGAGGCGCAGAGCTTTCGAGGGTGCTTGTACACTGGAGTGCTCCACAGAAGGATACCTATCCATAGTCGGGGAGAGTTGGAAGTGAAACTGCGCCGGGACACCCAGGCGATCATTTCGTTTTGGGAGCAATGCTGGCCCAACGCCCTTGGGGGTAGCATCATCCTTTTGATATCCACAATGGGGCTGATCTGGATGGATGGTAGAGTTGGAGCACTGTTTTTTGCCATCAATCTGGTGCAGCTACTCCCCATCTTGGCCTATGAAGGTTGGGCCAGGAACATCCACAACGCCACCTGTCAGGCGGAAGAAGACTTGTCCACGTGGATGCTGGAGGGATACCATGGCGCCCATGTATTAAAGTGCTACGGAGTGCAAAGTTGGTATCTCAACCGCTTTTATCAGCTGGAGAAACGCGTCATGAACTGGGGCTACCGGGCGGAGGGAGCTGTCACCGCGGAACAGGTAGTGTTTCAGGCCATAGATAGCCTGTTGAACTACGGAAGCTATGTGATGTTGGGGTTGTTTGTTCTCTACGGCGGACTGCCTGTGTCCAAGTTGCCTCTTTTGATGATTTTGGCGGGATATCTCTTTTCCTCTATGAGCGCAGTGTTTCCCTGGTGGTTGGAGCGAGCAAAGTACCAAGAAGCTTGGCGGAGGCTGGGCTGGAAAACGGAAACGGAAGGAAACGGTTTGGAGCCTCTGGGAGTGGAACGGATGGTGCTGAGCTGCCAGAAGGTAAGCAAAGCTTTCGGAGAACGGCAGGTCTTGACAGGAATATCGCTGAAAATCGAAATGGGGCAGCGGGTATTGCTTCGAGGAGAAAACGGAAGTGGAAAATCCACTTTGCTGCGTATTCTATTAGGGTTGGAAGGGCCGGACAGAGGTGTCGTGTCCTTGGGGGTAGATCGAACACGCATTTCCTACGTTCTGCAAGAGGAGGCTCAGACCAATTTGTCGGTGG
This sequence comes from Pseudoflavonifractor sp. An85, assembly GCF_002161235.1. Classification (GTDB taxonomy): domain Bacteria; phylum Bacillota; class Clostridia; order Oscillospirales; family Oscillospiraceae; genus Enterenecus. The sequence continues at coordinate 99,415 of NZ_NFHE01000005.1, forward strand.
AAGACTTGGCGCAGGTGTTACAGCAGAGCCCGGGAATGGACGGGCAGGCACTGCGCCGACACATGGAGCGGTTTGGCCTGAACTCCTGTGGGAATCAACCTTTGTCCCAGCTGTCCGGCGGACAGCAAAAACGGTTTTTCCTGTCTGCGACTTTGGCAAAGTCTTGTGATGTGCTGATTTTGGATGAACCCATCAATCATTTGGATGTGGACAGTATGGCATATCTCACGGAGATGTTGCAGTCCTATACAGGAACATTGGTGGTGTGTACGCACATGGCATGGCCGGGAATGGCGTGGGACCAAGTGGTGGAATTGAAGGGAGGTGTAACCCTTGGAGGGTGAGTATTTCGGACCTTCCATCCAGCACCAGAGACAGGCTATGCGCTGGGATTGCGCCAAGTTGATGGCGTGTGTGATCGTGGTGGCATGTTTGGAGTGCCTGCTTACCCTTGCCGCCCCTACGTTGGCCTCCTTGTGGCTGGGTAATATGGCAGATGCGCTGCTAAATCTGGACGTCCCAGCCATCCGGCAAGGATTCCTACCCTTTTTGGGGGCCATCGTGGTGACGGTATTGGTGGTGCCCGGCATGACCTTGATAAAAAATCTCTTGCTTACCCGCCAAGGCACGGCCTACGATGTCTTTCTCATGAATCGTACGTTGCGCATGCCTCACTGGGATTTGCACCGAGTGCCATCCGTAGAGTTTCTCCATCGCATGGAGGTGGATCGGACCATGTACTACCTCGCAGTGGTGCGACTGCTGGCCCTTCCTCCAGCTTTGATGGTGTATGGAATCTGGCTAGCGGTGCTCTGGAGTGAGATGGTGGGCTGCGTATGTTTTTTCCTCTGGGTGTTGGGGCTGGCTGGACTTCCGGTGGTCTATGAAGTGTGGTTTGCCCGTCGGCAGGCCAAATTAAACCAACAGACATCCGAATACGAAGGGGAACGGCTCCAGATGGAGTTGGAGCTGTTGAGTTTACGGGATTTCAGCAAAGGATTTGAACTTAATTCTTTTCTGGTTCAACGGTTACGCCGCATGTTTGAAGACTACTGGCAACACACAGGCCAGGAAACTTGCTGCAAAACTGCGCTGGGTCAGATGCTGCAATTTCTATGCACCTATGGCAGCCAAATAGGGTGTCTTTTGGTGGGTGCCGTCCTAGTTGCGTGGGGCCAGATGGACGTGGGCGGCATTTTGGGCGGCTATCTGCTCCTTCCCACCCTCCAACGGGGATGGGAAACGGTGAAACAGGTGGTGGTGGATGGAAAACAGGAGAAAACATACGGAGTACGTATGGCGTATTTCTACCAGGAGCCGGAACAGGAGCCTGACGACCCATGCCAGAAGGCTGTGGAGAAACTGGTGGTGGAGGATGTGAGTTTTTCCTACGGGGCTCAGCCGGTGCTATCCCACTTGAATCTAACCTTGGAAGCAGAGAAAAACGTCCAGCTATCCGGTCCAAATGGGTGTGGGAAATCCACGTTGGCCAGCCTCATAGCTGGGGTCTGTCAGCCGGACACCGGACGCCTGGTAGATGAACAGGGCCACGAACTCTCCCTTGGGCGACTTCGCCGGCAGGTGGCTTTCCAGGAGCAACAGGGCGTAGTGTTTTCGGGTACGGTTTGGGAAAACCTATGTTTGCCTCGGGAGAAAGCACAGGCAGCAATTCAGCTGCTGACCGAATTGGGATTCACCAAACCCTTGCATGATCTCATTGAGCCAGATGGAAAAAATATATCGCCCGGTGAGCGAAAAAAGATATTGCTGACCCGGGCCCTTCTTCAGGATACCCCGTTTCTTGTGCTGGATGAGCCGTTGAACCACTTGGATTCCCAGGCCCAGTCGGCTTTGATGTGCCGGCTGGAAGCACGAGGTGGGGGCGTGGTCATCATCTCCCACCACGGAGACTTCACTGACCGCTTGTCGCTAAAAAAAGTTTTGCTGGGCGATGACCGTGCTTCGGTGTGGAAAAGTATGGAATGTTGATTTTTTCCAGATAAAATGACGAATATAAAACCGCCAGATGCTCAAACTATGCTCGGATTCCAAATCCAACACAAGTTTGAAGGAGGACAACGATATGTCTAGCAACAACAGTTCTAACAAGCTGGTGGTTCCCGGCGCCCGTGAGGCCATGGATAAGTTCAAGATGGAGGCTGCCAACGAGGTTGGCGTGAATCTGAAGGCTGGCTACAACGGCGATCTCACCAGCCGTCAGGCCGGTTCCGTGGGCGGCCAGATGGTCAAGAAGATGATTGAGGCCTACGAGAACGGCCTGAAGTAATAGCAGTATCAGAAAACAGCGAGACCCGTGGGGCGATGGATATCGCACCCACGGGTCTTTCCTGTATATTACTCTCGTTACCCCAGAGCCACATCCAAGGCCATCATCAGGGTAAAGCCCACGGCGAAACAGACCGTGCCCACGTTGGAGTGTTTACCGGTGGACATTTCGGGGATCAGCTCTTCCACCACCACATACATCATGGCGCCAGCGGCAAAACTCAGGGCGTAGGGGAGGATGGGGACCAACACCCAGGCCAGAGCGATGGTCAGGATGGCGCCCAAAGGCTCCACCGCTCCGGACAACACGCCGTAGACAAAGGAGCGCGGCTTGCTCATGCCACCGGCGCGCAAGGGCATGGAGATGATAGCCCCTTCGGGGAAGTTCTGGATGGCGATGCCCAGGGACAGAGCCAGAGCACCAGCCAGGGAAATACCTTGGGTGCCTGTGAGCAAACCAGCGTAGACGGCGCCCACTGCCATGCCTTCCGGGAGATTGTGAAGAGCGACGGCCAGGGTGAGCATGGTGGATTTCCCCAAGTTGGTATGAGGGCCTTCTGCCTGCGGGCTGTTGCGGTGCAAGTGTGGGATGATATGATCCAGGAGCAACAAAAACAAAACTCCCAGCCAAAACCCCACTACAGCGGGGACAAAGGCCCATTGGCCCAGATGGGCGGATTGCTCCATGGCAGGCACCAGCAAACTCCAGATGGAAGCGGCCACCATGACACCGGCGGCAAAGCCGGTCAAGGAACGTTGGACCATGTCGCTGAGGTGCTTGCCCATGAAAAACACACAGGCGGACCCCAGGGCGGTACCCACAAAGGGGATCATCAGACCGTTAAATATCTCAAAATTAGACATAGAACTCTCCTTTGTGACAAGTTAGGGAAAGCTAACTGGTCGGGTGAATCAAAAGCCTGGGCTGAGACAGGCTTTTAAATATATTCTAGCACGGAGGTAGGAAATATGTCAAGAAAAAGGAAAAGTGAAAAGAGGCCGCATTTGCGACCTCTTTTCGTAAATTAAGTCATGAAATGGGATTAAATGGCGTGGCCCTTGGCGATGACCACATCGACCACCTGCTGGGCCAGTGTCTGGCATTGATCGTGGTCGGGGGCCTCCACCATCACGCGAATGAGGGGTTCGGTACCGGACTCCCGCACCAAAATGCGGCCGGTATCGCCCAGAGTTTCCGCCACGGCGGACACGGCGGCCTGCACGTCGACATCGTCCTGAGCGGTCTTCTTGTCGTGTACACGGACGTTAATGAGCACCTGGGGATAGATGGTCACGGGGGCGGCCAGCTCAGCCAGAGACTTGCCCTGGGACAGCATGGCTTCCATAATCATCAGAGCGGTGAGAATGCCGTCGCCGGTGCGGGCGTGCTGGCTGAAGATGATGTGGCCGGACTGTTCGCCGCCCAAACAATGGCCATTCTTGACCATATTCTCGTATACATATTTGTCACCAACAGCGGTTTTCTCATAGGAGATACCCACTTCGTCCAGGGCCTTATACAGACCGAAGTTGGACATGACAGTGGTCACTACGGTGTTGTTGGCCAGCTGGCCGACGCTCTTGAGGTAGCAGCCATAGAGATACATGATGTGGTCGCCGGTGACTACGTTGCCGTTCTCGTCCACAGCCAGACAGCGGTCGGCGTCACCGTCAAAGGCAAAGCCCACGTCCATGTGATTTTCCACCACATACTTCTGCAAAGCGCCGATGTGGGTGGAGCCGGCATCCAAGTTGATGTTCAGGCCATCGGGATTGGCGTGAATGGTGTGTACCTCAGCACCCAGGGCCTCGAACACCTGGGGACCAAGTTTCCAAGCACTGCCGTTGGCACAGTCCAGGGCTACGCGCTTGCCCTGAAAGGAGTGCTTGGCCAGGGAGATGAGGTGCTTGGCGTAGTTGTCCCGGCCCTCCTCGTCGTCGATGATGCAACCGATGGCATCCTCGCTGGCCATGGGCAACTGGGGCAGAGCCTCACCGTCCAGCGCCAGCTTGCCATCCAGATAGTCCTCCACCAAAGAGATGACTCCCTCGTCCATCTTTTCGCCGTCGCCGTTGATGAGTTTGATACCGTTGTCATAGAAGGGGTTGTGGGAGGCACTGATCATCACGCCGCAGTCGTAGCAGCCCCGGGAGGCCACGTAGGATACAGAAGGGGTGGTGGTGACGTGCAGCAGGTGTACATCTGCGCCAGAGGCGGCCATACCGGCGCTGATGGCATATTCCAGCATATAGCTGGAGCGGCGGGTGTCCTTACCCACCACAATGGTGGCTCGGTGCTTCCGGCCATAGTAGTAGCCCAGAAAACGGCCAATCTGATAGGCGTGGTCGGCGGTGAGGCCTACACCGGCCTTGCCGCGGAACCCGTCCGTTCCAAAATACTTACCCATGCGTTGTTCCTCTCTTTCCATTGGGGAATGAATTAACCCTGTCGGGTGGTGATGTGATCTTTGTCCTTATAGATGCTGTTCTGGGGGATGACACCGCGCACGCAGCTGGTGGGGTAGACGCTGGTGTGGCGGCCCAGAATGGTGCCAGGGTTGAGCACCGAGTTGCAGCCCACTTCCACGAAGTCACCCAGCATGGCGCCTACTTTCTTGCGGCCCGTCTCCAGCAGTTCCTCGCCCTTGATGACCACCAAGGTCTTATCGGACTTCACGTTGGAGGTAATAGAGCCAGCGCCCATGTGGCTCTTATAGCCCAGAATGGAGTCACCTACATAATTGTAGTGGGGAACTTGGACCCCGTCAAAGAGAATGACATTTTTCAGCTCCACCGAGTTGCCCACCACGCAGCCCTCGCCCACCAGAGCGGAACCGCGGATGAAAGCGCCGTGGCGCACCTCTGTGTTGGGGCCGATGATGCACGGAGCGCCCAGGTAGGCAGAGGGCATGACCTTGGCGGTACGGTGTATCCATACCTGGGGCTGGGGCTGGTCGTATTCCTCCGGGGACAAGGTGCTGCCCAGGGAGAGAATGAACTGAGAAATGCCCTCCAACGCCTGCCAGGGATATTCAAACTGCCCCAGATACTCTGCAGCAGCGGTATGCGAGAGGTCAAAAAGATCTTGAATTTTCACATCCATCTATGATTGCCTCCATCTCTAAGATTCATCTACTTTATCATAGTAGATTTTATGTCAAGAATCAACCGATTTTTCTGTCGAAAATCTACCAATTCATTCCTTTATCTTGGGCATGTTGCCGGATATGTAAGGGAGAAGTCGATTCAGAGCAATGGGAAATGCTCAAATATGGCATAAAACCCAAGCGTTGTGAATGGAGATATGTCAGTATATGATGGGATCGCTCCAGATGAAAACAGCAGGGTTCAATCTCTGGATAGCCAAGAGACTGGACCCTGCTGAATGTACTGAAAAACTGTGAGGTTACTTTACAGCGATGGCCTCGATTTCAAACAGGCCTCCCATGGGCAACGCACCAGCCTGCACGCAGGAACGAGCGGGGGGATTTTCCGTGAAGAAGGTGGCATACACTTCGTTGATGGCTGCAAAGTCTGCAATGTTGGCCAGAAATACGGTGGTCTTGACCACATTGGAATAGTCCATGCCGGCGGCCTGAAGCACAGCACCCAGGTTTTCCAAAGCTTGTTTGGCCTGGGCCTGCACGCCCTCGGCCAACACACCGGTCTGGGGAATGAGACCCAGTTGACCAGAGGTATACAGAGTATCGCCACACAGCTTGGCATGGCAGTAAGGGCCCACCGCAGCGGGGGCGTTCGCAGCAGAGATGGTTTGATTGCTCACAACAGATCACTCCTTGTTTGATGGTGAAACGCTGGTAAAATACCGCATATATAGTGCTAGTATACAGGAGAATGGGGCACAGGGCAAGAGAAAAACCGTTGTGTTGTCCCTGAAGTTGTGATAAACTAGACCCAAAGAATATTGATTGCTTCGAGCCAGTAGGTCTAAGGGCACACCGCCTATGATCGCTGGCCAGGGTCATGTTGGAAACGAGATGGCCTTCCGTCTTTGAAAAGAAGCAACTCCAGCCAGTCCCTTTTTCAAAAGGGGCTTATGTGTCGTGGGCTTGGGAGTGCTGTCTTTTTGGGGCGGCACTCCCTTTTTTCATGGAGGTATCCACATGAAACTCATTGAAACCCGCAACGCTGTGGGACACGTGTTGTGCCACGACCTCACCCAAATCATTCCGGGGGTCATCAAGGACGCCCGCTTCCGAAAAGGGCACATTGTCACCCCGGAGGATATCCCGGTGCTGCTGTCCATGGGCAAGGAGCACCTCTATGTCTGGGAACAGCAGGAGGGAATGCTCCATGAAAATGAGGCTGCCCTGCGCCTGTGCACGCTGTGCCAAAATGAGCACATGACCACCACCCCGGTGAAAGAGGGTAAAATTGAGCTGCGAGCCGACTGCGACGGCCTGTTTCAGGTGGATGTAGCACGGTTGGAGGAGATCAACGACGACGATGCCATCATCATCGCCACCCGCCACACCAACACCGCCGTGCACCGTGGGGACAAGCTGGCAGGCACCCGCATCATCCCTCTGGTCATTGAGGAAGAGCGACTGCGCCGGGTGGAGCAGCGGGCAGGGGACACCCCCATTCTCTCCCTGACTCCCTGGAAGGTGCGCACCTGTGGTCTCATTACCACCGGCAGCGAGGTGGCAAAGGGGCTCATTCAGGACAGTTTTACGCCTGTGGTAAAGGAGAAACTGGCGGCTTTTGGGGTCACTGTGACCCACCACTGCCTGCCTGGGGATGATCGGGAGGCCATCACGGCGGCGGCCTTGGAGTTCCATGACCAGGGGGTGGACATGATTTTGTGTACCGGAGGGATGAGTGTGGACCCGGACGACAAGACCCCGGGGGCCATCAAGGACACCGGCGCTCGGATTGTTTCCTATGGTGCGCCGGTGCTTCCGGGAGCTATGTTCCTGCTGGGCTACTTTGACGATGGAACCCCCATTTTGGGCTTGCCTGGGTGTGTGATGTACGCGAAAGCCACCATTTTTGACCGGGTGCTTCCCCGTATTGCGGCGGGGCTACCCGTGGAACGCCAGGACATCAAGAAGATGGGACACGGCGGGCTGTGCTTGGGCTGCGCCCAGTGCCACTATCCCATTTGCCCTTTTGGAACCGGAGTGTGAGAAATATGTGGCAGGAACGTGTTTCCTGGGAGGAAGCGCTTGCCTTGATGATAGACTCTCTGCGCCCCCTGGGGGAAGAGCAGGTGGGGCTGACCGAGTTGCTGGGCCGAACTCTGGCCCGGGACGTAGTGGCTCCTATGGATCAGCCTCCCTTTGACCGGTCCCCCTTGGATGGTTACGCCTTGCAAAGTGGGGATGTCCAGGGAGCTAGCCGGGCCACCCCCGCCCAACTGCGGGTGCTGGAGCGGGTGTGCGCCGGAGAGAGGGCAACGCAGCCGGTGACACCGGGGGCCGCCATACGCATTATGACCGGGGCGCCCCTGCCCGTGGGGTGTGACTGCGTGGTGCGCCAGGAGGACACCGACCAGGGCAATCCTGTGGTGGAGGTGTATGCCCCAGTGCGGGCACATCAAAACTATGTCCGCCAGGGGGAGGATTATACTGCGGGTACCCTGTTGCTTACCGCCGGAACTCGGTTGGACGCTGCGGCAGTGGGGCTTCTGGCCAGCGCCGGGTGTGACACGGCGTGGGTATATCGTCGGCCCCGGGTGGCTCTGCTGGTGACGGGGGACGAGGTGGTGGACCCATCGACACACCCCCTTCCCGCTGGAAAAATTTATTCCTCCAATTCCTATCTGCTCTCCGCACGGCTGTGTGAGCTGGGAGTGGAGCAGGTGAGCTGTTGCACGGTGGGGGATGATCCCCAGGATATGGCACAGTGCATCAGGAAGCTTCTGGAGACTCACCACTGCCTGATCACCACCGGCGGGGTGTCGGTGGGGGAGCGGGACGTGCTACGTACAGCGTTGGAGTTGGTGGGAGCCAAAGGCATGTTCTGGCGGGTGAAGCTGAAGCCAGGCACCCCGGCCATGTACTCCCTGGTGGACGGGAAGCCGGTGTTGTCCCTGTCCGGAAACCCCTTTGCTGCTGCGGCTACCTTTGAATTGCTGGGACGGCCCATGCTACACGCGCTGTGTCCGGAGCCACAGTTTTCCTTACAGCCGTATCAGGCAATTTTGGACACGCCGTTTCAGCGATGCTGCTCCATGCGGCGGTTTTTGCGGGGCATCTATGCCCAAGGGCATGTGACGCTGCCCAAAGGCCATGCCTCAGGGCAGTTGCGCTCTCTGGTGGGATGCAACTGCCTGGTGGAGGTACCGGCGGGGCATGTACCCTTGCAGATGGGGGATGTATGCACCGTGTATTTCATCAACGGGAGGGAATAAAAATGGAACCCAAATTCAATCATTTTGACCAGGACGGCAACGCCGTGATGGTGGATGTATCAGAAAAAGCCCCCACCCAGCGTACCGCGGTGGCAGAGGGGACCATCCGGGTCTCTCCCGTGGTGCTACAGGCCATTGCCGGCGGCACAGCGGCCAAAGGAGACGTGCTGGGTGTGGCCCGGGTGGCGGGAATCATGGCAGCCAAGCGCACCAGTGATCTCATTCCCTTGTGCCATCCGCTGGCATTGAGCTACGTCAGTGTGGATTTTGAGCTGTTGCCCCAGGAACAAGCGGTCAAGGCCCGGTGCACCGCCAGACTCACGGGAAAGACCGGAGTGGAGATGGAGGCCCTCACCGGGGTTAGCGTGGCCCTGCTCACCATTTACGACATGTGCAAGGCTATGGACAAGGGCATGGAGCTGGGAGAGATTCACCTGGTGCGCAAAGAGGGCGGCAAGTCTGGGGTGTATGAGCGTGGAGAATAAGCCGGTGGTGGTGGCGGTTTCCGGGGTGAAAAACTCGGGAAAGACCACCCTTATCACCGCCATGCTGCCCCATTTTCAGCGAGCGGGGATACAGGTGGCGGTCATCAAGCACGACGGCCACACCTTTTCCCCCGACCCACCCCACACCGATACGGGGCGGTATATGGCCGCTGGTGCTGCTGGGGCGGCCATTTACGATGGGGAGACCAGCAAGGTGATTTGGCGGAAAAAGCCGGATATGGATTGGCTTATCACCCTGTTTCCCCAGGTGGACCTTATTTTGTTGGAGGGTGGAAAGCATTCCCGCTGGCCCAAGCTGGAACTGTTGCGGGAGGGAAACTCCACCCAATCGGTGTGCGACCCCGCCACACTACTGGCGCTGGTCACCAACACACCGCTGCGCCTGCCCCAGGTCCCCACCCTACCCTTGGATGACCCGGAGCAGGTGGCGGCATTTGTGGTGCAATATATCAAGAAGGAGTGTGCTCCATGAGGGATCGGCTGGGCCGGAACATTGATTATCTGCGTATCTCGGTCACCGACCGGTGCAACCTGCGCTGTGTGTACTGTATGCCGGAGGAAGGGGTGGCTTGGATGCCCCACCGGGATATCCTCACCTATGAGCAGGTCACTCAGGTAGTGGAAGCGGCGGCTTTGCTGGGCGTGCGCCACGTGCGCCTGACGGGGGGAGAACCTCTGGTACGGCCCCAGCTGGAGCATTTGGTGGAGCAGCTCAAAGGGGTAGAGGGCATCGAAACGGTGACCCTTACCACCAATGGGGTGCTGTTGGCTCAACAGCTACCAAAGCTACGTCAGGCAGGGTTGGATGGGGTGAACATCAGCCTGGACACCCTGGACCCCCAGCAGTTTGCCGCCATTACCCGCCGGGATATGCTCTCACAGGCCTTGGAGGGGCTGGAGGCGGCCCGGAACACCCCAGGTTTGACGGTGAAGGTCAATTGCGTGCCCACCCAGTATAACCGAGATCAGATCGCTCCCCTAGCCGGATTGGCCCAACATCAGGACCTTTCGGTGCGATTTATTGAGATGATGCCCATTGGTTTGGGGCGCGAGGGGAATGGATTGACCCATGCTCAGGTGATGGAACAGCTGGAACAGGCCTATGGCCGTCCCATTCCCTGTGAAGCCCCCCGCGGGGCAGGGCCCAGCGAATACCTCACATTTTCTGGTTTTGTGGGGAGAATCGGCCTAATTAGTGCGGTGAGCCATCAGTTCTGCCATCTGTGCAACCGGGTGCGCTTGACCGCCAGCGGATTTTTGAAAACCTGCCTGCAATATGACACAGGGATATCTATCAAGCCTTACTTAGAGAAAGGCTGTCCAGGGGAAGTACTTTACAAAGCTATGGAGCAGGCCATCTATGAGAAACCCGTCTCCCACCACTTTTCCACAGTGGCCCAGGCTGGAGACGAGGCAAGCAACATGAATCAAATAGGAGGATAAGGGCATGGGAAAGGTCTTGGCTGTGTGTATTAGCGAGAAAAAGGGGACGCAAAAGAAAAACGTGACCTCTGCCACCTTTGTGGAGGACTGGGGCATCCAGGGGGATGCCCACGTAGGAAAGTGGCATCGCCAGGTGTCCCTGTTGTCCCACGAGCAGGTGGAGGCGTTCCGCGCCCGAGGGACTGTGGTGGACCACGGGGCCTTTGGGGAAAACCTGGTGGTGGAAGGATATGACTTCAAAACCCTGCCCATTGGGACCAAATTCCGCTGTGGCGATGTGGTGTTGGAATTGACCCAGGTGGGCAAGGAGTGCCATGCCCACTGTGACATTTACCAGGTCATGGGGGACTGTATCATGCCCCGGGAGGGCGTGTTCACCCGGGTGCTCCACGGCGGGACCATCTCCGTGGGGGATGAGCTGACCGTCTGGGAGGGATGAGCGGATGAGAGTTGCCATTATCACTTTGAGCGATGCGGGCTATGCTGGGCAGCGGGAGGACAAAAGCGGCCCCCTGATTGCCCAGATGGTGGAGCAGGCAGGGCACCAGGTGGTGGAGACCCACCTGTTTCCCGACGGTATCGAGCCGCTGCACACCACCTTGTGTCAGATCTGCGACGAGAACCGGGCAGATCTCATTTTGACCACTGGAGGTACGGGATTTTCGCCCCGGGATCTGACCCCTGAGGCCACGGCCCAGGCCATCCAACGCCCCGCACCGGGTATTGCGGAGGCCATGCGCTATCATTCTCTGCAAATTACCCCCAAGGCCATGCTCAGCCGCGCCACTGCGGGGATTCGGGGCCAGACGCTGATGGTCAACCTGCCAGGGAGCCCCAAGGCCGTGGGGGAGTGCCTGGAGTACATTTTGCCGCCCTTGGCCCACGGCTTGGAGATTTTGACCGGACAGGCGGGGAACTGCGCCAGATAGGAGGGATTTGGAATGAAAAAGCTTTTGTGTGTGGGCTTGATGCTGTGTCTGTGTTTGGGTGGATGTGCCCCTGCGTCACAGAAATCGGAACAGACGGAAACAGAGGTGGTAGTGTTTGCCGCCGCGTCTCTGGAATCAGCCTTGACCCAGATTGCAGAGAAGTACCAGGAGCAGCACCCGGATGTGAAATTCACCTTCACCTTTGACTCCTCCGGCACTCTGAAGACCCAGATTGAGCAGGGGGCGACGTGTGATCTGTTCCTCTCCGCGGCCCAAAAGCAGATGAATCAGCTGGACAGCCAGGACACCACCGGGGAGAACACCAGTGGCTTGGATTTTGTCTACTCGGAAACCCGGATTGACTTGCTGGAAAACCAGGTAGTGCTGGCGGTTCCACCTGAAAATCCTGGCAAGATAAATTCCTTTACAGACCTTACAAATGGGGGATATTTGCTGTGCATCGGCAACGAAGATGTGCCGGTGGGGGCCTACTCTCTGGAGATTTTGGAGTATCTGGGCTACTCCCTGGACCAGCTGGAGGAGCAGGGACAGGTGACCTATGCCTCTAACGTCTCGGAGGTGGCCCGACAGGTACAGGAGGGGGCGGTGGATGCCGGAATGGTGTACGCCACCGATGCCAGCACCTATGGGCTTACGGTGGTGGATGCCGCCACTCCTGAGATGTGCCGTCAGGTCATCTATCCGGCTGCGGTGATGAAGTGTGGACAGGAGGGAAGCTACCAGGCCGCTCAGGACTTCCTCACCTATTTGCACACCGATTCCGAAGCCATGGAGATTTGGAAGGACGTAGGCTTCACCCTGGTGGGGTGAAGAAAGGGGACCGAATGACATGGACTTGTACCCACTGCTCAACTCGCTGCGTATTGCCGTCATTTCCACGGCCCTCATTTTCTTTGTGGGGTTGTGGGCTGCGCAGGTGATTTTCCGCTGCCCACCGGTGGTGAAGGGAATTTTGGATGTGGTGCTCACCCTACCGCTGGTGTTGCCTCCCACGGTGGTGGGGTATCTGTTGCTGTGCCTGTTGGGGCCCAACGGATGGGTGGGCGGCTTGGTCCAGCGGTGTCTGGACGTGCGCTTGACCATGGTGTGGTATGCGGCGGTGTTTTCCTCGGCGGTGGTGGCATTTCCCCTGATGTACCGCACCGCCCGGGGCGCCTTTGAGAGCTACGACCAAACCCTCACCGATGCGGCCCGAACTTTGGGGCGCAGTGACCGGTGGATTTTCTGGCACATCCAGCTTCCGGTGTGCCGCCAGGGTATTGTGGCGGGGACGGTACTGGCCTTTGCCCGTGCTCTGGGCGAGTATGGGGCAACCTCCATGATCGCCGGATACACGCCGGGGAAAACGGCCACCATTTCCACCACGGTCTATCAGTTTTGGCGCACGGGAAATGATGCCATGGCCCTGCGGTGGGTGCTGGTGAACTTGGGTATTTCCGCTGTTGTGTTGTTGGCCATCAATTTGTTGGAGCGCAAGGAGAGGTGACGGACATGGCCCTGACGGTAGACATCCAAAAACAGCTGGGCCAATTCCGGCTCCAGGTTTCTTTCACCGCTGCCATGGAAGAGGTGACCGGACTGTTGGGAGCCTCGGGAAGCGGCAAGACGGTAACGCTGCGGTGCATTGCCGGGCTGCTTACCCCCGATGAAGGACACATCGAATTGGACGGGCGGGTGCTCTTTGACCACAAGAGTGGAGTCAATCTGGCCCCACAGCAGCGAAAGGTGGGCTATCTGTTCCAGCAGTACGCCCTCTTTCCCCACTATACGGTGGAGCAGAACCTCGCCGTGGCCACCCGGGACCGGGGCCAGGTGGAGGAGCTGTTGCGCCGCTTCCAGTTGGAGGAGCACCGAAAAAAACGTCCCTGCCAGCTCTCAGGCGGACAACAGCAGCGGGTGGCGCTGGCCCGAATTTTGGCGGCCAAGCCCCAAGCGCTGCTGTTGGATGAGCCGTTTTCGGCGCTGGATACCCATTTGCGGGGAGAGATCCAGGCGGAACTGAGTCGATTTCTGACCCAGTTCTCCGGCCCCTGCCTCATGGTCACCCACAGTCAGGATGAGGTGCGGCGACTGTGTGACCAGGTGTGTGTGGTGCACGACGGCGTGTCCCAGGCGGTACAGACCACGGAGGAATTTTTCAACTATCCCCGTACACGGTCTGCTTGTCAGCTCATGGGCTGCCCCAACTTGTCTCCTGTGGAGCGGCAGAATGACGGCACCTGCTATGCCGTTGCATGGGGAATTCCCGTGCAGGTTCCGCCGGACGCGGCCTATGTGGCGATCCAGCCCCACCATGTCTGCTTGGCCCAGGGGCCTGGACAGAACCGCTTGGCCTGTACCGTGGCACAGACGGAAGAGCGGCCCTTCTCCGTGTCCGTCTGCCTGAACGGCCCCACCGGGCCGCTGTGGATGGAGGCACCTCATGAGGTGTGGGCGGGGAGGGATCAACGCCAGGAGATCTGGGTGGAATTGCCCCCGGCCCAGCTCCTTCCACTGACGCAAGAATAGGGAAAACCGCCTTGACTCTCTTGGAGCCGAGGCGGTTTTGTGTTATTTGCAGTATTCTCGCAGACCTACCAGCAGACATCCGTCCAGATAGGGAATGTGATGTTCCTCCAGGTAAGCCAGCAGTGCTTCATCGGACGCACCGGGCTGGATGAGTACACAGCGGAAGGGCTTGCGGCACTCTTGCAGCAGCTTGAGGCCTTTGGTGGGGTGGATGCACAGGTCGATGACGTCAATGTCCTCGGCAATGTCGTTGAGTGAGGCCAGCTCTTTGCCTACCGGATACACGGTGTAGCCGTGGTCCAACATGGCTTGTTTGATTTTGTAAGCGTACTTGTCCGGGTTGAGAGTGTCGCCCAAAATGGCGAAGCGGGATTGCTTCATAATCTCTTGTAAGTCCATAGTATCCTCCTTTTCGTGGGTGGTGTTACATAATGGAGTGGAATTTTGGGGTTCTCTGGCGGTAGGTGCACACCCAGCGGTAACCCAGGGAGCGCAGCAGCTCCACGGCCTGGTCGAATCCTGCGCCGATGTACTCCGGTCGGTGGGCATCTGAGCCCAGGGTGATGATTTCGCCCCCCAGGGCTCGATACTGGGTGAGCAGGGGAATCCACTGGCGGATGGTGGAGCCTTGGCTGGTGTTGAACTCCATACCTTTTCCACTTTCAATGACCTTTTTTAAGATTTCTTCCAGACGGTCCTGCCAGGGTTCCAGGGACAGCTGGAACTGGGTGGGGAAATAGCGCAGGGGGTAGATGATGTGCCCCAGCACATCGAAGGTGCCCGCCTCCACCAGCGCCTCCATCTGCTGGATGTAGTCCTCCAGCACGTCAAGGGCCAAGGTGCGGTCGGTGCAGGCCTTGGCACAGGTGAAGATGCCCACTCCATCCCGGGCCAGGCTCATGGAGTGCAAAGAGCCGATGACAAAGTCCAGCTCAGGCAGCTTTAGGCCCTCCTCCACGGCGGCGGTATCTACGGTGCTGTTGCCCAGCTCAATGCCCAGACGTACCTGGATGCGATTGGCCCAGGTGTCCTGTAGTTGCTCCCACTGCTGGAGCAGGGGGGAGAAATCGTAGTGGGTGGGGAGCCGTTCTCCCTTTTGGTTGAGCAAATTCCAATGTTCCGTCATGCAAAGCTCGGATAAACCCACACGGTGGGCTTGAGTGATGTTCTCCAGCAAGGTGGAGCGGGAGTCGCCGGAAATGTAGGTGTGGGTATGGTAATCAGCCAGGTAAAGTGGCATGCAGAGACCTTCTTTCTGTGAATTCCATGGGATCGTATCTAGTATACCGAAATTTGGGCCTAGAAAAAAGGGGGTGAACCGGGAAAAATATTTTATGTGGAAATAGAACAGTTGAAGGGGAGTAAACGAGAGTGGAAAAGATAAAATCACCATAATTCTACAACCATCAAATTTCCTCTTTCCGTTTTTCTCTGGGCCATGTATAATGGTGCTAATTACATAAACGCCATGTGTGATCTGTGTCCGGGCAGATTGAAAAGGGAAACAGGTGCAAAACCTGTGCGGAGCCGCCGCTGTAATGGAGGAGCGCTTGCAAAGATGTCACTGAGTGGGCAACCGCTTGGGAAGGCTGCAAGGGCGATGAGACCAGAGCCAGAAGACCTGCATATGGTGGAACCAAGGAACGTTGAAGGCGATCAACGAGCCTTGTTTTTGTGTTGTCTAAAACGGCTGCAACCTTCTGGTTGCAGCCGTTTTTTGACCTATTTCCCAAGGAAAGGACGGAAAGAGATGAAGGCAGTGAACGGAAGATGGGGGCAGAAAATACTCAGTATGTTGCTGGCCCTGACCATGGTGCTCACTCTGGCCTCTCCGGCTATGGCCCAGGTGGTAGCCCGAGCGGGAGAACAGACCGTGACGGTGACCATGGAGTACATGGACGAAACGGGCAAAACGGAGTATTATCTTACCCCCACCCAAGTGACTTTGGAAGAGGGAGATATCCTGCTGGATGTGTTGCAGCGTGGGTATGAGGGTCAGGGCGAGGTGACATACAGTGTTTTGTATGGCTTCACTGTGACCCCCAAGGATGGCCAGCCCGTGGGCGAAGTGGGCTGGGGTAAGAAAGCCTGGTGGCCCTTTGTCAACAGCACCAAGGTGGGAAACAAATACGAGGTGAGCGCCGGTGAGGTGATTCGCTTTGTCTATGTCCAGGACAACGCCCAGGGTATTCCTGGGTATGTTCCGCCCACCACGGGAGGTGGACAGGGTACGTTGAGCATCAATAAGGATAAGCTGGTGTCCAGCCTTGCTCAGCTCTCCCAGCCCCAGATCGACGCCAATGTGGAGGCCTATCAACAGGCCTTGCAGGTGGCGGTGGATGGGGCCTCCACCCAGGAGCAGGTCAACGAGCAGACCGCCATCGTGGCTCAGCTGTTGGCCCAAAAGGTACCCGCCACCGACATCACCGTCACCCCTGAGGAGGTGGAGCTGATGGTGGGCCAAACCCAGCAGCTCACCGCCCAGCTCACCCCGGAACAGACCAACGACACGGTGGTGTGGTACAGCGAAAACACCCACGTGGCTCAGGTCACCGAGGAGGGTGTGGTCCGAGGCGTGGGTGAGGGTACGGCCGTTATCACTGCCCAGGCCAATGAGACAGTGAAGGCCACCGTCACTGTGACGGTAACAGGTGTTGCCACCCAGAGCCTGACTTTGAGCCAGACCTCTCTGGACTTGGAGGAAGGCCAGGGCGTCCAGCTGTTGGCCACCGTGACCCCCAGCAACTCCACCAATCCGGTAACCTGGCAGAGCAGTGACCCCGACCGGGTTACCGTGGACGACAGTGGCCTGGTGGTGGCCCATCAGGCGGGCACTGCTCAGATCACTGCCACTTCTGGAACTTGCACCCAGGTGTGTACTGTAACGGTGGCTGCCCGGGAGATTCCCACCACTCCCACGGTGGTGTTCCAGCACACCGATGGCCGCCTGACTTTTGCCGATGAGACCGGGACCTTCACCCTGTCTGCTCTGGACGAGGGCAAGTTCATTCTGGAGGGCGTGGCTGAGGGGCAGAGCACCTATTGGAGCTGCAGCCAACAAAATGGAGGCTCGGAGTCCTCTAGTGTGTATATCTCCTCGGGTGGTGTGTTCTATCCCACCGTGGGCGAGTACCAGGCTTACGTCTACGACAAGAACCCCGAGTGGTATGAGGCCACGGAGCTGGGGGCCTTCCGGCTGAAGGTGGTGCCTACCCAAATCACCGATTTGAAGTTGTACCTGGACGGTTGGGAACTCAGTGGGGAGGAGCCGGTGTACCTGAGCGGTACGGCTCCCAAGCAGGTGACGGTGAAGGGCTGCGTGGATGGCGTGTATATCTCCATCCCCAATCAGGCCCTCTTGCTGACCTCCACGGAGGGTTCTTACATCTACACCATGGACGATGAGGGCGGCGTGGAGTTCTTTGCCGAGGATCAGGCTATGCACACCTTTACGGTGGCGGTGATGGATCAGCCCCAGGTCTCGGTCACCTTCCAGGCCACCGCCAAGCGCATTGATGTCACTGGGCTGACGGTGACCTACCCCGAAGTGTTTTACATTGAGAGTTGGAACGGCCTGGGCAACCAGTATGTGGGTGTAACTTCCCATGCCACCGATCCCGAGGATCGCTACGAAATCAACATCGCCCCCTACAATGCCACGGTGAAGGACGTGGTGTGGGTGTCCCATGACCCGGACATCGCCGAGTATCAGGATACCTATAACAACGGCATTGTACCCAAAAAAGCGGGTACGGCCCGGTTTACCGTCACCAGCGTGGATAACCCAGCGGCAAGCCAGACCTTTTCCATTGAGTTTGCCTATAAAAATCCTCTGGAGCAGGTAGAACTGGAGGAAACCGAGTATAGCCTGCCTCAGTTTGAGTCTATGGATCTGGACTTGCTGGTCACGCCCTCCAATGCCACCAACCAGCGC
Source organism: Pseudoflavonifractor sp. An85 (assembly GCF_002161235.1). Taxonomy (GTDB): domain Bacteria; phylum Bacillota; class Clostridia; order Oscillospirales; family Oscillospiraceae; genus Enterenecus. The sequence goes on from NZ_NFHE01000005.1 coordinate 117,418, forward strand.
TTCACCTGGACGTATAGCCAGGAGGGGGTGGTCAAGGTGATGGACTACGTTACCAGCACCCCTGGAACCATGACCACCACCCATGTGCTCTCTGCCTTGGAGCAGGGCACGGTGACGGTGACGGGTACTCCCTTGGACGACACCATGGGTGCCCAGCCCATCCAGTTTACTGTGACGGTGACCGAGCCGGGAGCGGTGGAAGAGTTGGATTTTGACCGGTATGTGACGGATAATATCGACCACGCCCTCACCTATCTGGAAGATCAGCTGGAGAGCAACTATATGTACGGCGCAGAGTGGAGCTTGTTCACCATTCTCCGCTCGGGCGGTAGCCTGAGCCAGAAGGATCTGGATACCTATTATGCAAGTGTTGTCCAGCAGGTACAGCAGGGCGGTAGAATGCTGCCCACCGACTATTTCCGCCTGGTCGTTACCCTTTTGGTTATGGGTAAGGACCCCACCGATGTGGAGGGGGTCGACCTGGTGGAACTGATGTATAACTACCCCAATCTGGACCGTATGACTTCCAATATGATGGCCTTTACCCTGTTGGCTCTGGATGCCAAGGAGTATGAGGTGCCGGAGAACGCTCTGTGGAGCCGGGAGGTGCTGGTGGAGAAGATTCTCACCTTCCAGAATGAAAACGGCGGCTTTGGCCTGTCCTCGGCCAAGACGGTGAGCGTGGACGTCACTGCTATGGTCCTCCAGGCTCTGGCCCCCTACCGAGATCAGGAGGCAGTGGCCGTGGCATTTGAGAAAGCCCTGGATTATCTGCAGGGTGAGATGACCACCGACTGCGGCTACATCAATGAGGGAGACGACAACGGCTGTACCGCCGCCCAGGTGCTCACCGCCTTGGCAGTGGCGGGCATCGACCCTCTGGACCCGGACAACGGCTTTACCCGAGGAAACTACAATCTGGTGACCAAACTGGACCAGTTTAAGCGGGAGACAGGCTTTACCACCTTTGGTTCTACCCAGCAGCCCGACGGCATGGGCACCGCCCAGATTGGCTACGCCCTGGAGGCGTACCGGCGATTTGTGGCCGGGGAGCCCTCCCTGTATGATCTGACCACCTGGACCCCTGCGCCGCCCACCGGGGGAGACGAGGACGAGACAGAAGATGACCGCCCGGTGCCCAATACCGGAGACCAGGCCCATCTGGCAGGCTACGGGCTGGCAGTGATGGTCAGCGCTGTGGGCCTGTGGGGCATGGCCTGTTTTGCCCGCAAGAAAGAAGATTGACCGAATCCACATGCACCCCGGGCATATGCCCGGGGTGCATGTAACAGAGAGGAAGAACTATGAGACAGTTGAAGCGTTTGATGTGCCTGTGGGGCGTGGTGTTGTTGCTAACTCTGTGTGGGTGTCAAGGCGCCCCGGGAGCGGAGAGTGTCCAGGTGTCCCCGGCCCCCAGCCAAGGGGTAGAGGAGACGGTGGCGCCCAGCCAGAGCCTGGCTCCCCAGCCGGAGGAATCCCAGGCTCAGCCCCAGCAGACCCAGACCCCTAGCCAGAACCAGGGGCAGAAGGAGGAAACGGTGGTGTCTACGCCGGCTCCCACCACCAAGCCGGCCCCTACGGCCAAACCCACTCCTGCACCTACTCCTCAGCCTACCCCCAAGACCAAGACTTGTTACATCTCCATTGAGTGTAAGACCATTTTGAGCCGTATGGAGGATTTGACCCCTGGCAAGGAAGGCCTGGTGCCCAAAGACGGGGTGATTTTGTCCCGCCGAGCCATCTCCTTCCAGGAAGGGGAGACGGTGTTTGACGTGCTGTGTCGAGCTACCCAACAGTATGGCATTCATATGGAGTATGAGTACACCCCCGGCTTTGGCAGCCACTACATCGAGGGAATCAACAACCTCTACGAATTTGACTGTGGAGCGGGTTCGGGCTGGATGTACTTTGTCAACGGCTATAAACCCAATTATGGGGTGAGCAAATATACCCTGAAAGATGGGGATGTCATTGCGTTTAAGTATACCTGCGATTTGGGCTACGATTTGTAAGGAGGCTGGGCGGGCATGAAGGATGCGTTTGCCCGTTGCCACCCATGGTTGAACCTGGTGTTTTACCTGTGGGTGATGGGAATTACAATTTTTTGCATGCACCCGGTGTTACTGGGCTTATCCGGCGTGGCGGCCTGTGGGTATCTGCTGCGACTGCGTGGCTGGAAAGGTTTGGGTCGGGGGTGCGCCCTGGCTCTGCCGGTGATGGTGCTCTCTGCGGTGATCAACCCTCTGTTTTCCCACCAGGGCATGACCGTTTTGGGCTATCTGCCCTCGGGAAACCCGGTGACCTTGGAATCGCTGCTCTATGGTCTGTGCACCGGCGGCATGATGGGGGTGATGGTGCTGTGGTGTATCACCTGGGCCCAGGTGATGACCTCGGATAAGATCATCTACCTGTGCGGCAAGGGCTTTCCGGCTTTGTCCCTGCTCATCTCCATGGTGCTGCGCTTTCTGCCTCACTTTACGGCCCAGACCCAGCGTGTAATGGAAGCCCAGCGGTGCGTGGGCCGGGATATGCGCCAGGGAAGCGTGTGGCAGCGGCTGCACCAGGGAGGAAGGGTGCTGTCCATTCTGGTGACCTGGTCCCTGGAGACATCGGTGGACACGGCAGATTCCATGAAGGCACGGGGCTACGGACTGCCGGGGCGCACCCAGTATCACCGGTATCGGTGGGACCTGCGCTCCACCCTGTGGCTGGCAGGCATGATGGGGTGCGGCATAGCAGTGCTGGCCGGTGTGGCTACCAAAGAACTGGACATGCGCTATGCGCCCCTGTGGCGTATGAATGAGGCCACGGTGGTGGCGTGTGTGTGCTATGGACTGTACGGCGTGCTGTGCGCCGTACCCTTGATACTCAATGGGGTGGAGGACTGGAAATGGCGTTACTGGATGTGCAAAATTTGACCTTCTCCTATCCGGAGCGTGAGACCCCTGCGCTGTCAGGGGTGAATCTGCGGGTGGAGCGGGGAGAGTTCGTGGTGGTGTGTGGAGGATCTGGGAGTGGAAAATCCACCCTCATTCGCCACTTCAAATCAGCCCTTACTCCCCATGGGCAGCGGCAGGGGCAGGTCTATTATCAGGGCGTCCCCCTGGAGAAGGTGGACCTGCGTACCCAGGCCTCTCAAATTGGTTTTGTCATGCAGCAGCCGGCCCAACAGCTGGTTACCGACAAGGTATGGCATGAGATGGCCTTTGGCCTGGAGAATCTGGGCCTGGAGTTGGAGGACATGCACCTGCGCTTGGCGGAGATGGCCAGCTACTTTGGCCTGCAAAGCTGGATGGACCGAAATGTGTGGGAGCTGTCCGGAGGGGAGCAGCAAATGCTGAACTTGGCTTCGGTGATGGCTATGCACCCAGAGGTGCTGGTGCTGGACGAGCCCACTTCCCAGCTGGACCCCATGGCCGCCACGGAATTTCTCCACGCGATCCAACGCTTGAATGAGCATATGGGGCTGACGGTGGTGCTGGTGGAGCACCGCCTGGATGAGGTGTTCCCCATGGCAGACCGGGTGGTGGTGATGGAGGGGGGCAGAGTGCTTTGGGACGACACTCCCCGCCGTGTGGGACAGGCCACGGCAGACCACCCTCTGGCGGTATGTACGCCGGTGCCTATGCGTATCTTCCACGGGGCCTATGGGACAGGGACATGTCCCATGACGGTGAAAGAAGGGCGGGCGTGGCTGCGTCAGTACCAGGGGAAATCCTCTCAGGCACAACCAGAGCCCACCACCCCCACAGCTGACCTGCCTGTGACCCTGGAAGCCCGAGAGGTGTGGTTCCGATATGAGCGCCATGGGGCGGATGTGCTCCAAGGGCTGAACCTGAGGGTGCCTCGGGGGCAAATTTACGCCCTGATGGGGGATAACGGTGGGGGGAAATCCACTGCGCTGTCCCTGTTCTCCGGAGCCAACCGGCCATACCGGGGTAAAATCTCGGTATATGGACGGGATGGCAAAGAGTATAAAGGAAATAGCCTTGCCGGAAAGGTTTTGGGAGTTTTGCCCCAAAATCCCCAGACCCTCTTTGTGCGGGATCGGGTGGAGGAGGATCTGTGGGAGTTGCTGCGGGATCTTCCCCTGTCCCAGGAGGAGAAAAACGCGCGCCTGGACTGGGTGGTGGAGCAGACGGGGCTGGAAGGACTGTTGGGACAGCACCCCTACGATCTATCCGGAGGGGAACAGCAGCGGGCGGCCCTGGCCAAAGTGCTGCTGCTGGATCCGGAGATTTTGCTGCTGGACGAGCCCACCAAGGGGCTGGATGGCTGCAGCAAGCAGACTTTGGGAAAACTGCTTCAAACGCTGACCCAGCAGGGGAAAACGGTGTGGATGGTGTCCCACGATGTGGAGTTTTGCGGCAGCTACGCCCACACCTGTGGGTTGCTCTTTGGGGGGCGGCTGGTGAGCGAACAGCCTGCTCGGACATTTTTTGCAGGCAATCACTTTTACACCACCGCAGCCAATCAAATGGCCCGGGGGGTGTTTCCCCAGGCGGTGACGGTGGAGGATGTGGTGAAAGCATGTACACAAAGCCAGTGAAAATAGCGACGGGAGCGGACAGCTGGGTGATGGCCCTGGTGTGGTTGTGTCTGCTCATGGCCGCCAATGGCGTGTTTGCCCCCTGGTTTTCTCTACCGGAGCTGGCCTACCGAGGGTTTACCCACCAGTTTACTCTGTGGACAGTGGGGGAGAGTGCCACTTTGGCCCAAGGACTGTATGGGGTGGTAGACCCCACCCAACTGGACTGGGACCGTATGAGCTGGCTGCTGGTGCAGGCGACCCAGGTGGTGGCGGGGCTGTCCTGCGTGGGACTGGTTCTATCCGCCGGGGCGGCCTTTCGCTGGAAGGGGAAAGCCACAACCCTGGTGCGTCTGGCAGCGGGATTGTCTCTGGTTTCCGTGGTGGGGGCGGTTGCCATTTGGTTTGACCTCAGTGGCAGCCTCAATGCAGCCATGGCCCAGTCCAACACCTTCTGGAATCTGACCATGTTCGGTCACATACAGCTGACCGGCTTTGCCTGTGGCCAAGGTGTGGCCGCTGGGGTGCTGCTGGTGGGAGCCGGACGCATGTTGGATACCCAGCGGGTGGTCCATGCGGAGACAGCTCCCAAGGCCCTTGGACGGAGAACCCGAGTGGCAGCGGGCATCATTCTTGTGGTGGTGCCACTGCTCATCGCTTTCGGAATCGTGTTTTTCCAGGGGCGCAGCTACTACTTCATCTCCCTGTGTGTGATCGGGGCGGCGATGCTCCCGTTTTTTGCCGCCTTTGAGGACCGCAAGCCTCAGGCCAGAGAGCTGGTGCTCATCGCCGCCTTGGTGGTGATTGCCACGGCAGGGCGTGGAATTTTCTTCATGCTGCCCCACTTCAAGCCGGTGACCGCCCTGGTGATCGTGGCGGGGATTGGCTTGGGGGCAGAGGCGGGGTTTCTCACAGGGGCCTTGACCGGCTTTATCTCCAACTTTTTCTTTGGCCAGGGGCCGTGGACGCCCTGGCAGATGTTTGCCTTTGGCATCATTGGATTTCTGGCTGGATTGCTCTTTGAAAAGCGAGCCCGGAAGGGGGAGCTTTTCCTGGTGCCGGTGGTTATCTTTGGTTTTGTGGCCACGGTAGGCATTTATGGTCTGCTTCTGGACACTTCCACCGCCCTTTCTCTGCTGGAGAGCCTGACCTGGGACTCAGCTCTAGCCTGTTATGTGGCGGGAGTACCGGTAAACATCACCCACGGGGTGTCTACGGTGCTGTTTTTGCTGGTGGTCACTCGGCCAATGCTGCGGAAAATCTGCCGGATTCGGAAAAAATACGGGCTTCTCCCCGGGGCATGAGAAATGGCCTTTTCACCAGGTGTATCCCTGTGGTACAATGGGGAAAATGCGAGAAAAAGGAGAGAGAAACGGATGGAGCGCACCGACGAGAGATATGACGCCTATGTGCAGATTCTTCATCAGGAGCTCAAGCCCGCCATGGGGTGCACCGAACCCATTGCTGTGGCCTATGCCTGTGCGGTGGCCCGGGATACCCTGGGGGCATTGCCGGAGCGGGTGGAGCTGCAGGTGAGTGGCAATATCATTAAGAATGTGAAAAGTGTGGTGGTGCCCAACACTGGGGGCAGACGAGGCTTGGAGGTGGCCGCGGCGGTGGGAACTGTGGCGGCGGACGCCAAAGCCCAGCTGCAATGCATCGCCCACGTGACGGAGCAGGACATGGAGCGGGTGGAGGAGTACCGATCCCAGGGACGGGTGACCATCACTCCTTTGGAGACCACCCATCCCTTTGACATTCTGGTGGAGGTTTCTGCTGGGGCAGATTCTGCCCGGGTGCGCATGGTGGATCAGCACACCAATCTGGTTCACGTCAGCCGAAATGGTACAGTTTTGCACCAAGCCCAGGTGGTGGAAGAGGTGCAGGAAAACCCCTTGCAGCAGCTGCTCAGCGTGCAGGGCATTCTGGACTTTGCCGACAGCGTGGACTTGGAAGATGTGCGCAAGCCTCTGGAGCAGCAGGTGAAGCTGAACTGGGCCATCTCTCAGGAGGGCCTGGAGGGCAGCTATGGGGCCATGATCGGCAAGGAGCTGATGGCACAGGCCGGGGATGACTGGAAAGCCCGGCTGAGAGCTCGGGCCGCGGCGGGCTCGGATGCCCGCATGAGCGGCTGTGAACTTCCGGTGGTTATCATCTCCGGCAGCGGGAACCAGGGTCTGACTGCCTCTCTGCCGGTGGTGGAGTACGCCGCCATTCAGGGGATCCCAGAGGAGCGGATGTATCGGGCGTTAGTGGTGTCCAATCTGCTCACTGTCCACCAAAAGACCAACCTGGGCCGCCTGTCTGCCTTCTGTGGGGCGGTGAATGCGGCCTGTGCCGCCGCAGCGGCCATTGCCTATCTGGATGGCATGGGGATGGACGGGGTGGCCCACACCCTGGTCAACTCCCTGGCCGTGGTTTCCGGCATGGTGTGCGACGGGGCCAAGGCCTCCTGTGCGGCGAAAATCTCACTGGCTCTGGAGGCGGGGCTCATGGGCTATGAGATGTACAAGGCCGGACATGAGTTTTATGATGGAGATGGCATTGTGAAAAAAGGGGTGGAGAACACCTTGAATATGGTGGCCCGGTTGGGCCGCCTGGGCATGCGGGAGACGGATCGTGAGATCCTGCGCATCATGACCGGACAATGAAAAAGACGGGACTGACCAAAGTCAGTCCCGTCTTTTTTTGACGACAAGGAAGACTTACAGCTGGGTCATCCACAGGCCGTGGAGGTTGCAGTAGGCGTACACGGCCACAGGAGTCTCGTCGCCCAGGTGGAACACGGCACGGGGTGCGTCACCGGGCTTGAGCTGGATGCGGTGGCCGCCGTTCTGGGTCTTCACATAAATCCAGGGGATATAGTGCTCTTCCACCATGGGGTGTTCCACGGAACCCACCTGGACGGTGAGAGTGCCATGTTCCAGAGTGGCCACGGGGATATGCTTCTCGCCGCTGGCTTCCACGGTGTTGGGAACCAGCTCCTCCATGGGCTGACCGCAACAGAAGATGGGTACACCAGCGTCATGGATGACACCGACAATGTTGCCGCAATGCTTGCAGCGTAGGAATCGATTGTTCATAAGAGACCCTCCTGGTTTCGGTTGTATTTGGGTGGTGGCTCCACCGGGGTTAGTATATCACGAGGGGATGGAAAAGAACAGAGTTTTTTACGTTTTCTCATGAGATGGGAACAGATTCCAAACGCAAGTCTGTCAAGGTGATGGGATACTTGTCAGAGGAATCAAAATATTGGCTCAACGTCAGGTCGGCAGAGTAGCAACATCCCTGAGGGGTATACACAGCCACAAAGATATAGCTGCAGGCCCCGCCACCAGCGTAGGTCAGGGTATAGAGGGTGTTGCCCTGTAGAATGCTGGTAATGGAAGGGGAGTACATGGGCGACGGATCCGGGAGGCTGGTGGAAATGACAGGGGAAAAGGTCCCGTCCTCGCCCCGGCGCCAAGCCATTATTTTGGACAGAATCATCTCATCTCCTGCCCACTGAGAGCCCACATAGGTGATGTGGTCGTCGACGGCATAGAAGGATATGATCTGGTTGGTATCGCCCAAATGAAGCTGTTGGAGTTGGGTTCCGGTGGCAAGGTCCAGTACGGTGAGTTGATTGGGGTGGTGCTGGTTGGCAGAGGTGACCAGGGCCAGCTGGGGACCATCGCCAATGAGGGACATGGTTTGGGCCGGAGCGTCTATGGAAGCCACCAGCTGGATGTTGGCCACATCGATTACAGTGGTTTCATTGGCAACGGTCAAGGGCAGACGGTACAGCCCGGGAGTTACCTGGGTGTCGTCCAGCTCCAAATCCAGAGATGCGTGGGGGAAAGCCACATAAAAGGCATCTTGGAAATACACCGCCTTGGCGGAGCAATAGGGCATATCTGGGGCATAGAAGGAAAATTCGCTGATGGAGCCATCCGGCTGCACCGTCACCGAAACCTCCGCGGTGATGCCCCCCTGGATGGGGATGGAGAATACGCTGGACAAGTCCACGGCTGTATAGTTGGGATGGTCCTGGAAATCCCAGTCATAACACTCTAGTGAGACGGGGTAGTACTGGAGGTAGTCTTGCAAGTTGACGGTTGCCGTATAAGACCCGCCTTGTGCGGTGGTATCACCTATGATATCCTGAATCATTTCGCGGTAAATTGCATAGGTGTAAGGGTCGTTGCTCACGAAATCGCCGTGATAATATGTGGTGCTGAAAAATCCAGTTACGGAGAGCTGTGGGCCATCGTTGACAGGCTGGTAGGGGATGCCGTCTTTCTGGGCCTCGAAGTGGAATTTGGTTTCGCAGCTGGGAGTCTGGGCCGGGGTAAAGGTGGTGGTCCAGTTCAGCTTTCCGCCCATAGTGGTCTCTGCCACCAGTCGCAATCCCTGGGCGTCGGATGGGTCACCTGTGCTATAAAGTGGGTTGGCGGTGAAGGTGACCTGTTCTGCAGTGGGAACGATGGTGACAAGGGCGGAGACAAACACCACAGCGGTGGCGAGGAATAGGGCTAAGAAGGCAAATAAGGCACGTTTCATGACGGATTATCCTCCTCTCCAGTGAGTTCCCATAAGGTGCTGCTCACCCGATCGGGGGCGTAGTGATACTTCTCTTTCACATACTCCCAGACCGTGAGCCCCTGTTCATCCAGCTCCAGGGCGGACACATCCCCCACAATTTGCCCATCCCACAGCAGTACAGCCCGGCTGATGAAGGAGTTGATTTCGGTGAGCAGATGGGTGGAGAGGATCACCGTCTCTGTGGGCTCCAGAATGCCCAGCAGCACCTTATAGAAGTCCTCGCGGTTAAAAATGTCGTTTCCGGCAAAGGGTTCGTCCATGAGAATGTACTCTGCCCCCTGGCACAGGGCCAAAATCACCTCAAATTGATTCTGTTGGCCGGTGGAGAAGCTGCGCAGAGGCCGGTGGTCCGGCAGGTGAAAGAAATCCATCAGGGCATGGAACCGTTTGTCCCGCCAGGCAGGGAAGTGGGAGCGGTAAAAGTCCCGGTGAGCCTGGGAGGTCAGGTTGGGGAAAAAGGAGTGCTCACAGGTGGCAAAGCTGAGGCGGGCGATGTTGGTGTGGTTGATGGGGGCACCATCCAGGGTGATGGCCCCCTCGCAGGGCAGCAGGCCCAGGATGCATTTGAGTAAGGTGGTCTTGCCCGCGCCGTTTGCTCCAAACAGTCCCACCACCTCCCCGGGACCAATGGACAGATTGACCTGATAGAGAGCTTGGGTGGAAAGGGGATACTTTTTACTTACGTCTGTGAGTTGCAGCATGGCAGAAACCTCCTTTAATTCCAAAAGGCATCCCACATGGAAGGGGGGAGCAGCGGGGAGGGGGTGCACCTCCAATAGATGGCGAAATCCAGCAACAAAAGCAAAAGGGCTAAGATGAGATAGCACATAGCGGCCAGGATGGGGACTGTGAGGCACCGGCGGGGCAGCTCTCGGGGGGTGGACAGGCGGCGCATGAGGTATATGCTCTTAGATTCTGTGAAGTGGGAGCGCCAGAACATCCAGGCCAGAGGGATCATGGCCAGCACGGCGATGACGTAGCCATACAGGCTGAATCCCAGCAGAGAGAAGAAGGAGGGCATGATGGCGTCAGGGCGAAGGTATTGCACGCCGTCAGCGCTATGGTACCAGAGCTCTTGACTGGCCATGGTATAGGAATAGAGATAGTAGAGATTGCAGCAGGCGGCAGCCAAAGCACCCAGTCCCAAGCCTTGCAACACTTTGTCTGGGGAGACGGTCATGGGAAACAGGGCTTGCATCTTCATGTGACCACCTCCCGGGCTTTGGCGGTGACATACTGGTAATAGCTGACACAAACCCCGCCCCACAGGGCAAACATCAGGCATATGCCCCAGCCGTAGTCACCGGGTTTGGCGGCGTACAGGGCGGTAGATACCGCAAACACTACAGGGGGCATGTAGACTTTGCCTTCCCAGCTGCGTACCATGCCTATGCCGGTGTTGACCCCCAATCCCAGGTAGACCAGCGGAGTGGTGATCCAGAAGGGCCAATCCGCCAGGGGCAGCAGGGGGTGGAGGTAGACGCTGCGGTAACAGGTGAGCAGCTCCAGCTGCACACTGAAGGCATCTAGGGGAGCTAAAAAGCGGAACAGTGCCGCCGTGGCTATCACCATGGACACCTGAAACAGCCAAAACAGGAGATAGATCCCCACGCAGTAAACCATGTGAATAAGTAGCAGGGAGCGGGAGGGGATCGACAGCCGCGCCATGGTGTAGTTGACCCGGCTGCGGGTTCCGCCGTGGGCGTTTAGAAGTACCAGGGTGGCCAGGGTAATGGCCACCGCAGGGGAAAACCGGTATACAGGGAAATCCAGAATGCTCTCCAAGGGTGGAGCGTAAAGGTTGCACAGCATCCAATAGGCGGTCAGCAGTTGAGTTACAGCCAGAGCGGCCAGAATGGCCAAAATCCGCCAAAAGGAGGTGGTGGCAGCCAGGGATAATACAGACAAGGATTTTTTCATGGAGTATCCTCCTTCCACAGAGCCTCGATGAGGGCAACGGTCTGACTGCGGGTGAGGCCCATGGCCCGCATGGTTGCAATGTAGTCCTGGGTTTGGGTGTGGGGTAGTTGCTGTTGCATGGCCTGACTTTGTTCCGATGACAGACACACGTAGCTCTTGCTTCCTGTGCGGGAGGAGATCAGCCCCTCTTCCTCCAGCAGGCGAAAGGCCTTCTGAATGGTGTTGGGGTTGACGCCCAGCAGAGCGGAGAGTGTGCGCCGGGAGGGAAGCTCGTCTCCATCTTGCACCGTTCCGGCGGCAATGCCCGCTTTCAAGTGTTGAATGATCTGGGCGTATATGGGGGTGCCGTCTCGAAGATGCAGGTCGTCAAAGCGCACCAAGGTGTATCACATCCTCTCCACTGTATTACTTGTATAGTACACTTCCTAACTGTATTATATGAGTAGTACGGTTGACTGTCAAGAGATATTTTTCTTGACAATCTCGAACATCGAGAATATAGTGAAAGTGGGAAAACTCGAATATCGAGAATAGAGGTGAGAAGCATGGCTCGCGTGAAATTCCAGACCCTGTCTGAACAGATGTTTTATGTTTTGCTCTGTCTGCGTGAGGAGCGGTGCGGCATTGATATTCTGGATCAGGTGCCTACCATGACGGACGGGCGAGTACGGGTGGGATCAGGGACGTTGTACAACCTCTTGGAGCAGTTTTTGGATGCCGGATGTATTGAGGAGACCCGTGTGGAGGGACGGCGGCGCAGTTATCTCATTACGCCCAAGGGTCAGGAAATGCTGGATCAGGAATACCAGCGAATTTGTGCCCAGGCCAGGGATTACCTGCGCTGGACGGGAGAGGAGGGGCATCCATGAAAACGCGGAAACGGACTTGGAAACGCATCGCCTTTTTTGATTCTTGTGAGACCGTGTGTTATTTGGAGAAAAAAGCCCGGGAAGGCTGGGTACTGGAGCATGTCTTTGGCATATGGTGGACCTTCCGGTGGACGGAGCCCCGTCCGGCTCATGTGTGGATCTCTTATTTGACGCAGGATGTCTACGACCCAGAGCCCAGTGAGAAGTTGGAGAATATGACGGAGCTGGGGGAGCATACCGGCTGGCAGCTGACAGTGACCACGCCTACCATGCAGGTGTTTTATAACTGGGAGCAAACCCCCATTCCCATGGAGACCGACCCAGTGGCTCATGTGGAAGGGATGCATCGTTCGTTGAAACAAGGTGCCTTGACGCTCTACCGCGTTCTTTTTGGTCTGGCGCTGGCTTGTCTTTTGGTAAATCTTTGGAGCCTGTTGAAAATGCCCTTGTGGGCCTTGTCTCATTATGCAGAGTGGATGCTGGATGATTTTCTGCTTTTTGTAGTCATAGGGGCGGAGCTGATTCCGTATGAACTTTGGTATCGAAAGGCCAGAAAGGTGGCGGCCCAGGGGGAGTGGCTGGATACTCGGCCATGGGGACGGGTGATCCGTTGGGTGCTGATGGCATATGTGATCCTTTGGCTGTCTGGAATTGTCGTCACTCTGGTGGTGAAGCCTTGGGTTCATGCTCGCCTGTTTATCGTGGTCTCCGGCGTTGCGTTTGCGGTGGGTTGGTGCTTTGTGCTTTGGATGCGGGATGTATTGAGAAGGCGGAAGGTCTCTCGGGGCAAAAATGAGGTGATGACCGCGGCGGTGTCCTTTTTGGGGGTCATGGCCTTTGTCGGTGTGATGGTTGCTGTGTTCACGCATTGGAACTGGTTTTCGCCCACATCGGTGGACAGCTGGTGGAGCCAATATCCAGATGGACTGCCCCTGACCGTAGAGCAGTTGCGAGGTGAGGTGGATGAGCAGGAGTTTTGGGTGCACCGAGACGGGGAGGAATCTCTGGTGTTGGGCCAGTACCTGGGATGGCAGGTCTCTGAGCGGGAAACTGGGCCAGACGAGGACATGGACACCGTGATGTATACGGTTACCTTAGTGAAGCTGCCGGCGCTGCACAACCTGTGTCGAGACACCATGCTCTGGGCGGATCATGAGGCGGTGGACCCCACGTTGTGGCTGGCCCAGGAGGCGTACCGGGAGACGGATCATGGACGCTTGCGCACCTACCTGCTGTGCTACGAGACCTGTGTGGTGGAGATTCGCTTTGGATGGGAGCCCACGGTGGAGCAGATGCAGCTGGTGGGAGAGACGTTTGGAGGGGATATGCTGTGAAAGACCAAGAGACAGGACACAATTATGAGTTTTTTGCTCACACATCCTGTGAGTTCTTTCCCTGCCACCCTACCCAGCATCCGGAGGACTTCAACTGCCTGTTCTGCTACTGTCCCCTCTATCTGCTGGGGGAGGAGTGTGGCGGAGCCTTTACCTACACGCCACAGGGAATCAAGGATTGCTCTCAGTGCCTTCTGCCCCATCGGCGAGAGAATTACGGATATATCATTGGAAAGTTGATGGAGAAAGGGGAGAAGGACCGTGGGTGAAGTGGTTTTGATGACTCGGGACATGGTGCACCTGCCCCGCCGGGCGCGGGAGAGCCACAAGGGAGACTATGGAAGGGTGCTCATTGTGGCAGGTAGTCAAGGGTATACCGGCGCCCCGGTGTTTGCCGCCCAAGGCGCCTTGCGCAGTGGGGCAGGGCTGGTGTTTTTGGGGGTGCCCCAGGAGGTATATCCCATCGTGGCCACTCGTTGTTCCAGTGAGATGCCCTTTCCATTACCCCAAGAGCCGGAGCAGGTGGTGGAGCGGGCAAACCAGTGTGACGTGGTGCTGGTAGGCCCCGGCATGGGGCGCAGTGCGTGGGCGCAGCAACTGATTCTTTGTCTGGTTCAGGAGGTAGAACGGCCTTTGGTGCTAGACGCCGACGGCCTCAACGCCCTGGAAGGGCGCACGGAGTTGCTGCGTAGGCGGAAGGCCCTCACCGTCCTCACCCCTCACGATGGAGAATTTGCCCGGCTGACGGGGTGTGGACTACCCTTGAAGCAGCGGGAGGAGCGGGCCCGACAGCTGGCCAGAGATACCGGGAGTATCGTGGTGCTGAAAGGGTACCAAACTTTTACGGTAGATTCCCAGGGTCGGGGATGGTGCAACACCACCGGAAACCCCGGCATGGCCAAGGGAGGCAGCGGGGATATTTTGGCCGGGATAATCGCCTCATTTTTGGGGCAAAAGCAGCTGGCGAGCCAGGTTTCTTGCCCAGGGGAGTTGGTGGCCTGGGCAGTATACTGCCATGGGGCGGCAGGGGACGAGGCGGCGGCCCGATTGGGAGAATACAGCATGCTGCCTGATGATACTTTGCTGGCTCTGCCCCAGGTGCTGTGTACTCATACTCATTGACCCCAGCTGGCCTCCTATGCTGGAGCTGACCTTCTGATTCGGACTGGAATTCACAAAAATCCCATCTGTTTGGAGGTGATTTTTTCCGCTCTGATGGTTGACACCGGCGGGAAAATCGTATACTGTGTCCATGATGAGAGAGGGAATGTTCCATGGAGGAAGGAATATGATTCTTTATTTTTCAGCCACAGGAAACAGCCAGTACTGCGCAGAATGGCTGGCTGATCACAGGAAGGATGACCTGATGGACACCTTCTACTATATTCGCCACGGGATCGCAGCGGAGCTGCAGTCCGAGACGCCCTGGGTGTTTGTCATGCCCACCTACTGTTGGCAGATTCCCCGGGTGGTGGAGGATTTCATCCTGTCTGGACATTTCAGCGGCAGCAGGGAGGCCTATTTTGTGATGACTTGCGGTTCTGAGGTGGGCGATGTGGAGCCCAGACTTCGGGATCTGTGCCAGCGCAAGGGGATGAACTACCGTGGGACCCTTCCGGTGGTGATGCCAGATAACTATCTGGTCTTTTTCAACCCTCCCAGCCGGGATCAGGCTCACATCATGCGCCGGAAGGCAGAGGATACCCTGGAGCAGGGGGTCGGATACATGAGCCGGGGAGAATCTTTCCCGCCCATCCAGACCAAGGGATTGGATCACTTGAAATCTGGTGCGGTCAACCGGGCCTTTTACCGCTTTCATGTGAAAGCCAACAAATTCTATGCCAAGGACTCCTGTGTGGGCTGCGGCAAGTGCGAACATGTGTGCCCCTTGGGGAACATCCAGATGGAAAAGGGAAAGCCGGTGTGGGGAACCACCTGCACCCACTGCATGGCGTGCATCTGCAAATGCCCTGTGGAGGCCATCGAGTATGGAAAAGGTACACGAAAGAAACAACGATATCTCTGCCCACCCTATCAGGGCCGAGAGCAAGCCGAAAAAGGAGTGTAACACCATGAGCGTTTTGTTTTTACAGTATCCGCCCTGTACCACCTGCAAAAAGGCCAAGGTATGGCTGGATGAGCACCAGGTTTCCTATGAGGATCGCCACATTAAGGAGAAGAATCCCACGGTGGAGGAGCTGAAGGCCTGGCATGAGAAAAGCGGGCTGCCTCTCAAACGCTTTTTCAACACCTCTGGGCTGGCCTACAAGGCTCTGGGGCTGAAAGATCGCCTGCCCACCATGTCTGAAGAGGAGCAGTATCAGCTTTTGGCCTCCGACGGAATGCTGGTCAAGCGCCCCCTGGTGATTGGGGATGACTTTGTCCTGGTGGGTTTCAAGGCAGAACAGTGGCAGCAGCACCTGTAAGGTAGACGGCCGGGAAAATCTGTGGTAAAATGTCGCACATATTGCAAATTCAGATAGAGAGGCCTGTGAAACATGTCCCAGAGAGTTGTTGCCTTTGATGTAGAGACCCCCAACTCCGTCAACGACCGCATGAGCGCCATTGGCATCACCGTGATGGAGGAGGGACAAGTGGTGGAGGAATTCTATTCCCTGGTCAACCCGGAGGAGGAGTTTGAACCCTTCAACGTAGAACTCACCGGAATCACCCCGGAGATGGTGGCCCATGAGCCCACCTTTCCCCAGCTGTGGGATACTATCCGCCCCATTCTGGAGCAGGGGGTGTTGGTGGCCCACAATGCCCCTTTTGACATGTCGGTGCTGGCCAAGTGCCTGCGGGACTACGGCATCAGCTGGGCCAAACGGGTGAACTATGCTTGTACTTGTCAGATGAGTCGTCGACTTATTCCCCAGTCTCCCAACCACAAACTCAACACGTTGTGTGACTACTTTGGACTGGAGCTGGATCACCACCATGCAGGCAGCGACAGCCGAGCCTGTGGAGAGATCTACTTCCGCTGTGTGGAGACGGGAGAAGACGTGTCCGGGTTTGTGCGTACCTACGATGTGGAGCGCATTCGAACGGAAAAAAGACGATAACGAGAAGGGCCTGTTGCAAAATAGGCCAGAACAACAAAACGAGAGGCTAACCTTTTTGGGGGTTGGCCTCTCGTTTCATTTGCTTTACAATTTGTTTGTGCAGACAAATTATAACAAGCAAGATCAGTAAAAATATTACCGGAGAACGCACCCGTCCGACTGGCAAGTGCCCAGCTTGAGGAACTGGATTACAGGAAACTGTATCGCACCTATTCGTCCAGAGGACGGAAATCGGCAGTGGAACCAC